>NZ_JBHSFY010000005.1:0-386067 GCF_042654045.1 Flavobacterium chungangensis
GGAAGATGACCACGTTGATAGGCTACAGATGTAAAGGCAGTAATGTCATAGTCGAGTAGTACTAATAATCCGTAAGCTTATGCACAAACTTTTCCCCGCCTCGGCGGGGAGAGAACTTTCTAAAAAACCATATTTGTTTCTTTATCTCAGTATGTTAAGATATTATTTTAATTATTAATTGCAAATTGGCGATTATTAATTGAAAAGATTGCCCAAAGCAATTGTAACTTCTTAAGGTGGTTATTGCGGCGGGGCTCACCTCTTCCCATTCCGAACAGAGAAGTTAAGCCCGCCTGCGCAGATGGTACTGCAGTTATGTGGGAGAGTATGTCGTCGCCTTTCTTTTGAAAACCCTATCCAAATCGGATGGGGTTTTCTGTTTTTTGGAAAATATGCAAACTGTGCGGGACTCCCATGCTTATCGGGAGCCGCCGCCTTTTCTTTAAGAATCCCTCCCGATCCCTCGGCAGGGATTTTTGATTTTTGGATGTTCCGATTTTTTGGAATTTTTGAACATGAAAAAAATAAATTTTGAATGAAAAATCACTATTTATAGTGATGTGAAAAATGAAGTTAAGTAGTAGCTTTGTGTTAAAGTTGCAATGTAAACGAGGTGTATCAAACTATTTTTGGAGAATTAAATTTGATATAAGCATGCAATTTTAATTTGATTAAAATCAGATTTTTATTACTTGCTCGAATAGCTAGTATAGCATTGGGGAGCTTTACTATATTATTCGGGCTTAGTAATATAATTTGAGTATTGAACTAAAATTAATCTACAAAACCATTCTCTACAGCATATTTTACCAAACCCGCTGTGTTTTTTGCATTTAATTTTGATAATAAATTACGGCGATGCGTATTTACAGTATTTAAACTAATAAAAGTCTTTTCTGCGATTTCGGCTGTATTGTATTCTTGAGCTATTAAGACTAAAATTTCTTTTTCTCTAGAACTTAATTCTGTTACATGAGAAGACTGTTTTTCAATTCTTGAACTATTGGTAAAATATTTTTCCTCCAATTCTTCTGCAAAATAATTTTCACCTGAAGCAATTGTGCTAATAGCTTTAAGTAATTCTTCTTTTTCGGCATTTTTTAATAAATAGCCATTTACGCCAATTCTAATTAATCTAGAGACAATCATTGCATTGCTGTGTGTGCTAACAATGAGAATTTTGATATGTGGATGCTGTTTTTTAAGAATTTTACTCAATTCGATTCCATCCATTGCAGGCATACTTATATCGAGAATAATTAAATCAATTGTACTTTTTTTAATGATCTCCAAAGCCTCAATTCCATTTATGGCTTTATCGACAATATTGATATTTGGTTCCTGTTCTAATAAGGATATCATTCCTTGCAGGAACATGGTGTGATCATCAACAATAAGTAGCTTAATTTTAGTCATATAATAAATATTTTATTTGCTTTTTAATTCGTGAAATTGATTCTTTAAATCAATACTTTTTTATTAAAGCATTTGGTTTTGACGGGAAAATTGGGATTTCTATGTTAATGATAGTACCTCGTTTTAATTTTGAATCGATTATAAATGAACTGTTTAGTTTATTAATTCGATTTTCAAGATTAATTAGGCCAATTCCTTTTGGAGTATTTTTGGCTTCAAAACCTATTCCATTATCTTCAAATAAAAGATTGAACATATCTTCGACACAATTCAATTGAACTTCAATTTCAGTAGCTTGGGCATGTTTAATTGTATTAGTTAAGAGCTCCTGTATGATTTTAAAAATTTCAACTTGAATATTTTCATCCAATTTATTAATTTCTTCCTTCGGATATGAAATAAAAGAAATCTTGATTTTGCTTGCCTCACCGATATTATTCAAATAGGATTCTAAAACTTCTAGAAATTTATTTTGACTAAATTTCTTAGGCAGTAAAGTGTGCGATAAATTTCGAACCTGCTGATAGGTGTCGTCCAATTGATGGCTTATTTGCTGTATATTCGAAAAGTTAGAAGAGTTTAAATTGTTTATTTGCAGTTTAATTGCAGCTAAATTGCCTCCAATACTATCATGAAGTTCTTGAGAGATACGTTGTCTTTCTTTATCCTGCCCCCTGATTGATGCTTTGATTAGATCCAATTCTTGTTCTTTTAAAATGCTGTTTATTTTCTGAGAACTAATTTCCGATTGCTTAATATTTAGTAAATGTTGCACTTTGAATCGTTTGTAAAACTGGAATAGCAGTGCAATAATTGGAATCAATAAAATAAGAAAAGCACTAATTATAAGTAGTTTGATTTTTTTTTGTTGATTAATTTCTAAATTTTTTAATTGTTGATTTTTTTTTAGGAGCGCTATTTCGTTTCTTTTTTTGTTGGATGAATTTTGGTAAGCAAGTAGCGTATTTTCATTGTTTTTCTTAAAGATTTCTTCTTTTAGAATTATATTTTTGATCGCATCTTCTTGACTAGCCAAGGCTAGTTTTTTAACTTCATTTTCAAATCTCAAAGATTCAATTTCTTTTTGTTTTTGGGTAGTTTGGTATTTAATTTCAAGTTCATTAATTTCTTTTATCCTTTCCAGTTTTGATATAGAATCTTTTAGGTGAATTGATTTTTCATAAAACAAATAAGCATTTTTAAAATCTTCTTGTTTGATGGAAATTTTTCTCAATTCATCATAGATCTCTATTTGAGTTTGAAGCAGTCCAAAATGTATAGATTTTTGGAGTGCCTCGGTAAAAATCAGTTTTGCATCATTGTATTTTTTCTGAGAGATGTAACAGTTTCCAATGGTACTTCTTGAAATAATAGACAATTGGTTTAGTTCGTTTTCGTCAGCAATAACAAGCGCTTCTTGAAACATTTTTAATGCTTCTTGATATTTGTTTTCGTGTTGATAATTTTCACCTAAACCAAGTAAGACGATGACTTTTCCTTGAAAATTATTGTTTTTATCACAGATCGCTTTTCCTTTTTTATAATAAATATTGGCATTATCATAATCTTTCAGTCTCGAATAAATGTCCGCAATATTGATGTAGCTTCCCAGAATTATTTCGGTATCTTCTTTATATTCCAAGCATTCTTTAAATAATTTTAAAGCATTTTGATAATCTCTTAGTTCTGTATAAGTCTGTGCTAAGCCGTGTGTATGAGTATAGAAAAGATTTTTTTCATCGTATTTTTGAGAAGCTTCTATTCCTTTAAGGTGCCATTTTTTACTTTCATTAAACAAACCTCGCTTATTGTAATTAATCGCTAGTAAATTATAACCCAAAGCGAAAAGACGGTTTTTTAAAGAATCATTGGTTGCGGTATTATATTTAAAAGCCTGATTTGTGTAGTAAATGGAAGAATCAATTATGGCTCTCTTGTTAAAATAATACGAAAGAAGAAGATTTGTGCTTGCAAGAGATTGGTTGTCTGCTTTTGATTTTAATAGCAAATGTGCGTTTTGGTATGCCTTTTTCTCGTTTCCTTTATTATACAAGTCATAAAGAGTCAATATTTTATGGTCAGGTTGAAGTGATGAAGATTTTTTAGTGGCAAAGACCTGCTTTTTATTTTCAATCTGTGCATGGAGACTGAAAGATAAAAAGACAAGAAGGAATAAAAAAAGCCTTTCTAACCAGATTGCCATACGTTTTGGTTTGAACTCTAATTGGTATGAATAAATTTTAAAGTATTGTATCCTTAAGGTTAATTATATCGGACTTTGTGGAATCCGAAAGGTAAAAATACTACAAAAGCATCAAACAGCTATTTCTTAAAATAAATTTTTTAGGCAAAGTTGTGATATATTTTTTCTGAAAATCACAATTAAAAGTAATTGTAAGTGAGGTTATTGTGATTTTTTTAAAAACTAAAAATTTCTTAAAACCATTTGAATTCATTTTTTGAAGTAGTAAATTAGTAATACTATACTTAAATAAATGAATTATGAAAATGAAGCTATTTTTGGCTATAGCATTGTTAATTGTAACAATCTCGGCCAGTGCACAGAAGAAAATTGAAGTAACCGAATTACCAAAACCAGCGCAGGAATTTTTAAAGAAACATTTTAGTCATACTTTGGTAGAAAAAGCACAGAAAGATCCTGAACATGGAGAAAAAGGTTATGAAGTAAAACTCAAAGATGGGACAGAAGTGGAATTTTGGAAAGACGGTTCGTACCGTGAAGTTGACGGCGGAGACAAGCCAATTCCTACTGATTTTATTCCAGATAACATTAAAGCTTATGTAGCCAAAAATCATCCGAATGAAAAAATAACGCACATCGACTATGGGCACAAAGATCTTGATGTGGATTTAACAAACAAAATTGATCTAGAATTTACCAAAGATGGTAAAATTTTAAAAGACAAAAAGAACGATGTTAAAAAATAACAAGTCATAGCACGGATAAATTTTCCTGATTACTCTGCAATTTTAATGGAGATAGACAGGAAAATTTTATTTTATGTTAAATCTTACAATAGAACATCTTGAGCGAAAATAGTTTATATTTACATCTTTATTTTTTATTTCATGGAAGAAAATAAACATGTAACGATCTACGATATAGCCGAGAGACTTAATCTGGCTACGTCGACTATTTCACGAGCTTTAAAAGATCATCATACCATAAGTGACAAGACGATAAAGAAAGTGAAAAAAACCGCTGAAGAAATGGGATTTGTTCCCAATACTTTAGCAGCAGGTTTGCGTGGAAATAAAACCAGAACCATTGGTGTTTTGATTCCCACTGTTACACAGCCCTTTCTGTCTTCTCTAATCAGCGGAATCGAAATTACAGCTCAAAAATCAGATTATACTGTAATCATTATGCAGTCGCATGACTCGTATGAAGAAGAAGTAAATATGGCTAAATCTTTGTATTCCAATCGTGTGAGTGGTGTAATTTGTTCGCTGGCAATGGAAACCAGAGATACAACACATTTTCATCAGTTCTCGAACAATAATATCCCATTAGTTTTTGTCGATAGGGTTCCGAAAAATTATAATACTTTTAGAGTTGTAATTGATAATTATACAGCTGGTTACAAAGCTACCAAACATCTTATTGAACAAGGATGTATTCGTATTGCACATTTAACGGCTGGTTCAGAATTAGGAAACTTATATAACGAAAGAAAAAGAGGTTACATAGAGGCCTTAAAAGACCATAATATAGAAGTAGAAGAAGAATTGATTATCAATCTAAATTCTGTTACTTATGAAGATGGAGTAAAAGCCAGTAATGCTTTATTTGATTTAAATCCAATTCCAGACGGTTTATTTGCACCTGGAGATATTTTGGCAGTAAGTGCAGTTCAAACCGCAAAAAAACGAGGAATTAAAGTTCCAGAAGAATTCAAAGTAATTGGTTTTAACAATGACCCGATTTCGCAGATTATAGATCCGAATTTATCTACTATTACCCATCCTGCCGAAAAGATGGGAAAAGCAGCGGCTGATATTATAATAAAAAATTTGAAATCATCTAAAAATGATGATGATGCCAAAGAAATTACATTCTTAAATACGGAAGTATTGGCAAGAGAATCTTCTCAAAAATAAAAACAAGAACATTGTAAATAGGTAAGGCCTATCATTTGTTTGATAGATCACTAGCTTTTATGAAAACAATTACACTTCCTGACGAAATAAATTTTGAAAAATCACAACACGTACAAGTTGTCGATTACAGCAGTTCTAAAGATGTCTCGAAACAGCAGATTATTTTAAATCAGAACATAATCAGTTTTTTAATTGAAGGAACCAAAGAAGTTATTTTTGATAATGAAGCATTGTCTATAACGCCTTCGAAATTTATTGTAATGAGATCTGGAAATTGTTTAATGACAGAAAAAAGAATTTCTGAAACGTCTCTTTATAAAAGTGTTCTTTTGTTTTTTTCTAATGAAATGCTTCATAATTTCATTAGAAAAATGGAATCTGAAAGATCTGAAGCAATTGAACCAAAATCAGTTTATGCGTTTGATTATGATGATTTTCTGAAACGTTTTGTAGACAGTTTAACCGATATTTCCAAACTTTCAAAAACTGTTCAGACCAAACTGCTAGAAGTTAAGTTTGAAGAAATAATGCTTTATTTAGTAGCTCAGTATGGAACTGATTTTATTTATTCGTTGACTATAAACAGCGATGATAATGCGCAAAAATTTATTAGAACAATTGAAAACAGCCATTTAAGCAAATTGACACTAAAAGAATTAGCCTTTTTATGCAACATGAGCGTTTCAACTTTTAAAAGAGAATTCGAAAAATACTATGCAGAGTCGCCTATAAAATGGTTTCAGAACAAAAGACTCGAACATGCACATTACTTACTGAGTCAGGAAAAAAGCCCTTCTGAGGTTTATTTCGAAGCGGGCTATGAAAACCTTTCCAGTTTTAGTCAGGCCTACAAAACCAAATATGGAGTTACGCCAAAACACCACAAAACGATTTGAGCTTTTAGCAACAATTTTTGACTTTTTGACTAAAATTATTCAGCTGTTCCAAATCTAACTTTGCTTAAAATTTTAAAACAGATAAAATGAAAAAGTTAAGTTTAATTTTGGGAATGTCAGCCATTTTTTCAACATCGATTTTTGCACAAAAAACATTTACCTTAAGCAGTAAAGATTTAGGAGGAGAAACAACTAAAATTCAGGAATTTAATGGATTTGGATGTTCGGGCGAAAATCAGTCTCCAGAGTTATCATGGAAAAATGCTCCCGACGGAACCAAAAGTTTTGCCGTAACCATGTATGATCCCGATGCACCTACAGGAAGCGGATTCTGGCACTGGGTTGTAGTAGATATTCCGGCAAATGTAAATGAATTGGTAGCCAATGCTGGAACTAAAAATCTTGTTCCAAAAGGCGCTATCCAAAGTGTGACTGATTATGGAATAAAAGGATTTGGAGGCCCATGCCCGCCGGTTGGTCACGGTTATCACCAATATATTATTACAGTTTATGCATTAAAAACAGATAAACTGGGAACAGATGAAAACACAAATCCAGCTGTTGTTGGATTTAATCTCTGGAACCAGACTTTGGCCAAAGCGAGTATTGTGGCCTATTACAAGCGATAAAAGAGAAGGTTTTAAACCCCGTTAAAGCAGGATAGTTTTTATAATTATCCTGCTTTTATTTGTTATAGAAATATATTTTTTGAAAAAAAGCAACTTAAAATTTTTTTCTTAAACAACAATCTTATATTTTTACGCAACCGATTGCATTTGTTGTTTTATTTAAGATAATGTATTTTTTAAATTAAAATTTTGTCAAATACTTTTAATTGGATATAAAATAGTGATGTTGTAAAAATGAGATTATAAAGAATAAATTAAAACCATGGCTTTACTACGATTTCTTTTCCTGTTTCTTCTGATTTCCTTTTCGGCTTTGGCACAAAAGGATTATAAATTGTGGCTTCAGTATAATGCCGTTAGCAATTCTATAATGGCTTCAGAATACAAAAGCAATCTTAGAGGCATTGTTGTTTTAGGAAATTCCGAAACTATTAAAATTGCTGAGAAAGAAATTAAAACAGGATTTTCAGATATGTTGGGCAATATTCTTGAAGTCAAATCAGATGTAAAAGGAGAAAATAATCTTATCGTTAGTTCAGAATCGAATTTGAATATTGAACTAAAAAATCAATTGAAATCTGATTTTGATAAAATAAATGAAGAAGGTTTTATCATCAAATCCATTTCTTTTAAAAACAAAAAGCAAATCATTATTACAGGAAAAAATGACATTTCGGTTTTATACGGAGTTTTTAATTTCTTAAGAATTTTACAAACTAATACATCGGTTAAAAATTTAAATATTGTCGATTCTCCTAAAACCAATATCAGAATCCTGAATCATTGGGATAATTTAGACCGAACAGTTGAAAGAGGTTACGCTGGATTTTCGCTTTGGAACTGGCAGAAACTTCCAGATTTTATCGATCAGCGCTATATTGATTACGCTAGAGCTAATGCCTCAATCGGAATTAACGGAACAGTTTTGACCAATGTGAATGCAAACGCTTTAATCTTAACTCCGCAGTATTTAGAAAAAGTAGAAGCTTTAGCCAATGTTTTTAGACCTTACGGTATAAAAGTCTATTTGACTGCAAGATTTTCAGCACCAATCGAAATTGGAAACTTAAAAACTGCCGATCCAAAAGATCCTGAGGTTATTAATTGGTGGAAAAATAAGTCAGCTGAAATCTATAAACGAATTCCAGATTTTGGAGGATTTTTGGTAAAAGCCAATTCAGAAGGTCAGCCTGGGCCGCAAAATTACGGACGAGACCATGTTGATGGTGCAAATATGTTGGCTGATGCTGTTGCTCCTTTTGGCGGAATAATTATGTGGAGAGCTTTTGTATATTCAGAACATGATGCAAATGATCGTGCGAAACAAGCTTACGCCGAATTTCAGCCGTATGATGGAAAATTCAAAGAGAATGTAATTGTTCAGGTTAAAAACGGAGCAATCGATTTTCAGCCGAGAGAACCTTTTCATCCGTTATTTGGAGCAATGCCCAAAACACCTTTAATGATGGAGTTTCAAATCACGCAGGAATATTTAGGCTTCAGCACGCATTTGGTTTTTCTGCCAAAATTATTTCAAGAAGTTTTAGAGTCCGATACCTATCAAAAAGGAAAAGGTTCAACTGTTGCTAAAGTTGTTGACGGCACTTTATACCCAAATAAATTGACAGGAATTGCTGGCGTTGCCAATATAGGGAACGATTTAAACTGGACAGGACATCCTTTTGCACAGGCGAATTGGTATGGCTTCGGCAGACTGGCTTGGAATCCGTATTTAGATTCTGAAACCATTGCTGATGAATGGCTAAGAAGTACTTTTTCAAACGATGAAAATTTCATTAAACCTGTAAAAAATATCATGATGGAATCGCGTGAAGCGGTTGTTAATTATATGACACCGCTTGGTTTGCATCATATTATGGATACTGGGCATCATTACGGTCCAGGACCTTGGGTTTCGAATTTGTCAAGACCAGAATGGAATCCGACTTACTATCATAAAGCAGATAAAAACGGAGTTGGTTTCGATCGATCAAAATCGGGTACGAATGCTGTTTCGCAATACGCAACAGAAGTCGAAAATCTTTTTGATAATTTAGAAACTTGTCCCGAAAAAGATCTTTTGTGGTTTCATCATGTTTCATGGGATTATAAACTGAAAAATGGACAAACACTTTGGAATGGTTTGGCATTAAAATATCAGGAAGGCGTAAATCAGGTGACAACAATGCAGAATGTTTGGAATCAGGTAGAAAAGTATGTTGACAACGAACGTTTTAACGAAGTAAAAATGTTATTAGAAATTCAACATAAAGAAGCACAATGGTGGCGTGATGCATGTTTGCTATATTTTCAGCGGTTTTCGGGAAAAGAACTTCCTGAAGGAGTTGAAAAACCAACACAGACTTTGGAATATTTTGAATCATTAAAATTTCCTTTTGCACCTGGAAATGGATAAAATTAGAACACGGATAATACGGATTCGCTATCGCGAAGACACGGAAAAAGGACGGGTTTTTTTAATGAAAATGAGAATAAAAATCTGTGTAAATCAGCGATTTCACGGTAGTGAACCCGTTTTATCAGCGTACAGAAAATATATTAAAAAAAAATTATGAGCAAAAAGACAGCAATAGTAACCGGAGGAAATTCAGGTTTAGGATTTGCAACAGCAAAGAAATTATGTGATAACGGTATCATAACCTACATCATTGGAAGATCAAAAGAAAAAACAGAAGATGCCTGCAAAGAAATTGGAGAAAATGCTATTCCAGTGATTTTCGATTTGAACGATTTGAAAGCTATTCCTGCGATGATTGAAAGTATTACAAAAAACAGCCCAATCGATATTTTGATCAATAATGCAGGAATCAATATGAAAAAAGAAATTCCAGAGGTGTCAGACGAAGACTTTTTATCGATTATCCATACCAATCTTTTAAGCGTTTTTGCAGTGAGTAGAGAAGTGGTAAAAAACATGAAAGAAAACGGAGGCGGAAGCATTATCAATATTAGTTCGATGGCATCGCAGTACGGAATTCCAAAAGTAATTGCATATTCGGCTAGTAAAGGCGCAATTGAGTCAATGACACGTGCGATGGCAACAGAATTGGCACCTACAGGAATTCGCGTAAATTGTATTGCTCCAGGATTTATCAAAACCAAAATGTCGTCAGCAGCACTTGATAATGACCCTGAAAGAAAAAATAAAGTGTTGGGAAGAACGCCAATGGGATATTTAGGAGAACCATCAGACATTGCAGACGCGGTTTATTATTTCGCTTTAAGCGAATCAAAATATACTACTGGTACAGTGTTGCCTGTTGATGGCGGGAATAGTATTGGGTTTTAATTGTGAAAATGCCACAAAGTCACAAAGTTTTTGTCTTCAAAGTATTTTTTAAATAAAACTTTGCGACTTTGTGCCTTCGTGGCATAAAAAAAAGAAGTATGATAAAAATGCAGCAAACGATGCGATGGTTCGGTCCAAATGATAACGTCAAGCTGATTGATATTCGGCAAGCTGGCGCAACGGGGATTGTAACCGCATTGCATCAAATTCCGGTTGGAGATGTCTGGACGACTCAAGCAATAAAAGAAAGACAAGAAATTATTCGTAATTACGGGTTGGAATGGACTGTGGTTGAAAGTCTTCCTGTTCATGAAGAAATTAAACGAGCTTCGGGAAATTATTTGCAATACATTGAAAACTATAAAATCAGTTTACAAAATCTGGCTGAATGTGGAATTAAAGTCATTACCTACAATTTTATGCCGATTCTGGATTGGGTAAGAACCAATCATAATTTTATAAACCAAGACAGAAGCAGAGCTTTACTGTACAATCAGGAGGCATTTACCTATTTTGATGTGTTTCTTTTAAAAAGACCAAATTCAGAAAACGATTATTCAGAGACTCAAAAAGAAAAAGCTTTGCAGTTCGGAAATCAATTGTCTGAAGATGAAAAAGCACTGTTGTTTAAAAATGTCTTATTAGGATTGCCAGGAAGTAAAATCCATTTTACGGCAGAGCAGATTTTATCTCTTTTAGAGAATTATGCTGAAATCGATAATCGAAAATTAAGAGAAAACCTGATTTATTTTCTATCAGAAGTAACTCCGATTGCAGAGAAAAACGAACAAAAGTTAGCGATTCATCCAGATGATCCGCCATTTTCGGTTTTAGGTCTTCCAAGAATTGTTTCAACAGAAGCCGATTTAAAAGCTATTTTCAGCGCCGTTCCGTCAATAGCAAACGGATTGTGTTATTGCACAGGATCATTAAGCGCTGATCCAAAAAATAATTTAGAGAAAATTATAGACGATTTTGGAGATAGAATTCACTTTTTGCATCTTAGAAACACCATCCGCGAAAGCGAAACTATTTTTAGAGAATCGGAACATTTAGACGGCGATGTTAAAATGGAACTCATCGTTGAGAAATTGCTGTTATTGATGAACAAAACCAAAATAAGTCTGCCAATGCGTCCTGATCATGGTTTCCTTCACAGAGTTGATGAAGCAACAGAAACTTATCCTGGTTATTCCTTGACGGGGAGACTAAAAGGTTTGGCTGAGTTGAGAGGTCTGGAAATGGGAATTGGTTATAAATTGGGTTTGTAATTATTCTTTGAAATAATATGGGAAATTTATCATTCAGAGAAAAAAATAAGTATTAACTATTAACCAAAATATATGAAATTTATTAACCCTTATTTGCTCGCAATCAGCACCGTATTTTTTGTAAATTGTTCTTCTAACAAGGAAACACTAACCTTAAAAGATTCTTATAAAAACGATTTTTATATTGGAACTGCTTTAAGTGCAGATCAAATTGAAGAAAAAGACGCAAAAGTTGATTCATTAATCCGAACAGAATTTAATGCAATTACAGCAGAAAACATCATGAAATCGATGTACACCCATCCGCAGAAAGATAAATACGATTTTACTTTGTCAGATAAATTTGTGGCATATGGTGAGAAGAATAAAATGTTTATTCATGGACATACTTTGATTTGGCACAGTCAATTGGCGCCTTGGATGGAAAAGATTGCTGACAGTACAGAAATGAAAGCTTTTATGAAAGATCATATTACTACGATTGTTTCGAAATATAAAGGAAGAATCAATTCTTGGGACGTTGTAAACGAAGCATTGAACGAGGACGGAACTTTAAGGAAATCTGTTTTTTTGAATACGCTTGGCGAAAAATATTTAGTTAATGCTTTCAAACTCGCAGAAAAAGCAGATCCAAAAGTAGATTTATATTACAACGATTATAATATTGAAGAACCCGCAAAAAGAGCTGGAGCAATCGCTTTAATAAAAAAAATAAAAGCTGAAGGCGGAAAAGTTGATGGAGTAGGTATTCAAGGGCACTGGAGATTGCAAAGTCCATCCATTGAAGAAATTGAGAAAAGTATTTTGGAATATTCGGCTTTAGGGATCAAAGTTGCTTTTACAGAGTTGGATATTACCGTTTTACCAAATCCGTGGGATTTAAAAGGAGCTGATGTAAATCAGAATTTCGAAGGAAGCGCCAAAATGAATCCCTATCCTAAAGCATTGCCAGATTCTGTCCAAACACAATTAGCAGAGCGTTACGCATCGATTTTTAAACTATTTTTAAAACATAAAGATAAAATCAGTAGAGTTACGTTTTGGGGCGTTCATGATGGGCAATCGTGGTTAAACGATTGGCCGATTAAAGGAAGAACCAATTATCCGCTTCCGTTTGACAAAGATTTAAAACACAAACCCGCTTATGAAAGTATCTTGAAGTTGAAAGAAACTAGAGAATAAATGCTAAAAGAAAGAAAGTTTTGATAAAATAATCAACAATCGGTTGTGATATGAGAAATAACTTAAATAAAGCAATCTAAATTTGCATAATATGTTTTTTTGTTTAATTTTACACAACCGATTGTTTAAATTATTATTCGTTATCCTGCAAGGTTTCCAAAACCTTGTAGGTATGCTTGAAAAGCAATTTGAATTAAGGGAAACCTGTAAGGTTTTGGAAACCTTGCAGGAAAAGAACTAACTAACCACAAAACCCACGAATGACTAACATTTCACAAAAACTATCCATCAAAGAAAAAATTGGATACAGCTTAGGAGACTTAGCGGCTAATTTGGTTTTTCAAACTTTGATGACGTATTTGGCGTATTTCTACACCGACATTTACGGATTATCACCAACAGATTCTTCCATAATCATGCTGATTGTTGGATTAATCGCTGCTTTTATTTTTAATCCGATTATTGGGGTTTTGGCAGACAGAACCAGTACCAAATGGGGAAAATTTAGACCCTGGATTTTGATAACGGCAATTCCGCTTGGAGTAGTGGCACTATTAGCCTTTTCAACTCCTGATTTCTCCTATAAAGGAAAAGTAATTTATGCCGTTATAACCTATACTTTATTGTTGCTTTTTTATGCAGGAAACAATCTGCCTTATTCTGCTCTAAGCGGTGTTATAACGGGTGATATGAAAGAACGAAACAGTATGTCATCCTATCGCTTTGTGGCGGTTATGTTTGCCCAGTTTTTTGTTCAGGTTTTTATGCTTGGCATTATCAAAAGTGCTGGAAACGGAGATAAGGCAGTGGGAATCGAAAAAGTGATGACCGCACTAGCAATTATTGGAACGATTATGCTTTTAATTACGTTTTTAACCACCAAAGAAAGGATCATTCCTAAACCAGAACAAAAGTCAAGCATAAAAGAAGATTTAAGCGATTTAATCAAAAACAGACCTTGGGTAATTATGCTTTCGCTGACGACTTTAGTTTTTGTGACTTTAGCAATGAAAGGCGGTTCGTATGTGTATTATTTTGAGAATTATGTTGATAAGGAGCAATTAGCTATTTTTATTCAGCCTATTCTAGGTACTTTATCGAATATCGGATTGAATCATTTTGGGAATGATCCTGTTTCAGCAGGTTTCGGTTTATTTAATGCGGGTGGAATTATTTTTATGATTGTTGGAATTACCTTGTCCAAAAATCTTGCAGATAAATACGGAAAGCGAAATGTTTTTGGTGTGTTTTTATTCATCTCGACTTTGTTCATTATTGCATTCTATTTTTATCCTCCAACATCAATTAGTCTGATGTTTTTCTCTCAGATCCTACACGGATTTTTCTACGGAATTACCATACCAATTCTTTGGGCAATGATTGCCGATGTGGCCGATTATTCTGAATGGTTAAATAACCGCCGTGCAACTGCGATTATATTCTCTGCAATGATGGTTGGTTTGAAAACAGGACTGAGCGTGGGAGGTGCTTTAACCACTTTATTTTTAGGTTATTTCCACTACGTTCCAAATGCGCCAGAACAGTCTCAAACAGCCATAAATGGAATAAAATTACTAGTGAGTATTTTCCCTGCAATCCCTTTTTTAATTGGAGCCGGATTGTTGTTTTTCTATAAAATTAATAAAGAAATGGAAGTGCAGATTGAAACAGAATTAAAAGAAAGAAGAGCTTAATTATTTAAACAAAATAGGAGTATGCCTGAAGATAGCATTGAACACATTAATTTTGAGGAAATTAATAACTTGGCGATTTCAAAGCCTTTAGTATCCCATATATACACGGCCGATCCTTCGGCACATGTATTCAACGGAAAAATTTACATTTACCCATCGCATGATATTGATGCCGGAATTCCGTTTAACGATAACGGCGATCATTTTGGGATGGAAGATTATCATGTTTTTTCTATGGAAGACATTTCATCAGAAGTAGTTGATAATGGTGTTGCATTGCATGTAAATGATGTGGCTTGGGCCGAAAAGCAAATGTGGGCGCCAGATGCAGCGCATAAAAACGGAAAGTATTATTTGTATTTCCCTGCTAAACGTGCCAACGGAATTTTCCAGATTGGTGTTGCTATTTCAGATTCGCCAGTTGGACCTTTTATTCCCGAAAAAGAAGCAATAAAAGGAAGTTACAGCATTGATCCAGCCGTTTTTGAAGATGGAGATGGCAAGCATTATATTTATTTTGGAGGAATTTGGGGGGGACAGCTTCAGAAGTACCGTAATAACCAGTACAGTCAAATTAACGAAGAACCTTTGGCAGAAGAAAAAGCTCTTGGACCAATCGTAGCTTTGTTAAGAGATGATATGTTAGAATTTGCAGAAGAACCAAAAGAGATTAAAATTTTGGATGAAAATGGAAATGAGATTCTCGCAGGAGATAATTGTCGTCGTTTTTTTGAAGCTTCTTGGGTGCATAAATACAACGGAAAATATTATTTCTCGTATTCTACAGGCGATACTCATTTTATCTGTTATGCTATTGGAGATAATCCTTATGGCCCGTTTACGTATCAGGGAAGAATTTTGAATCCTGTTGTGGGTTGGACATCGCATCATTCAATTTGTGAGGTAGAAGGCGAGTGGTATTTGTTTTATCATGATTCGAGTTTGTCAAAAGGTGTGACGCATTTGCGAAGCATGAAAGTAACCAAAATTGATTATTTAGAAGACGGTTCGATTATTACGATTGATCCTTATGGAATAAGAAGATTAATTGATTAAGATTTTTTACATATAAAAAAATTTCATAAAAATTACAATCGGTTGTGTATTGATTGTTTTTCTTTTTAGTACTTTGATTACAGAGAAAATGTAGATCGGATTAAAAGTTGTAAAGAAAAGCCCCAGCGGGGCGATATATTATTTGTGGTAAATGTGTCGCTCTCTGGAGCTTTTAATTTGTGTGTATTCGGTTTTCTATAAATATTTCGATTTTCCAGAGCTGGATTCGGATGGCAAAGATTAGTGAAATGCTCTTTTGAAACCGTTTTGCGTGAGGGATAGAAGTGGAAAGCCCACAGCCGTGAGGGACGAACAGGCGAGGACTTGCAACGGATAGCCCGACCCGCCTTTTTCGGCGGGACACGCCCAAATTATTAGAATAAAAAAAGAGCTTGAAGAAAATAATATATTTAATACGAAAAATAATTTTTTGTAAAAGTTTTTTAGCTACTTTAGCATAACAGAACGGAACAGAACGGTATGCTAAAAGAAGAAGAAAAATTTGAGTTTATAATGAATCACGAAAGTGATATTCCGAAGTACCAGCAGTTGGTTGACGGAATTACGAATGCAATTGCAGAAAATATTTTGCAAAAAGGAGATTTGCTTCCGTCTGTTAATGTGATCTGCAAAACCTATCAGCTTTCAAGAGATACCGTTTTTAAGGCGTATTCGATTTTGAAAGACCAAAAAGTGATTGATTCTGTGCCTAATAAAGGATATTATGTGGCAGGAGAAACGAGAAAAGTACTTTTAGTTTTAGATACATTTAAGGCTTATAAGGAGGTTTTATATCATTCGGTTGTGAATAATCTGGCCGATAATGTGATTATTGATGTACAGTTTCATCATTATAATATTGATGTTTTTAAAACAATCATTAATAACGGAATTGGAAAATATTACAAATATGTTGTGATGAATTTTGATCACAAAGATATAGCTCCAGCATTATCAGCGATTTCAAAAGATAAACTGCTTTTGATTGACTGGAATATTAGAGCTGATAAAACGAGTAATTATGTTTTTCAGGATTTTGGAGGCGCCTTTTATGAGTCATTAACAGAGGCAGCTGATTTGTTTAAAAAATACAAAAAGATACAATTTGTGTATCCAGATTTTACAAATCATCCGTGGGAAACGGTAGAGTTTTTTAAGAAATTCTGTGCCGATTTTGGTTTTGAATATGAGGTAATTACAGATCCAAAGAAATTCAGCATCGAAAAAGGGATTGCTTATATCAGCGTAAGCGATAGGATTTTAGGTCACTTTTTGGAACAATGCAAAGAGAAGGATTTTGAGCCAGGGAAAGACGTTGGATTTTTGTCATACAACGAAACCCCGATGAAGAAATTTATATATAAAGGAATTTCGGTTGTTTCAACTGATTTTAAAGAAATGGGAACCAAAGCAGCGGCATTTATTACGCATGACGAAGATACTCAGTGTTATGTGCCGACAAAATTAATAATAAGAGAATCATTGTAAGTATGTATTATATCGGATATGATATTGGAAGCTCTTCTGTCAAGGCAGCCTTGGTAGAAGCAGAAACGGGTAAAAAAGTAATCGTTTTGAATGAACCGCAGAACGAAATGGAAATCCTTTCGATTCACCCAGATTGGGCAGAACAGGATCCAGAAATCTGGTGGCAGCACATTTGTACAGCGACTAAAAGAGCCATCAAAGAAGCTAATATTGATGCATCGAAAATTCAAGGAATTGGTATTTCGTACCAAATGCATGGATTGGTGATTGTGGATGAAGCTGGAAATGCCCTTAGAAATTCAATTATTTGGTGCGACAGCCGTGCGGTTGAGATTGGTAATAAGGCTTTCGCCGAAATTGGAGAAGAAAAATGCATGTCGCATTTATTGAATTCGCCAGGAAATTTTACCGCTTCGAAACTAAAATGGGTAAAAGAAAATGAACCTGAAGTTTACAATAAAATCTCTAAGTACATGCTTCCTGGAGATTATATCGCTTTGAAATTAACAGGCGAAGTAACGACAACCAAAAACGGTTTGTCTGAAGGAATGCTTTGGGATTATAAAGAAAATAAAGTAGCCAATTGGCTTTTGGATTACTATGGAATTGATACTGGATTAACTCCAAAAATTGTAGAAAACTTTACAAATCAAGGTATTGTTACAGAAAAAGCTTCTGTTGAATCTGGTCTTCCAGCAGGAATTCCGATTGTGTATAGAGCGGGAGATCAGCCAAATAATGCTTTGTCATTAAATGTGCTTCGTCCGGGAGAGGTTGCAGCAACAGGTGGTACGTCAGGGGTTTTCTATGCTGTGACAGAAACAAATTCAGGAAAAAGCACTCGTGTAAACAACTTCGTTCATGTAAATTATGCTGAATCAAATCCGAGAGTTGGAAAATTACTGAACATAAACGGAGCAGGAATCCAATACCGATGGATGCGAAATAATATTGGAAATGAATCCTATGAAGAAATGAATGAAAAAGCATCTCAGATAAATGTAGGTTCGCAAGGATTGGTTGTCATTCCGTTTGGAAATGGTGCTGAGAGAATGTTCAATAATAAAAATATTGGATCTCATATTTTAAACCTGAATTTTAATATTCATACCAATGCACATTTATTCAGAGCATCTTTGGAAGCAATTGCGTTTTCTTTTGTGTATGGAATGGAATGCTTGAAAGATGATAATGCCACAATTAATGTGATTAGAGCTGGAAATGATAATTTATTCCGTTCCGAAATTTTCTCTAATACAGTTGCAACATTAATTGGACATGAAATCGAAATTTACAATACAACCGGAGCAGTAGGAGCGGCGAGAGCAGTTGGCTTGACAGATGGTGACTTTGAAAAATTTGGTTCGGGAATTACAACAAACGACCACGTAATGACCTTTTTGCCTCTAAAAAATAAAGAGGAATACGAAACGGCTTATAAAAAATGGAAACAAGAATTAGAATTAATATTAACAAATAAATAAAAAAATCAAATGATAGTTTTAGGAGATAAAGAATACTACAAAGGTATTGGCCAAATTAAATTTGAAGGAAAAGAATCTGATAATCCGTTGGCATTTAAATATTACAATCCAGACCAAGTTGTAGCTGGGAAAACAATGCGTGAGCACTTTAAATTTGCTATCGCTTACTGGCATACTTTCTGCGGACAAGGTAGCGATCCATTTGGGCCAGGAACACAGCAATTCGCTTGGGATGCTTCATCAGATCCGTATCAGGCTGCAAAAGATAAAGCAGATGCTGCTTTTGAATTCATCAGCAAAATGGGATTCGATTATTTCTGTTTTCACGATTACGATTTGATTGCTGAAGGAGCAACTTTCGCAGAATCAGAAAAACGTTTGGCTTTCATTACAGATTACTTAAAACAGAAAAAAGCAGATTCTGGAATTAAATTGCTTTGGGGAACTTCAAACTGTTTCTCGAACCCAAGATTCATGAACGGAGCCGCTACAAATCCTGACTTTAATGTTGTGGCAAGAGCTGGTGGTCAAGTAAAATTGGCTTTGGATGCAACAATCGCTTTAGGAGGAGAAAACTACGTGTTCTGGGGTGGTAGAGAAGGTTATATGTCTTTACTAAATACAGATATGGGAAGAGAATTAGACCACATGGCGCAATTCTTAGCAATGTCTAGAGACTACGCAAGATCTCAAGGTTTTAAAGGAACTTTCTTTATCGAGCCAAAACCAATGGAGCCATCTAAACACCAATACGATTTTGACTCGGCTACAGCAATCGGATTCTTGAAAAATTATGGTTTAGATAAAGATTTCAAAATCAATATCGAGGTAAACCACGCTACATTGGCACAGCACACTTTTCAACACGAATTGGAAGTTGCGGCAAAAGCGGGAATGTTAGGAAGCATTGATGCGAATAGAGGTGATTACCAAAACGGATGGGATACAGACCAGTTCCCAAACAACATTCAAGAGACAACAGAAGCGATGTTGGTTTTCTTAAAAGCTGGTGGCTTACAAGGTGGTGGAGTTAACTTTGATGCTAAAATCAGAAGAAACTCTACTGATTTAGAAGATGTTTTCTTAGCTCACATTGGCGGTGCTGATACTTTTGCAAGAGCGTTATTGACTGCTGACAAAATTATTACTTCTTCTCCTTACGAAAAATTAAGAACAGAAAGATACAGTTCTTTCGATTCTGGAAAAGGAAAAGATTTTGCTGACGGAAAATTAAACCTTAAAGATCTTTATACTATCGCTCACGAAAATGGAGAATTAAATCTTCAAAGCGGTAAACAAGAATTGTTTGAAAATATCATTAACCAATATATTTAATTGGTTTAGACTTTAATTCAACCTAACAGGTTTTAAAAACCTGTTAGGTTTCTATAAAATATTTAGTGAGAGAAAAAATATCTGAAAAGAATTTAACTTTAAACATGATAGTCGTAAAAAGTTAAAAGTTTTTTTAGATAGAGACTTCAAAAATGTGCATTAAGATTATGGCTTTTTTACATTGAGATTTAAGAAAAATAGGTTGAAGGTTTAGTTACTATTTTTTTAAAATCGAAAGAAATAGAAAGTCAGTTTGATAAAATAATAGTGAGTATTTTTTATTGAAGGTTTTTTGAAGAGTAAAATCAATCAAAATGCGCATTTTTCACTTACTACAATATGCTGAGAACTTTGTCAAAGTTTTAAACTTTGACAAAGTTTTTTTTACTAGAAATCAGACTACAATTAACCACAAACCAAAAAACTTATGAAATTTTTTATTGACACTGCCAATCTTCAAGACATTGAAGAAGCGCAGGCTTTAGGCGTTTTAGACGGTGTAACCACCAATCCGTCTTTAATGGCAAAAGAAGGCATTACAGGAAAAGAAAATATCCTGAAACATTATCTTGATATTTGTAACATTGTCGACGGCGATGTTTCGGCTGAGGTAATCTCGACTGAATTTGAAGGAATGGTAAAAGAAGGAGAAGAGCTGGCCGCTTTACATCCTCAGATTGTAGTGAAATTGCCTATGATTGGCGATGGTGTAAAAGCCTGTAAATATTTTTCTTCAAAAGGAATTCGTACCAATGTAACTTTAGTATTTTCGGCAGGTCAGGCTTTGCTTGCCGCTAAAGCAGGAGCAACGTATGTTTCGCCATTTTTAGGAAGATTAGACGATGTTTCTACTGATGGAATGCATTTGATTGCTGAAATCAGAGAAATATATGATAACTATAATTATCAAACTCAAATCTTGTCGGCTTCTGTGCGACATACCATGCATATTATAAATTGTGCTAAAATTGGATCAGATGTAATGACTGGACCGCTTTCTGCGATAAAAGGTCTTCTAAAACATCCTTTAACAGATATTGGCTTGAAACAATTTGTTGAGGATGCTAAAAAAATGAATCTTTAAACTCTAAATACAACACGCACCTGAGCTCTTTTCGCAATGAAAAGGGCTTTTTTTTTATTAATGCAGAAAATTTTACCGATAACAAATTTCAAAAATAATGATGTAAAAAACTATTTCAAATTCTCCATCAGCATTTTCAAAAACGCCTTAACGGCCTTTTTCTCATACACTTCTTTCAAAGAAATCAGCATTGCAGTTCTCGTCATATTTTCTCCTTTTATAGGAATGGCGTACAAATCTTTTTCGTCTTCAATTGTAGTTTTCGTTAAGATCGTGTGCCATTTTCCTGTTTTAATGAGTTCAAGCAAAGTTGGAATATCATTTATTTCAATCGTAACATTCGGATGTAAATTGTTTTTTTCAAATGCCTTGCTAATAAATTGAGTGGTGCTAAAACCGCCAGCAGGCATGGCAAGAGGCAACGTACTAATTTCTTCTAGAGAAATGGTCTTTTTATTTTTTAAAGAAGTTTCAGAAGACGTAACTAAAGCCATTGGCGAAGTAAACAATTCTAAATATTTAAAATGCGCTTCAGAAGCAATTTCTTCAAAAGTTAGAATAACATCAAGCTGAAAATGATTTAGTTTTTGAATGAGTTCCTGAGAAGTTCCAAAGATAATTTCGAACTGAATTTTAGGATATTCCGAACTAAACAAAATCAAAGCTTTTGTAACTACATGTCGCAAAGCGTAGGTAACGCCAAT
Source organism: Flavobacterium chungangensis (assembly GCF_042654045.1). Lineage (NCBI taxonomy): Bacteria > Pseudomonadati > Bacteroidota > Flavobacteriia > Flavobacteriales > Flavobacteriaceae > Flavobacterium > Flavobacterium chungangensis. The sequence continues at coordinate 21,672 of NZ_JBHSFY010000005.1, forward strand.
GGCAATTTTTCCAGTTTCGAGTTTATTTAAATCTTTTAATAATTGCAGTCCATCAGAAGCTTTATTGACCGATTGTTGCGCGTAAACCGAAAATAATTCTCCAGCTTCTGTCAATGTAATTCGTTTTCCAATTCGGTTAAAAAGCGGAACTTGAAGCTCGTCTTCCAATTGTTTAATTTGTTGCGATAAAGTACTTTGACTGATATAAAGCGCAGAAGCTGCTTCGGTAAAATTCAGTAATTCTTTTGCTTTCAGAAAATATTTAAGCTGACGAAGTTCCATTTCTAAATCGGTTTTATCGATTGATTATATCGAAAAATAAGGTTTTACAAATATAGAAATTCTTAAGAACTTTGCTTTGTTATACAATTAGAAACAAAACATTATGAAAATTATAGCATTACAAGAAGGAAATTATATTGTCAATTCTCAAAAAGAATTTCAGCTTTTAACAGAGCATACAATCGATTCTGGTTTAAAAATGGCGATTCAGCCTTTTGTTGTTATTACAGATCATGATGTTATTTTAATAGATTTCGGTTTAGGATTTGTCAATAATGGCGTTCCGTTTATTTACGAAATGCTGAGAAAAAATGATATCGAACCTCAACAGATTACTAAAGTTCTGGTTTCACATTTACATAAAGATCATATAGAAGGAATCGGTTATTTTGAAAATAATCAATTTGTTCAAAACTTTCCAGATGCGAGGATTTACATTCAAGAACGAGAAATAGATTTTGCTTTAGAACAATTGCAAAATCCGTCGTACGTTCCTGAACTATTAAATGAGTTGAAAGAATTGCCAAATGTTGAATTATTAAATGAAGACAGCGGACAAATTACGGACGAAATTTTCTTTGAAGTTACAGCAGGACATACCAAATTTCAACAAGTATTTTGGATTAAAGCCGATAACGAAATTGTTTTTTATGGAGCCGATGATTTGCCTCAAAAAAGATATTTAAAATTTCCTGTTGCCTACAAGACAGATTTCGAAGGAAAACGTGCTATGGAATCTCGTAAGAAATGGGAACAGCAGGCAAAAGACGAAAACTGGAAAGTGCTTTTGTATCATGATATGAAGACACCTGTTTTAGATTTTGCTAAAGAAAGAAGTGAGATGAAAGATGCTGTGTAAACAAGAAGCAAGAATATAGAATATAGAATATAGAATATAGAATATAGAATATAGAATATAGAATATAGAATATAGAATATAGAATATAGAATATAGAATATAGAAGCAAGAATATAGAATATAGAAGTAAGACGAAAGATATTGAGAGATTATAGATTATAGATGAAAAACATAGAAACAATTCCGGCTTTAATTATTTACGGATCATTGGCTCCTGGAGAATCCAATCATTCGGTTATGGATCCTATTAAGGGAGAATGGAAAAAAGCAATTATAAAAGGGAAACTTGAGGAAGGGGGTTGGGGCTCTTCTTTAGGGTATAATGGTTTTATTCCCGTTAATAATGAAGAAGCAGAAACAATAAAGGCGCATGTTTTATTTTCAGAAGATTTGACTTCGCATTGGGATTATCTTGATGAATTTGAAGGTGATGGCTATACACGAATTCAAACCGAATATGAGCTGGAAAACGGAGAAAAAGGAAGCGGATACATTTATGCTTTGAAAAGTAAGTAAAATAGATAATTACTTATTTACTTATTGAATTTTTTTAAGTCATCTTCAATAAGCTTAATTTTATCAACATTATTTACGTTTGAAATTAAAGAAGTAAAGTGATCACCTTTTTCTGGATCACTTATTCTAATTTCTGCTAATAGATAATCGTTAATCTTTTTTTATTAAACATTGACGAAAACAATTTACTTCTATACTCCTGTGGTAAAAGTTTTTCTTTTCTATTAATTCTCATGTTAATTGCTGCCGTATCGCAATAATAATAAAGAACAACATTATGCTGATCTAAATAATTATGTATTATATCAACAAAAATGTTTAAAGTTTTAATTGAATTATACTCAATTTTATTATTCATCAATGTGATTGAAACATCAATTATTGGAATGCCGTAGTCTATTCCGTTTGCAGAAAATTTGACAAAACTTACAAGATATTGATGCCCTTCTTCAGTAATAAAAGGAATTTCCTTATCTAACTCCAAGATTTGTATATATTATTTAGACTTAGGGAAATAAATGTCTTTTTTAGCAATTAATTTTGCTTTGTTTTCTTCTTTTGAAGTACGAAGATTTCTAAAAAACTCTAATGTTTCTTTAGATGGTTTTGTAATATGTAACGGTTGTGTTTTCATAATAATGCAAAGGTAATTATTATTTTGAAAACTACAAATTTTGAGTAGTGTTGTAAGTCTTTGTTTATTAGTGTTTTAGTTGTTTTTAAGAGAGATTTTTATTACAATATAGCTTGATTAGTTTTAGTTTGCATTTTTTTTCTTGAAAACATAAGAAACAAAACACTCTTTACTTTTTCTTCCAAAGAAGTTCGTAAAATCGAGAACGCTTTGGTAATCTGCGCTTCAACGGTTTTGATAGAAACATCCAAATGTTCGGCTATTTCAATATTAGTTAAACCTTCTTTTTTACTTAAAATAAAAACCTCTTTGCATTTTGGCGGTAAGTTCTGAATTTCTTTGTTTACCGCATTTAAAACCCTTTGAAAAGATTCAGAGTCTTCTTCTTGAACAATTCCGTTTAAGGCATCGTAATACGATTTTTCTAGAGAAAATAAAGACTGGTTTTTTCGGTACAAATCGATAAACTCATTATAAACCAGTTTGTAAAGAAAGCTTTTGAGCGAATGATCTACTTTTAGTCTTGTACGCTGTTCCCAAACTTTAATAAAAACATTTTGCACGATATCTTCGGCACTATAAACATTCTTTACCAAGCTGTTGGCATACACACAAAGTTTATGATGATAGGTGTCGATAAGGTACGTGTATGCACTTTCATCTCCATTTTGTAGAGACTCAATTAGAATGGTATTATCGCTGTAATCATCAATCTTCATAAAAACAAATATATAAATTAATAGGTTTTGAGGTTAAAAAGTAAACTGAATTTGCTCAAATCGACCTTTTTTTAGCCTTTCTATTTGAAAATTATTACAAATAAAAAAGGAGGAAAAATGCAAATATAAATCTTTTAGTTTATAATGTCTACCAAATTAGTAGAGTTTTATTGAGAGAAAACACTTGTGAAAAATAAAAAAATCAGTAAAATGAAAAAAACTTTATCAAATTGTTAGGGTTTTGTTTTTTGGCTTCGTAATAATATTAAAAACAACTAAAATGACAGTAAAAAAGTCAGAGAGACTAATTGTTAAATTTATCACAAATCAGGCTTCTCAAGAAGAGATTGAGCAGCTTACCGAGTGGTTAAAAGAAGAAGAGAATCAAATTGTATTTAAGGATTTTGTGCAAACCAATTATGCAATTGATGCTGCTTTGAACACTTTTGATTCGACCGAAGTTAGAAAACAGCTTTCGGAACGAATCAATAAGGAAAATAATGTTTTTTATAAACGAAGATTTTCATCTTATTATAAATATGCTGCGGTTTTGATTGTGGCTTTGGGAGGTTTTTATTTCTATAAAAATTCTAGTGCAGAACAAGTTAAGCAAAATGTTATTGTTCCTAGAGTTGATGAGATTGTTTTACAATTAGGCAACGGTGCATCTGAAACTATTGATATTTCTGGAGAAAAAAATGTTACGGACAAAGACGGAAATATTATCGGAAAACAAGAGAAAAACAGATTGGTTTACAATAAAGCTTTTGCTGAAGGAGAATTGGTTTATAGCACATTGAAAATTCCGTACGGCAAAAAATTTGAGGTGCAGCTATCAGACGGAACTTTAGTGTATTTGAATTCTGGAACGTCATTTAAATATCCAGTTCAGTTTGTCAAAAAACAAAATAGAGAAGTGTATTTAACCGGTGAAGCTTATTTTGAAGTTAGTAAAGATAAAAGCCATCCGTTTACGGTAAACGCACAACAAATTAATGTTGAGGTTTTAGGAACTAAGTTCAATGTCGATTCGTATAGTAATAATAGCAGTACAGATGTTGTGTTGGTCGAAGGTAAAGTTTCGCTTTATAAAGATCAGAAAACCCAAAATCAAGTTTATTTAACACCAGGTTTTAAAGGTTCGGCTCAACAGGGACAGAGCGAAATTAAAATCGAACAGGTCAATACCGATTATTATACCGATTGGGTAAAAGGAAGTCTGGTTTTTAAAAATGCTTCTTTTGATGATATTATCAAAAAACTAGAACGCCAATACAATGTGACTTTCATTAACAGAAATAAAACACTCGGAAAAGAAATTTTCAACGCCCGTTTTGATAATGAACCCATTGAAGTGGTCTTGAAATATTTTAGCGACAGTTATGCGATTGATTACAATATTGACCAAGATAGAATAACGATTAAGTAAAGACGCATAAAGAATATAGAATAAAGAATAAAGAATATAGAATAAAGAATAAAGAATAAAGAGGGAAGAAACAAGATTGAGAAATCTAAAATCAACAATCAGAAATCTAAAATCTAAAATCAACAAGCCTATGTAACAGAAATCCAAAAAGAAAAGGATCGTTATAAAAAAACCGGAAAATGCGCCAACATTTCCCGGTGGAGTATATGCGGTCAGTTAATTAACCAACCAACATTAAAAAAAACATTTAAAAGTATGAAAAAACTCTTGAACAGAATCAGGTTTGATAAGCCTTTTTTGAAATTTGATTTGAAAATGAAATTGACCACATTATTTCTGCTAACTGCCTTAACAGTAATGCACGCCGGAACCACTTATTCTCAAAAAAATAAGATTTCTTTTAATGCCAGCAATATGACTGTTGCAAAAGTGATTGAAAGACTTGAATACACTACAGATTACAGATTTGTTTATAATGTAAGATCTGTAGATTTGAACAGAGTAATAGACGTAAATGCATATGAAGCTTCAATAGAAGTTATTTTAAATAAAATCTTTACTAATACGAGTACCGATTTTAAAGTATCAGGAAACCACATTATTCTGATGCCTAGAAAAGTCTCTACAGAAAAAACGGAAGAGAAAAAACCTGTAGCAGATTTTATTGTAAAAGGTAAAGTTACAGATGAAAAAGGAATGCCTTTGGTAGGTGCGGCGATTTCTGATAACGGTTCAGGAAGAGGTGTAGAAACCGATTTTAATGGTGAATATCAGATTATTGCAGTAAGCAGTGAAACGACTTTGGCTTTTGCTTATTTAGGATATGTTAGGCAAGAAATAAAAGTTGAAGGAAGAAGTGTTATCAACGTTGTTTTGAAAGAAGATATTTTTGAACTTGAAGGACTGGTTTTGAAGACTGGTTATCAGGATATATCGGCAGAAAAAGCAACGGGATCTTTCTCAAGTTTAAAAGCAAAAGAGTTTCAAGAACAACGTTTAAGCAGTTTAGATAAAATTTTAGAAGGACGTGTTGTTGGATATCAGGATGGAAGGATTCGTGGAACAACTTCAATGAGAGGGGTAACGGCACCATTATATGTTATTGACGGTTTTCCTGTCGAAAATACAAGATTAACTCCTTATGCATCTATAGAAGAAAATCTTCCTAGTTTGAACTTAGAAGATATTGAAACGATTACAGTTTTAAAAGATGCCGCAGCTTCTTCTATTTATGGTGCTCGCGCTGCAAATGGAGTTGTCGTAATTACCACAAAAAAAGCAAAAGAAGGAAAAACAAATATTTCGTTTTCAAGTAATTTAACTGTAACACCTTACCGAAATTATACGGGTAATCTTACTAGTTCTGCTGATATTATCGGTTTAGAAAGAGGATGGGCAGAAGGAAATCCTAACTTGAAAACTGCTAATTCAGCTACTTATGCGCAGTCTTTATTGAATAATGCCGTATTTCAAAGTTTAGGAATGCAGACTATTTTAAATGGATATGAAGGAAATATTTCGCAAGCAGATATGAATAATCGTTTGAATCAACTCGGTTCTCAAGGTTATAAATACTACGATGATGTAGCAAAATATGCCAAACGCGATCAATATTTTATGCAGCACAACCTTAGTTTGGGTAAAGCTAGCCAAAACAATACTTTTAATGCGTCGATTACTTACAGAGACAATCAACTAGAAGATAGATATTCTGAAAACCAAACGGTTGGAATTAATTTGAAAAACTCAACACAAATTAACAGCTGGCTTTCTTTAGATTTAGGAACGTATTTGAATTACGGAATAGGAGATACTCAGTATTACAAGCCAATCAATTCTGCTGCTGTTTCAGATAATCCAGGTTATAAATGGCAACCATATAATCAATTGGTAAATAACGACGGAACTAATTTTATTTCTACTGCTGCTTCTCGCTACAATAATTTCACGCTTAATTCTATGCAGACTTATGGTCTTTACAACATGGATATTACGCCAATGGATGAATTAGGAAGAAACTTAATTGAAAACAAAAACTTCTTAAACAGAACATTCGCTAAGTTCAATGTAAAATTCAGCCATGCGTTTACTTATAATGCGATGTTCCAATATGAATTTGCTTCAGATCGTGCGAGCCAATTGTTTGATAGAGAGTCGTACTATGTGAGAAATAAAGTAAATAGTTTGGTAACAGTTGTGAATAATAAAGCGGTTTATAATTTGCCTTACGGAGATATTGTCAAAGAAACCAATCAGTTTTCTAATGCTTATAATTTCCGTCAGCAATTAAATTTCAATCAGACTTTCGCAGAAAAGCATGATTTCTCTGCGATTGCAGGTATGGAAATCCGTCATTCTAAACAAGAATATAATGATAACACTCGTTATGGTTACGATTCACAAGCTTTAACATTTACAGCAATAAATCAAGCCGATTTATTAAAAGTATATGGATCTGTTTTTGGCGGTTATATGTCACAAAACGACTTTGGATTAGAAAAAGAATTGCAAAACCGTTACGTTTCGGTTTACTCAACTGGAGGTTATACGTATGACAAAAGATATACATTATCAGGAAGTATTCGTTGGGATCGTTCTAACCTTTGGGGAACAGACAGTAAATACCAAAACAAGCCAATTTGGTCTGTAGGTGCGGGCTGGAATATCAACAATGAATCATTTTTTGATGTTGTATGGGTTGATGCTCTTAAACTTCGTGGTTCTTATGGTATTGCCGGAAACATTGCCAAAGATTCTGCGCCTTATTTAACAGCTTATTATTATGCTAATGCTAATGTTGGAGGAACTTATGGAAGTGTGGGGCAACGTCCAAATCCTGAATTGTCTTGGGAAAAAACAACAACAACCAATATTGGTTTTGATTTCTCTTTGTTTAAAAGTAGATTAAGCGGAACGTTAGATTTATACAACAAAAAAGGTCAAGATTTGTTAGCTACTAGCCAAGGAATTCCAACAGAAGGATTCGGATATTCTTCTTACACACTTAATAATGGAGAAATGACTAACAGAGGTGTGGAAGCTACTTTAAGAGGAACGATTGTAAAAACGCCTTCTTTCTCTTGGGATGCGGCCATTTTGTATGCCTATAATAAAAATACTGTAGATTATGTAAATGTAAAAGCTCCTGTTTACTATTTACAGTTAGATTATCCACAGGCTTATCCTAGAGTTGGAACAAGTTTTAACAGCATTTATGGTTACCAATGGGCTGGTTTAAGCAATACAGGAATTCCGCAAGTTTATGATGCTTCAGGAACTGCAGTAAAATACAATCCAGGTCAGATAGATGCGATCAAAGATTATGGTTCGACAGTTCCTATACACAGCGGTTCTTTCCATACCTCAGCAAATTATAAAAACTTCTCACTTTCGGCTCTTTTCATTTATGAGTTAGGACATAAAGTAAGAAATACATTCTTACCAATGTTGAGTAACAATTACAATGGTGCACTTGGAGGTTATGTAACAGATGTTACAGTGGTAAACAACAATATTGCAAATCGTTGGATGCAACCAGGTGATGAGGCTTTTACTAATGTTCCGAGAGCGGTTTATGAATATGAAGCAGATTTTAATTCAGAATCTCGTACGATTTATTCTTATGCAGATATTAATATTTTGGATGCATCAAATTTAAGATTAAGCAACATTTCTCTAGCGTATCAAATGCCAAAAGACCTAATTAAAAGAGTAAAACTAGACGGAGTACGATTCAATTTGAACGCAGAAAACGTATACACTTTTGCCAAAAGCAGAGATGCCAAATACATGTTAGGCGGTTTCATATCTCCAAGCTTTGTTATGGGTGTAAATGTTAATTTCTAATTTATAAAGACTAGACGATGAAAAATATATATAAAAAAGTAGCGTGCTTATTGGCTTTAGGATTGACTTTGGCATCTTGCGATGATTACTTGAACGATGTGCCAAAAGGAGCAAAATCGCCTGAAACATTAGCAGATTATGAAGCTTTTTTGCGTGACGAATACAATACAAGATTAGATATCTTGGGAGCTACACATTTGCTAAATGATCAATTTGTAACGGCTGCTACGCTTACAAGTAATAGGTTGTATAATGCCAATTATATGTGGGACGAAAATGCAGATCGTATTGCATTGAAAGTCTCAGATGAATCTACATATTATACCACTTATAGCGGAATTTCGGCTTTTAATTTAATTATTGAAAATGCACTTTCGACAACAAAAGCGACTGAGCAAGAACAGAGAACGGTTTGGGCACAAGCAAAAATAATGCGTGCTATGAACTTTTTTTATGTGACTAATTTTTATGCAGACACTTATGTAGCTTCTACGGCGGCAACAAAATTATCGGTTCCGTTAATTACGAGTGCCAATATTAATGCGCCAAGTAAACAAGTAACCATTCAGGAAATGTATGATTTTATTCTAAATGATATTAAAGAAGCATTGCCTTATTTGCCTAAGGTTGCTCAAACCGCTTTACATCCTAATTTAGGGGCAGGTTATGCTTTTTATTCAAGAGTTTATCTGCAGATGAATAATTATACAGAAGCTTTAAAATATGCTGATTTGGCATTAGCAGAAAATAATAAACTCTTTGACTGGGTAGCTTTCTACGAAGCAAATAAAGCCATTATAGATGTGCCAAATTCTTATACAACAGCAGTTTCGCCAATGGGGTATAACAATGTTGAAAACTATGTTTTTAGACACGGTTCAAGCCGTTCATTAGGGAGAGAGCCAAGCATACCAGTAGAAAGAGCAGCGCGTTTTGAAACGGGAGATGCACGATTAAAATCTCGTTGGAAAGTAAGAACCGTAGGAGCAGATACGTATTACTATTCGATATTGTCAGGAATGTACAATTTTGGCGGAATTACAAGTGTTGAGGTTTATTTGATAAAAGCGGAGTGTTTAGCACGTGATAATAAAATTACCGAAGCATTGGCTATTTTAAATACGGTTCGTAAAACTCGTATTCTTCCAGCATCTTATCAGGATATTTCAACTACAGATAAAGCAACTGCTTTAAACGCTATTTACAAAACAAAAAGTAATGAATTGCTGCAAACGCTTACTCCTTATGCAGATGCACGCCGTTTAAATGCAGAAGGAATTTACAAAGTTAGTTTTACTAAAGTCGTAAATGGAATTACGTACACATTAAAATCTGATTCTCATTTATGGACATCACCTTTCCCACAAGGAGCAACGCAAAATCCAGGAAACGGAACCATTACACAAAATGTAGATAAATAATAATATAAAAGCTTCCCGATTAGATTTTCCCGAAAGGGAAGCTTTTTCTAAAATATCAATCAAAAAATGAAAGCAATTCAAAATAAAATAATAGGATTCTGTCTGTGCCTGTTTATGGTTTCCATCAACATTCAAGCACAAAAGAAAAAAGCAACCTCAACACCAGTTTCTTCTTATACAATTGAAGGAACAATAACAGGTTTAGCAGACGGAACTGAGGTAAAATTGATTCCCGGCGCTACACATTCTTCTGAACTGCCAGTTGCTGAAACAACTTTAAAAGACGGGAAATTTACTTTCGCAGGAAAATTAAATGAACCTCGTTTTTTCTATGTTGTCTTTGGTAAAAACAAAGGAAATATTTCTGTAATGGTCGAAAATTCAAAAATAAAAATTACAGCAGCTGGTAAAGTTTCAGATCAAGAAGGAGAGAGAATTTCTTTTAAAGATTTAGTCGTTACAGGTTCTAAATCACATGATTATTATAAAAAAGAAACTGCATTTAGAGAGGAACTCGAAAAAGACTATGCAGCTTATCATACCAAAGATTCAGACGAATTAAGTAAATTAATCGGTGCTGCAAGACGTGATAAAAACGTAAAAGCGGCAGACTCACTTCAAAATCTTCCAGTTTGGAAAAAATTTGAAGCTGATGAAAAAGCATTTTTTACGAAAGTAGAAAAAACAACATTAGAGGTTATCTCAAAACATAAAGCTACTTGGTGGGGACCATTTTTCATGATGACCAACTTTAGTTATTTCACACCAGAACAAAAACCTTTGTTCGATCAGTTTTCTGAAGCAGCAAAGAAAAGCTACTACGGACAGATTTTAGATAAAGATTTGAATCCGAAATCTTTAATCGGAACAAGCATTGCCAATTTCAGTTTAAAAGATAAAGATGGAAAACCATATAGCGCAAAAGACATTGTAGCTGGAAAAAAATACATTTTGGTCGATTTTTGGGCTTCATGGTGTGGTCCATGCCGAAAAGAAATTCCGAACTTAAAAACAGCTTACGCAGAATATGGACCTAAAGGATTTGAAATTTTAAGTGTTTCAATTGATAAAGACGAAAAAGCTTGGCAGAAAGCACTTGGACAAGAAAACATGCAATGGCACAATCTTCTAGATGATGATAAAGTGAGTAAAGCATTTAATGTAAAAGCAATTCCGGCAACTTATTTAGTGGACAGTAAAGGGGTAATTATCGGTGACAATTTAAGAGGTGCAGAATTGGAAGCGAAATTAAAAGAGCTTTTGAAATCTTAAATTTTTAGTCTCAGTATTCAGTCTCAGTCTCAGTGAAAACGGTAAACTGCAACTCCGACTGAAACCCCAAAAAAACATCGCAATCTAACAAACAAAAAATATAACATGAAAAGCACAGTATTAAAATCTAGCCTATTCGCATTAGCAATTGCGACAGCATTTACTTCTTGTGAAAAGAAAGAAGGATATAAAATCAACGGAAAAATTGCAGGATTAGATAAAGGAATGGTTTATCTAGAATATGCAGACGAAAAAGGAGATAAAAAAATAATCGATTCTGCTGAGGTAAAAGAAGGTGCATTTACTTTTACTGGAAAAACGGTAGAACCATTATTTCATACCATTAAAATTAAAGGGCAAGAGTACGGAGCGTATTTTCTTTTAGATAATGAAGATATTACGATTGAAGCAAAAAAAGATTCGGTTTTTAAGGCTAAAGTAACTGGAGCTACACAAAACGGATTCTACAAATCCTACTACGATAACGAATTCAAAAAAATACAAGAAATTGCAGGTCCTATTTACAAATTATCTGATTCGTTAACTCAAAGCGGAAAAGTAAAATTGACGCCTGAACAACAAACAATGATGGATAAAAAATGGAAAGATCTTGGCGCTTTCGCGGATGATTTGACAGATAAATTCATCAGAAAAAATAAAGACAATTTAGGAGGAGCATTAGTAATTGAAGACCGAATTGTGTCTTATGGAACTCCAGAAAAAGTAAAAGAATATTATGGCGTTTTATCTCCAGAAGTTCAGAAATCATTCTACGGAAAAAAATTAAAAGCTTCAATTGATCTTAACGAAAAAACGGCTATTGGTGTTGCAGCTCCAGAATTTTCTCAAACGGATATCAACGGAAAAGTGGTAAAATTATCAGACTACAAAGGGAAATATGTTTTAGTAGATTTCTGGGCAAGCTGGTGCGGTCCATGCCGAAAAGAAAATCCAAATGTAGTTGTGGCTTACAAAACCTATCACGATAAAGGGTTTGATGTTTTGGGAGTTTCATTGGACGATAAAAAGAAACTTTGGGAAAAAGCAATTGAAAAAGACGGTCTAACTTGGACGCATGTTTCTGATTTAAAAGGATGGCAAAATGAAGCTGCTGTTTTGTACGGAGTAAAAATGGTTCCAACCAACTACTTAATTGGACCTGACGGAAAAATCGTGGCTAAAAATCTTAGAGAAGCTGAATTGCAATCTAAATTGAAAGAAATTTTTAGTAAATCGTAAATCTTTAGTGATCAGTGTTCAGTTTTTTAGTGTTCAGTCTCAGTATTCAGTCGCGATAACTCGACTTTGTCAAAGTTTTAAACTTTTACAAAGTTTCAGACTGCGACTGTGACTGTACGCTGAAAACTGCGACTGAAAACTGAACACTGCTTAAAATAATATCATCAAAAAAAATGAAAAAATACATCTTTCTGGGCTATTGCTCATTAGCTTTCTGTGCTCTAATGTCAGCGCAGGGTAAATCGGTTAACTTCAAGAAAATAAAAGAATTAGGCGGAATCGAAGAATATTTATACCAGCCCAACGGAATGAATGTTTTGCTTTTGCAGGACAATGCTTCTCCAGTTGCAACTGTACAAATTGTATATCGCGTAGGTTCTAAACATGAAGTTTTAGGAAATACAGGATCGACTCACCTTTTAGAACATTTAATGTTTAAAGGAACTCCAACTTTCAATAAGAAAAACGGAAACACGATTACTGATGTTCTGCAAAATACAGGAGCACAGTTAAATGCTACAACTTGGTACGATCGTACGAATTATTTTGAAACGCTGCCAAGTGATAAAATCGAATTGGCGCTTCAAATCGAAGCCGACAGAATGCGTAATTCTTTATTGTTAAAAGAAGATAAAGAAGCAGAAATGACGGTTGTGCGCAACGAATTTGAGCGTGGAGAAAACAATCCGAATAGTTTATTAGATAAAGAAATCTGGGCAGCGGCTTATATTGCACATCCGTATCATCATTCGACAATTGGATGGAAATCGGATATTGAAAACGCTCCAATTGAAGTATTGAGAAATTTCTATAATACGTATTATTGGCCAGATAATGCAACTTTAACTATTATAGGAGATTTTAAAAAAGAGAATGTTTTTGAATTGATCGAAAAGTATTTCGGTAAAATTACAAAAGCACCAAACGCAATGCCACAGCCATACACACAAGAACCTCAGCAATATGGCGCACGCAAAATTACAGTTAAAAAACCTGGAGAATTGGGCGTTGTAAACAAAGCGTATAAAATTCCGGGAGCTTTACACGAAGATCTTCCAGCCCTGAGTATTTTGGCTCAGATTATTGGCGTTGGGCCGTCAGCGATTTTAAACAAAACATTTGTTGATACCCGTTTAGGAATTTATTCTTACGCAAGTGCAACAGACTTTAAAGAAGTCGGACTTTTTACAATTGGCGTTGGTTTTCCGACGACTTCAAAACATGAAGATATTGATGCAAAAATCAGTGAAGTTGTAGCTAAAATTCAGAAGGAAGGCGTGACTCAGGATGAAGTAAATAGAGTTGTAGCAAAAATCAGTGCACAAACTATTTTAGCACGCGATGGTTCTGGAGTTATCGCATCGGCATTAAACGAAGCAATCGCTTCTGGCGACTGGACAGATTATATTACAGGAGTTGATCGATTGAAAAAAGTAACTCCAGCAGATGTTTTGCGTGTGGCTCAAAAATATCTAGTTGATGATCAAAGTACAACAGGATATTTTATTCCGAAACAAGCTGGCGCTCAAAATAATGATACGGCAAAAGCTAGCAATTATATGCCAGAAAATGGTCCGTTTTATTACAGACATTCAGAAGAAGGACATAGTCACGAAGAAGCTTCATCTGTTCCAACTTCAACAAAGAACGCAACAGAAGAATTAATTTCTGCAGAAACTTTAATCGAAAAATCAGCTTCAGCTTTTAAAAGAGAAAAAGTATCTGGAATTGATGTGGTTTCGGTAAAAACATCAGCAAAAGATTTTGTAACCGTTGCGGCTAGCATTTCGTTAGGGAATTATGCAAGTGAAACTAAAAATGATGTAATTCCAGCATTAACAGCTTCAATGTTATCAAAAGGAACAACTTTGAATGACAAGTTTAAATTTTCTGAAAAACTTCAAAAACTAGGAGTTTCATTAAATGTAAATGCTTCAAGTTTCAAAATTAATATCGGATTTAAATGTTTGAAAAAAGACTTAGATCAGGTAATTGCTTTATTGGCAGAAGAATTAAGAAATCCGTTGTTTGATGCTAAAGAATTCGAAAATTTAAAACAGCAATTTATTGGAAATACACAACAAGATTTGAATGATCCAGGCGAAAGAGGAAGCATTGCTTTATCTCAGGCGATTTATCCAAAAGGAAATCCAAATTACAGTTTGAGCGTAGAAGACAATATTGCAAATATCAAAAATGCAACTTTGGACGAAGTAAAAGCTTTCCACAAAAAATATTTCGGAACGGCATCTATGCGTTTGGTAATTGTGGGTGATACCGATGGAGCAAACTTAAATGCATCATTAAAAAAATCATTTAAAAATTGGAATGGGGGAGTTACTGAAAAATTAAAATTTGAAGAAGCTGCAAAAACTCCATCCAAAACAGAAGTGGTTACAATTCCTGAAAAACCAAGTGCAGAATTATTCGTCGGACAGTTTACAGGTTTAAAAAGAGCCGATGCCGATTATATTCCGTTTTTTATTGGAAACTATACTTTAGGCGCTGGTTTTGCTGGACGTTTAATGCAGACTGTTCGTGATAATGACGGTTTAACCTATAATATTTCTTCTGGTTTAAGCGGAAATATCGAAACAGGAGGTTACTGGTTTGTAAACGCTTCGTTCAACCCAAATTTATTTCAAAAAGGTTTGGATGCGACAATGGTTCAGGTTGATAAATGGGTGAAAAACGGAATCACAGCTGAAGAATTAGAAAATAAGAAAACCAACTTAATCGGAAGTTTTAAAGTAGGAATGTCAACCACAAGCGGAATGGCGAGAACTATTTTAAGTTTTATCGAAAGAGGTTTAGAGCCAAATTACATCGATCAGTATCCAAAAGATATTGATAAAGCCACTTTACAACAAGTAAACGATGTGATTAAAAAATATGTTAAATTAGATAAAATGATCATCATTAAATCGGGCTCTCTGGATAAAGACGGGAATCCGTTGAAGTAGTTTTCTTTAGTGTTCAGTGTTCAGTTTTTTAGTGTTCAGTCTCAGTTTACAGTGGCGATAGTTCAACTTTGTCAAAGTTTTAAACTTTGACAAAGTTTCAGACTGCAACTGAACACTAAAAATCTGAACACTGAACACTGCGACTGACCACTAAAAACTTCGTCTTTCATTATTTCATTTTAGAATCTGAATTAGTAAGCCATTTTCTGTGAAAGACCAAAAGAGCTGTTTGCCAACAGCTCTTTTTTTTCCAAAATCTAATCAAAAAACCATGAAAAATACCATAATTACATTGCTGTTATTGCTCTCAGTTTCCATGTTCGGACAAATGTACAATCCGGTAAAATGGACGACAACTGTAGAAAAAATTTCAGATAAAGAGTTCCTTTTAAAAGCACAGGCGAAAATACAATCAGGCTGGCATTTATACGGACAATATATTGAAGAAGGTGGACCTTCGCCAACGGCTTTCACCTTTAAAAATCAGTTGAAGAAATTCGAATTAATCGGAAAGACAACTGAGGATAAAGGACATGAAACAGTTGATAAAATCTTCGACATGAAAATTAAATATTTTGAAGATAAAGCGCTTTTTACTCAAAAAATCAAATTCATTTCAGACGATGTTGCGAATATTACTGCCGAAGTCGATTTTATGGTTTGCGATGACAGTAACTGTTTGCCGCCGTCTACAGAAGAATTAACTTTTAAAATTCCGAGTGAAAAGAAATTGGCTTCTGCCGAAGAAACTTCAATCGTAAAAAAAGATTCTGTAATTGAAGAAGAAAAATCGGTTTCTCAGACAGAAGAAAAAAAATCAAAACAAGAAATTACCAGTTCACCAAAGAAAACGGAATCGAGAGGATTGCTGACTATTTTTATTTTAGCTTTTTTATCTGGATTTGCAGCTTTGCTAACGCCTTGCGTTTTTCCAATGATTCCGATGACGGTGAGTTATTTTACGAAACAAAGTAAAACTAAAGCGGCTGGAATTAGGAATGCGATGATTTACGGAATTTCAATCATAATTATTTATGTTTTGTTGGGATCAATAGTAACCGCAGTTTTTGGTGCCGATTCGCTAAATGCACTTTCAACAAACGTTTGGTTCAATTTGATATTTTTTATTTTATTGGTCGTTTTTGCCTGTTCATTTTTGGGTGCTTTCGAAATTGTATTGCCAAGTTCATTGGCCAACAAAGTAGATTCGCAAGCTGATAGAGGAGGACTGATTGGGATTTTCTTCATGGCTTTGGCTTTAGCCATTGTTTCATTTTCGTGCACGGGACCAATCGTAGGAACTTTATTGGTTGAAGCGGCTTCAAAAGGCGGAATCGCGCCAATTGTGGGTATGTTAGGATTTTCGATTGCAATTGCATTGCCGTTCTCCTTATTTGCTGCTTTTCCAGGCTGGTTAAACGCATTGCCAAAATCGGGCGGATGGCTGAATACCGTAAAAGTTGTTTTAGGATTTCTGGAATTGGCTTTGGCTTTTAAATTTTTATCAAATGCCGATTTGGTTCTGCAATTGCATTGGCTTGAAAGAGAAGTTTTCCTAGCGATCTGGATTGGCGTTTTCGGAATGCTGGCTTTTTATTTATTCGGAAAAATTACGTTGCCGCATGATTCTCCGTTGAACCATATTTCTGTTGGACGATTAGGTTTCGGATTAATCGTTTTAAGTTTTACGATTTATCTCATTCCTGGACTTTGGGGAGCGCCCTTGAAATTAATTAGCGGATTCCCACCACCAATGCAATACAGCGAATCTCCAAACGGACTTGGAGTTTCGGGGAATTCTGAATTGGAAATTACTGGCTCATTACCAGAAGGAGCAGAACACGGTCCGCAGAATATTATTACTTTCCATGATTATAATAAAGGAATGGAATATGCGAAAAAAGTTGGGAAACCAGTTTTATTAGACTTTACAGGATATGCTTGTGTAAACTGTAGAAAAATGGAGGAATTGGTTTGGTCAGATCCTAAAGTTTTAGGAGTTTTAAACAACGATGTGGTTTTGATTTCCCTTTATGTTGATGATAAAAAGGAACTTCCAGAAAACGAACAATATGTTTCTGAAACCACAGGAAAAAAAATTAAAACCATTGGAAACAAATGGAGCGATTTACAGATTAAAACCTACAAAGCAAATGCGCAACCGTTTTATGTAATTGTAGATCATGATAGTTCCAACTTGACAGAGCCATCAGCTTATAATCCGAATATTGAAGAATATTTCAATTGGCTTCAAAGCGGAATTAAGAGCTTTAAGAAGTAAATAAAAACACCTCCAAAGTCAATTTGATTTTGGAGGTGTTTGTTTTTTAAGCGAGTTTCAAATCGTATCGTTCTTCATCAAATGTTTGTTTCCACTCATGAATTTCTTCAGATAGAGAGTTCAAATCCCAATCTAGAGTCCTTTTTTCATATAAGATTAGTATCTCAATTAAAGAATATTCGCTATCTAGATAATATTGGTTTTAAAATGTCTAAGTGAGTATAGAATCGGTTGAAACTTCTAATTTTTGAAGTTTTGCTATTCATTATTGAAATATTGGATTGTTGATGATGCAAATACATAAAATTAGTTGCTTTTGTAAGCCATTATCATGTATTATGGAGCAAAAAAACCTTCAACAACGTGAAGGTTTTTTTAGAAAAGAAAATGGTTTTTATGTTTTTATATATTTCCGTCTCTTCATAAGTAATAAATATTTGGATTTACCAATTTAATATTTATTTTGATTATAATTTGGTTATGATTGGTATGCATAACTGATTAATATTTTTTTAGAAGCTGTAGAAAAAAATTTAGTTATATGCATTGTATTTAAGAAGTAATTGTAAATCTTATTGGTTTTAGAATTGTGAAATAACAGTATTATAATTATTCAAAATTTCGCTAGCGCTAAAGGATTTATTATAGGTCACTCTAGCATATCGCATAATTAAATCACAATATCTATTATTTTGGCTATTAGCTAATAAGAACCGATCAAGTCCATTCGGAAATTGCATGGTGATAATAAATTCTCGTTGGTATATTCCATTTAGATACAATTTCAAAAGACAATTTGTTTCAGTAAAAGCAGTAATTGTAAATGAAATAAAATAATAAGTATCAGCAGTAAGTCTTATTGATGTAGAATAATCTGCTTTAGCACCAACAGTGAATTGTAATAAATTACCATTTCTTTGAATGCGAAAACCAGTAGAACCAAAGTTATTACTTTGGTAAGAAAGTATTTCTCTATATCCATTCCCAATTGTTGGCATTTTAAAATAAATTTCAATTGTCATACTATTTTTATAATCGTAAAAATAATATCCCAGACCCCTACTATAATCATCAATGCCATCAAAACGAAGTCCTTTATCTTGATAATATGTTCCTCCATATATAGTCGATACAATGCCTGTTGCTAAATCTGTAAAATAGTTATTTCCTGGAGAATAGCATAGAGGGTTATTAGCATTAAATTCAAAAATGGCCTCTTGTTTTTGCTTTGATCTTCCAAAAATTGTTTTTCTTAATCCCATAACTAAAGACCTAAAATCATTATTGAATGCTGACCATCATTTTGCATAAATGTAAAAATCTGTTTTTCAGTTACTGTAGGAGGAGTTCCAAATTCAAATGTTTTTGGAGCAGTAATAGACCAGTTTAATGATGTGCCCACTTTTGTGATTCCTTCAAAACACATTCCTGAATTAGCAAATGAATTAGGAATTGATAAAGTTCCTGTACCAGTAAATTTTACTGTTTTCCCATGCCATGAATCTTGAACGGTTGCTGGTAATGGTACATTAATCTGATTTGAAATGTCTTGTTTGTTCGACAAATCGATATCTCCATTGCCAACAATGGACTCTCCATTAATTGTTTTGAAATCTAGAGCTGAGGTTAAGTTAGTAAACTCCAATTCGCCATTGGAGTTTGTAGTTAAAATTTTATAAGGCTCATTTATTTCTAGATCAGCTACTTTTATTCTATTATGATTTGTGCTCATTTTATATTTTGTCTAATATTATTTTACTTTATATATAATTTCTTATAATATATTTTACATATTTACCAAGTTTTTCGACCCAAGTTATTTTCGAACGCATCAATAATATTGTGTAAAGTTTTAACTTCTTCATTGGTTAATCCTTCATGGATTATTGTAAACTGTATTCTTTGATTTGAATAACCATAAGGAGATCCTCCGTTATTTAAGCAACCAATAAAATATGGTAACGCCGGTACTATTCCAGTTTGTGTACCTGCTATACTGGTATCAAAATTTCCATTTTTAGAATAACTTGCCTCTGTATTTGTGGTTTTACTTATAGTATGGATCCCTTTTGCATTATTTATTGCAGTTTTTGACAAACCGATTGTTCCAAGAACAAATACGTTGTTATTTTTTGATGCTCCATGATTCAAATGTATTTGGTAACATTCCCATGGAGAGCTTGATTTTTGTGCACCAAAATCATACGAATTTGTTGTAGCTGGTACATTATTTGTTCCGCAAACAATTGTTAAACCTGCATTTGAAAATGTATGATAAGTGTTTACATTTAGAAAAGTATTTGCGTAAGCATTACTGCCATTAGTTTGGTATCCGTTAGTGGAGTGAGTGCCTCCACCATTAAACACTAGTCGAAAAGCCGTATTAGTATCTAATGGATTCTTTAGGTTAAATTTGTGATTAATTTGCGTACTACCTATAAATGGATAAGCAGCCTGTATTTTATTCCAAAGATTATTTACTTTTAATGAAACAACTAAATTGTTTATTATATCGACGTAATTGTAATTTTGAGAGGCTATTATGAAATTTTCTGCATCTACATCTAAATTTATATTACCAGTTGTAAAATTTATGGTAGCGCTTAAAACAGATTTATTATGAAAATTATCAACTGTAATTAAATTGATATTGTAATTGGTGTTTTTAGTTAAACCCGAAATTATATCTCCACTATTTTTTATATCCTGCTTATAAATGCCATTTACATATACTTCATAAAAATCGATCCCGTTAATTGAATTTGGAGGTGTGAAACTGAGTTGGATTCCTGTATTATAAATGGACGTTGCAGATAAATTTGTAATGGTATTTGGCTTTGTAAAATCATTAACATATACGACAGTATTTCCTGTTGCCAAAAATGCCAGATCCCCTTCAACTCCTCCTGAATTTATTGTTTGTAATATAGGATTTGCCCATATTTTGCCTGAATTTAGATTTCCAGATCTAAAAACATTTTCATTTATTGCTGTATTACCAATTCTAGTTACTGATGGAATATATAGTTTCTTTAAAAGATTTTTAGGTCTTCCGCTAGGATAAAGATTTTGATCAAAAGCGGCTACCGAAATGTAGGTAGCATTTGGAAAATAACCTTCTATCAATCCAGTGTTGTAAAAACCTTGAGGGCCAATTCCTGAAACAATTCCAGTTGGATCTCGGTAATAAGTAACTTGACTTATATCCGAGTGATTAAAACCTTTAACCTCGTACATTCCTCCAATTATGGCACATTCAATATCATTACCTACAACTCGGAAAAGCTTAATTCTGTTAACTGCAATTCCTAATTTAGTAGCAAGTAATGCTGGGGTATTTATAGTGGGACCAATACCACCTATGTAAGTGTTTACTTTGTAATTCGATCTTCCAAAAACTGTGTTTAGTAATAAGCTTCCCATAATTACACACCTAATAATAAAATACTATTTGTAGCTCCTCTTTTTGTAAAAGTAAAAATCTGCTTTTCGGCTGTTACTGATGGAGTTCCAAATAACCAAGTATGTGGTGCAGTAATTGCCCAAGTTATGCTTACTCCTGGTAATGTTATCCCGTTAAAAATAAAATTTTGAAGCAATGAAGCAGGGACTGTAATTGTGCAGTTAGCTGTAAAGAATACAGTTTTTCCGTGCCAATTGGGTGAGATAGTTTGACTTGAACTTACTTCTAATTGGTTCGAAATATCCTGTTTGTTCGACAAATCGATATTTCCATTGCCAAAAATGGACTCTCCATTGATTGTTTTGAAATCTAGAGCTGAGGCAAGTGTAGTAAATTCTAGTTCGCCTTTGTTGTTTGTAATTAAAATTTGATCAGGACTGTTTGTTTCTAGGTCTGATACTTTTATCCTATTATGATTTGTATTCATATGAATGAAATAATTATTTAGTTTTTACTGATTTTAAAGAATGGAATAAGATGAAACTATCGTATTAAAATCAAAATGGAAAGTTATTGATAGTGTTCTCTATGAATTGTGGGCAGTAAATAATAAGCTACCGAAGTTTCTGTTCTTTTATTGCTTCAGTGAATAGAGATATACTTTAAAATAATGAACAGTTAATGCTAGTTGTTCTATACTCGCTATTTTTGTTTATGGTTATCATAGATTTAATAAGGGCAAACGTAAACGCTTACCCTATTAAATTTGATTTTATTACTGTCTTACATCGTATTGAAATGTTATTGATGCGTTTGTTGGCGTTCCTGTACCATTACCTGAAATGAAATCAACTGTAACAGCTCCGTTTGAATTTCCTAAGAAATAAACTCTTGCAGGAACTCGCCAGGCAAAACTTAAAGCCACATTTCCACTACCTACTGGATAAGTAGTTATAATGCCTGCTCTGGTAAAAGGTGTATTAACCGTAAAATTTGATTGAGTATTTGCTGCTGTTGTTGTAAAACTTACAGAAGCTGTAACACTCACAATGTTACCAACTCTAATATAAGTTGCACTTTGAAGATTAAGTCCTGAAACATTACCTCCAGCTGTTAAAACAGGTGTGTATGCCCCGCTTGTTACTCCGTTACTAGTTGATAATTGTTGCCAAGCGCCCCAAATTCCAGATGCTTTTGTTCTAATGTAAGTCGTTCCAGAAGGAACAGAATTACCCGATGTTTCCCCATAAGCTGTAAGCGTTTGTTTTATGTTATTTGCATCGCTAAATTCGTTAGTGACAAACCAATTTCCAGTGTCAGGTGCATTAGTCAAAGATGAACCTCGATAAAAACCTGTTCTATTTAGAGAATTAAGGTCAGAACCTCCAATTTCTATATTGCTTTGACTTTGTATGGTAGTTGCTTTTAAACCTCCATTTACTTGGAGTTTATTGGTGCCATCATCTGTAGATACTCCTATAAGAACGTTACCATTTTGTTGAACTGCAAAAGTTTGAGTTCCTGCATTATTCTGAAAAAACAATGAACCTCCAGCATTTCCTGTACCGATTCTATAATTTAAAGCAGCAGACGTATTAAAAATATCTAAAGCAGCTCCTGCATTAAATCCGCTTAATGTTAGTCTGGCTGTTGGTGATATGTCTCCGATACTAACTAGACCACCAAGCTTTTGTAAATGCAGACTGGCAAAACCTGTTTGATCATTTTTATAGGATCCAATATAAGAACCATTGGAATCATTGCCTACATAAAATTGGTTTATAGCATTTTGAACTAGTAAGGCAGAATTATTATCATTTTGGGCTATATGTAATTTTCCAATTGGATTTATTACTCCAATACCAACATTACTTGCAAAATATCCGCCACCATTTCTATTAACGGTAAATGTATTTGTTCCTGAGTTCTTTCCTACAAAACTAAATCCAGTACTTGATATTGATGAATTCTCAGCTACAATTGCGTTTCCATTTCCTGGTGTATTGTTGTTTACATATAAACCATTTCCTGCTCCTACATTTTCGATAGCTATAGCGTCAGCGGTATTAGAGTTAAAAACTTCTAATGCTGCTCCATTACCTGTTAAAGTTGCATTATTAAGTAAACGTAGTTTGCCTATTACTGTATCTGAATTGGTACCAGTTTTTGCACCGCTAAAATTTTCGTTTCCTGTTTTATGCAATGCATTAGCATCAGCCAGAGAATTTAAAGAAGCGGTTACAAAAGCAGTTGTTGCAACTCTTGTGCTATTGTCACTGCTAGGAGGAGTTGGAGTTGTTATAATTCCATTGCTATCAACTCGAGTAACTTGTGCTGAGTTTTTAGTAATGCTTAAGAGGTCTCCAGTTGAAGATGAGACAGAATCCAGACGAATTGCTGTTCCTCCATTTGAATTTGAAACATCAATAGCTCTACCAGTAAAAGAGTTAAAAAGACCAATGCCATTACCAGTTCCTTGATTATCAATTCTAACAGCATAAGCTGTGGTTGTATTTGCATTATTAACATATAGGCCTACTCCACCTCCTCTATTATCAACGTATGCACCATAACCTGTTGCGTAATTAGTGAGTTTAGTGCCAAACCCCGTCGAATTATTGGTAATTGCTAAAACAGTCGCAAATGTGCTGTTATTTTCAAGTTGTAAGGCGTTTGTAAAACCGCCTGAATTGCTTGTACTTTTTATGCCAGACCAACTTTCGTTACCAGTTTTGTGCAGTAAGTTTGCATTATTGGTATCTATTAAATCTTTTAAGACTTTTCCTTGTCTTGCATCCAAAGCTTTGCCTGAAACAGTATAATCAAGGGAGTTGTAACTGAGGTCATTTATGTCGCTGAATTCTAATTCACCATTGTTGTTGGTCTTTAAAATTTTGTTTTGCTCGTTTTTCTCTAAGTCGGAGACTTTTATTCTGTTATGATTTGTATCCATTTTTTGTTTATTGATAATTGTTATGCATTTAAAAACTTTATTTGGAAATGATATACACGTAAATCCAAATTCTACATTCTTTTTTGACTAAAGATTATTTCAAGGTCAATTTCAAAAAGAATTTTTTGTAGAATTTGGATTAAATACTTTTGGAGTTTTAAAAGAAGAAGTTATTTTTATTAATTAAATTGACATTCGATATTAATTATCATTATGATTTGCTTCTTTATAGTTATGAGTTAAAATTCCATTAGCAAAATACGTGTGAAATGGATTTAAGGTCATCGGATAGATGTTTCGTTTTTCTAAATTCACAGTTACAGTAGTAACAGGAATAATTTCTTTGTCTATCGAGTATAAATTATCTCCAACGATGATATCTCCTAAAGGAATAAATCTCCAAAAACCATTGCGCTCAATTAATTGTAGGTGAGTAGGAGTAGCTTCCAATAACCCATCATTAACGATAATGGTTTTGTCGGCAATTTGTTTTGTAATTTTTGTGATAGGCGATACGATTCTGTTTTCAGATAAATATTCACATGACCATTTATACAATTCATCTGGGATGTTAGTATCGTTAAGCGTTTCAATTTCTGCAGAAAGCAAAAGTTCGTCAAGAGTAAGTTTTTCAATTGCTTTTCTTGTTCCGTCAGGTAGAGTGATTAGCGTGCCTTCGACAAAACATCCGCCACTGCCACCTCCTCCGCCAGGCGTTGGAGTGACTTCACATGTTCCTGCCATATTTGCATGAGCCTGTACATTTGCCGCTAACCATGCATCTGCTTGTGCATTGGCATCTGCAAGACTTATTGTAGAAACAAATTGATTTGGAAAAGCAGTAAGTGTAACAGTACTTCCGCTATATCCTGTTCCGCAGTTGTTTTTTTTTGCGCTTAATCTTTTTTCTACACTATAATATCTTGTACTAGGTGTACATGTCGCAGTATCTAAGACGGGTGCAATATAATCAGGATCTGTAACTACATTTGGTTTCGTTGGTTGTCCTGTTGGGCTTCCGTCATCAACATAATATAATTCGAGTGCCCCAAAAGATTTGTATCCTGTATTTCCCATACGTATGTTTTTTTTAATATTTAATTACGATTTGACCTGTAGACGAGTCTTTGATGTAGGTAATGAATCCTAGATTGGTAACGGCTTCAATGTTTTTAGCCAAGTTTGTTCCTTGAATTGGTACTTTTTTAGAAAAGTTCTTTCGATCAACCAGAGTTCCGCCAACATTTATGATGTCATAGCCAGATTTTTGCATTGTTCCGCCGAGATAGGTAACTACCTCTACATCTATATTTCCAGTGCCTAATTTTCTATACCATGATCCCGCCATTCTTACTTGAACGGTATTCAAAGTAGGGTAGTCTGTTGTTATTTTGCTGAAATTCACAAGGCAGGCTTCAACACCATTTGCTTGTGTATTATCACCAGCCCACATAATGTAAGAATCTGCAGCTAGGGCATTTGTTGGAATTTCGTTATTAAAACCATGACCCCATCCCATCCATTTATTATCTAAGGGAGTTCCTGAATTAATAATTCCGGTATAAGTGTCAAAATCTTCTCCTGCTCCTAATGCCCATTTATATCTAATAACCATGTAGTTAAAAGGAGATAAGATTACATTTGGTTCTACAACACAAGACGGATTTACTCCTCTCCAGGCTGTAATTCTGCATGAACCCGTGTTATTGGCATAAGCTTGAACATTTGCTGCCAACCATGCATCTGCTTTTGCATTGGCATCTTCAACACTTATTGTCGATACAAACTGATTTGCATTTGCAGTTAGTGTAACGGAAGTTCCCATGACTCCGGCAGCGCAATCATTTTTTGCCGCAGTCAATGACTTGGCTATATTGTAATATTCCATACTTTGTTTATAATTGATTATGATTTGTCTCAACTTAGAGAAGAATTGCGTTGAGCAAAAACTAAGTTTGATGAGGTGAAAAGCTATTTTTATATGCTTTTAATTTTACCTTTTTTGAAGTGCCATATTTTATTGCTGTAAACTTGAATTTTTATCGGAAGCAATAATTGAAATGAAGCAGATTGTCTTTGAAGTAAATAGACGAAGAGTATGATGGAAGTTTGTGCTTAATTTGTACAAATAATGGCTTTAAAAGCTCTAATAAAAGTTAAAAGGAACCACGCCAGACAGGCTGTAAATTTGTGGTTCCTAAATAACTATCTAAAAATTATGATCAAGAATTATTCTTGTTCTTGCTTTACAATTTCGCCAGTTTCAATGTTCACACGAATATTTCCGTATTCTTCTTTAATGGCTTTTTCCAATTCATTAAAATTTTGCTGCTGAACGGCAATCTGACTTAAAATATCTGCTTTTTGAAACTCGTATTGAATAGACAATTCTCCCAACGATAATCTCGCCTTATCCATAAAGACATTAAAATCTTGTAATTTCTTTAATTGTTCTGCGTTGATTGTTTTTGCTTCTTCTTTATTGATTTTTGTGTTTTCCATTTTTTTTTTTTTTTAATAGTAAGTGCGTTTTGCATCGTATTATTTTAATTGCTAAGAAATATTGTAAGTGATTGTAAATTGAAGATAATTTACACTAGACTTAGTTGCTTTATAATTAACTACCGCTTTGGTTCCATTGTTACCGTCACCACTACCTATAACTGAAGTAAATGAGTTATTTCCAGTATCATTATTCGAACCAATAACAATAACACTAGTGGAATCACCTTGAGCAGTAAAAGGAAGTGATATATAGAATGCTTTTGTTGTAGGGGTAATAAAATCACCGGTTGAATCACTTGTTGCAGACATCATGCAAGTTACTGTGATAAGGTTGCCTATTTTTGTGTAAACAGATCTTAGTACATTTGTTCCAATAATACCTGAAGCACTTGATATAACTGGAGTATAATTTCCCGATGTTGCCCCTCCGCTGTTAGCCATAACAAAAGCTGTAGTTGCCAACTGATTTGTATTTGTTCCAATGGCAGCAGTAGGTGCTGTAGGAATTCCTGTAAAATTAGGCGAATCTAAAGAAGTTGGAACTTGATTAATTGGGTTTCCATTTTCGTCAGCTTTTACATAAGGAATATCTTCAAGATATTTTGTTCTCACAACTAATCCAGTAGAAGTAGTAGTTAGTACTTTATCTGGTGTTGGAATTAGTTTAGTTATTTTGGAGCTATTTGCAGTATAAAAGTCACCTTCTGTAGATTGAAAAATTCCTAAATTGTTACCGCCGAGTAAAGGAGTTGTGCAATATTCGCTTATTTCTTTTGTAACAGGGTTAATTTTTGTTATATAGTTAGTTAGCGAACTACAATAAAAATATCCATCGGCGCCTACCATAATCGAAGTAAAAGGAAGATTCGTTGTTAGCCAAACAGAGAAAGCCCCAGTAACAGGATCAATTTCGAATATTCTTCCCAGTCCATGATATTCAGCTACGTATATTTTTTGATTAAAGAATGTTATTCCGTAAGGATAGTTTGATGAGTAAGTGCCAATAACTGAAGCTGTAGCCGTGGTCGAATCTATTTTAATAATTCCAGCCCCATTAGAGTTAGTAACGTAGAAATATCCATTATTGTAAACTAAATTGTATAAAACAGTATTTCCAATGGAAGAGGTGTTACAAAAGGTTGTAATAGCTCCAGTGCTTTTATTAACTTTTAATACGCTGTGGTATGATGAACTATCTTGAGTTGTATAAATATATCCATCTGGTCCCAAAACAATATTTCTAATGTTAGATATCGAGTTGGTGGTTACATCGCTAACTACTTTAGTGATTTTATCAAACTTTATAATTTTTCCATTGTAATGGTCTGCAGCATAAAAATATCCATCTTTTCCATCAATAACACAATACATTGTCCATGATCCAGAAGCAAAAATTTCATAGGAATCGGGAGTTGCTGTTAATTTTGCTAAAGTTAACCCGCTATTATTGCTAGTACCACTATCAATTGTAGTTGGTTTGCTAACGGTAACCAAGCTGCCATTATCAGTAATATTTGAGTCCGTTACATTATTACCTGTACTATTAAACTTGGTTAGTTTATTTGCAGTTCCAGTAATTGTAGTACCACCACTTGCACCAATCTTCTTTTCAACCCCATCACTACCCATTACATACAAATCAGTAGTACCATCAGTTTTGGCGTATAATTTTGCGTGACCAGCCATTGCAGTTGCAGCAGTTGAAGCTGCTAATGTTAAAAAGCCATCGGTAATATCTGCTTTTTCGTTTAAAGTTGTAAATGAAGTTCCCGATACGTTTCCATCATGTGTGATGAAGGCTTTTTCTACCTGTATTTTTTGAACGCTGATCGCTTTTCTGTTAACATTTTCAGTATTCGTGTCAAAAGTTGAAGTAGTAGCACTAGAACTAGAGTTTTGAACTAATTTTAGGCAGTTTGCACTATTGTTTTTAGTAATGGTTAAAACATCATCTACAGAGGTGTTGTGCGTTAAATTTAATGCTCCATCTTTAGATTCATTTCCTGTGGTATGAATTACGTTATTGTCTTCAGCATATGTTTTAGGATCAAGAGAACCATCTCCTTTTACAAATTTTTCAGCTGTTCCGCCTTCGCTAACAAATTTTTTAGCTGTTACAATTCCCTCAGCATCAATTTTAGCTTTTACAATATTGTCTTTCGCGATTTGCAAAGGATCTCCTGTTGCTGTTGAAGAAGAATTTACTTGTAAACCCGTTCCAGCTCCAGTGTTAGATACTTTAATGCCAGTTCCTGTTGCCGTATTTTGAACCGCAATACCGCTTCCAGCACCAGTAACTGTTACGTCTAGTACTTTTGCACCAGTATCTGCACCGCTGTTTGTCAATACAATTCCGCTAGTTGAGGTTGGAGTAGTGTTGTTGAAAGTTAAGATTCCGTTTTTGGTTTCATTTCCTGAAGTATGTAAAAAACTTGTAAAGTCGATTGGTTCACTAGATCCACCTCCTGGATTTGTATTTGGAGCTAAATTTTTATACCAATAATCGACTTCAATGTTTCTATTGTCAATATTTCCCGAAAAAGTGATTTTGGCCATTTCATAATTGATGATGTAATCTCCATCATTTCCTTGACCTTCTTTCTCTAGTAATAATTGTCCGTTTTTAAATACTTTGACGCTGTAATTAACTGGTGCATATTGCAAAGCAATGGTATCGCCAACAAAAGAGTCAAAATGCTCTTTACGTGGCATGTAGCTATTTCCAGTAATGATACCAATATTCTTTAAACCTGTATATAAAAGAGCAGGAGTTACATAATGCTGGTTATCCCTTCCGTCTTCGACCATCTGAAAGTCGGCCTTGTCTTCGTCTTTATGGATAAAACTGTTAAAAACTTCCTGAAAGTCTCCCTGCGACGGAATATCGCCGTTTTCGAATTTGTAGCCAATTTGAGTTCTGTCTGTTGCCATGTTGTTTGAAATTTATTTTCTTTCTGTAAATATTATTTTTGATTAGCTTGATTTTGAATCCCAACAAACAATTTCATTGGGATTCATTTTTTAAATTTATAGGGTTAGAATTTTTTCTTCACTACTAAACATGCCTGAAGAGTTTTCGGCAAGTACTTTGAAATGATGGTAGATTCTTTCATCATCAGCATTTTTAATAGTTACTTCGTCGGTTTCTAATTTGGTTTCCAGTAAAGCCAATGTTACTGTGTTTTCATTAGAAATTTTCTCTTGAATTTTATCCCAGTTTCCTTGATTATTCATTTTGTACAGATGATATTTACCATTATGGACTGTTTTCTCCCAACTGAATACAACTGGTTTTAATACAGATTCATTTTCCCCAGTTGGAACGCCAGTAGCTGTTAATTCTGGAGATTCTGGAACGGTATTATCAGCAATTATTGTAGCTGTAATTTTTGATGGCTGAGATGGTGTATAATCAATATTGATAATCTTATTTTCATCTGTTGAACTCGGATCAGCATATTCAATTTCTCTTGAAACCGTAATTCTATAAAAAAGGCCATCACCAAAAGGAACACTTTCTAAATCTTCAAATTCATCATAAACCGTCCAAACACTATTAAAATCAGTAGATAAAGTATCTTCATTAATCAAAATTTCTTTGACAGGAGTCATCGTTCTAATTGATTGTGCATCCAGCATGTTTTTTGCACGATAGATATTTATTTTTCTAATGTTATATTCTGGTTTGTAAGCATTTAATTCAATCTGTATAGATGGCTTGATTCCTAAAACCTGATTTTCTAAAATAGGCATAATTCTCTTAATCTCTGGCGTTTGCGGTGGGCTAGAAGGAACTAGTTTCACAGGTCCCAAGAAAGTACTGAACTCACTGAAATTCATTTTAATATCCATTTCACGTACACCGTAGAAATAAATGTTTTGTGAATTTCCGTCTAGATTAAAATCTGTAAACTGCGTTTTGAATAGTGCTGCATCTGTGATTTTCATCATTGGCGCAATATCTAAATCAGGATGCGGATATTTTAAAATATTTCCATTCTTATCCTTAATGGTTTGCTTTTTATTAACTGGAACGTAATCGTTGTCCTTAATATATTCGTAAATAACAGGGACTTCGGTAAGTGGCACAAAAGCGGCATGAATGACTTGCTCTATAAAATGTATTGCTAATAAATCTTCCTCAATTCCCGCTGTCTTAGGAATAATGACTTGGTTAAGAGCGGTTAAAGCAACTATCTCAGGAACATTTTGTTTTTGGGAAGTATTATGCCATTTGATGAATTCGTTAATCTCGTCTCTTAATAATTCACTATCAGGAACTGGGAAATGATAATTTTCTTCAGAAGCACTTTCTGGAGGATAAGTTTCATAATTAGCCTTATTCTGCAATCCGTTAAAGTCTAAGAAATTTTGCCATCTATTAGTGAAATATGCTTCATTGTTTCCACCAAGTTTACTGAGCTCTTCACGAATTCTAGCAATTGTTGCTGTCTTGTATAAAGCGTTTAATAAAGCCTGATCATTTGCCCTGTAATGCAGCATTCCGTAAGGTTTGTGTGTATATCTAGTTGTGAATGTGTATGTTGATCTGTTGAAAAAATCAGGTCTTGTGGCATACAAAGCTCCTTTTACATCCTCAGGTTTTACAGGTTTTTCAATTCTAACGGCATACATTGGAGTTGGCGCACTAATTTTAGAATCATAGTTGTAACCATTCGAATGGCTGCTAATTCCGAAAATTGAATAATGCGTATTTTCTCCTTCTCTTGGCTGAATGCTTTCTTTTGTAATTCCGTTTGAAGAATCAGCAAAAAGATATACTTTATAACTTGGATAATAATTTACTTTTTGCTCTTTTGGGTTGTGGTTCGCATCCTCTTCAAGAATAATATGATCATAAGTCGGATCCATTTCTTGGGTTCCGTCTTTTTTAATTTTAAAATTAGGATCATTAATAGTTAATACTAAATCTTTGTCTGTACCAATATTGTCTACACGTACAACTTTAAATTCTTTTCTAGATTTTACCGGAATAGGATTAGAGCCTTCAAAACAGCTTGCAGTAAACAAACGAACAGTTCCATTCGTCCATTCAACTGAATGTCCATTGTTTGCATTGTATTGTGGGTGCTGAGCTAATTTTAATCCTTTGAAAGTAAGTTCATATAAACCAAAATGCTTTTTCTCTTCTTCAGGAAGCGGAATCGGATTCTCATCTTTATCTAATACATATTCTCCTTTTTGATCTACCTGAAAAGCTTGCTCCAAAACTTTTTTAATTTCTACTTTATCATTCCAAATTCCTCGAGTTTTTTCTACCTGCAAAGTGTTATTTCCTTGACTGTCTTTTTGTGAAACAATTTCTCGATGTACAGATTTTAAAGCTTGCGGCACTTGAACCTGAAAACCAATTGGACTCGGCTGTCTCCAGTTTGCAGGCGTTAGCATATTTTCAACTAAAGAACATAAGTCGTTAACTGGTTTTTTGATTGACTTAATCTGTTCAGAATCGATTGTTGCATTGCCGTCAGAAAGGCTTTGACCTACTTCTTTTTTAAGGACTTCAACATCAACAGAGTCAAATTTTCCATCTTTTAAAGCAACATTAATATTCTGAATGATATAGTTTTCTTCTCCAACGGTTAAAATACCTCCGATAAATCTATTTTTATTGGCATCGGTTAAGTTAATTTTAATGTCTTCGCCACTGCTTAGAATTTTGTATTCGTTAATTGTAATAATTGAGGTAAGTTCATTTGATAAACTATCTGCAATGTTTGTAATTTTTCCATGTTCAATTTGAGGAAGACTATCTCTGAAATAAAGTTTAAAATAATCGGCAAAGAGCTCTTCATTATCCGGATAAATTTTATCAGAAAGTAAAGCATCTTCTTTAGTCATTCCATCTGGAATACTATAACTTAATAATTCCTGAGCAGAATAATATTCAAAAAGAAGTCGGATGTAAGTTTTATCAATTATTGACTCATTGTCTAAAAGTGTTTTCAGTTTAACTTGCTCACTCATCGACGTAAACATTAACGGATTTTCTTCTGTAATTAGTAAAGAATTAATTCCAGTAGGAGGCATTAACGTATTATTCGGTTTAATGTGAGAAGTAATTTCTAATTGTCTTCCAGATGTTGCTCTCGAGAAAATATTAATCCCATACCCTTGATATACATATGTTTGTAAACCTGTTTTTTCTTGACGAACATTCAGAAATGATTTTCCAGACTCAGGAATAATGATCGGAGCAGGCTCGAAAGAAGCAGTGGCTAAGTCTTTGGTAACGTTAGAATAAGCGGTGTCAGAAGCTAATTCTGGTTTTTGCCAACTTAATTCACCTTTAAATTTATAATCAACTCCGGCATAGATAGGGAATGTAAAAGAACTTCCGTCAAATTCGTCTGTAGAATCAAAGAAAGCAGTATTTACACTGTAATCTGCGATGTCATTCATAAACAAACTCACATATCTTTTCTTTCCATCAAAACTATATCCATTAGGATCTGTAATTTTTGCTGATTGATCGTCTTCATCAGAACCAGCATTAAGGCCTGGTAAAAATTTACTCAATTGTACCGGAAGAGGCAAACGCTCTGTGTTTACAGAAGTTGGGATACTCATAGAAAGATGCTGCACTTCTTTTGGAGTCGCACCGCCTTCTAAATTCTTAAATGTAACGTACTCTGTTAGATAAATAAATTCGCCTGAAAGAACTGTTTCATCAATATCGATGCATCCTAAACCTAACATTCTCGCAATATGATAATCATTTGCAGCAATGTTCAATAAGTCAAGATTAGAAATTTCAGTTGAATTTTCTTCAAATTTTGCTTCTTCTCCTGGCTCAGGTTCGTTGGCAGGAATATTCTCTTGAAATTTGACCGTTTCTTTTGCAGTCGGATTTGTACCATCACGACTTAGTTCGATGTAACTTTCAATAACTTCTTTGATGTTTTTATCATCGTCATCTGTTGTACGTTTCCATTTGTCCTTGTAGTTATTTACGTTTACATATTCTCCATCATTAAATTTTAACCACTTTCCGTGAACAGCATTCAGTTTTGGCTCTAATTGTTCAAAAGCTTTAGAATCAGTGGTCGTTAAAGCATATTTTCCTTTTAAATCCCAATTGCCGCTTGTATTTGCTTTTTGGATAAAATCACCATAAAATTCAAAATTGATTTCGCTTAACAAACATTTATTTGCTTTAAAACGAATGCTTCTTCCGTTTTCAGCTACAACACGAATTGGATTGACTTGTGCCGAAGAATAGGATTTACGATTTGTAACTCTTTTTGATGCAGCGATACTGTTTTCAGCTACAGACAATGTTTCTAACTTAACAGTGCCTGAGATATCTGCGGCATTAAATTTAAGTTCGGCAGCAAAAAACAATTCGGTTTTGTTTTCAATCTCAATGATTTCGTTTCCATAAGCTTGAATAAAACCAGAAGGATCTATCATCGGATTAATACTAGCTCTTGTTAAAAGATATTTTCCTTTGTTTTTAAAATAAACATAGATTGATCTTTGCGGAGCAGTTTTATAAACCCATAATGCTTTATTGTTATCTACATTCTGAGGTTTTTCAGTTAAATCCAATTTATGGACAACTTTACTATAAGGTGCTCTGTACAGTTTTACGAAATCATCAGGTTTGTTAAAATTAAGATTACCGCCAGTATATAAATCACCTTTCGGAAGATGGTTTGCTCCCAATTCTCCAGCCAAAAGCCAACGAAGATGAATTCCTTTTGTACTATCAATACCTTTAGAACCCGCTGCAGCGATCTGTAAACTTGTAGATTGCAAAGCAGTCTTACTTGAATTAAGATCAACTATGTAGACCTCTTTGGTTACAGCAAAATTGATTTTAAAATTACTAGGATTTGAAACGCTTGGTAAAACAATTAAGGCATTGTAGGTGGCCATTACAGCAGGAGTTCCGTCAATTCGAATTTTTGCTTCTACGCTACCTAGACCAGGAATAACAACAGTTTCTTCAAGTCTGAAAACTAATCCGCCTAGATTGCTTGCATTGTGAATTCGCATTCCCGCTGGCAAAGTAAGAGGCACACGGCTTTTGTTTCTTAGAACCAAAGTTCCAGCACTTTCGCGTACGGCAAGACCTTTCTTTAAAACAGGATAAACCAATTTATTTTGAATGATGCTCACATTAGGTAAACACCCAATTTGCGCACCTGATAAATCACGGCTTAACTGATTTAATTCTGCTCCTAAAGTGCTAAAATCAGGAACTCTGATATAGTCTGTATTTAGCATAGAAAGACCGCTGTTTTTTAGTACAGGTGTTTTTCCTAAGAAGTTAGTAATTGGCGTAACTAACTCGGTAGCATTGTTTACGGTGCTTGTGACACCGTAAACAAAAATATGTGATTTATCATCCAGATTTTGATATAAATTTTTCAGCAAATCGGTATCATTGACCTGCAAACCGTCTGTAACAACCACGACAACGTCTGGAATTACAGTCAAATTGTTTACAACTTCTAAACCAGAAGCCCAATGATCAGATTGAGGATTGGCCGATCTTGAACCAAAACCATTAATCCAACTTAAAAAACTCGAAGTATTTCCCGAAATTCTTTTTTGAATAACATGTTCTGATCTTGAGTTGTTGTCGCTACCAGACATTCCGATTAACGAAAGTGTAATTTTGCTTTGAGCTTGAGAATTGATAAATGAAGTCAGCCCATCTCGTATTTGCTGCGCTTCATTGCCATTTATCGAACCCGACTCATCGACAACGATAGCGATGTACGTTTCGCAACCTGAGGATTGGCTTTCTTGAAGATTTATAGAACTCATTTTTATTGTTTTTTAAAGATTTATATTTTCAATAGTTAAAGTTACCGGCTCAGCAGCACGAACTGTTAATGGCGTTGAATACTGGGCAACAGACCCGTTATTATTCCACATTCTGTATTCGAACTTGATATTTAAACTTGAATCAGTAATTTTTTTGCTGTCATTCATAATTAATACCTGAGCATAATCTTTAGAATGCAGTGCTTTATAGTTTGCTTTGGCTACACCGGCATCGTCAACTACTGAAATTGTATTTTGAATTTCTTCTAATGGAATTTTAGGAATATTGAATGGCTCCGGATTACGAACTAAAAGCGCTACCACTTCACCAGTATTGGTATTGATAATTCGGTTAACTTCTGTAGATTGAGCAGGATCTAGAGGAGACATTTTTAAAATTCCTTCAAAAGCACGATCAAATAAATGCTGATATTTTAATGCTAATGAATTGCTTAAAGTATCATCAAGTCCCAAAACAACATTGTTTAAAGATGTAATCTGATCTTCGCTTAAGCGTAGTGGAACATCAAATAAAGCTTTCCTTGATTCGGCTTGGTCAAGCTCATAACTGTTTACTTGCTCTGCAAAATCTCTGTATCTAGAGGTTTGGAAACCAAATTGATGCACCAATACATTTTCTGAATCTTCGATTTGATTGTTTTGATTTTTATTGAAATAGTTTTTAGCTAATACTGTATACAATTTCGAAGGTTTTAAATCGGTTAATTTGACCTCATATCCATACGATTTCGGTTTTAAAGCATCTCCAATTTTAATGTCACATTTTATTTTGCCAGTACTTCCTTTAATCATATTTTGTAGCATCTGGATATTCAAAGGAATTCTAGGATCGTTATCATTAACCCATTTTGTATTGTCTTTTTCTGCACGCGGATACATTGTAGGATTTTCCACTGTTTGTACTGGTAATGGATATTCAATAAGAATATCATTCAAAGGATCTTTAATGATAAGATTTAAAGCGCCATCAATTTTTGCCCTGCTGTCATAAGCATTCCATTCTTTAAGCATATGATACACATAAGGATTCTTGAAGAACATTGTTATCTTACATTGCTCATTTCCGTAGAATGAAGGTTTAGATAATAATAAACTTCCATCCGCATTTGGATAAGAACGGTTGTAATCTAAATACTGTCTTAATGACGTTAATGGTGATTTAGATAAATCAGTCAATTCATTTTTAGCAGGAGCATCTTGTCCAGGGGGAACCACAGGATCTGGAACAGGGTAGTGTCCTACAGGACCTAATGTTTTGAAACCATAATAGTAATCAAATTTAGTAGTGTCTTTATCATCCACTCTATCAGCAAGAGTAAATTTTAAGCAATAAGTTGAATTTGGCCTCCAAATAGGTTGAACTGTATTTTGAATCGCTGCTTCCATTGCTTTATTATCTGCGATTACAGCATCAGAACCTGGAATAGTTAGATTGTGCACCGCACTTTCCCTGGTTAACCATCCAATTTCTTGAACAGAAGTAGAGTAGTTTACTTCATTATCATCATCAGAATCTCCTCCAGAAGAACAAATAAGAGCGTTGATTGTCAATAAATTTGAAGATTTTGTACCTCTTGTATATTCCAATTTAACGGTGCTGCCTAATTCTGTATGAGTCGCAGTCGAATCTGTTAAAGCAGATGCAGACGAAACAACCGAGACAGTTTCTTTTGG
This sequence comes from Flavobacterium chungangensis, assembly GCF_042654045.1. Lineage (NCBI taxonomy): Bacteria > Pseudomonadati > Bacteroidota > Flavobacteriia > Flavobacteriales > Flavobacteriaceae > Flavobacterium > Flavobacterium chungangensis. The sequence continues at coordinate 58,488 of NZ_JBHSFY010000005.1, forward strand.
ATATAAAGAACAGTTATCAAATTGATCATTAAATAAAGAGAAATAGATTCCCTTTTCATTTTGTTTCGAAGAAAGCATTAGAATTTCATTCGTCGAAGGCTCATTTTGAATGTTAATAATAGATGCTTTATCAGCTGGGTTTCCTCTTTCAATTAATCTTGCAAGGTTTAATGAAGTATTAAACACAAATAAGTATTTTTCATTATAAGCAATAACAGAATTGTCGGCCAAAGTCTTGTTTGACAAATAAATTGCAGAATCAAAAATTGTATCGTTTTTGACAACTGTAATAGCAGTTCCGCTAATTTGAGCTAATCCGAATTTTCCGTTTGTCAATTTAACCGTAAGCAAAACTTTATCATTAGCAATTACTGCATCTGTAATTTCAGAGATTGAGGATTCTGCAACTAATTTTGAATCACCAGCTAGAATTGTCTTAGTACTTGCATTGATGCTGAAACGAATGACTTTTTTGTTTTTAGTAATCAAACTGAAATCAGTACTATTGTGCTGAAGAACTTTGATGGCCACTTCATCTACTTTTACACGACGTAAAAGAGAACGATCTGTGCCGTTAACCCAGTTAATTTGAGTTCCGTCTTCTAAAGTATTAATCCAAAGCAACTCATTATTTGGCAATGAAATAAGTTTGTTGAAACCTTCAGAATATGTATTCATATACTGCATTCCGGAGTTTCTGTTTAATTCAGAATCAAGTTCGACAATGGCAGTTGTAGCGGCAGGAGCTACGCAGCCTACTATAAAAGTGTCATTAACAATAGCTTCTCCAATTCCTTTGCACTGAGTTGCATCTAAAGCTTGAGTAATTAATAAATTATTATTTACAACTTGCATCGACGTTACCAAGCCATTCAATAAACGCTCTCTCAACAGATTTCCTTTAGCATCAATTTGTGCGATAACAGTAGTTTTAGGCGTTGGATGAAATGAAATCAAATAAGTGTCATTGTATTTGAAAACTTTATCAAAGGCAAAAAGAGCTCTTCCGTTATATCCATAAAAACGAGTAAATGTCAACGGTTCAGAAGTTCCAGTTGGATTATCGTTACCTGCTTCAGCTTTTAATTCAGCCAATAAGGTCATTAAACGATTGTATTCGGTTATATCGCTTGGTTCTGATACAATAAATTCTCCATCAGCTGAGGCGTAGGTATCATTAAACAACGCAGCAATTTTATTTCTAACATCTAAAATAGCGTCAGCATTTGCAGCCACAGGGCTGATGACAATTCTATCAATTTTATTTTTCAATAAAACATCACCGTTTTCATCAAATAAAGTTATTAGCGATCTCAGTTCAGCTTTAGTATAAGCGATCTCATATAAAGCTGGCGAATTTTTAGCCTTACATATTTTAACTTCTTTATATTTAGACAACTTATCCCCTTCTTCAAAAACTGAAGTATAAGCACGAATATTAACTGTTTTTGCCTGAGTGGTAAGTTTTAAAGTTGGTTCAATGGCAGACTCGGGGAAAATAATTTCCAGTTTATCATAATTTTTGAATGAAAGCGATCTTCTAAAACCAAAAGGATTACTTTCTGCAGAAATGCTCATAAAATCTCCCTCAGAAAGCTTGCCATCCACAATTTCAGGAGTTTCACCAACGAGTTTAAAGAACAGACCATTGATTCTATCTGCTTCATATTGAGTAGGTACATAATAACGTTTTCCTATTTTTTTATTTTTAAAGTTGACATATTCTGCTTCAATGCTATTAGAGACACAGAATAACTTAGAAGGTGTAATTCCGAATTGTTCGGGAACATGCCAGCCAGGTTCTCCTGCACTTAAGTATGAAAATGGATTAGTTGCTAGAACACGAATACTATCATACTGATCGATTACTTTTTGCCATTGTGCCCAAGGCAAATCTTTTACAAGATCTCTGGATGTTGAATCCACAACCGCTTTAAAAGGATGATAAGCCTCCCAAGAATTTCCATTTGCAGAAAGTAATTCAATCGATTCAATTGAATATTGGTGCTTTACCTGACGAAGCTTTCTTCCTGCTTTTGATGTTGCTTCAGGAGGCATTAAATCAGTGTAATTTTTCGCATCAGCGGTGTATCCACCAATTATTTTGGAAAGACTAGTGTTAGGCAATACTCCCTTGGTCATTTTAATATCAATGTAAGTATCTAACGGAATTACTTTAGAGATGGCACTAGGACTAGGCATCTGATTAAAATAATCAAGCAAGAAAGCTTCATTTGTAAGCATATGTACTCCTTTGACAGAATCGGCAGTTCTATTGTCATTAGCGTCTCCATATGTGCCTTTAGGAAGTGGACTGTATGGTGTTCTATCTACAATTCTATTGATATCCCATTGCAGTTCTATTTTGAAATTTTTACGCACTCTAACGAAGCCAAGCTTAACACGTACACTTAATTCTAATTTTGCATAAATTAAGAACGGTTTAAACGATTCTACAGAGAAAATGGTGTCTAAAACAATTTCAACATTAATGATCCAGATTTTAATCTGAATTCCTCCACCAGCGGCAATATAACCACCCATTTGAGGACGTTTGAATGAGATTTTTCCGCCCATTTCCAAATAAGCCCATAATTTGACCTTTGCAGGTCCGAAGCTTTTCTCCAGTTTAAAGTCTAATCTTGCTCCAGCTTCAATTCCTTGTGCCGAAAGCATAAGAAATGCTTTAGCTGTAAATAAAGTCAAGATTCTAGCCGTAATCGGATCTTTTTTAGAACCAAGATTGATGTACCAAGGCTTTTGGTTTTTAAAGAAAAATCCAGCTTCTAATAAAGCATGTAGCTGAATGATTTGTCCACCATCTTTTGGCATTTGGAAATCTGCTCCAGCAGCAAGTTCCAGCGAATTATCTCCGAAGGCAACCATTGCAAAGAATGGAGGAGTGCTTTGATCTTTCTCAATTGGCCCTAATCTATCGCCAAGAACATTCAATCCTGCTTCAATATAAAATAGAGTAGGCAGAGAAAGCAATAACATGGCTCGCATGTTTAAAATAGTTCCGCCTGTTGATTCAAATGTTGCACCAGCTCCAATAGAAAAAGGTGATTTGTATTGCATAGAATCTGGCGGCCCACTGAATTTTCTAATATTGATTCCGGCTTTTGGATGCTTATAGAATTCGTACCAAGAATTTTCGGTTGTTAATCCAGCCGCTTTTTTGGTAGCCACATATCTAAATCCTAATAAACCTCTGAAACCTGTGATTGAAAGAAATCCTAACGGAATACCTGTAGGCAATTCAATACCTGCGTCAACTAAGAAAGCAGGGTATTTAGGCGCAAAACGCATTCCTACGCTTCCTGTAATTTTTGCTTTGGGTAACTTTAATGAAACTTCACCCATGAATTCTTGTGATTCTCCAGGCTGAGGTAACGAAATCATACCATGAATAATAGCCATCGCAGATTCTTCTGAAGCTGTTCCAGGAATCATCAAATCGACTTCGATAGTTTGGATTCTAATGAAAGAGTCTGGTCTTTTTTTTGGGTCGCCATCTACATTATCTGTAGAATAATAGTATTTAATACCTTCTCCACGAGCATCTAATCCAAGCGGATTGACACTGATGGCACCATCAAATCCCCAGAAATTATATTTACGTCCATTAAGTTGCGTTGAACCAAAGTTGATATTACTCACCGCCATCTGAACTGGTCCAAGGTTCACAGATAAATTAATCGGAATTGGAATAGAACCTCCTTCGACTTCAATATTTCCATCGCTATAAATGCGAAGTTTTTCAACATCAAAACCTTGTCCTTTTGCCAATTTGTTCATTAATGTATCTTTAGGGAAAGACACATAACAAGAAGTTCCTACATAATAATCGTCATCTTGTTTTCCAAGCTCAAAGCTGTGAAAATCGAAATCTACTTGACCAAATAAATTGGCTTTTGGTTCATTTTCTTTATCAAAAGAAGCGGTAAGATTAAAGTCTCCGTCGTCGTATAAATGGCCTTCAAGCGTTGCATGGAAAGGATCTCCATCTTCATTTTTTAGTTTATTGATAATTAACTGTCCTTTGATATTGGATCCAATAACCTTGTTTTGCTTAAAGGAAATGTCAAATTTGTTGAAACCAATTTCAAACCCACGATTAGGATTACCAATTTTCTTCCAAAGTGTATTATCTGGTGCAAGTTTTGATAAAAAAGCTTGGTATTCTTTAGCACTCTTAAAAGTATAAATAGTTGAAGGGCGAACTTCTGAAGATACTAATGTAGATTTAGTGCTTAACGTTAAAGGATAACTGAAAGGATATGGCAAAGTGCTCGAAGCACTAAATTCTTGTAAATAATCAAGCAATTCATTGTAATCGGCAATTTGTGTGATTTCAACAACGTCTGTTTCTTCGTTCCTTTGCAACATTGAAAGAGGGTATTGAAAATCGAATTTATCACCGAAATAGCTAAAAACACCAGTACTTACAGGAACTGTCTCGAGGTAAATATCTCCAGAAATTCCACCTGTTCCAATTAGTAAATCAGATGCTCCAATTCTTAATGTTGTGGCTGTATTTCCTTGTCCTTCTTTCTTATAATCATGAAACCATTTTGAAGGTAAAGTCACAGATACAGCTCGGGCATAAACTCCCACAAAGTCATTTGGTCTGCCATCTGCAGTGGCTTCTGGAATATTTGTTTTTTTGCTTAAATCGAGTTTTAAATTTTCAATTTGAATAAGCATACCCGTTTTCCCAATCTCGCAATATTTAGGAGATAAAGTTCCTGCTAGTTCCAGATTGTACCCCATTCCAGCCTCTGTATCAGCATATAGCAGAGCTTTTGCAAATTGAAATCGGGCGATATGCGTTTCATCTTCATCTCTTTCTTTACCATCATTTTTCCAAGGCACTAACATTTTTCTTGGAAATTCAATTGCCGCCGCTAATTCAAGAGTTACTCTTGACTTTGGAGTAATAATTTTTTTAATGTATTCTTCAATATCATTAGGGATGAAAGAAGAGAAAAAGGTCTTGATTTTAGCTTTAGTTTCAGATAAATCTGTTGATAGTAAATACAAAGAGAAGATAGCAGGAGCAACTTTTTTATCTAAAAGATTAATCTGTACAATTAACTCTTGTAATTTATTTTCTGAAGATTCATCAATTGCAATCGCAGTATTGTATAATCTGTTTATATCCTGTACAAGCTGTCCAAATTTTGAAAGTGCTGGACTGCTTTGAACTACAAAAGTGTTAATAGCTAACTGAATAATTTGTTCTTCAGAGATGTTCAGAACGGTAAGGGCAAGATCATAAAAATCTTCTACTGAAAAGGAAAAGCTATTATTGTTGAAATATTTGAGATAGCGCATTACTTCCCATTCCCAAAAAACAGTGACTGGAAACGAAGAGATTTTTGAGTCTTCATAATCAGGATTTAAAACGAAGAAAACTCCAGTTCCAGGTAGTTCTAAAGCTAATTTTTTTCGACTGATAATATCCAAACTATAAAAAGCGCTACTTCCTGAAGTACTTTTAGAAGTTTGATAGTCTTTGTAATACATTTTATCAAAGACACTTTGTAATCCATCTTTAATAAAACTTAAGAAATCGGGAAGATCTTCAGGCTTCATTAAGTCCGATAGGGATGGGTAGTATTTATATTCTGTTGGCGTTGTTGACATAGTTTTAATACTATTTGTGTTGTTATTTGTATTTTTGAGTTACCGTTTTGTAGCTTACTTGACGGAGCTTTTGGCAGTTGCCTATAATCCTTGCATCTTTTTATTTCAATTTATTGATGCTTTGGATTTATAGAATGGCATCATTAATAGCACAGATAATTATTTGATCCCAACACACTTAGTGTGTATAAGTTTTCAGTTTTTTTAATCTATACTTTGATGGATTTTTGTTGTTGTTTTAACTTCACAAGGCAAATATGCGGTGGAATTTTTGCTTTAGAAATTAAGTGCAAGGATGCTGAACTCTTGTGTTTGCAGACTGTACAAAGTTGTACAGTCTATAAACACAGAATTATTTTGGAATTGTAAACTAGGTTGTGAATGGATTTTTATTTTACTACTTAGATATTACAGTTTTAATCTTTGAGATTTAATATGATCTTCAGATTAAATTTCTGTTACGAATAGAACAAAGTTCTCCATTTTGTGGTGTATTTCCTTAGAGGTAAATAAAAAGATATATAGGAAAAATGATTTAGTAGCAGGTTTATTTATTGTTCTAGCAATTAAAATTTTGTTTTCAATAAGTTAACAACAAAATGCTAGATTAAGAACCTGTAATGGACGAGTCTAATAATGTATATTTTTTTTAATAATCCCTACGTTTAAATGAGGGCAAATTTTCCTCATATTTATTTAAAATAGATCCGTCCAGACCATTTAAAACATAGATTACATTTTTTTTAATACGAGTATCTGGAAATGATATTATCCATGTTCTTGTGTTTTTAATAGTGTTTTTGCTAATTTGAATTGTAGTTGGTTTTTGTATTTCGAGTGGTATTTTGCTGAGAAAATTTAAAACATTTTTAAAAGTAAACAGGTAGCCTTCATCCCAATCTTTAATTTCTAAAAGATCTCCATTTTCATCATATTTATATGATTTACCAACATTAAATCCTAGCCATGAAGAAATCAATTTAGATTTAATATTTCCATTAATATAATAACTCTCATAGTAATCAAAATACTCATCTATGTTCTCAATAACATCTACAGTATTGTCAAAATTTACTTTTGTTTCTTTAATTTTAGTATTATTGTCATATTCATCTAAATGATAAGAATCATATGATTTATAAAAGTTTTTTTTTGAACTACTCTTTAATTTGTTAGAGGTAGTTAAAATATTTTCATCAGATTTTTTTAGCTTAAGCTTGTACTGATCGTATAAAGTTAAATCAACTTTTTTATGTTCTGAATTTAATTGTGATATTTTCATTTTAATAGTTGTATAGTTATATTTTGTTTTTTGACTATTACAAGACTCAATTGTTATAAGTAATAACAGAATAATTATAATTCTCATAATTAATTTCATTTTTATGGTTCTGGATCACTATATTGTTGAGCAATATTACCTTGCCAGTCATAAATAGAGATAGTTGGTAATCCGACAGCTAAGTTACTGTTATTAGTCGAATGGAGATCTGAATAGTCCATGATATTATCAGTAACCCAAGGTTTATAAGTGAATTTTGCAAATTGTGAAGCTTCATACGCAGTAAATGAATGTGGAACTTTTGCAGTGTGTAAAAACTCATGTGTTGAAGTAGAAGGGTAGATATTGGGAAAATCTACTAATTTATCTTTTGTATATGAATAGCCCGATAATGAACCGAAATTGCCTGAACTATCTAAATAGCCCCCCTTATCGTGAAAGAAGAATATTTTAAAATAATCGTCATATTTTGTACCTATTAAATTGGAGCTACCAGATATAGTTTGGGTTGTCAATTTAGTATACAAATAATTAACTACATCAAGTGCTGGAGTCCTCTCGTCATATCCTTTAATAACGCTTCCTGTTGAATTTGTGTGGACAAAATTTGAGTTAAAGAAGGTATCTGGTGTTGCAACTAAATCGATTTTTTCTATGTCTAATATCGGAGTTATGGATATTTGTCTTAAAAACATTTTTAAATTTTCAGCATGTTGCTTTATAGAAAAAGTTAAAGGTTTAATTGTTCCCGTTAAATTAGTAACAACATCTACTAGTAATACTTTCTTAGAGAATCTATTCGTTTTAAGGTTAGGTTTAACTCTAAGGATGCCAATTGTTCTACCTTTTCCAGAATTCCCATAAAATGCTATAACTTTCACTTCTTGCTCTACTCCAAATTCTTGTAAACATTTTACAGTAATGTCTAAATTATTGTTACCAATGGCTTTGGGTATTGTAAAAGCTCCCGTTGAAGTAGCAGACTTAATTTCAAGAATTGTTTTATCATACAATAGTTCTATTTTTGTAGGCTCAACAGAAAAAACGTTTATTACTAATTTTAAGTTTGCAACTCTATTTATATCGTCATCAAATATAGGCCCAAAAATAGGTTGTCTATCTAAATCAATACTAGAGCTAGAATTAGAAATATAAGGAGGATAAATGTTTAATAAAGGAACGTAATATTTTTCAATACTTTTATTTGTATTCCACTGAATAGGAAATGATTTATATTCTTTTTCTAATTTATTAAACATTTTAGGTAATGGTTTAAAATTACCTGTGTCTGTATTAGTATTAGTCTCAATTATTGTGTGTGCTGTATCTCTATATAATTTCCCTAAGAGATTCTTGTAATTTATATCTCCTGGAACCGGATTGCCATTTAATAATGTAGTATCTCCAAGCCTCATCCAGTCAAAACCAAATTCACCCACGTATGGTTGATTAATTCTAAAATCAGCCTTGGCCTGTGGATATTCTTCAAAAAATTCTTGAAATTCAGAGTAATCATTGGAAAAAAAATAGTTTCCATCAATAGTATAAACGTAAACATCATTTGCAGATGAAGGAAAATTAGTTACAATCAATCCTAAATTATCTTCATAACGAATTCCCACTTTAAATTTTTGAACATTTTGAGTAGAGAGATTTGGCGATGAGACCTCTTGTAGATGAAAATATACATTATCTGCATCAGAAGGTAAAAATTGAGGAGGAGCAGTTGCAGGAGGTACTGCCAATGGTACTGTTGTTTGTCCATATATTAATTTGTTATATTCCTCAGTGGTAATACCTAAATGAAAGTAACTGTTTTTTTTACTTAAACTTTCGTTATGAATTAGTGACAATGATTTTACTGTTACTCCACCATCATCAAATGTTCCTTTATAAACTGAGAAATTTACATCATTATAAACATTTAAAGCATATTGTTCTTGAGTCGTTGTTGTTGCAATGCCAGAGGTAATGGTATCAATATTTAAATGATTATATTCATCAGTATTATTACTGTTACGCTTTAATATTGCCATATATAATATTCGTTTTTTTCGTGGAGCTATTCCTGAGATTGCTGTTCCCTTTCCATTATCAAAAACAATCTTATTTTGAATAGAAGCAGCAACATCAAGTGAATCATCCAGATTTACCATTCTACTTTTGTCATAAGTTGCCCATGAGTTTAAGTTTTCTATTCCTGTAGTTGGTAATGAAAATGTAGTATTGAGATTTACAGGAAATAAATCATTGTAATAATTCTTTAGTGGGAATTCCTGTTTTAAATTACAATATATCATCAGGAATGAAGCGCATGATTTTGCTCCATTTATGGGGAACTTTATGTCAATTTGCTTGGTTTTATTAGTAAGATATTCAAATATTGGTGCTGAAGTTGAATTTATAACAAAATGAATATTTTGTACTGTGGAACCTGATGTTAGTTTAATGCTTGATTGTCCTGTTGCGGTTGGAATTCCAGCAATATATCCTGGAATTAATTGATGGCGTAAACCAGCTGGCAAGGTTCCTGAGATGGATGCATTATCCGGAATTTTAATTAACATATTCTCATTAACAAAGCCATCTTTGATGATTGGTTTTTCTATAAATGGATAGATTGAAGTTTTATTTTTTGGTGATATAATATCTATGGAAACATGTCTATCATATTCCGGAATTACAATATTGGCAAAATGCTTGTTAGGAGAAACAGAAGTATCCGTATTATACGTTCCATCACAAAAGTGGATGTTATAATCTAGATTTAAAGCTATTGTTTTATCATGAGGATTACTAGAAGTTGCAGTTAATTGATTAATAATTATTGGCCATCCTTTGGTTTCATTTAACTGTCCAGAGGGAGATAATCCGTATATCATTCTAGTAGCATCATAATAATTATAGCTTCTATTATTTTCTCCTTGCACATAAACGTATATATTATTCAATGTTTGGTACTTACTAACAATTTTATTAAAAATTTCGTTGTTTGTTTTTAATCCTGTCGAGTTACTACTTGTTTTAATAATTCCACAATCAATATGAGATCCCCAAAATGCAGCTGCATCCATGAATTGGTGAATGTATTCTTTGTATCTCTTAATTTTTGTATTGTTAATAGGGGAAGGAATATTTGCTATATCAAAGATGTGTTCTTTCTCTCTAGCAAATTTCAGGTCTAACTTAAAAAGTTCTTCTTGATTTTGTAATTGATAATCACCATAATCAAGCACAATATCTAGTCCAATCTCTCCAGTAAAATTACCTAAATGCTCTCCTGCTTTACACAATGGAATCTGGTAAGAAATAGTAGCTTCCTTTTTTGTAAAATAATTTTCAATGAAGATGTTGCCAGATTGTGTTTCATCATAACCAATTAAAGAGCAAGGAAATTCAGTAGGTGGAGGGAAATTTTCTCCAGTGCTTGGATCTTTTAATGATGTATTAAATGAAATATATTGATTCCATAATTTTTGTAAAAAAATAGGTTGTTTTTCGTCATTATTGACGACTGGTTTGAGAATATTATTGCCAATTAAATCAGCTTTGTTAATTCCTCTGTAAATAAAATATTTAATTTTAAGTGGTGCATAAGTATCAGATGGTTTTAAAATTAAATTTACTTTTGTGTCATCGTCTGTTTGAGGTTGTATTAATACTTGTCCATTGGCAATGGCAAAAACTTTGACGGGTGTCATGGTTGATGCTCGAACTTTTGATGTCGTTCTGAATTTTGTAGTTACATTATTTGTTTCTGTACCACAAGGACCAAATGCATCAGAGGCGTAATTTGTTGCAAGGATATTTGACAACAAGTTTTCATCTACAAAAAAGTGGGAAGTTGGCCCATACTCTGTTTTAGCAGTTGTTGTTGTACTATTGTAAAAAATCTCATTTTGAGTTTCTCCTGTATTTAATGTATATGTAAAATCGTATATTGTTGACATGCTTAAACAGTTGTGTTTATGATTTCTAATTTGATTTCGTCTTCGTCTTCGTTTATTGTTAACTTATGTGGAAAGATTATATTTTTATAACCGTCATCTAGAGATGCTGTTTCTTTTGGCGTTTGAAAAGTGATCCAGTCGTAGTTAGTGTTATCAACAATCCAATTAGTTTCCAATTTTTGAAGTGTTATTTCTTCAGTGGTCTGATCAGTTCTGTTTTTTCTAGTTGCTTTGATTTTTAAAGTTTCTAAATCTGAAGCTAAGACATTCTCCATGCTTAAATCAAAATTTTTTTCAGTGATATCGGAGCCAACTGTAATATTAAGAGACTTGTTTGGTATGTACGCCGAACCATCTGTCATCCCATTATGAATTACTAAAAGTTTTTTACAAGATAATTGTTTGTTATTTGTAATGTTATCTGTCATTACTTCATTATCTAATCCATCAAATGGAGCAATGTGAGCTAATATGTAAGCATTTTTTCTTGAGCCATTTAATTTAGGATTAAAAGTTTCCCAAAAAGGGGTGATTTTATTCCATTCAAATTCTATTGTTGCTTCACCGCCTGCTGGAATTACTGGAATTTCTTTGACTGATAAAAGCTTTACAGAATTTTGGTCATACCAATTATCTGGAAAAGAAAAAGTAGGATCTGGAACATCCGTAAAAGCGACCAAAATTCTTAAATCACATTCTTTAAAACTGTCTAAATTGCCTGTGTTTTTTACTTTTACGCAAATTTTATAATCTTTTGAGGTGTCTATTTGATGAAGAGGTTTAGCTAATGTTGGTTGGCTTGTAGTATCAGTTGACAATTTTACCCAAATGCCTAAATTTGTTAATTTATCTCCGATTTCCAATTTTGGTTTTAAGATATTAGCGGGTTGGGGGGATTTATGCCAATCTAAGGCTAATCGAACCGCCGCTTCCGCATTAACTCTACCTGTGCCAAAATAATCATTTGCATTGTAGTTAAAATTATATTTTTTAATGTCTGAAATTGTTTTGTAATTAGAGGGACCTGTAATTTTATCAGCAGTAATTTTTAAAATATGTTTTATTTCTGCAGCATTTAAATTTGGATTCACTGAGAGTAATAATGCAGATACACCTGAAACTATAGGCGCAGCCGCAGAAGTACCTCCAAAAGAATTGGTTAAATTTCCGTAAGCTAATGAATTCATTGTGTATTCATTTAAAGTAAGATCATCTTCGGTTTGACCTGCAGCGCTGAATTGACTGAATTTCAAATGTGCCATCGCTCCAGTGCCTTCAACAAACTCTAAATGCCTTTTGAACTTATTGCTATCGATATTAATTCTTACTTGTTGTCCTCCAAAAAAACCTCCAAAACTAGAGTCTGTAACGGGATAAAATTGCTGACCCATTTTCTTGATTTTTGCAAATATTTGGCCTGGGATTAAGGTTAAGTCCGTCGTTGATGATAAAGTTATTGGATTGACTAATGAAATTGTGTTATTTTTATAATCTGCACTATAGATATTAATAATTATGCCATTAGTAATATCTGAACCAGAATAAATGTAAGCCTTTTGTTTTGGAGATTGAAATTCTCCAATGCCTTTCATGTCATCAAGTCTTAATTGAGTTTGATGAATAAATGTTGCGGCTTTTTTGAAAACACAAATTTTCACAGGAGCATTAACAATTGTAAAATTAGTTGTCGAAGTCTTTAATTCATCCGTATATAAGATTGGGGAATCTAAAGTTACCAGAGTACGGAGATTTTGATTGACATTCGAGCTGTCTAAAGGTATTTGAACAGTAGAAACATTAGTAATAAATCTGGTTTCATGGAAAAAAGTTTTTGGATCCCCAATTTCAATTGACTGGCCAGGAAAAATTCCGTTAAAATTATCTTTTAAAACTAACTCTGTGGATGATTTTTTCTGTAGTACAGAACTTGTAAAAGCTTGATCTTCTTGTGCTATTTCTCCCGAATTCATCATTGTTGAAGAATAAATTTCGAGATCTTCTTTAGCTGATTTTCCTACAGGACAACTTGGGGCGCAAATGTCGATTCGATCACCTCTATTGGAATAAGTGGGATGATCTTCATCATATGGAAGTGGATTAGTTGTCGCTAAGTATTGATCTAGTTTATTTTGATCTAAAGTTACTTTAGAAGCAGCAACGATTAATGTTTTGTTGCTTAGCATAAAGGGACGATCAGGATTGCTTTCTTTTTCATTTCCGGCTGCAAATACTGTTAACACACCTCTTCCGTTTCTTCCATACGCAAATAATTCTTTCAATAAAAAATCTGTTATTCCTGGCGACATATAAGTGATTTTTGTGCCATTCATAGGATTACTCGGCCAAGAAAAACTACAGCTTATGATAGAACTTTTTTTAGAACTGTAGGCATTATTTGGATCTCTTGGACTATTTGGTATTTTTTTTTCAAGAAGGTCAAAATAACCTGAGCCACTAATTAATTTGCCTTTTGCATCTCTTATTACTTCATTTTGATAATATAAGGATTTAATATTTAGTCCTGTATATTCATTGATTCCAGATAAAATCAAAGAATTCTCAAACTTACCTAAGGCATTAATAATTTTAATATCGGGGCAAATTCCAGATACATTGTCATTATATATTTCATTTCCTGCAATAACGCCTGCAACACTAGTTGTATGGGTTAATGGTATTTTGCTATTTTCATCAGTTGTTAAATTTTCGTCATAATAGGAAGAATCAATTCTTTTTCTAAAAATTATTTTCTTGTCTCCAAATTCATTACGTAGATGATTATTTGGGCAGGTGTAGTTGTTGTTTTCTTCAATCGGAGATGAACTTTCAATGGGCGCATATTCAATAGATCCTTCCATTACTCCAACATAAAGATCGGGATCGCCAAGTTCATAGATTTCATAATTTGCGGATTCGCTAGTATTTGGACTTTCTAAGTTTTCTATTTTTTTTTGAATAATAACATCCCTGGCTTTGTCAAGTTTTATTATTCTCGTATGCCAATTTCTCATAATTTTTTCATTAATTTATTTCATAGTTATTTACCATATTAGACATCGAGAATTTCTGTTTTATAGCTTCACTGATTTTTTCATATTGATCGAGAATACCTAATCCTAAACCTTTATCGAAATCAAGTATTTGTTGTTGATTCTTTGAATTTTTAGTTTGATCAGTTTTTATGTTTTCTTCATATTTATTGAAAATATTTAACCAAGGAAACACTAAAAATTGATTAGGATAGGTGTAGTGTTTTCGAATTGACATTCCAAATTGATCTCGATTTGGTTGTTTCATTATTTCAACATTTTGAAAATTATAATAGAAGAAAACTTTTGAAGAATCAATGTTTGTGAAATAATTCTGTCGGTCTAAATGTTTAGTATATCGATTTCTGTATACTTTGTTTTTATCGTTAAAGGAATATTTATAGTATATTACAGAGGTAACATTTATTCCTTTAATGGTTTTAAGTTCTTTTATAATTGGATCATTAAATCTTTTAAATTTTTGTGAGTTTGTTTTTCTAATATAAAATGCTATTTGCTTTGCTGTAATTTTATAATCTCTATCATCGGCATCATAGAATTCAGATGTACTGTATCCTTTGATTAATGGAAGAATGAATTCTGTAGCTCGCAGTATATTGAAATTTTTAATAAAAGGATAAGCTTCTTTTTGAGATGAAGCCTCATTTCTAAATATGAATGGAATATTCTTATTTTTTTCCAATTCAAAGTATGGATTAACAATTTCTATTTTTAGATTTAACTTACTAAGTTCGTTAGTGATAAAATCTTTAAAAACATTATAATCGATTTGATCAGTTGAGAATATTGCTATTTTATATGGATCTTCAATATAGATATCCTGAATAGAATTTTTATAAGTATCAGATTCAAAATCATAAGAAACATTCAAAGGATCATAAAGCCTCAACTTCAACTCTTCAGGTAGTCCTTCAATATTTTGATATCCCTTCTCATTATATTTTTTGTGGTAAGCCATTATCGTACTATACCCAGTAGGTATTTCATCAAAATAATAAAACTTACCCTTCTTGTCGTACAGACCAATGATTGGAGGAATTTCAAAACCTTCAAGAGTTACTTTTGCATCATCAATGTTCTTTCCTGTTTCAGCATCTTCAAGATAGATTTTTATTTGGTGAGTCTCTTTTTGCTGCGCAGAGATAAACAATGATAAGAAAGAGAAAACGAATGTAAAGAGCTGTTTCATAGTAGTGTGATATTGTTAAATTGATTTGAGGCAAATTCTGTTTAAAGCGTTCTAGTTTAGCATTGAAGCTCATCAAAGCTAATTTAATAACAATAATCAAAAATCTAACCAATTTATATCATTATACACTTGTTAAAATAAATGATAAAATCTCCTGATAAATCTTAAGACATAGTAAACCAACACCAACAGAAAAATCCTCCCCAACCAAATCTGTACCTTTTGCCAGAAAGTTAAATAATTGACAAATTTTGTGGTGTTGATGGTTTTTACTTCGGTTTCTTTTACCTGTTGCGATTTCCAGCGGGCGTAGAGTTCCTGCTCTTTGAGTTCGCAGTCTACATTAAGTTTGTTGTTATCAAGACGAACCTTTGGGCTTTTTAATGTACGCCCTGGTTCGGCTTGAATAACATTCTTAACAACTACTTTTCCGTTTTGGCATTCGAGTAATGCTTTGAAAGAACTGCTGTCTTTCTGAATTTTAAAAACAGTATCATGCACTGTTTCTTTGATTGTGATCGTTTTGGTTTTTTCTTCGCTTAGAACCGGCTTCGGGCTTTTGCACGAAACCAGAACTAAGACTGAAAAAAACAAAAAAACAAGACGTTTTAAATTATTCATCATAAATTATATTTGTTTACTAAGTGTGTTTTAGAGTCTTAAAAAGCCCTTAATGCTTTTAATTTCCCTTTTTCTGCGGGCTACTTTATAGCCTTCTCGGCCTCCCATATCGTTTGTATTGCCTTCAATGGTGTAGATAAGACTTCCGGCAACTTTATCGACAATTCCGGCATGACCTGTCCCGTTTTTAAAGTCGATGATAAAAACATCACCGGGCTGAGGTTCTTTTTTGACTAAAGTTTTGCTTGAGTTGTACTGGTCTAATACGCCTCCAGTTTTCTTTAAAGGATTTTTGACTCCCAATTGCAATGCCGCTTTTTGAGTACACCAGTAAACAAAAGCCATGCACCAAGGATATCCTTTTGCGAGTCCGACACTTCTTAAATAAATCTCGACTTCTGGACCAGCATTGCTGTTTCGTGGCATTTCTTCAACGCCAACCTGAGCAATTGCAGTTTCTAAGGTTTTTTGGGCTAATGTCATTGTTGCTTTCCGTTTAGTTGTTTAAATTTTTGAAGCTCATCCACCAATTGCTGGTTTATGAGCATGAGCTCTTTGTGTTGTATTTCCATTTTTTTGATGGTTTCGGTTGCGGAGGTCAATCGAGCGGTAAGGTCATCGAGTAAGTCACGATAATATTTTACGGCGCTCACGGCATTGTCAAGTTCGGCAGCTCGGTCTTCGGCTAATGATTTCCTCATTGAGAAAAACCAAGTAATAAATGCGGCAAAAAATGCGGTTAGAGTGGGGTATAGAAACTGTTCCATTAGTGTTTTGAAAAATAGGTGTTAGGATTAAAATTTGTTTTGAGAAACAGCTTGAAGTATTGTTTTGTGGAAGAAATCTGGCCTTAATTTTCTGTAGTAATTGCTGTAGCTGTTTCCTTTTGTGGGTACAAAGATTGCCTTAAAAAATCGGTAAAAAAAACGAATGAAAGGCGCTTAAACACTTGTATTCTGGTGCTTTACAGAGTTGTTCAGTCAACGAACAAGAGCTGTTTTTACTGAGGAAAACACCGCATCTTTGCAGAGCGATTCAGATAAAATAGCAGTAGTCAATTTGGTTTTGCTACTTATAAATTCTTTGTCTGATTCGAGATCAGTTCTTCTATTTTTTTGAGTTCAGATGTTATCGGAGTACAAAGAATCTCATACAAAGTGGTACGAGAAATAGGGTAGACAGGATAAATATATTTACGCCAAACTACAGTAGTAGGAATATCTTCTGTTTTGTGTTTTTGATACAATTCTTTGATAAGCTTATAGCGTAAAAGTTTATTTTTTTGGATGCCCAGACTTCTGTTAATAGATATTGCCATAATGAAAGAAATAAAATGATTTGAAAGAATTGTTTTAGATTAAAGAAATACAGCCATTTGAGGCTTAAGAATAATTATAAATGCATTACAGATAACCAAAACCATTTGATCCTAATATATCAATGGCGACTCTCTCCTAATGCCGAAAATCGTCTGGAGCTTCGTCCTGAAGTCATTCTTGCATAAGCACTTAATAATTTAAGTCAGCAGAGTCCGCACGACAATTTTGTTCCTGAGTTATAAACATGGAACATCCTGGGAAAAAGAATGGTTTTGAGTTATTTGATTAGGGCAGAAAACGCCCGCTTTTCGGTTCCTGATTTTCTTAAAATAAGTTAAGAAAACAGGAACCTTTTTTATTTACTCCAGTTTGAAATGTGGTTTTAAAAACTGTTGGGTTCTAAGTGAAATGAGAATCGTATGAAACATTATCTGTTTCAATAAGAAATAGTAGATTTTAACAAAGTCAATTTAGAATTTGATCGCTTTTATGATCTGTGATTGGTCTTGTTTTTACGCTCCTTTTTGTTTGGCTTAAAAGTTGAATTTATTTTGAAATTGATCCATTCGCGAAAATCCAATATCGGTTTTAAATTCGTTGCAATTAAAAGGGCTCCTAAAAGGAGAGAAGCGTAAATTTCATGGTTTGGCAGCATTGATTTAGTGTTTATAGGTTGCTTTTGGGAAATTTTAATTGGTCTTTTTCTTTGGTTATGATTTCTCTTCTTCCATAAAAGGATCTTCATAATAGGGCGTAAAATGAAATTTCGTTACAAGATTTGTAACGTTTTTTACTTTATTTTCAAGATCTAACGAAATAGGGCGAGGTTCTGCTTCCGGATTGTCTAAAATGTGCATCCATTGAAAACGCTCTTGATTAATGCAGATTCGTTCTCCAGCAGTAAACGTTTTGATTTTCTCCGAGCAAAACTGAAGTGCAACATAAAGTTGTGCAATACGTGCCTTAATTTGTTGTCTATTCATGTTTTCGCAATTGTAAAATAGTTCGTAATTTTTTTAGATCGTATTCAATTAGGCATCTTTCAGCGCTGTTAGGATTTTTAACCAGCCAAGATTCTAGTTCCTGTATTTTTTCTATAATTTGAGAAATAGTCATTTTAATTTAGGATTTAAGATGAAGAGACTTTTTTGCATAAATGAGTTTAAGATTTAGGATATTTGGATGTTGTTTTTTGTAAATGAATTGTCTTAAATTTTTGCAGATGGAGAAGGTTGTTTCAAATCGTGAAATCAGAAAAAATGAAACTTTCTTGATTCACGTTGGAAGAAGTTAATTAGAAGCTTTTTTATAAATAAAGATAAAATAAACCAGTACGTTTAAGAAAAACGTTTTAAGATCGAAATCGAGTTTTGTTTAGAAGAAAAAGCCTGTAAAAATAAATTGTTACAGGCTTTTTCTTTGATTAAAATGTCAAAAGAACGTATTTTCAATACAATGATTTTTAAATCTATTTAGATGATTTTTTGATTCCATTTTTTATAAATGAATCTAGTTGAGAGAGCAAAGATGCGAGCTTTAAATGCTTAAAAAAAGTCAATGCAAGGTGTGTGAACACCAATGTTCGAAGTTTTTACAGACTTGTACAGAAAGCAATTTTAATAGCCAATTTATGAGATGTAATTAGGAAGCCATTTTTTGGCTCAATTCTTCGATTTTTTTCAATTCGATTGTAATAGGAGTACACAGAACTTCGTACAATGTGGTTCTTGAGATAGGATAAACGGGATAGATATATTTACGCCAAACAACTGTAGTTGGGATATCTTCCGTTTTGTGTTTCTGATATAAATCTTTTATAAGTTTATATCTAAGTAATTTGTTTTTTTGAATTCCGAGACTTCTTTGACTTGATACTGACATGGTAAAATGATTAAAATGATGAAATAATGAAGTGTAGTAATTTGTGGTGTTTGGTTGAAATTAATTACCTAAAAAAGAATTTTGAGATCTGTTTTTAACTTTGTTTTTGAGTTCATTTTTATATTGTTTGTACATCGTGCTTATTTTAAAATTTAACCATTCATGAAACATAAGAATAGATTTCAGATTGGTTGCAATTAATAAAATTGCTAAAAGTACTGATGCGTAGATGTCGTTATTAGGCTGCATTTATGTGTTCGGTTTGTTGGTTAAAAAAATTGAAAACATATCCGTGAATAAAATCAACTGAAGACATAGATAGCGGAATATTTGTTCTTGTTCCGTTTTCGTTTATTGTGCTTGCTTCAATAAACCAGCTTGAACGAATGGGTTTAAATGCTGAAGCAATAATTTCGACGCCATCTGTAAATTCTTCATCATTAAATTCTTTAGTAAGTTTTTGTAATTCAAGAACTCTTGAGCCTTTTAAGTTTCCTTTAGCGTCTTTTTTCAAAAGATTGAAAACAATTTTCACTAGCGAGGCAGTCTCTTTACTTGTAGAAAGTGATGCGATGTAATTTTGCACTTTTTCAATTCCGATCGTTACAGTGTCGTCCCAGCCTTCATTAATTCGATATCCTATTGTAATTTCTTCTTTTTCATTAGAAAATGTATGAGACATTTGTTTTTCTTTAAAGCCATAAACTTGGTTTTTTAAATCTAAAATTGTTTCAAAAAGCTGAAATGTTTCTGTCTTTACATTCTGAATCATTTCTGAGGTTTTTTTTAGTTTTAAAAGTGCTTTAGGAATCGTTTCTGCGACTAATTTTTTATAAGCATCTCTTTCTTGGTTTTTTTTGCTTTCGACTCTAATTAAAGCTTCTTTTAGCTGTTTAGCTGAAAATTGAGACAAGTCGATTGTTTGGTTGCTGATCATTGAAGTGTTCATAGTTAATTGGTTTTTAAGTTTTTAGGATGTGGTAATAATCTCTTCTTTAAGCGGATCTTCATGATAAGGCTTAAAATTGTATTTCAGAGCCAGTTTCGAAACTTCTGTAATTTTGTTTTCGATAACCGATGAAACAGGTCTTGGGATCGCGTTTTCATTTTCTAAAATGTGCATCCACTGAAAACGTTCCTGATTAATGCAGATTCTTTCTCCAGCTGTAAAAGTTTTAATTTTTTCAGAACAAAACTGTAGAGCTAAATAAAGTAGTGCAATGCGTTGTTGAATTTGTGTGTTACTCATGATTTTCTTTTAATTGATTTTTTAATTTTTTAATGTCAGATTCGATTAAATTTCTTTCTGGGCTATTTGGATTTTCTATCAGCCAATTTTCCAGTTCCTGAATTTTCTCTTTGATTTGAATTGCTCCCATTTTTAATTCGGATTAAAGTTTTGATGGTATTTATTGTTTTTAGAATTTTTATGAATGATTATTTTTGAACTCGTAGTATTTTCCATTCTTTTTAGGTTTTAGGGTAGTATTTTTCTATTTTAGGATAAGATTATTTTTATTATTGTAAATCAGTTGTTTGTGATGTGTTTTGAATAGTTTGAATTTATGTTTTACCAATAAAATGTGTTTTAACCTATTGTTTTTCAATTTTATTTTTCTTTACTTTGCAAATATAATGTAAAATAATACATGAAAACAAATTTTTAACGTAAAATAATACATCTTTTTATGGGGTCAACGGAAAGAGTGCGGGAATATCTTGATTATAAAGGGATTAGTAAGTATAAGTTTTGTAATGATTTAGGATTTTCTAATAAGTTTTTAGATAATAGTAGCAATATGGGAACAGATAAGGCGTGTAAAATATTACACTACTATCCAGACCTCAATTCAGAGTGGCTTTTGACAGGAAATGGGCCTATGATTAAAGAAGAAAATACTAGCGTTGTGGTTATGAATAGTGATAGAAAAACAGTCGATTCGCTTCATGCAAATCAAGAAATACCGTTGTATGATTTAGAAGCGGTTGCAGGTTTAAGAGAACTTTTTAGCAGCGGAGAACCGCAGAGAATTCTGGATACAATAAAAATTCCGAACCTGCCAAAATGTGATGGAGCAATTTCTGTAACAGGAGACAGCATGTATCCGTTATTGAAATCGGGAGATATTATATTGTATAAGGAAACAGAATTTGAAAATATCTTTTTTGGCGAAATGTACCTTTTAAGTGTAAAACTAAATGATTGGGAAGAATACATTACCGTAAAATATGTTCAAAAGTCCGAACAAGGGCAGGAGTATGTAAAATTGGTAAGTCAGAATTCCCATCATCAGCCAAAAGACATTCATATTTCAAAAATATCAGCTTTGGCATTAATAAAAGCAAGCATACGTATTAATACGATGATGTAATTTTTTTAATTGAAAAAAAATTAAGATTAGGGTATACGCACTATGCTATTTTAAAGGGATTAAACAAAGTTGAAATATTCTAAAATTCCGAAGACTTAACAAGAAATTTGCAAACTTTTATTATTGTTATATATTTGTTTTCTTGCGGAGTTTTAGATTATTTTTTACAAATAATTTTTCTTGTTTAACAATTACTATTTAATGTCGATAATGCTTTTTTATAAGTTATAACTTGTTTTTTTTTTTATTTTGTAGATACTATTCAAATATTAAATTTCATATGGTTTATTATTTTGTTTATTAATCAATCAATTCCTTTAAAAACAATACTTTACCACTTTTTATTGTTTTGTTTTACACTTCATTTTTTAATAGTAAATAAAAAATGGAAAAAATGTCTTGATAAATGTATGTTTTATACATGTACATTTTGTATGTTTGTCAAGTAAAACCACATATTTTTCTTATAAAAAAGAAGATATTGAAGTCAGCGCATTTTAAAATGTGGTTTTCCGTACAAACAATTTATTAATCAAATATCCATCACAATGGCAAAACCAATCAAAAATACTCCTGTTTTAAGAGGTAAAGAAGCCATTAACTTTTATAAATCTATTGATTCTAATAGAGATAAAAAAGTTAGTGTTGATACTTTGAATTCAATTAGAACTGACGCGAGTAAATTAAAAGAAATTCTAAAGGTAAATTAATGCCTTTAACTGGTTTCTCATTTTCTAAATTAAATTCTACAACAAACATTCTTCCTTTTGAATGTGGAGACGACGATTTGAATAGCTTTCTTAGCAATAAAGCTATTCCTTATAAAAAAGAACTTTTGGCTACCACATATTACTTGAAAGTCAGGATAAAACTATTGCTTATTTAAGTATTTACAATGATGCTTTGGCTGTCCAGGAAAAAGATTTTGCTTCAAAAGGCGCTTTCAAGAGATTATTAAAAGAAATGCTTTCTCACCCTAAAAGGCATTTACGACAATTCCCCGCAATTAAAATTGGAAGATTGGCAGTATGTGAATCAACAAAAAAAGAAAGAAAAGGAATTGGCAGAGCGTTAGTGAATTTTGTTATTGATTTAGCATTAGAACAAAACAACAATTGCGCATGTCAACTAATAACTGTTGATGCTTATAGTCAATCGCTAGATTTTTACACAAAACTAGGCTTCAAGTTTCTTACGGATAGTGATGAAGGAGATGATACAAGACAAATGTATCTTGACCTTAGACCGCTAATGAATACAGCGTATGATATATCTGCATAGGAAAAGAAAACTTTCCAGATGCTTACATACAAGCCCTTGTGTTTTAGATAAATATAATGTGATATACTAGGTATACCATATCAAAATAAAAAAGCTTTAGCCAAACTTTTAAGTTTGGCTAAAGCTTTTTCGCGTTTTTTGCAAACAAATCTATTTTAAGCTGAAATCGGAAATAGTTCTTTTTTTGCAGAATTCAGTTTTATATGGAAAGGTTTAAATTATAATATTCTCATAAAAGTGTTTTTTCTCATTTCTGGAATTCTTCATTTTTTCTTTTTATTGCTGCAAAATGAAATTTTTTTAGAGTTTGAAATATGCTTTTAAAGCATTCCCATTAATTATTTGTTAAGTGGTTTTTCGGCTTAATGCTGCTTTTTATAAGATAAAGATTGTTATATGAAACTGCATTTTTCATTTTTTACTCCAAATACTACAAAGTCTTATTTTACAACTTTCTTTCGACTTCAAATGTTAATAATATGTTTCGTTTTGGAGGGGTTTTATTAATGTAAACGTAACCTAATCAACCTACCCCTAGGTTTAATTTTGGAGACATATAAGAAGAACCCAATACTTTGTATATGCCAATTTTTAAACAGCAGGATCATTATCAAAACAAAATCAGAAAAAGTGTTTTGGCTCACGCTTTTCATTTGATTAATCATAAAATAATGAATCATGTATAAGAAGTTTACAGACGAAGAACTTGTCGAATTATTAAAATCGGGCAAGGATAAAGCTTTTGATGAACTTTATTTTAGATATCGAGATCTGTTAGTTCGATTTGTATATCTACGAATGAAATCGATTGCCATTTCTGAAGAAATTGTGCAGGAAGTTTTTACCACTATTTGGGAAAGACGAAAAACAATTGTGATCCAGAAAAGTTTTGCGGCCTACATCTACACTTCGGTTCGCTACATGACTTTAGATTACATCAAATCGCACGAAGTTACCGACCAATACATTCAGGAAGTTTTAGATAAGAATACCGTTTCGCAAACCAGTTATAATGCGATCGAGGATTCTATTTATTATGACGAGTTGAAAAAAGCGGTTGACGAGGCGGCATCGTTACTTCCTAAAAAATCAAAAGAGGTTTTTATTCTTAGCCGTGTAAAACATTACACCAATAAAGAAATCGCCGAAGAATTGAATGTTTCAATCGAAACCGTAAAATACCATATTACATATTCGCTGAAATTCATGCGAACTTATTTGGGCGAATTCAATTAAAAGTAAACTTCAGATTAAGAACTCAGCTTTTTTCTTAACAGAAGCGTAACCTTTTGCGCCTACCTAAAATTACAATTCCCAAGACATACTATTAAAGACATAAAGAAATTATAATGCCTGAAAATTCAAATAACGAAATCAAAAATTTTTTAGAAGGAAAGTATTCTCCGAAAGGACAAGAAATGTGGAATAAATGGTACGATCGTACAGATGATTTTTTTGATAATATGGAAATGGTTCAATCAGACCGTTCTAAACTTAAAAAAGAATTAAGACAAATAAAGAATACTAATAAAGTTATTTCTCTTTCATACAAAAACTGGGCTATTGCGGCTTCTTTGGTTTTCTTAATCGGATTATCGGTGTTTTTTTATCAAACATCAAATGCCATTGAAAGCAAACAATTTGCCGTAAAACTAGGAGAGCATGCCAAAATAGAATTAAGTGATGGAACAAAAATCTGGCTAAATGCAGGAAGTGTTCTTAAATATCCTACAGCATTTAAAGGAGATACAAGAGAAGTGTATTTAAGCGGAGAAGCTTTTTTTGATGTAGCCAAAGATAAAAAGCATCCGTTTATCATTCATACTAATAAAATGGATACCAAAGTTCTCGGAACCAGTTTTAATGTTCAAGCGTATCCAGATCAAACGACACAAGAAGTTTCGGTTGCAACCGGGAGAGTAAATGTGAAATCGACTGTTACAGAAGAAAATGTGTATGTAACTCCAGGGCAGAAAGTGGTTTTTAAATCTCAAGATAATAAGCTTCAGTCTTTTAAAGATATTCCGGTAAATGCCATTTCGTTATGGCGAAAAAATATTATGGTTTTTGAAGAAACGCCTTTGCCAGAAGTTGTGGCCACAATTAATCGCAATTACAATGTTTCAATAGAAGTCAAAAATAAAAACTTAAACGCTTTAAAGATTAGCGCCTATTTTAAAGAACTGCCTGCCGATCAGGTAATTGGGTTGGTGTGCAATATCATCAATGCCCAATATAAAATGGACTCAGGGGTTTACAAAATTGAGTAATTCTTTAAACAATAAAAATAAAACTACGTAGCAAACTAATAAACAAAACAATTACACTAAATCTAAAAACTATGAATGAAAAACAAATGCGGTATGCCGCAAAATGGCAGAGCATAAGGACAATAGGAGCAAAATTATTCCTGTTTATGACTTTGTTTTTTGCTGCACTAACAGTAAAAGCCGGGAATGTTGACATTAACAAAAGAGTGACTTTAAAAGTTGACAATGAGAGTATAAAAAATATATTTCAAAAAATTGAAAATCAGGTTGATGTGCATTTTATGTACGAAAGCAGCCAAGTAAATGCCAATCAGAAATTAAGTTTAAAACTGAATAATGTAACGCTAGAACAAGCGTTGGATAAAATTTGCGGTAATGTACTTAGATATGAGATCGTTAGCAACAATGTCGTGATTAAGAAAAATCAGAAAGTTGCTTCTGCAGACCAAAATAAAATTATTGTTTCAGGAACTGTTATAGCAGGAGACGATAATATGCCTTTGCCAGGTGTCGGGATTAAAGACAAAGGTTCGGATGCCGCAACAGCAACAGATTTTGACGGAACTTTTAAATTGGAAGTAAACGCTTCTGAAGCAACGCTTATTTTTTCTTACGTTGGGTATGTAACGCAAGAAGTAAAAGTTACAGGTACGCAAACCATTAATGTAAAATTGGCTGCCGATGTAAAACAGCTTCAGGAAGTTGTGGTAATGGGTTACGGAAGCGTGAAAAAAAATGAAGTTTTAGGAGCTGTTGGTTCTGTTTCTATGAAGGAAACTTCAAGCAGAACGTACAACAATGCTGCCGAACTATTGCAAGGAACTGTTGCCGGAGTTACCGTAATCAATGATGGTGGAGATCCTACTGCTTCGCCAACAATCAACATTCGTGGTATTGGATCTTTGAATGCTGAAACGCCTCTAATTGTTTTGGACGGAATTATTTACAGCGGTTCTTTAAATACTATAAATCCAAATGATATTGCATCGATAAACGTTTTAAAAGATGCGGCTTCTGCAGCAATCTACGGTGCGAGAGCTTCTGGCGGGGTAATTTTAATTACTTCTAAAAAAGGTGTTTCAGATAAAATTAATGTAAATGTAAACTACCAAGGAGGTTTTCAGAATGTAGCCAAAAAACTAGAGGTTTTAAACGCTGCAGAATATGCTGATGCTATGAATCTTGCAAGAGATAACGCAGGTTTGCCTAGAATTCCTGCTTTCGATCCTGCATTTGAACCAACTGCAAGAACAACAAAAACAAACTGGATGGATGAAATTTTCCGTACAGGAGAAATTCAAGATCTATCGCTTTCGGTAAACGGAAAAACAGAAAAATCTAATTTCTTTCTTTCTGGAAGTTATAGAAAAAACGAAGGTATTTTGCTAAATACGTATGGAGAACGTTATACGGTAAGAGCAAATTCTTCTTTTAAATTGGCTGACAATTTCACAATTGGAGAAAATATTTCGTACTCCTTAACTGATGGTCAGACTGCTAATACGTCAAGTTCGTATACAGGAGCAATTCAAGCAGCGATTTTGTATCCGCCAAACGCAACGATTTATAGAGAAGATGGTTCGGGGCAATTTGGCGGTGTTCCAGAAAAATATATTGGTTCTTACGGAGACGTTATCAATCCGGTAGCGTATTTGAAAAGATTAGACAATAAAAACCCAATTTCTACCATTTTGATCAATCCGTATGCAGAATGGGAAATTGTTCCAGGGTTAAAAGTAAAATCGAACTGGGGTTATACTAGAATTCAAGATAATGCATCAGACTTTACAGTAAAAGTTACAGAACCAGGAAAAATCTTTGATTTTAACAGATTGACGCTGAAAAATATAACAACTACAGATTTATTGAGCGAGCAGACTATTTCTTATGAGAAATCATTTGGAAAACACAATTTGAAAGCTTTAGCTGGTTATACATATCAAGAAACTAAAAGAGATTTTTATACTGTTGAAGGAACTGGTTTTGATAACGAAGATCCATCGCAACGTTATTTATTGAATGCAAAATTGATTCAGCAGACAGCAGCAGGAAGATCAGATGAAATTATTTCTTCTTATGTAGGAAGAATTAATTACGATTTCAATCAGAAATATTTAATCTCTGGAATTGTTCGTCGCGACGGAACTTCAAAATTATTAGAAAATAACCGTTGGAAAGTGTATCCTTCTGTTTCTGCAGGTTGGTTAATTTCTGAAGAAAATTTCATGAAAGGTATCGAGCCAATCATCAGTAATTTAAAACTTCGTGCAAGTTGGGGACAAATTGGAAACTTAGGAAACCTTGGACCATATCAATTTAGTGTGCCTTTGGTACAAACTCAAGCTTTAATTGGAGCAGTGCCATCAATTAATTATGGTTATGCTGAAAGCGAATTATCAAACCCGAATTTAAAATGGGAAAGCTCTGAGCAGACTAATATTGGTTTAGACTTCACTATGCTAAATAATAGTTTAGTAGGATCTGTTGATGCTTATGTAAAGAAAAACAAAGACATGTTGGTTCGTGACCAATTGCCAGGAGTTTCGGGAACGCCACAAGGAAGAATCGTTAACTCGGGAGATGTTGAAAACAAAGGTATCGAGGTAAGTTTAACCTATCAAAAAACTCGCGGAGAATTTAAATTTGATGTAACGGCAAATGCTGGATTCTTAAGCAATAGAATTGTTTCGATCAAAGACGATTTGAATTCATTAGAACCACTTGGTTTAAGCAGAGTTCGTAGTTTGCCGTTAGCGAATATTTACCAAGTTGGTAGCCCAGTTGGAGCTTTCTACGGATATGCTACCGATGGATTATTCCAAAGCAATGATGAGGTGAAAGCTTTTGTAAACAAAGATGGCGTAATGTATCAGCCAAATGCCGTTGCTGGAGATATTAAATTTAAAGATGAAAACGGAGATGGTGTAATCAACAATAGCGATAGAGTAGTTTTAGGAAGCCCTTTCCCAAAGACAACGTATAGTTTGAATGCCAATTTCAGATATAAAGGATTCGATATGAATGTCTTTTTCAGCGGAGCTGCAGGAAATAGCGTTTTCAATGCAGTAAAACATACCGGTTTAAATGCTTCTTTCCCAGGTTACAATTTATTGTCTGAATCAAAAGAAGCTTGGTCGCCAACAAATACGAATACCAATGTTCCGGTTCTTTCTTCAACAGATAACAATAACAACTTTGGACGTATTTCTGATTTATACATTGAAGACGCTTCTTTCTTAAGACTGAAAAACGTTTCGATTGGGTATACAATTAAAGAAAGCTGGCTGAACGGAAAAGCAAAATTGAGATTCTTTATTTCTGGACAAAACTTATTTACAATCACGAAATATTCTGGAATGGATCCTGAAGTTGGTCTTAAAAACTTCGGAATGGATTTAGGACGTTATCCGCTTTCTCGTATTTACATGACAGGTGTTAACGCAACTTTTTAAAAAATAAAAAACAATTAAAATGAAAAAAATAAGTCTTTTATTATTGAGTTTCGTGCTTTTGGTAAGCACTTCGGCTTGCGAAAGCGAACTTGATGTTGTGCCACAAGGAGCTCCGTCAAGCGGAAATTTCTGGAAAACGCCAGCAGATGCAAAAGCGGGAGTAAATGCAATTTATGCTTTATATTCTGATGATAATATGTACGGTCGTGGTTTCTTCTGGTTGAATAATGCCAGCGATGATATAGGAACAAAACCAAGACAGAATGCAGAAAGAATCAAAAATTTTATTGTAGACGGATCAGAATCGGATACTAAGGATATTTGGAGAATTCACTACGAAATTATGAAACGTTGCAATGACGTGATTCGCAATATTCCAAAGATTGCATTGGATGAAAGTACAAAAAACGGAATGTTGGGAGAAGCTTATTTTAACCATGCTGTAATGCATTTAGAATTGGCTTACCACTATGGAGACGATCGTGCCGGAATTCCGATTCAAGATAGAGAAGATCCAACAAATGTTTTTGTGCCTCGTGCTAAAAATGTGGCCGAAAATTACGCTTATATTGAAGCAGATTTAATCAAAGCGGCAGATTTGCTGCCTTATTTTGATCAGCTTACGCCAGACAATTACGGACGCGCGCACAAAACTGCAGCTTGGGCTTATTTGGTTCGTACGTATTTGTATGCAAAAGATTGGGACAACGCCATCAAATATGCAAACATGATCGTGGCTAGCGGAAAGCACAAATTATTAGACAATTTTGAAGATGTATTTAAAATCAGTAATAACTGGTCTTCAGAATATATTTGGTCGGTAACTTCAAGCGCAGAAAATACTTCTTTGGGTTCTATTTTTCCTGGAGTTTGTTTAGAAGATAAAGGTTGGGGAGTTTACAACGGATGGGGAAATTTTTATCCAACAAAAGAATTATTCGATACTTACGCAGCCAACGATAAAAGACGCAGCGCTACAATTTTACAAAAAGGAGACAAATTTGTTTATTTCGGGGAAACAGTAACTTTTAACGAAGGGAATCACGTAGTAAGTTCAAGTAACAGAACAGGTTATCAGTTTAAAAAATATATGGAGCCGTTCAGTTATCCAAAAACAACTTCAGGCGGAGTAGATATTCGTTACGTAAATGCAAACGGAGACAAACCTTCAACAGCTTTAAATGTGCCTCTTTTGCGTTATGCAGATGTCATTTTGATGTTAGCGGAAGCGAAATTAATGAAAGGGCAAAACGCAGATACAGAAATCAATATGATTCGCCACCGCGCA
Organism: Flavobacterium chungangensis; assembly: GCF_042654045.1. Classification (NCBI taxonomy): domain Bacteria; kingdom Pseudomonadati; phylum Bacteroidota; class Flavobacteriia; order Flavobacteriales; family Flavobacteriaceae; genus Flavobacterium; species Flavobacterium chungangensis. The sequence goes on from NZ_JBHSFY010000005.1 coordinate 88,092, forward strand.
GGTCTTACAGATATTGCTGGTGCGACAATGGTCGATTTAAAAAGAGAAAGAAGATGCGAGTTGGCAGGAGAATGGACAGATCGCCATTTCGATTTAGTGCGTTGGGGAGATGCAAAAGAAACGTACGCAAAACCATTGCACCATTACAATGGAAGCGTAATTTATCCTGCTCGTAATTTCAATCCAGCGATTCATCACGTTTGGCCAATTCCACCAGATGAAATCGCAGTAAGTAAAGGAGCTTTGACTCAAAACCAAGGCTGGTAATACGTTAATTTCATTGTGTTTTTTTAGTTTTTTATACTGCAGTCTTAGTCAGGAGACTGCAGTTGTAAAAAAAACAGAGTAAAGTTTGTCATTTCGAGGAATGACAAGTCGTACGCATTCACACAATCTTGTCATTTCGACGAAGGAGAAATCCTCACAAGAAGCTCCGCAATCTAAAACCCCAATCTTTGCCGAGTTACTTACGAAGATTTGCTTCGCCTATTCGCTATCGCTCGAGTCTCCTTCGTCGAAATGACAAGATTACTTTTTACTATGTGCATTTAAACAAGTGAAACGCCTTTATACATAAAGAAAAGCTATGTTTCTATGTGTTAAAAAATAAACAGCATAAACCCGTTTCTAATAAAGTTACCTACAGCTTTAAAAGAATATAAATCATTTTCGATGAAAAAAATAATCACCCTTTTTTGCCTTCAATTTTGCCTCTTCGCGCAAGCGCAGGAATACAGTTCTACCAACATTCATTCGCATAACGATTACGAAAGTAAGTTGCCATTTTATGGAGCTTATTCTAACGAAACTGGCGTTATAGAAGCCGATGTTTTTTTAGTGAATAACGAATTATTTGTGGCGCATACTTCTAAAGAAATTGCTTCTCACAATACACTTAAAAGCATGTATTTGGAACCGCTTTCTAATAAATTAAAAACATTGGAAGGAAAAGCTTATCCGAGCAATAAACCATTGATTTTAATGATTGATATTAAGTCAGATGCCGATTCGACTCTAAAAGCAATTACACAGCAGCTAAAGACTTTTCCAGATATCATTTCGAACAAAAATATAAAAGTGGTTATTTCTGGAAACAGACCTTTGCCATCGCTTTGGGCAACGTATCCAGATTTTATTTATTTTGATGGAAGATTGAATGAAAATTATACTTCAGATCAATTGGCGAGAGTTGAAATGATTAGCGAAGATTTGCATGAAATCACAGTTTGGAACGGAAAAGGTGTTTTGACGCAACCAGATGCCGAAAAAATTCAGGCAATTATTAAAAAAGTCCATGATCAAAAGAAAAAAGTAAGATTCTGGGCTACGCAAGACAACGTGAACACGTATATGACTTTGATGAATTTAAAAGTTGATTTCATCGGAACGGATAAAGTAGCCGAACTGACGCAATTTATTAATAGTATCAAAACGACATTTTATCAGAATACAGAATTTCATCAAGCTTATGTTCCTAAAAATGTTTTCAAGAATAAACGTCCAAAAAATGTTATTCTTTTAATTGGAGACGGAATGGGATTAACGCAAATCTATTCTGGTTATACAGCCAATAAAGGGCAATTGAGTTTATTCAATATTCCAACTCAAGGATTCTCAATCACAAAAGCTTCAGATAGTTATATTACAGATTCTGCCGCAGGAGCAACGGCAATGGCAACAGGACATAAAACCAATAACCGTTTTATAAGCGTTGATGAACAAGGAAAACCGCTTCAGACGATTGCAGAACAATTGGCAAAGAGAAACTATAAAACGGCAATTATTTCTGCTGGAAATATTACAGATGCAACTCCGGCTGCATTTTATGCGCATCAGCCAGAAAGAAGTTTAAGCGAACCAATTGCAAACGATTTTCTTTCGAATCCGTCAGATATTTTAATTGGAGGGGGACAGAAAGAATTTATTTCTAGAAAAGATGGCAAAGATTTGTCTAAAGCTTTAATCGAAAAAGGATACACTTTTTCAGATAAATTCTCGAGTTTAGACACGATTAAAAACAGCAAATTTGTTGTTTTAGAAGATGCGGCAGTAGTTTCTATAAAAAATGGAAGAGGAGATTTTCTAACGAAATCTTTAGCGAAAGCAACCAACACTTTTTCAAAAACAAAGAATCCGTTTTTTATTATGGCTGAAGGCGCTCAAATTGATTACGGCGGACACCAGAATAATGTGGAATATGTTGTGAGAGAAATGCTTGATTTTGACAAATTGGTTGGTCAGGCAATGGAATTTGTAGATAAAAATCCAGAAACATTATTAATTGTAACCGCAGACCACGAAACAGGAGGATTATCATTAATTGATGGAAGTATTGAAAAAGGGTACGTTCACGGAAGTTTCAGCACAAATGATCATACCGCAATTCCAGTTCCTGTTTTTGCTTATGGACCAGGATCTGAAAAATTCATGGGAGTTTACCAGAATACAGCAATTTATGACAAGATTATGGAATTGATTGGAAAGAAATAATTTCTTAAATAAATTCAAATTAAAGGAGCTTCCTAAAAGGGAGCTCCTTTTTGGTTTTATCTAAAATATATCGCTCTGCTGAAGCTTTTTGATCGGTGTCTTGAATTTTATCTATAAATATTTCGCTCTTCCAGAGCTTGAAAATGTTTCTGCAAAAATCCCAGCGGGGTAAAAAATATAGTTTATCTACTTTCCACATTTCACATTCTGCATTTCACATTCTACATTTCACATTTTATTTATTTTCCTTTCAACAAATTAATGCTAACCGTTGCTGTATCGGCATCAGGAAATCTCTTAAAAATAGATTGATCTGGAAATAATCCGGCTTCTGCGGCAATTGCATTAAAAACGTCAATTTCAACAATATATTGATCCGAAAAACCATGAGTGGCGTCATAAGCTGTTGCTGGAGTTCGACCTAAATTATTGGCAGTAAGTTTCGGGTTTATAGTATGAAGTTCAATGAGTAGCAGACCAAATTTACGTACATAAGGAGACCATTTTTGCAAATGTTCCAAAAGATTATCTTCAACCAGATTATTGCTAATTCTTTTTCCTCTGTAAGCAAATGCTCCTGTTGAAGTACTGACTCTATTTTCGTTACTATGCTTCGGATCTTGCCAAATTCTATTATGATCGAGAAAAGTCCTCACATTTAGAAGATCTTTCAAATCAATATTATAGTTTTCTTTCAAATCATCTGCCAGTAAATCAGGACGTCCGATATCGCCCCAAATTACTTTGGCCCAAATGTCTGCATTGATAAGATTGGCTCTTGTTACTTTCAAAGCGGTCTGATTGTAATCGGCACCGACTAAAAATAACGGATATTCATCGAGCATTTTTCCGCGTAAAGTTTGTCTATCGATTACTTCAAAAATATGCTGTAGAAAAGCGCCATTTCCGCATCCCATATCTAGAATTCCTTTAGGCTGTTCTTCGATCGGAAGATTAAAAAGTTTAATAAGAATTTCATCAACCACTTTAAAATAAGTATCATGCGCGCCTCCGCTTCCCCAAACATTCATTTCGCGATCGACATGAATTTCGTTTTTGCCTTCTGCAGTTCTTAAAGCATCTGGATTGCCAAAAATCAATTCTTCAATTTTGGCAAATGTCGGAAGATAAGAAACCGTAACGCCATAGGCGCTGGCTCTTTTAGCAAAAAACAAACCGGCTTCGGTAAATTGATAATTTCCTTTTTTCTCCAGAAACCAGCCCAAATGCACAAAAAAGTCTAATATCTTTTTAAAATTTTCGGGTGATTTATGAAACTCTTCAGGTCTAAAAGAAGTTTCCATAAAATACTTGTGAAACATTCCGTTCATCGCCAATCGAACAATAGTTGGTCCGATGAGGTAACCTTCAATATGTTTTAAAATCTGTTCTTGAATGCTCTTGGTTAGAGGGTCAATGGAAGACTCAATTCCGTATCTTTTTTTATATTTTTCAAAAATAGTATTGAGCTTTTCAAACGGCGTATCTTCAAACAAACGGGGATGAAAATGTATAGATAATTGAAGCAATTCGACAACGTCTTCGTAGAGATAAAACAGCGAAAAAGCAGTTTCGGTTTTCTCATTTACAGAAATTTTAATCACTTGCGTTTTATTATCAATTTCATATTCTAAAAATCCTTGAGAAGCCAAAACTCGCAAACCCACATTCAGATATCCTTCGTTGGCATTAAAAACAGCAGTAAGTTCAGCTATCGAGGTCTGTTTTTTATCTAATATAAATTCTAATACAGACTTATTTTTAAGTGCGACCGCTACAGGAGCAGTAACCAAGCCGTCAAGATGCCTGAAGATGGAACTTAAGAGTTGTGATTTATCGGTCATAATGCAAAAATGAAGTTAGTTAAAAATAGTGATTTTTTTCTTACGTAGGACATCTTGGTTTTAGTTGGCTGAGGTTTTGTTCTTGTTTTTTCTCAAAAAGTCTTTTTACAGAATTTTAGATTTTTTTCAATTTTTTTTTTGAAAAATAACACTGAAAAATGATTAATAAATACCTCAAAACGGAATTTAATCTTTATAAAAATTACAAAATCAATATTAAAAGTCAAAATGACAATAACTAATCAAAATGCTTTATTTGCTGAATATTTCGCTTTATTTTGTTGTTAAAAAAGAGATTTATTGAAAAAAAATTTTACTAAAACGTTTTTGTAAGTTTTGCTTACATATATTTGTGATGTACTAAAATATTCAACAATAAATTTTTTACTAGATGAAAAAGATTACAATTAGAGATATTGCTAAACAGGCAGAAGTTTCTATTTCTACTGTGTCTTTTGTTATCAATGGAAAAGGCGAAAAAATGGCTATTAGTCCGTCGGTGATTAAAAAAGTTCAGGATGTAGCACAAAAACTGCAGTACAAACCAAGCATGATTGCGAGCAGTCTGCGAACAGGAAAAACAAGATCAATCGGACTTATTGTAGAAGATATATCCAATCAGTTCTTTGCTGATTTGGCAAGAGTGATCGAAGATGAAGCAAAAAATATCAACTATAGAGTTTTTTATTGCAGCACAGGAGACGATAACAATCGTTCTGAAGAATTGGTGCAGAGTCTTTTACAGGCGAATGTTGAAGGCTTCATTATAACACCGACTCGAAATCTCGAAAAAACAATCAGCCAACTTTTAAAATTGCAAAAACCGGTTGTGTTAATCGACAGATATTTTGCCAATCAAAAAGTAAGTCACGTGGTAATGGACAATCACGAGGGAGCTTACTCGGCTACTAAATTTTTGATTGATAAAGGAAGAAAGAATATTGCGGTTGTAAATAATGAGTCTGGAATGATTCAGATGAAATTGCGAGAAAAAGGATATGTGGAAGCGTTAAAAGAAGAAGGAATCTATAACGAAAATTATACGCTTCATTTAGATTATCATGCAAGCGAGCAAAGCAGAGTAGAAGCCATTATAAATTTCTTTGAAAAAAATAAGGATATAGATGCCGTTCTTTTTTTAGCAAATTACCTCGGACTTGCGGGATTACAAGCTTTTAGATATTTAAAATATAAAATTCCAGAAGATATTTCGGTGATTAGTTTTGATGATCACGACAGTTTCAAACTGCATACGCCCACCATATCTGTAATTGCTCAGCCCATAGAAGATATAGCGGTCAAGTCGATACAATTGCTAATGAGCCAGATGACCAACTTTGAAGACTATAAAATTGAAAAAATTCTCAAAAAAGGCTCTTTAATAATAAGAGAATCAGTTTAAAAATTTTTTAACCATTTCACTAAAACGATTTAGTAAAAACCAAAAACAGCAAGACTTGCAAAGGCTTCTTGTTGCTATAATTGAAAGTAGAGTACCAATTTTTATTAATTATTTAAAACAAACACGTAACAACAAAACACAAACGAAATCAAAACCAATAACCAAACAAAAAAGCTTATGAGACGAATATTAGCAGTGTTAGGAGTGATATTGCTTAGCAGTTTAAGTGCTGCCGCGCAAAATCGATTAATAACCGGCATAGTTACAGATGCAGAAAACAAGGGAGTTGTGGCTGCATCAATCGAAGTTCAAGGAAAACCATTTAGCGCTGTTACAGATGCTGAAGGGCGATTTAAAATGAATGTTCCAGAAGGTAAAATTACCCTTAATATTTCTTCTATAGGGTTTCAGTCAAAACAAGTTGTATTACAAGAAAAAGAAACTAGAGTTGCTGTTACACTTGCCGAGAATACTCAGGAATTAAAGGATGTTGTGGTAACTTCATTTGGAGTTAAAAAACAGAAGAAAAGTTTAGGTTACGCTGTAGGAGAACTAAAAGGCGATGATCTGACAAAAAATAAAGAAATCAATTTAGGAAATGCTTTGCAAGGTAAAATTGCCGGTGTAAACGTTTCGGCTCCAGTTACAGGGCCATCAGGTTCAAGCCGAGTGGTTATTCGTGGTGCAACTTCTGCCTCAGGATTGAACCAGCCGTTGTATGTGGTAGACGGAATCCCGATTGACAATACACAGCAAGGAAATGCAGGAATGTGGGGTGGAGCTGATAAAGGAGATGGTATGTCTTCTTTCAATCCAGATGATATTGCTTCGCTGTCTGTGCTTAAAGGTAGTGCCGCTTCTGCTCTTTACGGGTACAGAGGATCAAATGGTGTTATCTTAATTACAACTAAAAAAGGTAAAAACGGAACGGGAATAGGAGTAGATTTTAGCACCAATTCTTCTTTTAATACACCTGCAAGTCTTTTAAAATGGCAAGATCAATATGGTGCAGGTGCCCCAAATGCGAGTGGTGTGCCAACTAGGTTTAACAATTTACAGGAACTTAGAGATTCGTACTATTTTGCATGGGGAGATAAATATGACGGAACACCTTCATTGTCACTTGATGGTAAAACGAGACCTTATCAAGCTTATGGAAAAGATAATGTGGAGAATTTCTACAGAACTGGATATTCTTTCAGCAATACTTTAGCGATCTCTGGCGGAAATGAATCAACAAACTTTAGATTATCTTTTGGAAATACAAAAGACGAATCTATTTTGCCAGAAACTACTTTTGGTAGAAACAACGTGGCTTTGAGTTTAAATTCTGCTCCAAATAAAAAAATCAGTATAGAAAGTAATGCTCAGTATATTTCTGAGAAAAGCCATAACCGTCCATATTTAAATGATTCACCAAGAAATCCATCTTTCCCAACTACTTTCATGACTCCGGGAACAGATATTAGATGGTTAAGCAATCCTTATGACGCAAACGGTGGAGAAGAAGACTTTTTGGGAGCAAACGTATATCATACAAATCCTTATTTTGCTACCAAATCTCCTTTAAACGACGATCTTAGAAAACGTTTTATCGGATCTGCAAAAGTAAATTATAACATTACAGATAAAATTTATGCTAAAGCTGTTATTGGTATTGATGATATTAATTATGAATATACTGAAGTTGAGCCTACTGGAATAAATTATAGCCCAGGTGGATCTATCGAAAACAGAATTGAAACTCGTTCTGAAGTAAATGCTTCTGGTTTTTTAGGCTACAAAGGAGATATTGCTAAAGACCTTTCATTGGATGCTTTTATTGGTGCAAACCGTCAGCATAACAGATACAGCGGTATTAAGATGAAAGGGAATAACTTTATTGTTCCATTCAAATATTTCTATGCAAATACGCAGCCAGATAAAACTGAAAAATTATTCTCTGAAAGTGAAGTAAACTCTCTTTTCTATTCAGCAGATTTGGGATACAAAGATTATTTGTTTCTTAGTTTAACAGGCCGTGAAGATTGGTTTTCGACTTTAGATCCGTCAAATAATAGCACTTTTTACCCTTCTGTAAGTTCAAGTTTTATTTACTCAGAAGTTATCGGTCTTCCCGAATGGATTTCTTATGGTAAAATTAGAGCGGGTTGGGGTAACGTTGGAGGAGCATTGCCAGAAGCGTATGCTTTAGCTTTAACTTATACAGCACCAGATGGACAAACAGATTCTTTAGGACAGCCAATTTTGGGAGTAAATGGAGAAACAATTCCAAATAGAACTTTAAAACCTTATAACGTAAGTACAATTGAGTTTGGTTTTGAGAATACATTTTTCAACAATAGAGTGAGTACAGATTTGACTTTCTATAGCAAAAAAACAACAAATGATATTACAGATGCCGATGTTTCTCAAGCTTCAGGATACAGAACAACAAAAATCAATGTTGGAGAAATCTTAAACAAAGGGGTGGAGTTTGCTATTAATGTAAAAGCAGTTAAGACAGAAAATTTCTCTTGGAACGTAGGTTATAATTTTGCTTACAACGATAGTGAAGTTTTAAATCTTTCTGATAAAATCACAACAAAAACATTAGAAGGAAACAGAGACGGAAGAGCTAATGTAGTTTTAGAAAAAGGGCAACCTTTTGGAGTTATTAAAGCATACGATTATTTAAGAGATGCTCAGGGAAATATCGTTCTTGATACAAATGGAAGGTTCTTAAGAGGAAATTTAATCATTGCAGGACAAGGTGTTGCGCCAACATCTATGGGGCTTTCAAATGATTTCTCTTATAAAAATTTCACTCTTTCTGTTTTTGTTGATGCTAAATTTGGAGGAGAAATCTATTCGGCTACAAATCAGTTAGGAACACGTTACGGATTATCTGAAATTACGCTTCCAGGTCGTGAAGGTGGTGTGGCAGTAAGTGGAACAGATGTTAATGGAAATCCTGTAAACACAACAGTTTCGGCTTACGATTACTGGAGAAGCTACAGTGATGTAACCTCAAATTTTGTTTACGATGCTGATTTTGTTAAGCTTAGAGCAATTTCATTTGCTTACAATTTTCCAAAAGAATATTTAAAAAGAACGCCATTTCAGTCTGTTAGTTTAGCATTTTCAGCGCACAATTTATGGACTATTTATGACAAAGTTCCAAACATCGATCCGGAGTCAAATTACTCAAACAGTAATGCGCAAGGTATGGAAAGAGCTTCTATGCCTTTGACAAGAAACTATGGTTTTGCACTTAATGTCAAATTCTAATTCTAAAAAAGATGAAAAATAGATATATTAAAATATTTTGTGTCGCAATTGTTGGTGCTTTGACATTAACTTCATGCGACAAAGGATTCGAAGAAATGAATAAGAATCCGAACGCCTTAACAGATCCAGCTGTAAAATCAATGTTTACACTTGCAGAGATTTATGTAGATGGGCAAGATTTTTCTAATACAAGAGGAAACAACATATACGCGGCGCAGATTGTACAGCAATTTTCGTCACCTTCAGGAGCTGGTTCAAAATATGCTTATTCTTCTGAATATTCAGCTGCACTTTTTGGAGAAACATACGGAAAAGGATTAAATCAGATTTTTCAATTGTTATCTGTTGTTGAGGATACGCCAGAGAATTCAAATATGATTCAGGCTTGTAAAATCATGAAAGTATTTTTGTTTCAAAAACTGACAGATACTTATGGTGAAGTTCCTTATTTTGAAGCAGGAAAAGGTTACAACGGAGGTGTTTATTCTCCAAAATACGATACACAAGAAGCTATTTACAATGATCTTTTAAAAGAATTGGATGAAGCTGGAACAGCTCTAGATGCAGGAAAACCTTTTGTAGGAAGTGCCGATTTGTATTACCAAAGTGATGTTGCAAGATGGAAGAAATTGGCAAATTCTTTAATGTTAAGAGTGGCAATGCGTTTGTCTAAAGTAAATCCTGCAAAAGCACAAGAATTTGTAGAAAAAGCATATGCTAAAGGTGTGTTTACATCAAATGAAGACAGTTTGGTTTTACAGCATGATGCAGGGCCTCCAGGAGTTAAAACAAATCCGATTACTTCTGCATGGGTTAGAAATGATTTAAATGGGGGTGAAGCGAATATCAAATTCAGTAAAACATTTATCGATTTATTGAAAAATACAAACGATCCTCGTTTAAGAATTTATGCAAAATTAGAAGCAACAGGAGATAATAATCCGGCAAGTCAGCAAGGTTTAGCAAACGATGCAAAAGAATTTCCGGGAGGAGACAAAAAGCTTTTCTCAGATCCAAATACTTCTACAGTACTGCGTTACGATGCTCCAACATTAATTATGTCTTATGCTGAGGTTCAGTTTTTATTGGCAGAAGCAGCAGTAAAAGGATGGAACGTTGGCGGATCTGCTCAGACTTACTATGAAAACGGAGTAAGAGCTGCGATGAATATTTTAACGATTTTTGGAGATAAGGTACCTGCCGTTTCATTAGCAGAATATAACACTTACATTGCCACTTATCCGTTTAAATCTGGAGGGACACAAGCAGAAAAAATCGAGCAGATTATTACTCAAAAATGGATTGTTTTGCTATTTAACGGTTTTGAAGCATTCTCAGAATACAGAAGAACAGGTTACCCAGTTTTAGTTCCTGTTAATGATCCAACTGGTGAAACTCAAGGAACAATTCCGAGAAGATTAATTTATGATCAGTCAGAACTTATTACAAATGAGGCTAATTATAAAGAAGCCATTCAACGCCAAGGTTTAGATTTAATGACCACAAGAATCTGGTGGGATAAATAATTTTTAAAATGGTTGGTTAGTTAAGATAAGTCGGGTAATGAGCATACCCGGCTTATTTTTAAAATCATATAATGAATTGATTTAAAAAATAAGCAGTTTGAAAAATTACTTTACAGATTCAAATACCTTTTTTTTCGCAGCAAACTAAGAGAGATTCTGCTGAAAAAGATGGGTTTAACTTTCTGCATTTTAAATATTTCAAAAAGCTATACTTAAAATTTTATTCAATTATTTGAATTTAAAACGATCCATATCAAAAAACAAAAGTATAAGGCAGTGGTAAAGAAGATATTTCTAGTTGTATTTTAGAGTTACTAACAAAGAATAGATTCTAAAGAGAAGGAATAAACTTGGTCATTTCTTTCCTTCTCTAAACTGCCAAATTAGGTACCTTTTTACTAATTTTAGAAGGTATTAATATAGTATTCCATAAAATGAATTATCAAAAAAAACTTCACTGTTTCATGTACCTATTTTGGGTAGGTTTTACATCAATTGCTTTTGCACAGCAAATTGATTTAAAAAACAATTGGAAATACCGTGAAGAGAAAACACAAAAATGGTACCCAGCGACTGTTCCTGGAGAAATTCACACCGATTTGCTAAACAGTAAATTAATACCAGATCCGTTTTACAGAGATAATGAAGAAAAACTGCAATGGATAGAACGCAGGAATTGGGAATACAAAACCACTTTTCAGGTTACAGCAAATATGCTGAAAAAGAAAAACACAGATTTAGTTTTTGACGGGTTAGATACTTATGCATCTGTTTATGTAAACAATCAGTTGGTTTTAAAAGCCGATAATATGTTTCGTCAATGGCGTGTTGAGGTTAAAAAAGTCTTGAAATCAGGAAATAATGATTTGAGAATTGTATTTCAATCGGCACAAAATGTGGTTGACTCGCTGGCAAAAAAAGATTATCCATTTGTAATTCCAGACAATCCGCGTGCCTATGTGCGTAAAGCACAATACCATTTTGGTTGGGATTGGGGGCCAAAATTTACAACCTGCGGAATATGGAAAACACCAAGATTAGAATCTTATGACGAAAAAAATCCCGAGAAACCTTATGTTTTAAATCGAAAGATTGAATTAATACAAGAGCCAGATAGTTTAGGCAGATCTTTCTATTTTAAAATTGATGGAAAACCAGTTTACATGAAAGGAGCCAATTATATTCCATCAGATGCTTTTCTTTCTAGAGTAGATAAAAAAGAATATGAAAAAATAGTTTTATCTGCCAAAGAAGCCAATATGAATATGCTTCGCGTTTGGGGCGGAGGAATTTATGAAGATGATTATTTCTACGCTTTATGTGATAAATACGGCATAAATGTCTGGCAGGATTTTATGTTCGCTGGTACAATGGTTCCTGGAGACGATGCTTTTTTTGACAATGTAAAAAAAGAAGTTCAGTATCAGGTAAAAAGACTGCGTCATCATCCAAGTATCGTTTTATGGTGTGGAAATAACGAATCTGATGAAGCATTTAAAAATTGGGGCTGGATGAAAAGTTTCAAAATTTCAAAACAAGATTCAATTCGTTTGTGGAAAGATTATACGCGTTTATTTCATGATAGTATTCCGAAATGGGTAAAAGAAGTGGATGATAAACGTCCGTATCTAAGTTCTTCGCCTTTACACCATTGGTCGAAAGCAAAAAGCATTACCGAAGGAGACAGCCACTATTGGGGAATTTGGTGGGGATTGGAAGATATTGAAGCCGTTCAGAAAAAAACAGGACGTTTTGTGAGCGAATACGGAATGCTGTCTTTACCAAATTATTCTACAGTTGAAAGTTTTACTGCTCCAGAAGACCGCCACTTATATTCAGATATACTAAAAGTACATTTAAAAGCAGGCAAAGGTTTTGATAAATTAGATGCCTATTTAGGTAAATATTTCATCGATGCCTCTAAAATTAAAAAGATGAACTTGGAAGATTATGCCTATTTGAGCCAATGTCTGCATTATTATGCAATCAAAAATATTGTTGGGATTCATCGTTCGAAAGCGCCTTATAATATGGGAACTCTAGTCTGGCAATTAAACGACTGCTGGCCTGTCGCAAGTTGGAGTATTACCGATTATAATAACCGACAGCCAAAAGCAGCTTGGTACGCCATAAAAGAAGCATACAGAGACGATATAAAACCAGAAACCGATTTTACGCATCCAAAAGATTTGGCATTAGAAGACCCAAAAATCAGCTGGAAGATAAAAGGGAATAGCGTAATTATAAAAGCTCAGAAAATGGCAAAATACGTTTGCATTTCCATGAAAGGGTATAATGGAAAGTGGAGCGATAATTATTTTGATTTAAAAGAAGGAGAAGAAAAAACAATTTCGTTTGAAGGGAAAATAGCAAAACCAGCGATTAAGATTTATTCTTTGTTTGAGGTTCTTAAAAGGTACTAAGATTCTAAGGTTCTAAGGTACAAAGGTTTTTTGTAGAGACGCACCGCAGTGCGTCTGCTTATGAAAATTAGGTTTCATTCTTTATCATAATGTTCTATAAATGACCGTAGAGACGCACCGCAGTGCGTCTAACACACAGAATTTAAAAAATATTTGCGTCAATCATTTTAAACAATGCGCAATCAAAAATAAAAATATATGAGAATACTATTTAGCGGTTTCTTGGCTTTAGGTTTACTTTTTGCCAATCCAACAATTTCACAGCAAAAAAAAACAAAACAAACCGATACAAATTATACGCAATATGTAGATCCGCTTATTGGTTCGGCAGGGCATGGCCACGTATTTGTAGGCGCAAATGTTCCCTTTGGAGCGCTGCAGTTGGGGCCTGTAAATATTTTTGAAGGATGGGATTGGTGCAGCGGCTACAACTATGCCAGTAATACCATTTTAGGTTTCACGCACACGCATCTAAGCGGAACTGGAATCGGAGATTTAAATGATATTTTGGTGCTTCCTGTCAGCGGAAAAGTCGGTTTGACCAAAGGAACAAAAGAAGATATGGTAAACGGTTACGGTTCGTATTTCTCTCATAAAAACGAAGTGGTAAAGCCAGGATATTACAGCGTTTTATTGGATAAATATAAAATCAAAGCCGAATTAACGGCCAGTGAAAGAGTTGGTTTTCATAAATATACTTTTGAGAACACAGACGATTCACACATTTTAATTGATCTAGCTGACGGAATTGGTTGGGACAGACCGGTAAAAACGTTCATTAAAAAAATCAGCGAAACCAAAATTGAAGGCTATCGTTATTCGACAGGTTGGGCAGCAGATCAGCGCATTTATTTTGCAATGGAATTCTCTGAGCCAATTGCCAATATAAAGGTTTATGATAGTACAGAGGTGGTTAAAGGAACTCAAGGCGAAGGCTTAAAAATAAAAGCTGTTTTAGATTTCAAAACCTTAAAAAACAAACAGATTCTGGTAAAAGTTGGGATTTCTCCAGTTAGTACAGAAAATGCATCAGCCAATATAAAAGCAGAAATTCCGAATTGGGATTTTGAAGCTGTTGTAAAATCGGCTGATTCAAAATGGAACAAAGAGCTTAATAAAGTTCAGATAAAAGCAGACGAAAAAACAATGAAAGTTTTCTATACTTCATTGTATCACACCATGTTTGCACCTTCTATTTTTAATGATGCGAACGGAGATTATCTTGGAACAGATAAAAAAGTCTACGAAAAGGCCAATTTTACCAATTACACTACTTTTTCACTTTGGGATACGTACCGCGGACTGCATCCATTATACACCATTACGCAACCAGAAAAAATCAATGATATTGTAAAATCGTTTTTAGCGATTTATCAGCAGCAGGGCAGATTGCCGGTTTGGCATTTAATGGGTAACGAAACCAATACCATGAATGGAAATCATTCTATAGCCGTTATCGTTGATGCTTATTTAAAAGGATACCGTGATTATGATGTCAATTTAGCGTACGAAGCCATTAAAAAAACGGCCATGCAAACGCGAGACGGAATGGATTATGTTCAGAGACTAGAATATATTCCTGCTGATAAACTATTAGAATCTGTTGGAAATGCTTTAGAATATGCAATTGATGATTACTGTATTGCTTTGATGGCGAAATCTTTAAACAAAACAGACGATTATAATTATTTCACCAAAAGAGCCAATTTATACAAATTGTATTTTGATAAAGAAACCACTTTTATGCGTGGTAAATTAACAAATGGAAATTGGAGAACGCCATTTAATCCGCTTTCTTCAGCGCATCGTAAAGACGATTATGTTGAGGGAAATGCGTGGCAGTACACTTGGCTGGTTCCTCAAGATCCCTACGGTTTAATTGATTTGTTTGGAAGCGAAGAGAAATTTATTACAAAACTGGATTCGCTTTTCCTGCTGACTGACAAAGTAGAAGGAGAAGATGTTTCGCCAGATATTAGCGGTTTAATAGGGCAATACGCTCACGGAAACGAACCCAATCATCATATTCCGTATTTATATGCCTATGTAGGGCAACCTTGGAAAACAGCAAAATTAATTCGAGAAATCGATGATAAATTCTACTCAACAAAACCAGACGGGTTATGCGGTAATGAAGATTTGGGGCAAATGTCGGCTTGGTACATTTTGTCTTCTATGGGATTCTATTCAGTAAATCCTGCAAATGGAATCTATGTTCTGGGAAGCCCGTTGGTGAATACAGCTGTAATTCATCATAAAAAAGGTATTTCATTTACGATAAATGCGGTTAATAATAGCGCTTCAAATATCTATATTCAAAAAGCAGAATATAACGGAAAGCCATACGCAAAATCATACATCACACAAGATATGATTGTAAAAGGAGGGGAGCTGAAATTATATATGGGAAGCAAACCGTCAATGACATTTGGAGTTAAGAAAGAAGATAGACCGTTGTAAGTAGTGTTCAGTGTTCAGTTTTTAGTGAGCAGTTTCCTAACAAGGTTTTTAAAACCTGTTAGGTATAATTTAAGGTTTAGATTTACGGCAGCTTTGTCAAAGTTTTAAACTTTGACAAAGCTTTAGGCAAACGAGATTGGCATTTTATAAAGAATAAAAATACCTAACAGGTTTAAAAAACCTGTTAGGATAACAACACATAGTATGAAAATAAAAAGTTTAATTTTTTTTGGATTAATACACTGCTGCATTTCTATAAATGCACAAGTTAAAGAGCCAGTAGAATATGTAAATCCATTAATGGGAACGCAGTCTTTGCACAATCTTTCTAACGGAAATACGTATCCAGCAATCTGCAGACCATGGGGAATGAATTTCTGGACGCCACAAACCGGAAAAATGGGCGACGGATGGGCATACACTTATACCGCAGAAAAAATCAGAGGATTTAAACAAACACATCAGCCGTCACCTTGGATGAACGATTACGGTCAGTTTTCGATTATGCCGGTTACTGGTAAATTGGCTTTCGCCGAAGACGAGCGTGCGAGCTGGATCAGCCATAAAGCTGAGGTTTCAAAACCGTATTATTACAGCGTTTATCTGGCTGATTATGATGTTACGACCGAAATTACCACAACAGAAAGAGCGGCGCATTTTCAGATTACATTTCCAGAAAACGAAAAATCTTCTATTGTGATCGATGCTTTTGATAAAGGTTCTTATATCAAAATAATTCCTTCAGAAAATAAAATAATCGGCTATACAACGCGCAACAGCGGCGGAGTTCCTCAGAATTTCAAGAACTATTTTGTGCTGGTTTTTGACAAAAAGTTCTTAACCAATTCAACTTGGATTGATAAAGTTTTGATTGCTGATAAATTGGAAGCAGAAGGAAATCATGTAGGAGCAGTTGTTGGGTTTCAAACCAAAAAAGGAGAAAAAGTAAATGTTAGAGTGGCGTCTTCTTTTATAAGTCAGGAGCAGGCCGAATTGAATCTGAAAAACGAATTAGGCGCATCGATTTTCGAAGAAACGGTTTTGCAATCTAAAGCAGAATGGAATAAAGTTCTAGGGAAAATTACTGTAGAAGATAATAATGCAGATCAGTTAAAGACTTTTTATTCTTGTTTATACCGTACAGTCTGTTTTCCTCAGAAACAATATGAAATTGATAAAGATGGAAAAATTGTGCACTACAGTCCATACAACGGAAAAATTCTTCCAGGATACATGTACGCAGGAACTGGATTTTGGGATACTTTCCGCGCCTTATATCCATTGCTAAATTTGGTCTATCCTTCTATAAATAAAGAAATGCAGGAAGGATTAATAAATGATTATAAAGAAGGCGGATTCCTGCCAGAATGGTCAAGTCCAGGTTTTAGAAATGTAATGGTCGGAAATAATTCGGCTTCTGTAGTTTCTGATGCTTATATGAAAGGATTACGCGGTTATGATATCAATACTTTATATGAAGCTTTATTGCATGGCGCCAATAATGAAGGACCGCTAGAAGCGGTTGGTAGAAAAGGTGTTCAATATTACAATACTTTAGGATATGTTCCGTATGATGTAAAGATCAACGAAAATGCAGCGCGAACACTAGAATATGCTTATGATGATTTTGCGATTTGGAAATTGGCAAAAGCATTAAATCGTCCGAAAAAAGAAATCAGTTTGTATGAGAAACGAATGTTGAATTACAAAAAGCTCTACAATCCGTCAGTAGGATTAATGAGCGGACGAAATAAAGACGGCAGTTTTCCCGCCAATTTTAATCCGTTTAAGTGGGGCGATGCTTTTACCGAGGGAAACAGCTGGCATTATAGCTGGAGTGTTTTTCACGACATTCAAGGTTTGATTGATTTAATGGGAGGAGAGAAAAATTTCACAGCAAAATTGGATGCTGTATTTACAATGCCTCCAATTTTTGATGATAGTTATTATGGAGCTGTTATTCACGAAATCCGCGAAATGCAGATTATGAATATGGGACAATACGCTCACGGAAACCAGCCAATTCAGCACATGATTTACTTGTACAATTACGCAGGAGAACCTTGGAAAACACAATACTGGTCAAGAGAAGTTATGAACCGTTTATACAAACCGACTCCAGACGGTTATTGCGGAGATGAAGATAACGGACAGACATCTGCATGGTATATTTTCTCAGCCATGGGATTCTATCCAGTTTGTCCAGGAACTGAAGAATATGTTTTGGGAGCGCCTTTGTTTGAGAAAACAACTTTACAGTTAGAAAACGGAAAACAGCTTATTATCAATGCACCAAATAATTCAGAAACCAATAAATATGTAAACGAATTAAAATGGAATAATGCTCTTCATACTAAAAATTACATCAACCATTTTGATGTATTAAAAGGAGGCGAATTAAATTTTGATATGGCAAGTTCTCCTAATTTTAAAAGAGGCACAACCAAAGAAGCATTCCCATATTCTTATTCAACTTCAAAATAAAAATATATGCAGTCACGTAGAAAATTTATAAGAAATGCAGGCATTTTTTCGGCAGGATTACTGGCACTTCAAACAGAAGCTTTCGGATTTAATTCAGATACTTTTCAGTTTCCAATAAAAGATTTTGCTTCTAAAAGGCCTCCTGTTGCCGAAAGAAAATTTACGAGTAAAGCAATTGAAGCCGCTATCGTACGCATTAAAAAACAAATTGGCAATCCTGAATTGGCATGGATATTCGAAAACTGTTTCCCTAACACATTAGATACTACAGTCGATTTTGAAATTATTGATGGCAAACCAGATACGTATGTAATTACAGGAGATATTGATGCCATGTGGCTTAGAGACAGTACGGCGCAGATTTGGCCTTATATTCCGTTTGTAAAAGAAGATCCAAAACTGGCAGAACTGGTAAAAGGAGTAATCAATCGTCAAGCGAAATGTATTCTGTTAGATCCGTATGCGAATGCTTTTTATAAAGATTTTACGAAGGAAAGCGAATGGAAAAATGACCTTACCAAGATGCAACCTGGAATCCATGAAAGAAAATGGGAAATTGACAGTTTGTGTTATCCGGTTCGATTAGCACACGGATATTGGAAGGAAACAGGAGACATCAGTTTATTTGATGCCAAATGGAAAGAAGCCATGCTTTTAATTCTGCAGACTTTTAAAGAACAGCAGCGAATGGATGGCAAAGGCGGACCGTATAGTTTTCAGCGTCAGACGGCTTGGGCTACAGATGGAGTTCCGTTAGGCGGTTATGGCTATCCTGTAAAACCTTGCGGATTAATTGTTTCGACTTTCAGGCCAAGCGACGATTCTACTTTGTTTGGTTATCTGATTCCGAGCAATATGTTTGCTATTGAGATATTAGGTTATCTGATTGAAATTTTCTCTCTTCCAGCTTTAAAGGATAATGATTTGGTTGCGAAAGCCACAAAATTAAGAGATGAGGTTCAAAAAGGACTTAATGAACACGGAATTATCAATCACCCGAAATTCGGAAAAATTATAGCTTTTGAAGTAAACGGATACGGCAGTTTCCACATGATGGACGACGCCAATGTACCGTCTTTATTGTCATTGCCGTATTTAGGTGCAATTGCTCCAAATGATCCTTTATATCTTAATACAAGAAAAGTGGTGCTGTCTGAGAATAATCCGTTTTTCTATAAAGGAAAAGCAGGCGAAGGTATTGGCGGTCCACACACGGGAGTTGATACGATCTGGCCTATGAGTATTGTTTTGAGAGCGATTACAAGTGTAGACGAAAAAGAAATAAAGGCTTGTATCAGTAATTTAATTAAAACAAATGCTGATACAGGATTTATGCATGAATCGTTCCACAAAGACGATGTGAATAAATTTACTCGTAAATGGTTTGCTTGGGCGAATACATTATTTGGCGAAATGATTGTACACACCAGTATTCATTATCCTCAAATTTTAAAAGACAAAAATATCTAGTACTAAAGGTAAATAATTAAAAATGAATACATCACATGCCATTGGGCTGGATATAGGAGGAACGCATATTACCGCTGCGGTTATTGATAAAGCAGAAATGAAAGTTCTTGACTTTTCGCTTTGTAAAGAATCTTTCGATTCAAATATGCCAGCAGATCAGGTTATGAGTATCTGGAAAAAAGTAATCAGCACCGCAATAGAAAATTCTAAGATTAAAGATATTACAGGAATTGCAATTTGCATGCCTGGACCTTTTGATTATAAAAACGGAATTTGCTGGATTAAAGATCAGTCGAAATACGAACATTTTTACGGATTAAACATTCGAGAATTGCTTCTGGAAACTCTATGTTTTCCTGCAGATTTTCCAGTTCTTTTTGAAAATGATGCTGTTTGTTTTGGAAAAGGAGAAGTTTTTAAACATCAGGAAAATCTTTCTAAAAAAGTAATGGCCGTAACGCTTGGTACTGGGTTAGGAGCTTGTTTTATAGATAAAGGAGCATCAATCAGTTCAGGAGATTCTGTTCCCGCTGATGGCGAAATTTACAATCTGCCGTATAAAGACAGCATTGCAGAAGATTATGTTTCTGTCAGAGGACTTTTATCCCATTATAAATTGCTAAGCGACATTGCGCTTAATAATGGTTTAGAATTGTACGATTTGGCTAAAGGCGGAGATCAATCAGCAATTCAGGTATTTGAAAGAATGGGAGAGGATTTAGCGACAGTTGCAATTCCGTGGATTGCTAACTTTACAGCAGATCATATTATTATTGGCGGAAAAATTGCCAACGCAAGCGATTTGTTCTTGTCTTCATTTAATAGCACAATTCGAGAATCGGATTTAAAAGTTGAGGTTTCCATTTCAAATGATAATGAAATTGCAGCCTTGCTCGGAGCAGTCAGTTTTCTTTGCGATTAAAATAAAAACGGATGTACATTGGACTCATCCGTTTTTTGTTTTTTTTAAAACAAGTTATGTCGTCTGATAATATTCTTAAATTAAACACAATAAAAAAGCCTTAAAACATTTATGTTCAAAGGCTTTTACTTTTTTAGTTTCTTCTGAAACTTCATCTGGCGGAGAAAGAGGCTCCCCCACCTGTATTGTAAGCACCAGCAAACACTGGGGTCATGTTATGTCAAAAATAGAAGGGCACTAATAGGGTACTCTTAAAAATCTAGTTTTTTAAAATTCTTGTAAAGGTGAGAAAAAAGACCTATATATCCAATTAAAATAAAGCTTTTTTTGTAAGTAAGAAGTGGTTGGATATGATTTTCAACTGCTAATGTTTGAATGCCTATTTTATTTAAATAAAAAAAACTTTTGTTGAAAGGTGATAGATTTATATTTTTTACTTTTTAAATAAATTTTATAACAACATAAACTGTTGGGATGTAGTTTTTGGTTGATCTCGATTTTATTTTAGATTCATCTAATTCATAATATAAGGCTCCAAGTTTATATGTTTACTCTAACCAATTAATCTTTGCTAAGCATGATTAAATTTTTAATAATGATGCCGAGAGAAAAAGCTTAAAATTAAAACAGGTATTAATACGTGTCTTTAAATTTAAATAAATAAGTTTCTTTACGTTTTAATAAAGGCTTATTACGGAAAACCGTATATTATTTCAGTATAATATACTTATTATTACTGAAAATTTTTCGATCACTTAGTAAACGGATTGCTTTTTTTATCAGCGTTAATTATATAAAACCATAAAGTTCTTATTTTTTATAAATAAATTATAATTATGAAATATAAATACCAAATTATTTTTCTTGGATCGCTCGGAGATTTATCAGAGGAAATTAGGACTCTCTTCTTTGAAAAGGTTAAAGAATTAAAGCTTCCTATTGATTCATTTGTGGTTATTGATGATAAAAATTTTCAAAGTAAATATTTGGGAAAGCAACCTTCTTTTGTCTTTTATTTCGGTGATAAAGAAGGCAATTTTAAAAATGTTGATTTAGTTGATAGGTTGATAAAAGATGGAACTTTAATACTTCCAATATATTATAATAAGGAGTTTTTTGGTACCGAAATTCCAAAAAAATTAGAGAATCAAAATGGGCTATTGTACGATCCAACAAAAAAAGATAAAATTATTAATTTAGCTCTTGAATCTTTTGGGAAATTAAGACAGACGAGAAAGATATTTATAAGTTATAAAAGGGATGAATCTACATCGGTTGCAATTCAACTATATGAAGCCCTGGAAAAAAACAACTTTGATGTGTTTTTAGATACACATTCCATAAAACAGGGAGAACCATTCCAAGATGAACTTTGGCATCGTATGTCTGATTGTGATGTAATCATTTTACTTAATACACCTGAATTTTTAACAAGCAGGTGGTGCAAAGAAGAAATTGCAGAAGCAAGTGCTAAAAAAATAGGTATAATTCAACTTATATGGCCAGAACATAAGCTTGATAGCACCTCTGAATTTTGTTTTCCTACTCAATTGTATGCTTCTCATTTTGAGATGGAAGTTTTTAATGATAAGAATAGATCTAAACTTAAACAGGAATTTGTTGATGAATTAGTAATGAATACTGAATCAATCAGAGCTAGAAATTTAGCTTCCAGACAAGATAGTTTAATTACAGAATTTACAAATTTTGCATTCAGTAATGGTAAAAATGTAACTCTTCAGCCTGAAAGATTTCTCACAGAAGAACTAGGAGAAAATAAAAGACGAATTTTTATACCAATAATAGGTATTCCTCAATCTATTGATTGTAATCAGCATGACGAGTTACGAAGAGAAATAAATGAATTTAATATTGAAAGCATTTATTTAATTTATGATGATGTAAGAATAAGAGAAAAATGGCTAAAACACTTAGATTGGTTAAATGATTATTTGGATATTAAAACATTAAAAAAACAAAATTTTAATAAATGGCTTCAACAGAATTAAAAAACATATTTCTTTCTGCTAGCACTCCACTTGAGGAAAGAAATCCAAAATATTATTCTACCTCTGATATTATTGCAATAAGAGATTCAGTAATTGCTTTGGCATCGAGTGTTATTCCAAATCATAGATTGGTCTGGGGAGGACATCCGTCAATAACACCCCTTATAAATTATGTTTTGCAAAAATTAGGTTTAAATATTCAGGAACGAGTGGGGATATATCAATCAAAATTTTTCGAGAGATTTTATCCTGAAGACAATAATCAATTTAAAAATATTTGGCAGACAGATGACTTGGGGGAGAGAGAAAGCAGTTTGCTTTTAATGCGTAAAACTATGCTTAATTCCTGTGATTTTAGTGCTGGGGTATTTATTGGAGGAATGGAAGGTGTTGAAGAAGAATATCTATTGTTTAGAGAAATTCATCCAAATGCATTAGTTATTGTTGTTGAAAGCACTGGTGCCGCCGCAAAAATTATATATGATAATTATTTACCAGAAGAATTCAAAAATGAAAGATTAATAAAAGATTATGGCTATATGAGTTTATTCCAACACCTATTGATAGATAAAATTTAAAATTATATCTCGAAAGTTATTTTATAGTTTTCACTTTGATAATGATAATTGCATAGCATGACAAATTAGGAGTATAGGTTCTGTAGAAGATGATAAGCCTGTAATCGGAAATAATGGGAAGAAGTAAAAAGTAAGAGAAAGAATCCATTGGCTAGTTATATCCCTGTTTTTGACTCAGAATATTATTTTGGTAGTTATGTGTATGATGATATAAAAATAATATAAGTAGTTTATTAGAAAAAGCTATCACAGTAAGAAACCAAAACCAATGATATGGGAAAAAATATTTTTGTGTCTTATAAGTATGCAGATACATTTGTTAACAATCTAAATAAAAGTGATTCTGTATTTATAGGAGGAAATTGGCTGTCATTCCCACGATCAACAAGAGTAAGAGATTATGTTGATGAGCTACAAGTTATACTAGATGATGAAGATCATATTAATTTAGGTGAAAAAGATGGTGAAAGTCTAAAAAATTTCTCAGAAGGTTATATAGAATCTAGTTTAAAAAATAAAATATATAGAAGTAGTATTACAATTGTAATGATATCTAAAGGAATGGTCGAGTTTTTTTCAGATGAAAAAGATCAATGGATACCTTGGGAGATTTCATATTCACTTAAAGAAGTTGTGAGAAATGATAGAACAAGTAGAATGAATGCAATATTAGGTATCGTACTTCCGGATGAAAATAATTCTTATGAGTGGTATTATACTCAAAATGTTGAATGTAATTGTACAACACATCATACAGATAAGATATTTAATATTTTAAGTAAGAATATGTTTAATATGAAAAATCCGGTGAACTCATCTTGTGGTGGAATTGTAATTCATCATGGGGAATTTTCATTTATTAAAACAGTAAAATGGAACATTTTTAAGAATAATCCAAATTTCTATTTGAATAAAGCTATTGAAATAAGAGATAATAAAAATCTTTATGAAATTAGAAAAAATATTTAATCAACTGTATTTCATTTAAGTACTATGGCTATTTTAAATAAACAAGAGTTCGAATCAAATGCACGAAGTAAAGCAGGATTCAGAGGACTTCGAGGAATTGTAAGTGAAAACAGGGCTTATACCAAGTCAGCTTCAGTGACAAGTATATTTCTTTCACACTCTCATCATGACAAAGCTATAGTTGAACAGGCAAAAATTTTCTTTGAGAATTTAGGTATCAGCATTTATGTAGATTGGGCAGACCAAACAATGCCCGAAAGGACAAATGGAATAACAGCTCAAAAAATTAAAAATCAAATAATATCAATTAATGATAAGTTTGTTTTATTAGCAACTAATAATGCTGTTGCTTCAAAATGGTGTAATTGGGAAGTTGGAATAGCAGACCCATTTAAATTGCCAAACAAAAAGATGGCAATTTTACCACTAGCTGAAAATAATGGAACCTGGAATGGGAATGAATATTTGCAAATTTATCCAAGAATAGAAAAAAGTTCAATTTACAGTAATAGTTATAATGTGATTTATCCTGATGGAAGTATAGAGTCAATTTTAACATGGTTAAGAAAATAATATGGAATTTACTAAAGAGCAAAAGGCATTTATTAATTCATTTGTTAAAGAGATTAGGAACGGGGATGCTGCAATATTTGCAGGAGCAGGACTTTCTTCTAGTTTAGGTTTTGTTAACTGGAAAGGTTTATTAAAAGGTTTGGCTAGTGAACTTGATTTGGATATTGAAAAAGAACAAGATTTAATATCGATTGCCCAATACCATCTAAACAAATTTAAAAGAGGGAAGATTAATGATTTAATTAAAAATGAATTTACTACTTTAAAAGAAGGAAGTGAAAATCATAAAATTTTATCTAGAATTGGAATAGATACATTTTGGACCACCAATTATGATCAAATTATAGAAAGAACTCTTGAGTTACAAGGAAAAACTGTCGAAAGAAAATTGAGTAATGAAGATTTTGCCAGTAATATAAAGAAAAAAGATGCTATTGTTTACAAGATGCATGGGGATAAAGATTTCCCAAACGAGGCTATTTTGACAAAAGATGATTATGAAACTTATAATGATAAAAAAGAACTTTTCTCAACAGTTTTAAGAGGCGATTTATTATCTAAAACATTTTTATTTTTAGGTTTTAGTTTTGATGATCCAAATTTAGAATACATTTTAGGTAGAATTAAAATTTTGTTGAAAGACAATACACCTTCTCATTTCTGTTTTTTTAAAGAAGTTTTAGAAAGTGATTTTAATAATCCATTAAAATCAGATGAGCAAAATAAAGAAAATTATTTGTATGCGAAGATTAAACAGGAATTAAAAATTAATGATTTACTAAGGTATGGTATAAATGCAATAATGATTAAGGATTATCCCGAAATAACTTTAATTCTTGCTGAAATTGAAAAGAAATTAAAGAGGAGAAATATTTTCATTTCAGGTGCAGCTCATGAATATTTGCCGTACACTGAAATTGAGGCTAAAAATCTTATTCATCATTTAAGTTATAAAATAGCGGAAAATGAATTCAAAATTGTTTCTGGTTATGGATTAGGTATTGGTAGTGCAGTAATTAATGGTGCTTTAGATTTTAAATTAAATTCAAAATACAGAAATTTAGATGATTTACTTATATTAAGGCCTTTTCCTCAATTAGAATCAGGAAGTAAAAGTATTTCTGAGATAGAGACTACTTACAGAAATGAAATAATTTCCAAAGCAGGTATTGCAATTTTTATTTTTGGCAATAAATTATCTGATGGACAAATTGTAAATTCAGATGGAATGGAAGAAGAGTTTGAGATTTGTCTTAAACATTCTGTAATTCCAATTCCTATTGGTGCAACTGGGTCTATTTCAAAAGTTTTGTGGCAAAAAGTAATAAATGCTTTTGATAAATTTTATCCAAATAACGAAGTGCTTTACAATGCAATTATAGAATTAGGCAAAGAAAAAATTACTCCGGAAGATATTGTAAAATATACGCTAATGACTCTTGATGTTTTACAAAATGAGTGATTTTTTAATAAAACTAAGATTTGATATCTTGTTAAATTTAGAATGTTTTCATTAGAACGGTATGCGTTGGTTTTAACTTAGAGACTTAAAATTTCTATATTAATACGTTTAGAAAAGCTGTTGAGCTGTGAAGTAAAAAAGATTTAGTAATTTTATTATAACTGTATTATGAGCAAGCAAAAAAATATTTTCATTAGCCACTATGAAAAAGATGATGTTCATGTTCAATCTTTAAAGAAAAGATTAATAAGGGATGGGTATGATGTTAAAAATTTTTCCGTTGATAGTACAAAACATAAGGATGGTAGGAGACCTTCAGATGCGGTAATTAAAAGGTTACTTGACATAAGAATTAAAGCATCAAGCACTTTTATTTGTCTTATAGGACCTGATACGCATACCCGAAAGTGGGTGAATTATGAGATAAGGAAGGCACATCTTGAAGGGAAAAAAATTATTGGAATTTATTCCCATGGCAATAAAGATAATGTAGAGTTGCCAGAAGCATTCAAAAAATATGGAAGTTCAACTTTAGGATGGAATTCAATAGAGAAATTAGGAGAGATTATTTCGGGTGGAAATATTCCATTTGAAAATCCTGATGGATCTAAATCAAATGATTTGCATAAATCTAAACGTATAAAATGTTAAACAAGTTATATGAAAACATACTCTTATTTATTAGAACATGACTATGGACTTGCTCCAAATCCATTTGGAAAATATTGTACGTTAGGGGTTTGTAAACCAAAGATACGTGGAAGTCGTAACCTTGAAATAGGTGATTGGGTTATTGGAACCGGCTCTAGGGCTCTAGAGAATATCTCAGGAAGAGATTTCGTTCACCATATAATTTATGCGATGAAAGTCGAAGAGATTTTGTCCTATGAAAAATACTGGTCAGATATAAGATTTGCTTATAAGAAACCAATTTTGAACGGATCATTAGTAACAGTATACGGTGACAATATCTATCATAAAGATAATAATGGTAATTGGATACAAGAAGATTCAGCACATTCTTTAGCTGATGGAGTTACTAATGAAGAACATTTAAGAAAAGATACAAGCGGTAAAAATGTTTTAATTAGTAAGGATTTTTATTATTTTGGTGATAGTGCTCCACTTTTACCTAAAGATTTATTTGATGTTTGTCATTCAGGTGTTGGTGAAAAGATAATTAAATCTCCAAAGCAAGATAAACTTATAGGCTGGTTAAAGGAAAATTTCCATAATGGAATACATGGTGATCCCATAAATTGGATAGAGCATAATCAATTGAATCTATTTTAAAAACCAAATCAAATTATTATGCCGTTTTTAGGAGCTTCAGAATTAAGAAAACTTTTAAAATTCAATAAAATTATCACAGACGATGATAATAATAATGCATTTAATGAAAACAGGATAAAACAAGCAGCATATGAACTTTCATTAGGAACACAGGTATATCGTACAGACAACAAGGACAGAAAGGTAGAAATATTAAGTGAAAATAATAGGAATATTGATATAAATCCTGGTCAGTTTACTTTACTGATGACAGATGAATTTGTTAATATTCCTGATGATAAGTTGGCTTTCATTTCAATTAAGGCTAAGCTTAAGTTGAAAGGACTTGTAAATGTTTCAGGTTTTCATGTAGATCCAGGTTTTAAAGGAAAGCTATTGTTTTCTGTTTACAATGCTGGTCCATCTATAATTACTTTGGAAACTAAAAAGGCTTACTTTTTAATTTGGTTTGCAAATTTGAATAGTTCTACTGGTCAGAAAGATCTTTATAGTAAAAATAATAATCATCATCAAGGTCAAAAAACTATAGATCCAGATTATTTAGATGCACTTAAAAGAAATGATATGGCTTCACCTTCCGCAATTTTATTAAAAATTGGAGAACAAAAAGACTATTTTGATAGTGAAATTAGAACTTTAAAAAACTCATTAGAGAATGATATTAAAGAAAAAAACAGAAAAGTTTTAAATAATGAATTTTTTATTAAATTAGTAATAGGTATATGTGTTGCAATTGGAACTAAATACATGATTGATCTTAGTATTACTCAATTAAATGTTCAAAAGCATATTTTTGAAAATAAAAAAATTAATCAAATGCAAAAACAAATAGATTCTATTAAATCAAAAATAATACCTTTGCAAAATACTCATAATGTAATAGATAAAAAAAATATAAAAAATAATGTTACAGCCAAAGAATAATCTTATTTCATTATACTCAAATTTGGATGCTGAAGAGCAATTACCTAAAGAATTTGTAGTAAAATTTGAAGAGATTTTTAATGGTAAATATCATCAAGTTAAAGTAACTTTAGACGGACAGCAAGTTGGAGATATTGTAGATGATAATTCATTTATTAATGACGGTTATAGATACCATGATGTGTTTCATTATACTTTTGCGACATTATTAGACTGGTCACCTTGCTCAAGGTCAATGTTAAAAAGAAAAAGAAAAAGTATTGAAGATATTGATCGAATCGAAGATGGTGCCCGAGCTGCAATTACAGAAGAAGCTATTTCTTTAATGATTTTTAACAATGCAGTTGATAATGATTACTTTTACAAGTGTAATAAGATAGATGATGTTTTTTTAACAATTATAAAAAATATGGTTGAGCCTTTCGAAGTTCGTCATAAGAGTAAAACTGATTGGGAGAAAGCCATATTAAAAAGTTATGAATTATTTCGTTTATTGCGAACGAATAAAGGAGGTATAATTAGCTTCAATGTAGAAGATAAAAAAATTATTTACGAGAAAATAGATTAAAAGTATTATTAGAAAAAGCTGGAGATTCCAGCTTTTTTATTTAAAAAAGTAATGGAAATATTAGTAAAGAAGAATAAACCTAAAAAGAGTATTGTATTAGATACCTATTGGAAGTTTGCATGTGAAAGACAAAATGTATTTTTTAATAAAATGATTAATAATCATCAAATATTAACAAATGACGAAATATTAAAAAAGCATAAATTCACAAATGCTTTTCGAGCATCTGATAGAGTTAGTCAATATCTAATTAGGAATGTGATTTATCGTCAAAAAGATCAAAATGAAAGCGATTTACTTTTAAAGATATTATTATTTAAAATATTCAATAAAATTGAAACCTGGGAATTATTAATATCTGAATTTGGAGATATATCTTCTTCATCTTTTAATTTTAATGAAATTAATTCAGTTTTATTAGAAGCAATGAAATTGAAGGAATCAATTTACTCAGGTGCTTACATCATGGCTTCAGGGAAAAGCATTTTTGGCTTTGAAAGAAAACATGAAAATCATCTAAAGTTATTAGAAGAAAAAATAATTAACGAAAGATTGATTGAAAAAGTTAAATCCTCTAATTCAATGGAGGAATTATTTAGAATACTTTTAGATTTACCTACCGTTGGCTCTTTTTTAGCGTATCAATTTGCAATTGATATTAACTATAGTGAGTTAGTGAATTTTAGCGAAATGGATTTTGTAGTGCCAGGACCAGGAGCAAAGGATGGAATAAGGAAGTGTTTTACTGATTTAGGAGATTTTAATGAGACGGATATTATTAAATATGTTACTGACATCCAAGAAGATGAATTTATTAGATTAGAACTAAATTTTAAAAATTTATGGGGTAGAAGATTGCAGTTGATTGATTGTCAGAATTTATTTTGTGAAACAGATAAATATTCAAGAGTAGCACATCCAGAGATATCTGGAATTTCTAATAGAAAAAGAATAAAACAAATTTATAAACCTAAGACTACCGAAATAAGATTATTCTATCCTCCTAAATGGAATATTAATCATATAGTAGACCTGTCACTAAAAACTGAGGGGTAAATGTTTTCTAGATCTGTGGGATATATTTATAGGGGTCTAAAAAATAAGGAATGCTGAAAAGATAAAATGTTATTAATAATAAATTTTTAATCAGTCATAAATCTAAGAAATGATTCACCCTTTTTAATTCTTTTAACTGAGTTTATAATTTTGAACTTTATTTTAGATACATTCTGAGCTATTGATATCAATACTAAAATCAGTAACTGTGTAAAAAAAAAATATAAATATTGTATCCAGATTAACCTTTTAAATCTTATCTTATAATCGGAAGATTCACACCTATTTTATAAAATCCAATATATTTATTAATCTTCCTCATATCAATTAATAAATTACTCAAATCATTCTTTTGAATTTCTAAATCAGGATAAATGACTAGACAATCTATATTCTTATTGTAGTCATTTTGCTTAAGCTCATCGTAAACCTTTTTCAATCTTGCATAACCGCTTATTTGGCGAAAGTCTTCTTTATCAAGTCCTTTTTTATATTTATATTTAGGTTTATATTTCGCATCGATCACAAGTTTTAATTCTCCTGAATTTAATAAAAAATCAATTTCATGGGAATTATGACAGTTTACCTGAAATTTTACCTCTCCATTCTTTGGATACTGTCTTTTTAATAATCCTAGTACATAATATTCAAATAATTTACTCATATCTATCCAAAAAGGAGGTGTTGATATTGTTTCTCTTCCGACGTTAGCTATATTATATCCAAATCGTTTGATAATTAATTTTGCTAATCGTGTGGCTTCAAAGTATTCTTTATAAAAGGCATTTGATTTTGTATGTTTTATATCATTCAAATTAATTTCTTCTGATACGTTTTCAAATGCTGGTGTTATGAAGTTGAATAGTTCATAAGTGAAATCGTTGGAATTTATATTTTTGAATGCAGGCAAATAACGCTTTATAAATACTAATGCTTTTTTTAGTAATCTGTTTTCTAAACCATTTTCACCAAACTCATCGTATCTACAATAAGTATATAATTGTTTGTTTTTTAGTATATTTTGTTTAATTGTTTGATCTACTAAAACCTTTCCTTTGACTTTGCTGTTTAAATTATGTTCAACTTTATAGTAGCTTTTTTTTAAGCCTTTTTTTACAATTACTTTCAATAAGCTTAAATACTGAATTACTAATAAAGGAGTTAGCAAGTCTTTGGTTTGGTGAATTTCAATCTCTTTTTTGTCCCATCTAATTTCAAAAAGTTCATCTAAATCCTTTTGAGATTTGATATTTGGTAGTGAAGCGAAAAGCATTTCCAGATAATTAATCTCTACTATTTCAGCCGTTTCTTCCTTATTTTTAGTATTTAATTTCGGTTCAATATAGATCGCATTTTCGTTATCTAGCCAATCTACTCCTATACAATAAGAGCTGCATAAATGGAAATTTTCATCTTTTTTATAAATAGAAAAACAAGATACTGCTCCTCTTGGTTTAGAAAAATCATAACTGTATTTTTCCTCCAATAAAATATTCTGATGCTCTATTTTTAAAACATCTTCATAATGCTCCCAATATGTTAATAGATTAGTTTTCAAATCTTGCTTTTAAGTCTAATATTATTTCTTCTGCTTTTTCTAATAAAATACCATCTTTTAGGTATTCTTCTAAAATAGGAATAATTTCGTACTTGACTTTTAGTTGTAATTCTGCATCGTTATTGACAATAAAATAGCTATGTCCTAATTTAACTTGCTCTGGTTTAAAATCAGATGCTAATGTATCTCTGCTGTTGAATAGTTCACTAATTTCTTTAAACAAAGCTTTAGCAGTTTCGTTTTCAATAACTGAAGGATCGGGTAAAATATCGACAAAAGCAAAACGTCTTCTTATTGCGTAATCAATATGTCCAACACTTCTGTCGGCCGTATTCATAGTGCCGATAATTAGTAAATTTGGAGGAATAATTAGGCTGTTATCTCCATCTATATCATACATACTTTCTACTTTTTTTCCTCGATACTCCAAAGCATATATTAATTCTCCTAAAACAGATGGAAGATTAGCACGATTAATTTCATCTATAATTAAAACAAAGTTTTTTAATTCTTCTTTTTCAGACGTACTTGGAACAAAATTTAGACTATTATCTAGTAAGAATTTTTTAAATAAATCAAGAATTCTAATATAATAGCTTGCATGCCAGTTAGCTAATCCAGATAAATTTTGATTGTGTTTAACATCTTGGCGTTCATTGTTTTCATCTAAATAGGCCTGCTTAATGTCATTAAAAAGCATTCTATTTCCATTTTTTGTCCATCCTTCAATACCTTTATATCTAAATGCATCAAAATCTAATTTGACAATATTTACCGAATCAGTAATAACTATTTTTCCATTTTTCTCTAAATCATCGGAAATAAAATCAACAAATTTTTCAAATTGTTCATTAACCCACTTTTCTTTTGAAATTTCAACTTGTTCTTTTTTACTATCATTGTAATTTTTTAAAGCTTCCTTTGCAAATTGAGCAAATATTTTATCTTCCGTTTTGTATTCTATTATGCCATCATTGCTCTTTGCAGTAATACCTCTCACAAAGTCTTCATAAGTATATGATGGATGAAATTGTATTAGTTGATAAAAATCATTTTTAGCACCTTTTGAATTTAATTTGTTAAATAAATATTTTGCTACGGCAAGCTCGTACGGCTCTAGTGCATTTTTATTTGAGGGTACTTCATTAATAAGAAGTTGATCAAATTTTATTTTAATTTGATTGAATTTTGGTGACCAATCTTGCTGAGCTTTTTCTGACCCCAAAGTTACTTTATCTAAAGACACGTCCTTAATTGTGTAATAATCTGTAGTACCGCTAGCATTTGGTATTTTTGCACCAACTTTCAATAAATCAACAAATTCTTTTTCTGATAAACTTGTACTATAATTTTCGGTTAAGCGTTCAGCCAATTTCTTTGCAGTATATGTTTTTCCTGTTCCTGGAGGTCCCTGCAAAATTATTTGTTTCTTGTTTTTTAGAATCTCTATTTTTTTTTCTAGATCCATAGCCTTTTTGTACTTATTTAATAGTGACTTAAATTTAATTTTTATCTCATAGTTCTGTACTCTTGCGATTCCTTGCTGAAGATCATAATTGAATTGGTCTTCACGCTTTAGAACTATCCATTCTGCTTTATATACGAAAAGTTCATGTTGAAAAGGAATTTTCAATTTTAAAAATTCATTTTGATATTGCGGATAATTTAAACATGTTTTTGGTTCTGTCATTACATTTGCAAAAGCCAATACTGAAAAACCATCAGTAATTAATAGCCAATCACCAATATTATAAGTTTTGCCACCCCAGCCAATTACAATATTATTTTCTTTTATAAAATCATAGAATAAAGGTGTGTTGCTACCCCATCTACAACCTAATTTCCAAAGACTCATCTACTTTAAATTTAAAATTTGTTATTTTATTTTTGTACTATCAATTAAACCAAAAATACGCCCACTTGAAATAGAGCTAATTTTTTGATATTTTTGATAAAAATATCTTTTACGTTTTTTATCAAAGACAAAATCTGTTTTTGTTTTTTCAAAATCACTTGAAATCTTGCTTGATCTTACTGAAAGTTCTATGCTAACTTTTTCTAAAAATTCTGCATCTACAAATTCATATTCTAAAATATTATCAAAATCTTGTGCTATGACAAGCTTTATGATAGTCTTAGTTAATGCCATAATAAAAACATCTCCTCCATTATCATTTTCTATAAAAAAGAAGGCACCAAATGCGAGAGAATTATTGATATTCACAAAATTACTAGTCTCTAAAAAAGTCATTGGAAAGCGTGCATTTGATTTTAATGGATTTTTATTAAAATCTTCAATATTTTCAGATTCAATTAACTGACTTATCCTGTCTTTCAATGATTTTTGAATAGCTTTATGGACACCAATGATAGAAAAAATATCTGAATAGTATAATAGTCTTGATATGAGTTTGAATTTTCTAGGAGACCATTCTACTTGAAATGCTTCTGGATCAACAAGCCATAATTTTGCGGTATTGGTATTATCTAAAACTGCAATAGTACCATAATATATATTCTCATTTTCGCATATTTCATTGTCTTTGTTTCTAGTAATTATATTGCTTTTCTTTGCTTTAATACTTCCATAATGTTTACTTACAGAGGTAGATTTTAAATTATTGTCATCACTTACAGTTCCTTTGTTTTCAACTTGTATAAATTTGACGCCATCTGATGCCATTTCTATTTCATAGTCAAAATCTTTTACTCTTTTACCATCTATATAAGTATTAGGTGTAATAGCCCAATCTGCTTCTGTTAAACTGTGAAATTTATTGATCACATTAATTCCTATCGAAACTCCTATTCTTTCAGTCATTTTAGAAGCAAACATTCTTTCTGAAGATTGCTTTGATTGAATTGAACCATTTGAAAAATCTAAAATATCTTGAATATCACCTAATCTGTGCTGGACTTTTTTCTTTAGTTCTAGGAAGGTTCTCCAGCCGTCTTCGTCTGCTTGTTCCGTAAACATCATATAAGAAAGAAATTCATCTTTGGAAATAGTAATTTCTTTGCCAACTAGTGTTTTAAGCTCTTGATAATTTGGATAGCACTCAAATAACTTTTCTTCTCCAGCATTATAATAGTCAACAAATATTTTTAAATTCAAAGTATTTTGTATTTAATGTTATGCAAACTTTTTTAGTTTTTCAACTAGCTCTAAGTTTTCAATTAAACTAATCATCTTTTTTGTATCTGTTTTAGAGAATTTCTCCGCTTTAGTTTTAAAACCATTTTGTTTTATTTGCCATTTTTGCATACCATTATAAATGATTTCTAAATCAGTTGATTTAGTATCTATAATTAATTTTGCAACGGTGTTCAGTAATTCTATCTTATCTGTTTCTTTATTAATAAATGACATTTCATAAATGTCTAAAACTTTATTAATTCCTCTTACAAAGTCTTTATTTTTAGGATTAGACAACGCATCTAAAACTTCTTTTTCTTTTGATGGTTTTATTATGAATACTTCACCGTTACCTTTCCGGTCTTTAGTTAAATAATCATTTTTACTTATGTCTTCTTTCAGTTGTGGTGAAAAAGTACCGTGGTTGGAATTAATGAAATTATAGGGTATTTTTTGGTCCGTAAAAGCATTAATGTTAAAAACTGTTTTTTGTGTTGCAACCTCACCGTAATTAATTTTTAAACGATTTTCCATTTGCTTATGAATCATTGCGACATATAGATTGTAGTTTATATCTTCAAACAATGAATCTAAACTTAAACTCGGGTTTTTAACTTCAAAGACTTCTTTTAGAACTACATGTATCAGTATTTTAGCATGTTTCTCGCTAGTAGTAATTTCCTCATCTAATATTTGGCAATTATCCAATAAAGCTTCAATTCTTTTTATAATAATTTTTTGTTCCTCAATGGGCGCAATAGGAATAATTGTACTTCTGAATTGATCATGGGTAATACTTGGAGAATTAAAACCATCCATAAAACCCATATAAGTATCTTCGATGTATTTTGAGAGTAAAAGCCAAAAAATATATTTATTTTCAACGATTAAACAATCAAACACAGCAAAACCAGTTGAACCAATATAATTAGGCTTTTCATCTTCTATAATTGCCAAATTATGTAGATAAGGTCTAACTAGTGAATATAAAATATTACCTTTTTTTAATACTCTTCGTGCTCTTGAAGATAATTGGTTTACAGGTAATAATTTTGGGCTGTTTATTACCTGCTTTTTATTGTCTATTGCATCAATATCAACATAATTAATAAGTTCATTTGCTTTTAACTCATTATGAATATTCAGATTATCAGTATTTACTATAATATCACCTAACCTACACCAAGTCCAACTTTCAGGTAATTCAAAAGGAATGCTATCGTTGGTGATTGTTGGTAATTCTTTTTCCTTTTTGAGTTTTTTTTCTTTTATAAGTTGTATTTTTTCTTTCTTTATATGCTCCAAAAGTTTTGAAGCTATTTCAATATCAGGATTCTCAATCCTCCATTTACTTGTTAATTTCCCTTGAATAGCTTCTGAAAGAATTGATTGTTTTAATGCCTTTTGTAATACAAGTTGATTTCTTTTTTCAATTTGAATTTTTATTAACTTATCGTATTTTATTAATGTTTCATCAATCAATTGATACAAATCATTATAGCCATTAATTAATTTGCCATCAGCAATTTTAACCGCATCATTCTGTGCCGTTTCATCACATTTAGGGAGTATTAATTTTTTAAGTTTATTAGCATTTACACTTGGTCTAAAATTATCTTCGTTAAGTGATACAATTTGTGACCAATATACATAGCTATTTAGAAAAAGATTCAAATAATCTGGGCTAGTATCTTCGTTTGCTCTAATACGAATGAGGTAGCCCGCATAAATGGACAAAGCTGGTGGTTCTGAAATCAAAAAGCTTTTTCCTGTTGTTCCTCCTGTTCTGGCTATTAAAATATCATTTGGAAATAACAAATAGGTTGCTTCATCAGTACAGTTGCAATAAGGTACTGTTTCCCAATTTACCTTACCATCTGTTATATCGCTTATTCTTAAAAACTTGTTTCTCCCTTGCACTAATGCAGAGGCATTGTAGCCATATTGAGTACCTGTAATTAAATCTTCTAAGTGAACGGTTTCAGAGTTCCTTTCAAAAAAATACTTTAAGATGATCGTGTTTCGAATTTGTTTTTTAATCTCTTCTTCATCACTCAAAAAAGTTAAAGGAATAAATTTAAATGATAAGCTCATAGACTTAATTCTTTTAAAAGTTGATTAATTCTATCTTGGCTTTTGTTCATCTTTTCAATTATTTCGGCTCTGTTGTATTCTATAATTTCTTCAACTTTATTAGGATTTTTTATGTCTAAATCCCAATTGTTAAGGTCTTTTAAATTTACTTTCCAAGAAACTTCACTTTCTTTTCTGTCGTTCCACCAATTTATAATTGGTTGAAATTCTCCAAACTGTATTACTTTCTTTTTAGAATAACTTTTTTGTCCAACTGGTAACTCATGTCTGTAATACCAAATATCTTTAGTAGGGCTTCCTTTTTCAAAAAATAATAAATTAGTAGCAACGGTAGCAGGAAAGAATGTACTTTGAGGTAAACGGATGATAGTATGTAAATTGCAATCGGTTAATAATTTTTCACGAATACGAGCTTTAACGCCTTCACCTGTGATTGAACCATCAGGCAACACAATGGCAGCACGACCGTTATCTTTTAATAATTGAAGCATCAGAATGACAAACAAATCGGCGCTTTCTTTACAGCGGTAAGAGGCAGGAAAGTTGGTTTCGACACCATCAGCAATACTTGCACCAAATGGTGGATTAGCTAGGATGACATCCACACGGTCTTTATTGCTAATCCCATTATATTCTTTTTTCAAACTATCGATGTAATGATAGTCTGGCACTTCCATTTCATGCAATATCAAGTTGGTTAATCCTAATACATAAGCAACTGGTTTTAGTTCCCAACCCGTTATGCTTTTTTGAAGTATATGCTCATCGTCAACCGTTTTTACATAGTTTTCCCTAATATGGTCAATAGCTGCTGTTAAGAATCCTCCTGTTCCTGCCGACGGATCTAATACTTTTTCACCTAATTGAGGGTTAGTCATTTGGGTCATTAACTGCGTGACCGCTCTTGGTGTATAATATTCTCCTTTATTGCCTGCATCTCGTAATTCTTGTAAAATGCTTTCGTAAATGTTTCCAAAAATATGTTTGTCTTCGGATTTATTAAAATCAATTTCGTTTAGTTTATTGATTACTTTACGCATTTCATAACCTGACTTCATGTAGTTATTTGAGCCGTCAAAAACTTCTCTTACAATTGCTGCACGTTCTGGATTTGTATTGCTGGACAACTCTTTCAGTGTTGCGAAAAGTCCTTTATTATTTTCAGCATTACTATCAATAAATTCTAACAATTCTTCTCCTGTTATTCCTTCAGAATCGGCAGCCCAATTACGCCATTGAAACTTTGAAGGTATTACTGTAATATAATCATCTTTTGTTAATTCTAACTCAATATCTTTATCATCAATAATTTTTAAAAACAACATCCATCCAAGTTGTTCTAATCGTTGAGCGTCTCCCGAGATTCCTCTGTCTTGACGCATTATATTTCTAATACTGCTTATTACCGCACCTACGTTTGCCATTATAGTATATTTCTATTATATTTTAGTGAATAAATGTTGTACTCTGGTTCTGGATTACTTGTATCAACATTTATAAAATAAATTCTTCTTCTTCTTTCTGGTTCTATTTCAAAAAAACTACGATGTAGTCTTATTAAATTTAGTATATCTTTAAATCTTCTATTAACAGTTATCATCACGACATTTTTAAAATTTAAATAAGAAGCAGTTGCTTCAATAAGCTTATTGAAATCGGCTGATAAATTAATAGTAGCGTCTGTTTTTACTTCAATAAACATTCTTTGATCGTTCCTGTTTTCCTGGGCTTGATGCAAGACTAAATCAGGCCTGATTCCAACTGATAGTTTTGTTATATCAAAATGTAAGATAAGATTATCGTAATAATTTGCATTCACAGGGACTTCAATTATATTTTTAAATCTATGATAGAGTTCAGCTGTGAAAGGATTTTCAGTTACTTGATTATACTGTGTTTGATCTTCTCTTGTGCCAATTGCATTAAAATATCTTGAATTCACTTGCGTCACAGCACTTAGTAAATCAATTACGCATTTATCCATTTTTAAGCTTCTTTATATAATTCTTCTTCAAGTTCTTTAATTGCTAATTCATACTGAGGTTTTCCACCAAAAGCTTTTATTAGCTCTACAGGTGTACCTAGTTCATTTATTGGTTTTAGTTTTAAAACTTCCAAACTTTCAATGGTCAATACTCCATCATCAGCATATTTATCTAATAGATTAGATAAAATTGTTTGTGCCTTTTCCGAATATCTAGTAAAATAATTTCTTTTTTTCACATTATTAGCTCGGTCTTTTCTCGATAAAGCAGGCATATCAAAAGCAACGTGACACACTAAATCAAAAGGGTCAAATTCAAGTCCTACTTCTTCTTTTAGTGCTTCAAAGAAAATTCCTTTTTCTTCTAATTCTTCAATAATTATTTTCTTTTTATCGGCATTGTTCCAAGCTTGTAGAAAACTGTCCAATGTTTTATATTGTTTACCAATATTTTTTTTCGTGTAATCAATTAAACTTTCTGTAATTATTTTACCATCAGGACCTAAATACTGAATTCTTTCATTAATGATTTTTACATCAACCCCTTGAATTATCTTTTTAATGGGCTTAGGTTTTGGCCCTTCACCACCTTCTGGATCAGTAATCTCTGGATAGTCAGGTTCAGGAAAATCTGGGTCATCAATTGGTCCTGTTGTAGGTGGATCAGTTATAACAATTGTATCATCACCTTCAATTTCAATTATAGAGACTGGATTGCCATCAAAGTCAGGGTCAGCAAAATGATTGGTTACATTTCTGAAATCCATAATTGTAAAATAGGTTTTTCCATATTCTTCATTAATTCGCGTACCACGACCGATAATTTGCTTGAATTCAGTTATTGACCCAATATTACTGTCTAATACAATTAACTTGCAAGTTTGCGCATCAACACCAGTGGTCATTAATTTTGATGTTACTGCTATAACTGGGTATTTCTCACTTGGATTTATGAAGTTATCTAATTCGCGTTTTCCTTCTTCATTATCGCCTGTAATTTGCATTACATATTTACTATTTTCCTTCACCAAGTCGGTATTTACATTTGCTAAAGCAGATCGCATACCTTCTGCATGTTCAATATCAACGCAAAAAACAATAGTTTTATCAAACCGATTATTTAGCTTTAAGAACTCTGTAATTTTATTGGCGACTAATTTTCTTCGATTTTCGACAACGATATTTTTGTCAAAGTCTTTTGTGTTGTAAATTCGATCTTCAACAGGGTTACCATCTTTATCAGTGAATCCTTGTGGGGGTCTCCAACCATCTGCATCAATATCTAAAGTTACTTTAACCACTTTATAAGGAGCTAAAAAACCATCATCAATGCCTTGCTTTAATGAGTATGTATAAAGAGGTTCTCCAAAATAATGAATATTAGATATTTCTTTAGTTTCTTTAGGAGTAGCTGTTAAACCAATGTGTGTAGCTGTATTAAAGTATTCTAATATTTCTCGCCACTTACTATCTTCTTTTGCACTACCTCTATGGCACTCATCAACTATAATTAGATCAAAATAGTTACGTGAGAAATCTTTAAATGCATCTGGTATTTCTGGATTGGAATTACTTAGCCCTTGATATAATCCTAAAAAAATATCGAATGCTTTATCTGCATTGTCAATCCCTCTTTTATTGTTTGCGACTAATACATCTTTACCATCAACATTTATTACTTTCTTTTTAATGATAGTCATAGCATCTTTGAAATGGCGGAAATCCCCTCTTAATGTTTGATCAACTAACGCCGTTCTATCTGCTAAAAACAATATTTTACGTTTGCTTTTGCTTTTAAATAAACGATACGCAATTTGAAATGCGGTGTAGGTTTTACCTGTTCCAGTAGCCATGACTAAAAGAATTCTATCTTGACCTTTAGCTACAGCTTCAACTGTTCTATTTATAGCAATTTGTTGATAGTATCTTGGCTTTCTATTACTGTCTGAAAAATAATCCTGTAGAATAATTTTCTCTTCAATTTCGGTTTCTATTTCTTTGAATTTTTTATATTTTTTCCAAAGAAAATCGGCAGTGGGAAAATCTTCTAAAGCTAGATTGATTTCGATATTTCCAGATGTAATTGTTTTGTCATGAAAATAAAAGCCATCTCCATTACTACTGAAGACAAAAGGGATATCCATCAGGTCGGAATATTTCAAAGCTTGTTGTATTCCTGAATTTAAAGAATGATTATTGTCTTTTGCTTCAATTATAGCAACAGGTATTCCAGAAATATAAAGCACATAGTCAGCAAAAAGTTTTTTCCCTCTTGCGGTTAATTTGCCTTTAACCCAAATTCTACCCGCTGTAATTGCATATTCTCTAATAATCTGAGTATGTTCATTCCAACCTGCATTAATTATTGCAGGAGTAATATACTTTTCTTTTATATCGGATTCAGATAGTAATTTTTTGTTCATATTACTTGGTATATGGTTGAATATGCAGTATTCTCACGTAGCTGACAAACTTACGAAAAAGCAAGCTTTTGAGACAATAAGTGCATATAATATTAAGTACATTATTTAGTTTTTTGATTTTAAAATATTCGAATAGAATTTAGACAAACTAATTTTTTACTATTAAAATTTTCTAAATTAATTTTAGAATTCTTCGTTTCTTTTGTTTAAACTGTTTTGTTAGCTTGCTACAATTAAATTATACTTTTGTAAACTAATAAAACCATTATATTTTTTCTTTACAGTTTTCCATAATTGAACAAATAAATAATCGGCAAAATAGTTCTTTTAATGCTGAAAAACCTACCGTATAAACACCTATTTTAAATTTCTTTGAGCATAAAAAAAGATGCCGAAGCATCTTTATAATTTATTTAAAATCAATTATTTTTTTAATTCTTGAGCTATTTTAAATAAAACACAATCTTTTATCTCCTCTTTTGTTATTTTACCTGCACGTATACATTGCCTAATATAATTCCTTATATTTTCATTATTAGTTAAACTATATATCTCAATAGCTAAAGCATTAATCTCTACATCTGTCATATTTTACAATTAAATTAAATATGATAAATATCTTCTTGTTTATTCCTTTTCTAAGTCAAAGTTGAAATCAAATAATTCTTTAGGCTCAATATCTAGACCCTTGGCTATTGAAATTATCGTACCTAAAGATGCGCCATGTTCACCATTTAGGACTCTATATACCTGTTTGAGTTCAATCTTACCTACAGAAGCAACAGTCATAACATCTTTTTTATTTTTATCCATTACCTTTTGTAAATTCTGACCAAACGCTATATAATATTTTTTTCTAATCTCCTTCATAAAGTGAAATTGAGATAATTAGAATAAAAAAAATTGTCAAATTTGACAATTTTGTGATTTTTTACATATATTTGAACTCTAAAAAAAATATTTAAAGAAATTTTAAATAGGATTTTATTAATTTTGCGACTCTTCAATTAAAATATTTGAAGCATTCGCTTTGAATCTCGAACAGAAAACTGGCGTTTTTTAAACCACGAGAGGATAAGTAAGATGCTCACGTCATTGACGTGGGCTCACTTATTGTGGTTGGTGCCGCCAGTACCTCTGTTCGATAAGCTGAGTTCCGCGTCTTTTTTTTGCTCATAACCCAACTTTTCAAAGCAGCTTACTTTTATATTAGAGAATCGCAACCTTTTGTTTAACCTTTAACGGTTTGAATATGGTGTAGATTTTATTTAGTATTTGTAATACCCGGCCTTTGCGGTATTATTCTTGAATTAGTAGAAGTAAGGGTTGGGTTATTATACCTTTAATTTTCTATTACTTCGGCAAGATTTCAGTATTGAAAATTATACAATTTCTTTTAATCTATATATAGTTATTCAATCCATAAAACAATTTATGCCTATGAAATAATAAACTTCAAATCTAAATTGACAGCTCAATTAGAGCTATAATAAAATAAAAAATGGCCCTCTACCACAGCGACTAAACTAGTATAGAGGACCATAGTCAATCAAACCAACGTTTAACTAACCAATCCAATATTATGAATAATTTTTCATTTTACAAGGATAGGAAAGCTCTTTATTGCCTAATTTTTATTTGGCTGTCTACATCTTTCTTATCCTCTTTTGCTGCAAACTCAAAACGGCATTTCTATAATATATTGCAACAACATAAGATAGAGGGCACTGTAACTGATGGAAGTTCTCCTTTGCCGGGTGTTACAATTACGGTAAAAAACAAATCCAATAATACTGTAATATCTGATTACAGCGGACAGTTTTCCATTTCTGCTGCTCCTTATGATACTTTAGTTGTTTCATTCATAGGATTTAAAACGGCTTTAGTTCCACTTGCGGAAAGGAAAAAAGTAGACATTTCGCTCCAATATGATTCTACAACTCTTCAGGAAGTTCGTGTCAATACAGGCTATTATTCCGTTAAAGAAAAAGAACGCACAGGGAGCATTGCCAAAATTAAAGCGGCGGATATTGAAAAACAGCCTGTCAACAATCCATTAGCGGCAATGCAGGGACGTATGGCAGGGGTAAACATCACTCAAAATACGGGAGTGCCGGGCGGTGGCTTTAATATTCAGATCCGCGGTCTTAGCAGTATTCGCGGAGACGGCAATGATCCATTGTATATTGTTAACGGAGTTCCATATTCATCACAGTCGTTAGGAGATCCGACTGTTTCTGCATCTGCTATCTCAGGCCTTACAAATCCCTTGAACAATTTAAATGTATCAGACATAGAAAGTATTGAGGTCTTGAAAGATGCCGATGCGACGGCAATTTACGGTTCCCGCGGGGCAAACGGCGTGGTACTGATAACAACAAAAAAAGGCAGGTCAGGAGAAACACGTTTTAATTTAAATGCATTTACGACTATCGGCAAAGTGGCAAGAAAAATGGATTTAATGCAGACCAGCCAGTATTTGTCGATGCGCGC
Source organism: Flavobacterium chungangensis (assembly GCF_042654045.1). NCBI lineage: Bacteria > Pseudomonadati > Bacteroidota > Flavobacteriia > Flavobacteriales > Flavobacteriaceae > Flavobacterium > Flavobacterium chungangensis. The sequence continues at coordinate 131,503 of NZ_JBHSFY010000005.1, forward strand.
AGAAGCTTTTGCTAATGATGGCATCACTAAATATCCTGAAGGAGCTTACGATATTAACGGAACTTGGGATCAAAACCGCAATACGGACTGGCAGAAGGAATTAATCGGAGGCACATCTTACATTCAAAATATTCAAGCATCCATTTCAGGCGGCAATAAAAATACGCAATTCTTGTTAAGCGGAACTTATCACAAAGAAACAACTGTATTTCCTGGTGATTTTCATTATGGAAAGGGCTCTATAAACAGCAGTATTTCTCACCAGTCCGATGATAAACGTTTCAGCCTTAATTTTTCTGCCGCTTATTCAGGGGATAAAAATACACTGCCGGGCAGGGATCTAACCTCACGTGCTTATACTCTTGCTCCAAACGCACCGGAGCTTTATAACAGTGACGGCAGTCTTAACTGGGAAAACGGCACATTCATCAATCCTTTGTCATTTCTTAATGGCACATACCTTACCACAAGCCAGAACCTTATTGCAAATGCAATAGTGTCTTATAATCTGTTTCCGGGCCTTGAGGCTAAAGCCAGCATCGGATATAACGATAATAGGTTATCGCAAAACGTCACCAGTCCGCTGAGTATTTACAGCCCATATGATACAAGTGAACATGAATCAACTCTATTTGTGTCTACAGGCACTGGAAGATCTTATATTTTCGAACCGCAGTTAAGCTATCAAAAAGAATTGGGAGACATAGATCTCAACTTCTTAGTGGGTACAACATTCCAAAGCCAAAAAACGACAAAACTGGCACAATCTGCCTTTGGATTTGCAAGTGATGCCCTTATTAATAGTTTAGCTGCAGCCAATACGGTAACTGTTCTGAATCATGAGGTAACGCAGTACAATTACAATGCATTATTTGGCAGACTTAACATCAACTGGCACAAAAAATACATCGTGAACCTTACGGGCCGCCGTGATGGTTCAAGCCGTTTTGGTTCCGATAATCGTTTCGCTAATTTTGGCGCTGTTGGCGCAGCCTGGCTGTTCTCTAATGAAGACATTATCAAACAGCACAATTCCATACTCAGTTTTGGCAAGCTGCGCGGGAGTTATGGCATTACAGGCAATGACCAGATTGGAGATTACCAGTATTTGGATACCTATAAAGTTTCTCCTTATCTGTATGACGGGATGGTAGGACTTTTACCGTCGCGTCTTTACAATCCTGATTTTGGCTGGGAGACAAACAAAAAACTTGAAGTCGCATTGGAACTAGGATTCTTAAAGGATAATATTTTCCTTTCTGCTGCTTGGTTCCGCAACCGCTCATCCAATCAATTGGTCGGGGTTCCGCTTCCCGGAACAACAGGGTTTTCTTCCATCCAGTCAAATTTTGACGCAACTGTGGAAAATACCGGTGTGGAACTGGAACTTCGCACGAACAATTTGAAAGGCAGGGATTTCTCATGGACAAGTACAGTAAACCTTACTGTACCAAAAAATAAACTCGTTTCTTTTCCAGGGCTTCAAAGTTCTACGTATGCTAACCAGCTTGTAGTAGGTGAATCACTTTTTATCAAGAAAGTTTTTAATTATACAGGAATTGATCCTCAAACTGGAGCCTACACTTTTCAGGATTTTAACGGTGACGGCCAGATAACCTATCAAGATGACCGCCAGACAATTGTCGATACTTCTCCAAAATACTATGGAGGGCTGAATAATCAGCTGGCATATAAAAATTGGTCTCTCGATTTTTTATTCCAGTTTGTAAAGCAGACAGGCAGGAATTATCTGTATACTTCAGCCTTACCCGGCTCATTTGTAAATCAGCCTGCTGCTATGGCAAACCATTTCCCGCAGGACGGAACCACTGCAGTATCGCAGCAGTACACTACCGGGCAGAATGGCACATTACTCGAAGGACATTACAATCTAATTGACAGCAATGCAGCATACAGTGATGCATCTTTTGTGAGACTAAAGAGTCTGACTCTCGTTTATGCAATACCATCAGCATGGTCAAAAACCTTTACAGGAAAGGTATACCTTCAGGGGCAAAATTTATTAACCATCACTGATTTTCGCGGAGCTGATCCTGAAAACCAGTCTGCTTCAGCGCTTCCACCATTGCGACAGTTTACAATGGGCATTCAGCTTGGCTTTTAATTTAATCACTATCACATGAAAACAAGATCTTATACCATAAGAATAATCATTGGAGCTGCATTTATCAGTCTTACAGCCTGCGAAGGTTTTACCGAAGTAGATACTCCGCAGTCACAGCTGACGACCCCTGCTGTATTTGAAAATGTTAAAACCGCTGATGCGGCTATGGCTGACATTTATGCCCGTCTTCGTGAGGAAGGAATGATCGCGGGCACGCTGAACGGCTTGTCGAGCCTGTTATCAAACTACTCTGATGAGATGCAGTATACAGGGGCAAGTATCGAAATTATGCAGTTCAATAACCATACAATTACGCCTTCGAACAGTTTAATAACAGGATTATGGAACAGCACCTACAGTGAAATCTATGCTGTGAACCTGATGCTTGAAGGGCTGCAGAATTCAAAGTCATTAACAGAAAATGAGAAGACGCGGTTATCAGGGGAAGCATTGTTTATCCGCGGGTATCTTCATTTTTATCTGGTCAACCTTTTTGGTGATGTTCCCTACATTAAAACTACGGATTACAGTGCGAATAAGGCAGTATCAAAAACACCCCAGGAACAAGTGTGGCTCAATATTATAGATGACGTAATTGAAGCTGAAAAATTATTAACTGTTGAATATCCTTCCCAAGAAAGAGTCAGAGTGAACAAAGCAGCTGCCTCCGCTTTTCTAGCAAGAATATACCTTTATCGTGAAGACTGGGTAAATGCAGCGACCAAGGCGGCAGCTGTAATTAATAATCCAAAGTACATATGGGTTGATGATCTTTCAAAGGAATTTCTTCGCCAGTCCACTGCGACAATCTGGGCACTTCATCCCGGAACAGCCGGGCTTAACACTAAAGATGCACGTACCTTTATCTTTTCAAGCGGTCCGCCTTCCAAGCCGTCACTGTCTGCTTCATTTACAGCGGGTTTTGAATCGGGTGATCTACGCCGCATTCAGTGGGTCCGCACCGTTTCAAATACAAGTGGCTCTTGGTATTCATCATACAAATACAAACAGCCTTTAGGAACGGCCTCTTCACAGGAATACACTATTTTGTTCCGATTAGCCGAACAATTCCTGATTCGCGCAGAAGCGAATGCTCATTTGTCACGTATATCTGAGGCCAAATCTGACTTAAACAAAGTTCGCCGTCGCGCGGGTCTTGCAGATACAGCCGCTGATACAGAAACAGAACTATTGGAAGCAATTGCAGAGGAACGGCGCTTTGAACTTTTTACAGAACAGGGACACCGCTGGTTCGATCTGAAACGTACTGGAAAAGCAGCCACTGTACTGGGGTCAATAAAAACGGGATGGGAAGATACTCAGATAATGCTGCCTCTTCCGCAGTCAGAACTGCTGTTAAATCAGAATCTTCTCCCGCAAAATCCAGGCTACTAAAGTGCGGGCGTTTTTCTTCAAAATCGCATATTGGTTACCGCTGTTATTTATGGCGGTAACATTGTATGCACAAAAGCGGGATATAAAGACTGCAGACTATGCAAAGTGGAGCTCATTGCAGTCAGAGACAATATCTCCGGACGGCAGGTGGTTTTCTTATAATCTGCATTATGATTACGGCTTAGATACATTATTTGTTCAGAATATAAAATCTTCCAAGCGGCTGTCATTTCCTAAATGCTCTGATATGCATTTCAGCAGTGATGGGAGGTGGCTCACATTTTCCGATCCGGAAAAAGGATTAGCTTTGAATGACCTAACAACTGGTAATACAGAGTATTTCAAGAACGCAATTCGCCACGAATTCAATAGTGAAGAAAATTTCCTGGCTGTATTATGTAAAAATGATTCATCAGATTATTTGATGATAATTGCGTTGTCCAACTGTAAAAAATATATATTCAATGATATTGCAGAATTCAATATCAGAAAATCCGGCACGTTAGCTGTAAGCACCGGTTATGAAGTGCGACTTTTAAATCCAAAACTTGGATTTATCCAAAAAACTATTGCACAGAATGAAGATGCAGGATTTAAAAAACTATTCTGGAGCAAGAGCGGTGAATTTCTTTCTTTTCTTCAGGAGATTAAGAAGCCAGAGGAAACAGCTAAAAATTACAGGATATTCTATCATGATACATCATCAGGGACAAATGCTGTTCTTGACAGCAGGACAACTGAGATTTTAACGAGGGAAAATATAACCCTGCACGGAGCAAGTTCTGCGCTGAGGTTTTCAGAAGACGGGAAAAGCGTATTTTTCAATTATATCAACCCTGAGCAGGAGCCAAAAACGACAGCTTATGAAATTTGGGATTCCGCTACAGTACTGGAATATACCCAGAATAAAATGTTTGGAGATCCAAATCGACTGCCAAAAACGGCTGTATGGACGCCGTCAACTGGCGAAATTCTAAAAATCGGAACAGTCGAAAATCCAAAAACAATTCTTACCGCCGATCGAAAACATGCATTGTGTTACAATCTATTGAAATATGAACCGCAGTACGAGTATTACGCTCCATCTGATATGTATGTGAAAGATAATGAAACGGGTACTAGCAATCTGATTTTAGAGAAGCAGTCAACAGCAGTGGGAATGCTTGGAGGTTCTCCCAAAGGAAATTTTATACATTATTTCCGTGATGGAAACTGGCATGCTTACAATATTGCTGAAAGACGGCGCTTCAATCTAACAGCAGATATTCCAGTCTCTATGATTGACAGCATTCAAAACGATGCGGGTCCGTCTGCGCCATACGGCAGCCCAGGCTGGTCCTCCGATGAGAAATATTTCATAGTGTATGACCAATATGATATCTGGATGATTGATATTAGGTCAAGACAAGCTAGAAGGATTACCGATGGAAGAAAGCATAAGATTACCTACAGAATTTGTCTGGATCTATATCCCGTTGTCAAAAAGCCTAGCCAGGATGAATTTCTGATCAGAAAATTTGATCTTTATGCGGGTTTGGTTTTGCAGGCTCGTGGCAGAGATGGATCCAGCGGTTATTATAAATGGAATAACGACGGCAGTTTAGAAAAACTGGTGTTTGGACGTTCGGGAAACAGCAGGATTCAAAAAGCAAAAAATGCAGAACAGTACATCTACATCCAGCAGTCAGCTTCCAATGCTCCAAAATTAAAGGCTGTTTCAGGAAAACGGAAAAGTAAACTGCTCTTCCAATCCAATCCTCATGCCTCTAAATTCAAATGGGGAACGGCTGAGATGATCTCTTACGATGATCAAAACGGCAATAATCTTCAGGGGATTCTATACAAACCTGCAGGGTATATAAAGGGAAAGAAATATCCGATGGTTGTTCATGTATATGAAAGGCAGTCACAGGAAATTAATAATTACTATATACCGACAGAATATGGTCCGATGGGTTTCATACCATCTGTCTATTTTCTGGATGGCTATCTGGTGCTGTTGCCGGATATACATTATAAATTGGGAGAGCCCGGAAGGTCAGCCCTTAACTGCGTGCTCAGGGTAGTGGACATTGTAAAACAGAAGGGAATTGTCGAGGAAAATCATATAGGAATTATCGGGCATTCCTTTGGAGGTTATGAGACTTCGTTTATAATTACCCAGACCGATGCTTTTGCCGCAGCCGTCTGCGGTTCGGGACTTATGAACACAATAAGCAGTTATTTTGTGCATTCAGCAGGCATACCGCGTTCCAATGCATGGCGGTTTGAATCGCAGCAGGGACGCATGCCGTTTTCACCTTTTGAGAATTGGAAAGCTTATGAACGAGACGCACCGTTTCCAAATGCAGCGAATTGCAGAGCACCGCTTCTGAGCTGGGCCGGAAAAAAAGACCCGACTATTTTTTGGACACAGTCTGCCGAATTTCATATGGCACTTCGAAGACTTGGAAAAAAGAATATTTTTATTCTTTATGAAAATGAGGCGCATATTATTGCTACACCTGAACTTCAAAAAGACCTGACAATAAAAACCAAGAACTGGTTTGACTATTATTTGAAAGAACAAAAGAAGGCGCTTACAAACGGCATCCCTTAAATCATTAATTAGCAAAGCAGGAGACTAAGAATCTCCTGCTTTTTTTAAATTAGATTAATTGATTTTTCTGTATAATTCGACGTTACATTCAGTCGGACTGCTCATATTGAACAACTGCTGTCCTCCAGAACTAACTCTACAAACATTAGGATTTTGTATGGTGCTACATTCTACTGTAGTAACATCACAATCCTCTAAAGGGTTATGCCCATAGACATCTATCAGCTTTCCCTTTTCAGGGACAGATGAAAATGCAAAGGCCGCAAATACAGCAAATGCTATTGCTGATATTGAAAGCGCCGGTCTTAAAACTTTAGTATTCATAATATTAAAATTTAATGTTAACGGTCTACTCTTTTTCAGGTTTTCGACCTTCCCCTGGACTGTACAGTGTATTTTAAAAGCATAAATGCTGATCTTATCTTGATGGGTAAAAGGGCTTGTAATAGTTGGTTTTTAATTTTTCAACTGTGAGATGTCTTCCATTGAGTGAAACAATTCTGTCGTTTAAGACCACAAATTCATCCATTGTCCGTCCTTCTATATTGTATACATAAAAACTAAAAGCGTAGGTGTTTTCTTTTAGATTATAAACGTCTATTATCGAAGCCTGTTTCCACATAATTTCAGGTTCGTATTTTCCAATAAGAGCTGCATTGACAAAAAGATAACTGCCGAAAGATGCAGTGAGTTTATTCACAAGTTTAGGCTGTTTGGCCAGAGTCTTAATGTTTTTTGATTTAATGCTGGCAACCGAAACCTGTGCATGGGAGGTTGTGTCAATGGTATGCCCGGAAGCATGGCTGCCAAGCTTAGAATCAATTATCAGGAATTCATTTCGATAGGAATACGTATAAATTATCTTATCCAGCTGGGAATTGTAAAGCAGTGATCCGTCAGTGTCAAATACGCCGTCAACCTGTTTCTGCAGCAGGCTTCCATTCAGCTTTAATGCTGTACTGCCGCTAAAAGTAAAGAGCCCAAGTGTGTTGTTTTTTGTTTTGGAATCTATGGCCCTGATAACTGCTTTGTTATTGTCAATCGGTTTTAGAATAGAAAAATATGCATTCTCCTTCATTTTAAGCTCTGCTTTCCAAGAGACAGTATCTCCAATAAAAATGCAGGGCACATTCCCGTCGCTAAAATAAAAATAGGGAGGCTTTACAGCAAGACGCGGTACGGTATAAGAAAAATTAAACTTTGGCAGATCGATACGAATTTTCTTTCTTTCAACAAGACTCGTATCAAAAATAGTAACGGCCAGAGGTTCAGTCCGATTGCCTAAGTAAATCTGTCCTTTATCATAACCGGCAATATAATATGCTGCATGTGGAAGCTGGATTGTTTTTTTGCCGGCAGTAGGGTGTTTGGGAAATCTGCGTACAAAATTATTGCGGTGGTGGATTATGTCTTCTGAAGCTATAAACAGTAAAGTGACAATGCCGATGCTGAGTAACATCGTCACAGTAAAGGCACTGGCCAGTGCAGCAGGTTTTGAAATAGGATGCACTTTTGGCATCATACCGGCCAGTATCAGAATACCTGCTGCGGCCAGGATCATGAAAAGCAAATTAAAAATGAAATGCTCCTGCCATCCCATTTTTTCTAAAATTCCTCCACAGGAACATGGAACAAATGGACTGTAATTTAAAATAATGAAAATGTATGCCGTAAAAACGGTCATTAAGCTGAATGCAGCCCACAGCGCCAAGAAACGTGTGGAAGAAAACAGCAGTAATCCAGCAATCAGCAGTTCTATAATTGGCACAGCCCATGATACAATTCCTGCAAAGGAACCAACAAGCGGCGACTGTCCTAATTGCACCTGAAAATTTTCAAAGTCGAGCAGTTTACTTATTGCCGCATACACAAATAGCAGAACATATAGAAAACAAACTGCTTCTATAAAAATATACTTATGATGCGGGCTAAATTTCATGGCGATGTAATTAAAAATTTACAATGTAAAATTCTGTAAATTAATTGATTAAACTGTTGTCGATTTTGGAATACAACTTGTCAATAATGGAGTAAATTCATATTACAGTCGACAATCTATAAAATCTTCCCTTTAATGATCCTCATTTTATCAGTTTTAATAGGTCTAGAATGATATGAATTAATTATGAAAAACAATCCAAAAAATTATCAAAAGCGATCAGTTTTACACTTTTCTCAAATCAAAACTTAAATAAAAGGCTGGCAGATTGCTGACTAACTGCCGGAAAAAAAAGTGTCTGTTTATAATTTTAGAAGTCCATAAATTGCTTTATTCAATATCAGATATTGAGAATCTGAAAGTATGTCCAGATTTTATAACTATTTTGAACATTAAACTTATAAAAAAAGAAATCCGGAAGATGAAAACTATGTTGATAACTGATAAACCCCGACTTCGGAGGTGTTTTCCAGCCCCGCAGGGCAAGTCGTTTTGAGATGCTGAATTCATTTTAAGCATCTCAAAACACAACTTGCTATTTTCTCTCGAAAATATTATTGCAATAGTTTTAGTTGAAAGGACTTCATGCCCTTTTTAATATTATGGCTTTAAGTAATTTATTTGAGTTGTAAAAGTAATACAGTATGCAATACTTGACGAGTACAAGTAAGATTTTAAATAAAGCGGACTGAGATATGGCTGTAATTAACTTATATGTGATTACCCGCCTATGAAGGCAGACAAGTCCTCAGGTATTCTTTCATTCAAGTATTCAAGTGTGCAGGTATCCATGTAATCATGCAATCATGTATTCCAGTGTGCATGTATGCATGTATGCGGGGGGCATTCCTGCCTGCACGCAGTCAGGCAGTCACGCCTGCAAGCCAGCACACAGGTAAGCAGATGCTCAGGCAGTCCGGCATTTCCAATAAGAAAAAGATATTTTTCCAAAAGAAACAGAAAAGGAAAAAAGAAAAAGAAAGTAATTTAAAAGGACGGGATGCAGCCAGACCAAAAGGAAACGGAATAAGCCCCGAAGGGTGTTTTGTGAGGGACGAGCAAAACATTATGCCGTAGTCTTTTGGCCAGGCTGATCCAGCACGTCCTACCTTGTTTTTCTTTTTTACCGTTCCTTTGGTTAAAATATAAAGGTACATGTAAAAAACTATCAGTTATTTGTTTAGGGACATTTAAGGCCAAATGCTTCCAGAGATTTACAAATCTAAGCAGCGCTGCTGATAATAGGATATATTGTTTCTTTAAGTAATTATAAGAGCCAATACTTATGGAAAACAAAAACACAGCCAATCCACGCAAAGGAGGCAGGCATCCTAAAGCAGATCCTGCCGTCCATCGCTATTCGATCAGTCTTACAGCTGAGGAAAATGCAAGGTTTCTGACTCTTTTTGAAGCATCAGGTATGAATGTAATGGCGCATTTCATTACAGCGTGTATTTTTCAAAAAGGAATCAAGACAGTTAAGATCGATAAAGCAGCAATGGATTATTACATACTTCTGACTGCCTTATTCGGGCAGTTTCGTGCTGCTGGGGTTAATTACAACCAGGTTGTAAAGATTATGCACCGCAATTTTTCCGAAAAGAGAGCTCCCGCGTATCTCTACAAATTGGTAAATCAAACAATGGAATTTGCCGTTTTAGCTCAAAAGATAATTCAGCTTACGACAGAATTTGAAGAAAAATATCTGAAAAAATGATAGCAAAAATAGCAAGAGGCATTAGTCTGTACGGAGCAATAGCTTATAATTACAACAAACTTGAAAAAGGGAACGCACAGGTTTTATTTACCCAAAAGATAATCCAATCTCCTGACGGCAGTTACACAGCAGGACAGCTTTCCCGTTCTTTTGAGCTGCACTTAATGGCTAATCGTAAAACGGAGAAACCTGTGCTTCATATTTCCCTGAATCCTGATCCGAAAGACAATGTAAGTGATACTGATTTTAAGAATATGGCACAAGTCTATATGAGGCAGATGGGCTACGGAGATCAGCCCATTGTCGTATTCAAGCATAATGATACTGGCCGTGCCCATATACATATCGTATCAGTCTGCGTTGACGAGCTTGGCAGGAAAATATCAGATAAATTTGAAAAGAGGCGTTCGATGGAAGTCTGCAGGACGCTGGAAAAACAGTACAGCCTTGTATCAGCTGCAGATAAAAAGCAAGAAACGCACAACCCAGCATTCAAACCCGTTGACTATAAGGCAGGCGATATAAAAAGCCAGATGGCTTCGATACTGCGTCATCTGCCTAAATACTACCAGTTCCAAACTTTTGGGGCATATAATGCCTTGCTTTCCCTTTTTAATATTACTGCCCAGGAAGTCAAAGGCGAGTATAACGGAATTCCAAAACAGGGAATGGTATATTTTGCATTAAACAAGCAGGGAGAAAAAGCAGGCAGTCCCTTTAAGGCTTCGCTGTTTGGAAAAAATGCAGGATTAGCACAGCTGCAATCCCAATGTGACCAGAACAGAATAAAACTAAAAGATAGTACCGTTAAGGAATCACTTAAAGAGAGGATAGAATCAGTAATGCGGACAGCATCAAACGAATCCGAATTTAGTAGAAAACTAATACAGGAAGGGATCAATATTGTTGTAAGGCGAAATGCTGCAGGACGTATTTACGGCATCTCTTTTATCGACCATAAATCCCGCATTGTTTGGAACGGATCAGAGCTGGCTAAAAACCTCTCGGCCAATTCATTTAACGACTGGTGGAATAATAATAAGAAACCTGAAAATCCAGTACATAAAAGCAGTGTTTCCGAAAAAGATGTTGTTATGAAACCAGAGACTGGCCAATCGCCTGACATGTTTGGCTTTTTAAGAAATGAAAATATGCCTTATGTTTATGAACAAAACAGTTTTGACGTATTGGGCGGTTTATTGCCGCAGTCGCAGGCAGAGGATTACGAGGAACAGGCATTTGAAAAAAGGATGAAAAGAAAGGTTAAACGCAGAAGATTGTAACATGAATTTGAGTTTTCTGCTCACCAAAGAATAAGCTGTATTCAAAGAAAAGTCTGGTAAAATTTCCTATGATCCAGTATTTTAATATATCTATAATCTCTGTTCATTTTTTATTTCAATAGATAGTCTGCCTTCAGGTATTAACTTAAAACAAATTTGTATAAACGTAATGCCATTGAGAGACAAAGAAAGTAAACAGCTACTATTGTCTATATGGCTTCAAAATGCATTTATATATTTGTTTCTTAAATGTATACGAAAGCTGAATAGGTAGAAATATCTTGTGCATACAACGAATAGTAAAATATAAGGAGTCGGTAGATATTTTTATTTATATAATGATGACTAAATTTTAGAGGCAATGAAAAGTGGTAAGCTGATAAAGGACTTAAATGCTATATTAAAATTTGATGAAAGGCTCCGGTTAGTAGAAAATCTAATTAGTGTAAGTGATCAGGAAAACAAAATTCAGTCCATTTTTTCAAATGAAAAATGTAAGTCCTGTTATAACAAAATTGACTTTGCCCAGCTGTTCTATATTTTGATGGATGAAGGTTTGCTGTTTTTTGATGGTGCAGACGAAAAAAGCAATAGAAGCAAGTTCCAGTTTTTTCTCGAAAATAATTTTACATATGCCGGCGATGGGGGACGGCAGTCGAAAATCAAGTCAATCAGCAGGCAGTTTTCCGAATGTAAGGGCTACACATATAAAGAAAAGCAGATTGCATTTTTAGAAGATCTTATAAGAATAATGCAGGATAGGAAAAGAAGAATTGAGAGCTGGTAAGACCTGGCATAAATAGTTTAGTGTAAAATTTAAATTTTTAGCGATGACAAAAAAAGAAAGAAAGCTCTCTTTTGTTATGAGAGTGGAACAATTAATAGAACCTGTACTTTTAAGACTGGAAACAATTGATTCAAAAATCAGCAGAGAGAAAGTCTTGAGGCCTGAATACTACAGAAATGAGGATTTAAAAAAGATATTTGGGCTGTCCAATAACACCATTATAAAATACAGGCAGACTGGAATTCTGCCATATACTAAGCTGGGAGATATTTTTTTATATGACAGCGGCAAAATCGATAGAATACTTAAAAACAACCAATCATAATCTGCCAGTTTTTAGTTACCCAATGTAGAAAAAAACGGCTCAAAATATATTAGGTAACTAAAAAAGTAACCATTTTTTCAATCAGGGTTCAATACCATTCTAAATGAAAAAGCCTTTAAACACTGATGTTTAAAGGCTTTTAATTTTTTAAAGTCACTTTTCGAACTTCATTTGGCGGAGGAAGAGGGATTCGAACCCCCGGACCTGTTACAGTCAACAGTTTTCAAGACTGCCGCATTCGACCGCTCTGCCATTCCTCCAGTAAGACGCAATCATTTTCTCATTGCGGGTGCAAAGATAGGATGTTTTTTCGATTGTGAAAATTTTTTTGATACTATTTAAGAAATAATCTCACCTTAAGTTTTGAGAGATTTGAAGGCCAATATGAAAACGCAAGAAGAGGAATAATTGTCCATATACCTAAAACAACAACTATTAAGTAGAAAATATCTTCTCTTTATTAATAAGTAATAAGATTTTTTGTACCAGTTATAAATACCTGTTTTTTCAATAATATATTATGATAATTAGATGAAAAGAAGATGTAAATTAAGAATTAGTTTTGGAAAAAAAATTGTGAGCAAATCGAAAATTATAAATTGTTTATTATAAAATTTTTTAAGTCATTAAGGTTTTAAATCAGGTATAAATACTTGATTTTCATATTTTTAATATAATTATATTTGATCTGTCTATCTTTAAAGACATTAATAGATGTATGATGATGAAGATCTAAAAGAACATTATATACACGACAAAATAGTATACGCCACAAATTCAGATATTGGAGCGCAGATGTAAATTTTTCATGCATGCTAAAATTCAATTTTTAAATTTTTCAAATAAATCTAAAAGTTATTATGAGCAACAAAAAAAATGGCGGTATCGATTTTGAATCTCTTGACAAAACTACCCTAGACAGAGAAAAAGTAATTCTTGAAATCAAAAATCTTACAGATGCAGGACAGTCTCCAATAGAAATATTTATGAAACGGAGAATTATTCCTGTTTTTCTTCCTTTCCTAACGTTGCTTATTACTGTAATATTCTTTTATATAAACTGGAAAGGTACAGAGAAATCGAAGGCTCTAGATCGATATAAAAGTGAAGTCGATATGGTAAAAATGGTATGGGCAGATATGAATGGTCCAGATACCACTAAAAAATACAAGAGATCAAAAGAATTTCTGATCGGGATGTTCAATGCTAATTCAGGGTATTATGAGGATGATAGTATTTATTTGGGTATTGGAAAAAAACAACGACCTATAATGATACTAACAAATATGAATTCAGATATTCAAAAAGCTTTTGCAAAAATCGATGAAAATAATGATTTGGTCAAAGCTCTTGATAAAGTTCCAGTCACGTCAAAATCTAATATTGAGTCTGCGCAAACAACTAATGATGGTAAAGCTGTTATTCTAAGCAGATCACCAGAAATAATCGAAGCTACAAATAAGGTCGCAGGAAATTCATTAAAAGTTTATATACAATATACTGGGGCGGTAGGAAAGAATCGTACCCAATTTTTAGCCAATCAATTAAAACCTTATTATATAGTGCCTCCTTTAGACTTTGTTGGTAATAAAGAAGGTGAAAATGAAATACGATATTATTCTACTACTGATATTGAAGTTGCGGAGCTTATGGCTAAAAGAATTAAAGATATCACAGGATTAATATTTAGCTTAATAAAAATTAATAATACAACTGTACATAATACGATTGAAGTTTGGTACCGCGGTACTAAAAACATACCTACAAATGAATGATATGTTGAAAATTAAAATTTCATTGCTGGAGATATTTTTTTAAAAGCTCCCAAATAATTTTAATTCTAAAAAAAGCAATTTTCTCAAACAGAAATTTTATAGAGTAAGTTAATAAAACAAAAAAAATGGAAGAAAATAAAACAAATTCTCGCATTGCTATAATGATACTTTGGGTCTCTTTTTTTATTATAATATTAATGATAAGCTTTTGGATTTATTGTTCAAATGATCCTGAAAAACTCTTTGTCATTATACTACCTGTCATCAGTACATGGGTAGGAACAATTTTGGCCTTCTATTTTGGCAAAGTTAATTTTGACGCGGCGACTAAAAGTTTCAATCAGGTTATAGATAGACTGACTCCCGACATTTTGGATGATATTCTCGTAAAACAAGTTATGATAGACAAGTTTACAATGGTTTCGATTGAAACGACAAATTCTTTAATTACGAAGTTTGACCTTAAAGCTATTATTGATTTTCTGGATAATATTAAAAAAAGCAGATTGCCAATTTTAGAAGGTGAAAAAGTAAAATGCATCATTCATAAAAGTACACTTACTAGTGAAATGCTTAAAACAACCAAAGCAAAAACGCTTGACGAATTTATTACAGCGAACTCTGTCGTAAAAGAATTTGCTAGCATAAATGAAGACAAAAAAATTGAAGATGCCAGAAAAGTAATGAACGAGAAAAATTACAAAGATTTGTTTGTTGTTGATGACAATAATCTATTGACAGGCTGGCTGACGGATACGCAGATTATTAGATACATGAATAATCAGAAAACATAATAAATCTTTAGGAATTGAAAAAAGGAGTAAATAGTAAATACAAAATTTAAAATTATGGCAGTATATAATTATAAAAAAGAGGAAAGTTATCAGCTAAAGTCAGCTAATAGTAAGATTTATGTTTCTGTTATTTCAGGAAATGGCCAAGGTGGAAGCTATTTTATTCTAAAAGATTTAGAGTTTGTAGGTGCCAATGAAAAGGTTTTGGTCGGTACGGCGAAACAGCTGGAGGAGAAATCAATTCAAGCACTTGTCACTATACAAGATAAGCTGATTCAGACCAATTGGACAGCAGTAATGGTAATTATTTCAGAAGGAGAAGCAAATACTTTTTATAATTACGCAGAAGAATTACCAGCCGACAAAGACATGGCGTGTTATTATATTAACATAAAAATAATCAGATGAGAAATCTTTGTAAGAAAAAATTACCTATCATTTTGTTAGTATTTTCGGCTACTGTTTTTAGTCAGGATTTGCGAATACCTAATACACCAGCTTTCAGTATACTTGGATTTGAGCCCACTTCGGTAATGAAACCTACTTCGTCAAAAAAACTTTCTGCTGATTTATTGAGTTCATTTGATGAAAATGGCAAATTAATAATGAATGTAGGAATGGAAGTCACTCCATATTGGCTTAAAAATAGACCCAATCTCACTAGAGAAGAATACCTAAATCCAGGAACATTGCAAACTATATTGCAAACATTTACTTTATCAGCTGCTACAGTTCGCGATACGATTACAAACAAAGACAATTTAGGTGTAGGATATAGATTTGAAATTTTCAAAGGAGCATTAAATAAAGAGATGGAAACCTTAGAGAAAGACATGAAAGATTTAGAATCAATAAATAATGTAATTGTACTAACCCAAACGCAATCGCCTTCAGATACTAATGATGCAATAACAAAACTGAAAAATAATCTTACGATCGCAAAGGTTAAAGACTCAAAAAGTACAGAAGTAATCAATACCGCAAATGATCTACTTCAATATCCTAAATTGGCCAATGATGTAACAAAATTGTTGCAGACCTTACAAGATAAATATTCAGAAGAAGCTGTCGCTCAAACCAATAAAATCAGGGAAGTGGAAAACAAA
Source organism: Flavobacterium chungangensis (assembly GCF_042654045.1). Lineage (NCBI taxonomy): Bacteria > Pseudomonadati > Bacteroidota > Flavobacteriia > Flavobacteriales > Flavobacteriaceae > Flavobacterium > Flavobacterium chungangensis. The sequence goes on from NZ_JBHSFY010000005.1 coordinate 147,348, forward strand.
CGAACAGGATTTAGTCTGGAAACTGCTGGAGCGATGAAGTTTGTTACCTCAAATAATTCTGGTAATCCCCTTCAAAAAGCAGGGTTTTGGATAAATGCCAATTATTATGTTACCGAAAAAGATGCCTGGACGATAACAACAAGGTTAATGACAAATACGTCTGACAGCACTTCGGTAAATACAGATCTTGGATTAAGCTACATCCGGCAAGAAAAAGATTTCAATGTTTCAGTTGAGGCAATGATACGATGGTATCGCTCTGAGATTCCAGATGTGAATATGGCAAATCTACCTATTACACGATTAGAAAAAGATTTTACTTATAGGATAGCAGCCCAATGTTCGTATACAATTGCCAAAGATACAAGTATTAATTTGAGTATAGGTAAAGATTTCGACACTGCTTTTATTACTAGTAACAGTCTTTTTTCAATTTTAGGAGTCAATTATTCAATATTTAATAAGCGGTTTATCCCTAATTAAAACTTTTTTGAATTACACACGACGTGTTAAAATGTATCATATAAGTATAGCTATTTTAAAATCTCTTTTATGTTAGAAGTTTCTAAAGAACAATTACAGAAAGAAACCAATCAAGATGTTGCTGATACGGTTGTCTTGCCACCACCAGACGAAGGTTTTGAGACTATTAGTTCTGATGAAGCAGGTGTTGATTTAAGTCCTGAAATCGATACCTCTGTATACCATAAAATCATAGTTAAGACTTTAGACCAATTAATCCCCGATATTACTGAAGAGGAAAATCAAAAAAGGAAAGAGAACAGGAAGAATATGATTGCTTCCAAAACGGCTGAACCTGTTGATTTTGCTTACGAAAGAGCTATAGGAAATAATGATTCTTTGTATAGTAATTTTATTGAATTGATTGCGCTTACTAAAAGAAAAGTAGCAAGGATAGTGATTAAGGAAAATGGTAAAAGAACTGGTTTTGCCACGGGTTTTATGGTCTCTAAAAACTTAATGCTTACCAATTGGCACGTTTTTCAGACTAAGGGAATGGCAACTGAAAGCGAGGCACATTTTTTTTATGAATATGATAATTTAGGGCATCCTATTGATCCGGTTATTTTTAAAATGGATGCTTCAAAATTCTATAACGACAAAGAACTCGATTATTGCTTTGTAGGAATAGCGCCCATGGATGTAAATAATCAATATTCACTCGAGGATATTAGTTATTTGTATCTGGATAAGCTTGCAGGTAAAATTGGAGAAGTAGGAGTTGAAAAACTAAATATTATTCATCATCCTTTAGGAGATTACAAACAGTTGTCTATCAGAGAAAATAAATTTGTTGGTATAGATGATATCAAAATTTATTATGAAACAGATACGGCTCAAGGAAGTAGCGGAAGTCCAGTATTTAATGACCAATGGCAAGTGGTAGGTCTTCATCATAAAAGTATAGCAAAGATGACTGAAGATGGTGAGCATTATCTTGATAAAGATGGAAAAATAATACCTGAATACGATGGTAAAATTGACATCACTAAAGTAGTTTGGCTTAAAAATGAAGGAATCAGAATCAGTACGATTTTAAAGCACGTTAGGGATAAAAATCCAAATGATCCAATAATTACAGCTATTGAGCAATTACCCAGAAAGGAAATTTTAACATTCTCAGTAGATGGTAAACCAACAAATGATGCACCAATAAAAAATATAGAAAAAGAAAGTGCTATGGAAACAAATAATAGCAAGAATATAACAATAAGCGTCCCTGTTGATGCTCTGAGTAGCGAAAATAGCATAGACATTAGTTTGTCAACAAAAAAAATATCCAATATTGTAGCCGCGGAATCAAAACCAGAAAAAGGTCCTAATAATGAACTGCTTCTGGAAGTTGCCAAAACAAACAAAGAAGACGGGATTGATTTTAGTGCCTGTATTGGCTATCTACCTAACTTTTTAGGAAAAAATGTTCCAATGCCTATACCAAAATCCGGCAGTGATACTGAAAAAGAAACGGCTTTACTCAAAGATAGATCAATGATTCTCAAATATTTTAATTACAGTCTGATTTTTAATGCTGTTAAAAGAATGCCTTTAATCAGTGCAGTAAATGTGTCGGGTGACCCATGCCTGCGTGTCGACAATAGTGAACGTAGCGATGACTGGCTTCGTGATGCGAGAATTGATAAAACGTGTCAGTTGGATGATAAGTTTTATGCCCATTCGAATTTTGACAAAGGACATATGAGCCGTTATCAGGATGCTAAATGGAATATTCCTGTTTCAAAAGATAATGAGTTGCGCAATGGCGTTTATACTTGTTTTTATTCCAACTCATGTCCACAGGTTCCGGGACTGAATCGTGCAGGTGGTATTTGGGGAAAACTTGAAAAAGCAGTTTTGGAAAAAGGGGTTAAAAAACAAACTGACGAGGGGGAAAACAAAATGACGGTTTTTAACGGACCGATTTTTGATAAAAAAACAGACAAAATTTTCAGAAGTGTAAGAACGCCTATGGATTTTTTTAAAATAATTGTGTGGCTTGATGACGAAGGAAATTTAAAAGCTACAGCCTTCAGATTATCTCAGAAACTACTGGTGAGTAATATTGATTTTGATGAAAGTTTGCGAGAGGATTTAGAAGCACTTGATATTGACCAAGTGGTAGCATTTAAAAATTACCAATGCACTATCAAGAGTATAAGTGATGCGACAGAAATTGATTTTCAGGGATTGCAACAATATGATACGTTTAAATCAAATAACGACGAAGATAATTTTATTATCGATGATGACGAATCAATAATGCTATAGATTTTGTTCTGTTTATTTAAGTTTTATAATTTTAAAAAAGCAATTTTATGCCAAAAAACTTAGTAGTCTGTTGTGATGGAACAGACAATAAACTGACCATCAATGAAAATACGAATGTACTGCATTTGTATAGTTGTCTTGAAAAAAGCGACAAACAGGTAACCTATTACCATCCTGGAGTTGGAACTATTGCACCAAGTGGTGCCAAAAATTGGATAGTTAGAAAATGGAATATCATAAAAGATCTTGTGTCTGCATCGAGTCTTGAGGAAAATGTGAAAGATGCTTATCTTTTTTTAATGGAAAACTATGAGGATGGCGACAAAATTTACCTTTTTGGTTTTAGCCGAGGTGCCTATACAGTCAGAATGCTAAGTGGACTAATAGAAATGTTTGGCTTGTTGCAAAAAGGGAACTATGGACATTTAAGATATGCTCTCGAAATTTATGTAAAAGGCGATAAAATGTTTGAAATAGCTAACGCTTTTCGTTCCAGATTCTCTAGAAAAGTCGATATTCATTTTATAGGTATATGGGATACTGTTGTTGCCGCAGGAGGACTAATAAACTACTACAAAAGTTTTCCATATTCAAGAAGTTTAGGTATTGCTAAAATAGTAAGACATGCCATTTCTATAGATGAAAGAAGAAAACATTATGATTTTTATGAAGTTTCAGAATTACATGAAAATTGTAAGCAAGTTCTATTTGCTGGCGTGCATTCTGATGTTGGAGGTTCTTATCCTATTGAAGGTTTATCTAAATTAGCATTAGAATGGATGTTGGGTGAAGCTTCTAATCAGGATTTAAAACTTTCAAAAAAGAAAGTCGACCGCTATGTTTATGGTATAAATTCTAATTATCAAAAACCTGATTATACATTTGAAATACACAACTCTCTTTCAATAGCATTTAAGCTCTTTGATTTCATACCACGAGCCCGATATAAAAAAGGTAGCGGGTTTCATGATATGGTATTAGATTTTAGATTGTGGCCTCTAAGAAAATTCAAAAAAGGTACTTTAATTCATGAAAGTGTAATTAATAAAATGGCTACCAATAAATATAAGCCTTTGAACTTGTTAAATGATAATTTTGAAATTGAAAGAAATCAAATTATAAAATAGGTTTGATGTGATTTTAAATAAAAATATTGTAGAAAACTTAAATAATTAATTTATGGAAAATTACGATAACATTTCAGAATCAGATGACAAACTTTGGTTTTCACTCATAGGAAGAATCTTTTTTTTACTTTCAATCCTTGCGTTATTTTTTACATTATGGAAAATAACAAATTCTTTTAATTTGCAGAATATTCATACTGAATTGCATTGTAAAGAAGGATGTAAAGATATTCACTATAATTTTTTTGATGTATTTGCATACTGTGCGTGGACAATAATCCCGCCAATTTGGTTTATGTTTGAGTATGTATGGTTGTTTCCTAAAAGATATAAATTTGATACGCACCAATTGAATGATCTCAAATATGTTCATGAATTAGGAAATAAAGTTTGGGCCGCTTTTGTAATTTGCATTACTATCATACTTTATATAAAATATCGTGACAGTATATTTATTAAATAGCACTTATTAGATTTATATTTAACAATTTGCTATCTGAAAAGTCAAGTGATAAACTTGTAAATCTTTCTTTATTTTACGCAATTTTATGTGCGAATTGCGAAATTTACCGATATTGATCAATTAAACTTCAAGGGTGCTGAAGGAATGGAAAGTTAAAATGCTCATTACCATCAAAATTATGGCTACTGTCAGTTGCGTTGAAAAAACATTCTATTGCGGAGCTTCAGACTCCGCAACATAAAAATAACTTGGTAAAATAACTAGAAATATAAAGTTGGTAACGCTTGTGGTAAATGGGGAGAGCAGGATTCGAACCATAAGCTGGGAACCCTCTCTTTCCTACATTTTCAATTATTAGATTTTTTTTAAACCTGCTAAAGGTTTTAGTTGTGGTAAAATTTAAAAAATAGTGTTTGATTTGATAATTTTTATTGAAGAAGTATGATATATCTGTCTTCCAAAAGTACTCTATATTTTTCTTTGTACTCTTCTGATAAGAATGACTTATCGATCCATTGAATGGCTATGTTTTTGTTCTTTAAGAAACGTTTTTTTATACTTCCAATTTGTTTGTCGTTTAACTCTAACATTTTACCCAATCGTTCGAAATTTTCCCATTTGATCTTTTTCTTTTTTCCTTCAAGAGTCAAAGCGAGTTCTTCGGTATCGTCTGGATTGACTATAGCTACGTTTAGGAGATCATATGCTGGGGCTAATGTCCATTTATCTCCCATATTTATCATGGAGAAGTTTTTAAGATGCATGTCGTTGTTTCCAGTCAAAAAGCTGAAAATAGCTAATTCCAGAAAGTAAACTTTATCCAACAAAGTATTATCTGAATACTCGGTAAGAGCTTTACCTATTTTTTCCATTGAGCTTTTATATTTATCAAAAGCTTCGGTAATTTGGAACATATCTAGCATATGGATTTTTTCTCCTGAATCTGTTCTGTCAATACGTTTTGTAATATAAGAAAGCTCTCCTGATTGCAACCGGATTAAACTTGATTTTACGACATTTATTCCGAAGGCTTCAGCAATACGCATCGTTAGGTGTTCGTTTTCTGGCATTTCGGGAAAGTGATCGGATGGTGGTTTGAAAATATAATTCCCTCCTAAAGCACCCACTACGGTAAGACGTCCTTTGTTTCCTTCCTGAATAGTGTCATCTATTAATGATAAGGAAAGCTTAGGTTGCACTCCTGGAACAGCTATGCTTCTTTCTACTACATTTTTTGCCAATTCAACCATTTGTTTCAGAGAATGTTCAAATAATGGCTGCTGTTTGGTTCCGAAAAAATCCAGACTGCACTGTTCGTGAAAATCTCCGGTTGTATTTTCATCCAATACTTTGTAACAATATAAGCACTTTTTATTATTCATTTTCCTGTGGTATTGGTTGGACACTTACAGCTCCGATACAGTTATGGCAACATGCTAAAAGCAAGCCCATGCGGTCATTTTGATTGATTTTCCAGTTTTTTGAAGCAATATCTAATAGCCATCCTTCAGGAATTAATCCTTCAAAAAAAGGAAATAGACGTTTGTCGCTATAAGGTTTTGGAGTTACCGGCATAGTAAACGTGAGAAACTGCTTTGGGTGCTCTTTAATATGTTTTTCTTCGTATTGAAAAACATACTCACCTTCGTCAGTTTCCGTGAGTATTCCTGCTAAGAGGTCTTTATAGTATATAGCCGCTTTTCTCATCCTTACTATTTATTGGTTTTGGATAATTCTCTTGCATTAACTGGTGCCAGGGTATGTCCAAACATTTTGAGTACTTGGTTTACTTTTTCCAGATTGAGGTTTTCTTTCCCTTGTTCAATTTTTCGGATTACAGTTAGAGCTACTCCAGCACGCTCAGCAAAAGCCTCTTGTGTTAGGTTTACTTCTTTTCTTTTTTCTTTTACAAAATCTGCAAGTGTCATAATTATATGCTTTTACAACGAATTTAAGCAAATATAATAATTTATATGTTTAAACATATAAAATGTGAATATAATTGTTAATTATATTTTTAAACATATAATGTTTATTAAGCTGTCTTTTAATGTATTGATTATCTTAGGGCGAATTTCTCTCAACGCTGTTGAGAGTTTTACATTAAATAATACTCCTTTAAAATTTCTAAAGTTTTTTATTTTTGACAGATACTTTGCTTATTTTTATTAAATATTAAAAACCTTAATTAATTGCTCGAATAATTCTTTTACGTTTACATTTCCAGCACCCATTTCTTTAAAAATTTGTTTATCTGGTAAATCTGTTTTTACAGCTTCAGTAAAATTTGCTATATCTGCTTTTACACTTGTAGGAATTGTGAAATTATCTTCAGGTGTTAATAATAATAACAATCTGAATACATCCATTTTGTGCTTACGTAACTGTCTTTCATCAATCTTTTCTCCATTCTCTTTTCGGGTTTTATAATCTAGAAATGCTTTTGCTTTTAAACCTATTAAAGCCTCTGTATTGGCTAAATGGATGCCGTTATCTAATTGGCTATGTTTGATTGTAAAATTGTAATAATCATCATCCATTAATATTGCTGAAAGACTTGAAATTTCTGTATCTACTGGAATTGGCGTTAGATGTGCTTGTTCTTCTAAATCTAACAAATCTGGGATTCTTGAAAACAATTCAATTTGAAATGGAAATTCTTCTACTTGAGGTTTTTGAAAACGATAGTATTTTCGGTCTTCTTCGCTTTTTTCTTTTACTTCATAGTTTCCTTGTTTAATAAACTCCCAAAAGTGAGTTGCAAATTCAGGACTTAAAGCTTCTATTACTAAAATGATGTCGATGTCTTTTGTTGCTCTTGGTGTCAGTCCTACATTATTAATAACAATATCACAAGCGGTTCCGCCAATGATAATATAGTTGTCTGTGAATTCTTTAAAGTGTTCTCTGAAAATTTCTAAACCTCTTACCATATGTATTTTTCAATTATTTGCTCTAATGCCATATCTGTTCGTTCGTCAATAAATCCGTCTTTTAAACTTAAATATAAAGACAGTGGATCTACATTATTTTTCTTTGTTATTCCTTTTGTGATTAGTTCCGGATTGTATTTCCAAACTTCTAATGCAAAATTTCCACTTTCATTATTCAGATTAACTAACTTATTGTTTTTCTCTAACTCGTAAAATTGTTTTTTCTCTATAGCAAAATATTCTAATGCACTTGGATTCATATCCGTATATTCTTCTAGTGCAGTTGTATTAGATTTTAATAATCCTTTTGGCTTTTCATCAACATAAACAGTTTTCATAACTGGGTTAATTAATAATCGTTCACTATCCCCCCAAAGCTTTTGCAGGTCTTTTTCGAAAATAATATTCTTTTCTTTTGTTCCTTCAACTTTCACTATCGCTAATCTTCTCAGATTTTCTATTGCTTTAGTTATTCCCATTTGGGTGTATTGTAACTTTTCTGCTAGTTCTTTGAATGTATATTGGCTTAAGTTATCGTCTTTGTGTAAAATTTGATATAGTAAGATTAGCTGGGCTGAGGGCAGTAACAAGAAAGATTTTTTAAATTCCTTTTCTTTCTCGTAATCTTGAATATCTATTAATAATTCTGTTAGATACATTTGCTTCCCAGGAATAATGAAACTGATTTTATGCTCTATTAGTCGTTTACGATTTAGTGCGCTTATAGTATCAGTAACTATAATTATTCTTTTTTCAAGCTTTTTTTGAATTTCTACTATTTGCTTTCTCAATTGGCTTGCATTGAGAGTATCCTCTTTATTAAGTTCCAATAAAATTAATTCGTGATTACTTAAAGTAGTGCTATAGAATTTAAAATTGCTCTTGAATATAAAAGGCAACCTATTCAATTGTTCATTTTGCAACTCTTTTATTTCGAGTTGTGCGCCAAGTATTTGTTGGATATAGTCTTTTAATTTTTCCATAATAAATTAGAATAAACTAATAAAATTAATAATAAACCACATAGGTTTATTGTGCAAATATAGGTTTATTATGTTGAAAATTAATTTATTAATGAATAAAATACAGTGATTATTGTATAAAAGAAATCAGTTTTATATAGAAATAATAGCTTTATCATTAAATCCTGTATTTTCATTGTACTTAATATATCCTAATTGATTGGTTATTAGTTTTGTATTTCCAATCTCAAAATCAGCAAGGTTGACGTGATGGTGTCCGTAAATCCAATAATCAATATTACTATCTTCAATGAGTTTTTCTAATTCCGAAGCAAAAGCTTCGTTGATATTGCTATTGGCATATTTCTCAGGATAGTTAATAAATGTTGGTGCATGATGGGTTACAACAATTGTTTTTTTATTTGATTTTTCATTTAATGTGTTTTGTAAAAATTCTACACTTTTTTGGTGTAATAGATTATAATCATCAACATTTAATAATCTATCATTACAATTAATTACTTTAAAATCGGAAAGGCTTTGTTGAATTAGCCAGCGCCTTGTTTCTGAAATATTTGACCAAAGGGTAGAAAAAATAATATTTACACCCAAAATTTCTTTCATACAGTTGTTTACTAAAATTATATTCTCTCGGATTTGGATATCTAAAGAACCACTTTTTTCAGCAATGTCATAATAGTAATATTCATGATTTCCTGGTATCCAGAAAGTCATTTTGAAATTACTAGAAATATAATCGAAGAAATCTTGATGTTTATCAATTATAGCGAATGGAACTATATCTCCAGCTAAAATTAGAATATCTGCCTCTGGGTTTATAGGGTTGTCAACTATATGTCTTTTGTTCTCTGGGAACTCTAGATGAAGGTCTGAGCAGTATTGGATTTTCATTTGCAAAACAGGTTTTATTTTTAATCAACAATAGTTAATTTATCACAATCGCTTTTGCAGTTTAATATTTTTTGAAATATTAATACTTATTGCATTGTTTATTTTTTTCTTTACGAAGATATTTATATTGTTGGATTCAACTGAAATTTTATCTTTTTTGTCAATTTTGTCCATCGAATTTGAATTAAAAATTTGATACCCTGAATTGTAAATCCTAAGAATAGGATTGCTCATCATAATGCAAAAAATCAATCCATCTGGTTGTAAATAATTTTGCTTCAGTTCAATGTACCAGTTAAATTGTGTCCGCACTGCCGACACAATTGGAAATATTCTGTAAGATTTTAGATGTCAGTTAATTAGCAGTATGAAAGCCAGTTCCGTATTGATGCTTATCTCCTTCTGCAAGAGATTTAATCAAGTAAGTACCGTAATTGGCTCTTTCTTTTCCCTGCCGTTCAATTGGTAAATATGTACGTGTTTAAATTAGTATATTCGGTTGTGTTAGAATTAGTAAACATGGTCAGTTAAAGAAACTAAAAAGGATATACATTTTTAGTATTCATTTTAATTGCGTCCGCAATGCGGACGCAATTGGAGATGTTAGTCAATTCTATTTTGTTGATAAATAGATTATTAATATCGCATATTGCATATCGCAATATGCAATATAAGGGATGTCTGTGATTCGAATCTAGAGTTTGATCTCATGATTTTGCTTAAGTTTTCTTTTTCGATGTGACTTACCGTAATTTTGTCATACTTGAAAAATAAATAATCAGATTTTTAAAGGTAACTACGAAAAGAGGTTTCGAAATAGAAGACTGTTTTTAATAAAATATTACTTAAACTTAGATTTAAGTTTTTCCATATCTTCCATTATATTAACATCTAAAACCTTTGCATAATGCTGTGTCTGCTTGGTATTGGTATGCCCCATCATTGCTGATACATTTTCAAGTCTTACTCCATTTCCTAAAGTGACAGTGGTAGCAAAGGTATGCCTGGCAACATACCATGTAAGATGTTTGTCTATGCTGCAGGCATCAGCTATTTCCTTAAGATAAGCATTCATTTTCTGATTGGATATTTTCGGGATAAGACCTTTCTGCTGATTTTTATATTTAGAAATAATTTTCTCAACAGTAGGCAGCACCGGAACATTGGCCCTAATGGCAGTTTTGGCTCTGCTGGTCATAATCCATAAGTTTCCATTTGAATCTTCAGATAAGTTTCTTTCAGTCAGATCCATGGCATCGACAGGGGCATATCCTGTGTAGCAGCTGAAAAGAAATATGTCTTTAACTTTTTCCAGACGAGGTGTTGAAAATATTTTATTCTCAATTGTGTTCAGTTCCTGCTGAGTTAGGAAAACAGCATCTTTTACGCTTAGCCTTCCGTCATAAACGTTGAATGGGTTTTTTATGATTAGATCCATTTTAATGGCATAATTGCAGGCAGTTTTATACATTTTCATATATTTTACCACCGAATTGTTTTTGATGCCTGTCTGGTCTTTGAAACTGCTCTCGTATTTAAGGAACTGCTCCAGTTTAAAGACAAAGGAGCTTGATATTTCAGATGCGGGCATATCTTCCTTTTTGTAGATACTGGTGATGAAATCCAAAAGTAAATCCTTCGCTCTTTTGTACTTCTGCAGTGAAGCCGCTGCGCGTTCTCCAGAATTAACTCTTTTGGTGAAGAATATATTGTATGTTTCCATAATTTCAATTATGGAAGGACCTTGAGGCTGGCCGATTTTGACTTTTCCTGTAAGTTCAGCTTTTAGCAATTCCAGATCAACGTCAGGGTCAATTCTGAAGAGTTCTGTAAACTTCTTTTCGGCATTAAGCTGCATGAGATCAAGAGAACTTTTGATTACCTTTTCTTTTTCTGCCTTCAGTGTATTTTTCAGATGGTTTGTCTGAATCCATCTTTCTTTCGAGATGAATTTTCCCGAGGCGATTGTAATCCTTTTGTTTTTATAGGAAAGTCTTAGAATAATAGAGGATTCTCCGTCTCGGTTAACCCTCTCGGATTTTAGCAAGAAAATTGTTTTTAACATGTTATCTAGTTTTAAAATTAATAATCAAATTGAATTAAAAATTTTAAGAGAGCCCATTGATACCAGGGAATTCCCGGGGAATTCTTTTTATTTTGGTCACCAATTTTGTAAAAAGTGACCCCAAAAAAAAGTGGGTACTCATTGGGTGACTACTTTTTGATAAAACATGTGCTTTTTGAAAAGTGTGTAAAAATGAAAAAGCCTTTAAACACTAGTGTTTAAAGGCTTTTGACTTTTAAAGTTTCTTTTGAAACTTCTACTGGCGGAGAAAGAGGGATTCGAACCCCCGGACCTGTTACAGTCAACAGTTTTCAAGACTGCCGCATTCGACCGCTCTGCCATTTCTCCAGTATGTCGCAATCATTGCCTGATTGCGGGTGCAAATATAAGACGGTTTTTCGGTTATAAAAACTTTTTTCGGACTTTTTTTTGAAGTTTTTTAAGATAATTTTCAAGTGTCTAATTATCAGTATTTCCGAAAGTGATGTTTTTTGAGAAATTAATCTAAATCGTCTAAAATTGGCGTTGGTTTTTTGTTTTCGTCGACAGCAACAAACGAAAAAGTTCCTGAAACTACCGTTTCACGAAGTTCAGAATACATTTGTTCCATGAAAATATCAACGTGAATTTTACAGCTGGTTCTTCCAACGCTGTCTACTTTTGCTACTAATTCGATTAATGTACCAGCAGGAATTGCTTTTTTAAAGTCAATTTGCCCTGTAGAAATCGTAACTACTTTTTTACGGCTGAATCGAGTCGCGCAGATAAAAGCAACTTCATCCATTAAATGAAGTGCAGTTCCTCCAAATAAAGTATCGTAATGATTCGTTGTACTAGGGAAAACGGCTTTAAATATACGAGTTTCCGATTTTTGAATTCTTTCTTCTACTGTTCCCATATTAATAATTAACGTATTCTGTAATTTCAAGCCCGTATCCAATCATACCCACTCGTTTTGTTTGTTCTGTATTCGAAACTAATCTTATTTTAGAAATATCTATATCATGAAGAATTTGAGCTCCGATTCCGTAATCTTTGCTGTCAATAATCACTTTTGGAGCTTTTAAAGTTCCGTTAGATTGTAATGTTTTAAGCTCAGAAATTCTGTTCAAAAGGTTTACAGCGGTCATATCTTGATTGATAAAGATAACAGCACCTTTTCCGTTTTCATTAATCACTTTAAACATATCGTCTAATTGCTGTTCTGCATTATTAGTCAATGTGCCCAATAAATCGTTGTTTACTTGAGAAGAGTGAATTCTGGTCAAAATAGGTTCGCCAAGATTCCAAGTTCCTTTAGTTAAAGCAATATGGATTTGCTTGTTTGTGGTTTGTTCGTAAGCTCTTAAACGGAAAGTTCCAAAACGAGTTTCGATATCAAAATCTTCTTTTTTAACAATCAAACTATCGTGCTGCATTCTATACGCAACTAAATCTTCTATAGAAACTAATTTTAAATCGAATTTTTTTGCCACTTTAATCAATTCTGGCAAACGAGACATTGTTCCGTCTTCGTTCAAAATTTCGCAGATTACACCAGCAGGTTTAAATCCTGCCAAACGTGCAAAATCAATTGCTGCTTCAGTATGTCCAGTTCTTCTTAATACACCGCCTTGTTTAGCGATTAAAGGAAAAATATGACCAGGACGAGCTAAATCGTGTGGTTTTGTATTAGGATCAACTAAAGATTGAACTGTTTTTGATCTATCTGCTGCAGATATTCCAGTTGTTACTCCTTGACCTTTTAAATCAACAGAAACCGTAAAAGCAGTTTCCATGTGGTCTGTATTGTTGGTAACCATGGCACGAAGATCTAACTCCTTGCATCGGCTTTCTGTAAGCGGTGTACAAATTAAACCGCGTCCGTGAGTAGCCATAAAGTTGATCATTTCTGGAGTCACTTTTTCAGCAGCAGCCAAAAAATCACCTTCATTTTCGCGATCCTCATCATCGACTACAATGATTACTTTACCTTGACGAATATCTTCTATAGCTTCTTCAATGGTATTCAGTTGTATTTTTGTTGTTGACATAATTATTTTTGCTTTTGAGCAGGTGAAAACCGCTCAGAGATTTTCTGAAATAGTTGTGAAATAGGAGTTGTAATCGCATCAAAATTAATTAACCCGTTATCGTTTGTTGCGCGATAGGTCAATAATATGGCAAGAGGCGATAGAATAAAAGACGACATCCATGATCCTAAAAATGGAGTCATACCGCCTTCCTGAGATACTCTTTTTCCGAAAGTATTAATAAAATGGAAAGTAATAAAAATTAAAACTGCAAATACAATAGGAAGTCCAAGTCCCCCTTTTCTAATAATAGCGCCAAGCGGAGCTCCAATAAAAAACATTAAGAAACAAGCAAAGGCAATTACAAATTTCTCGTACAATGCAGTCAAATGTTTGTTGATTTCTCGCTGTTTGTCTTTTAAATCTCGTTGAGTAGTTTCGATTGAATAGATACTGCTCGTAACATTGCTTCCGGCCATTTTTAAAACATCTACTTTTTCTTTGTTGGAATAAATAGATAAAAGATCATTTGGAAGTGGTTTCTTCTTGATGTTTTTTTGCGAATCTGTAAAAAACTTTTTAAAGCCAACTCGTTGATTAATGTTTTCAGAAAAAGAAACAATTTCGTTGTCTAAATTTTTACTCAAGGAGTCTAGAGTATAGCGCAATTCGTTAACATTCAACATTGCATTTGTCCCTGCAATGCTTTCTTTGCTGTCGTCAACTTTATTAAGTTCGGATAAATCGATGTTGATGATCTGTGTTTTAAATTTACCTTTTATAAAAGGCATTTTTGCACGATCTTCATATTTTTTTGGAGTAACGTCTTGGTAGTAGTACCCGTCATTTAAAACTAGCTTTAAAATACTAGATTTTTCATTACTGACTAATTCACCAGTTTTAGCTTTAATTACGGTTTTGTTTTCCCCCATATTATTCGCTTTCTCGTGAATAGTTACACCAGTTAGATGATTACCATTTTCTCCAGATTTTTTGTTTACTTTAATGTTGTAAGTGCCGACATCATTAAACTGACCTTCGGCAATAGCCATCGCAGGTTTGGCTTGTGCGATGTTTTTTCTAAAATTGACAAATTTATATTCGGCATACGGAATGACGTTGTTTGCAAACCAAAATGCTACAATACTTAAAACGAAAATAAAAATAATCAGTACTCTCATTGCTCTTTGCAGTGAGATTCCTGAAGATTTCATTGCTGCGAACTCATAATTTTCGGCAAGATTTCCGAAAGTCATAATAGAGGCTAATAAAACCGATAAGGGTAAAACCAACGGAATAATTCGTGGCATAGAAAAAAGCAGGAATTTCACGACCAATGTTAAGTCGAGATCTTTACCTGCTAGTTCTGAAATAAATAGCCATACTGTTTGAAGTATGAATATGAAAAATAAGATTACAAATACCGTAGTAAATGTAAATAAGAATGTTTTTAATAAGTATTTGTCTAGTATTTTCAACCTTCTGATTAATCTAATTTATTGATGTAGTATTTCGGGTATTTACTCGCTACAAAGGTAAATTGATTTTTTGATAATGGCTGATTGGTTTTAAAAGAATTAACGGTTAAAGTTGTTTTTGTGCCGTTTTTTCCAGTTTCAATCAAATTGTAGATGTGTTTTGTCTGAACGTCAATACCTAACAAAATTTCTTTTCTTTGGTCTTTTCCGCTTGTAGGAACTAATTTGATGTATTGAATTTTTCTTCCTTTTACATTCTGAACAATGTCCATGTTGTATTTGTAGCCAGAATTGAAGAAAGTAAGCATTTTTGAAGGAGTGATAGCATTATCATCTTTCTCGTTTACTTTAGAAATAGTAACTTCTTCGTCTTCAGGAACAATAGTGTAGGTTTTCTGACCGTCAAAAATTTTGGTAACGCCCATAAAATTCAAAACATATTGATTTCCTTTCATCGTTACGTTTCCTTTACTGTCTTGATTGATGTTTTCTTTGGCATTATTCAAAGAATATTTAAAATCGATAACAATATTGTCGTAGCTCTTTATTTTAGAAGTCACTTCGTTCAATAAATCTTTCGCTTTTTTATCTTGCGCCTGAATAGAAGTGAAGCTCAAAAGCAAAATAACTGCCATTTGAAAACACTTTTTAGTCATGTTTGTGATAGAATTGTTGTTGATTTCTTGAATTTTTGCTTTCATGATTGGATTAATTTTGTTCATTATTAAAAAATTGATCAAGAGCATTTAAATCTAAGATGTTTACACTGCGCGCTTTACTGCCTTCAAACGGACCAACAATTCCTGCTGCCTCAAGTTGATCGATCAAACGACCAGCTCTGTTGTATCCTAATTTTAATTTTCGTTGCAATAAAGAAGCAGAACCTTGCTGAGCATTGACAATAATCTCTGCCGCTTCTCTAAATAAAGTATCTCTTTCGGAAATATCTATATCAAGATTAATGCCACTTTCTTCTCCAACGAACTCTGGAAGCAAATAAGCTGTGGCATATGCTTTTTGTCCGCCAATAAAATCGGTAATTTTTTCGACTTCTGGTGTGTCAATGAAAGCACATTGCACACGAATTACGTCGTTTCCGTTTGTGTATAATAAATCTCCTCGTCCAATTAACTGGTCGGCTCCTTGCGTGTCTAAAATCGTTCTAGAGTCAATTTTAGAAGTTACTCTAAATGCGATTCTGGCAGGGAAATTGGCTTTAATTAAACCGGTAATAACGTTTACCGATGGTCTTTGTGTTGCAATAATTAAGTGAATACCAATGGCACGGGCTAATTGAGCCAAACGAGCAATCGGAACTTCAACTTCTTTTCCTGCAGTCATGATCAAGTCGGCGAACTCATCGACAACCAAAACAATATAGGGTAAAAATCGGTGACCAGCTTCTGGATTTAATTTTCTAGACTTGAATTTATCGTTGTATTCTTTAATGTTACGCACCATCGCATCTTTTAATAAAGAATAACGATTGTCCATTTCGGTACAAAGTGAGTTTAAAGTATTGACAACTTTTGCATTGTCAGTAATAATAGCATCTTCAGTGTCAGGAAGTTTAGCTAAATAATGTCTTTCGATTTTGTTAAAAAGCGTAAGCTCTACTTTTTTCGGATCGACCAAAACAAATTTTACTTCGGCTGGATGTTTTTTGTATAAAAGCGAAGTTAAAACCGCATTTAATCCAACCGATTTTCCTTGTCCTGTTGCTCCAGCCATCAATAAGTGAGGCATTTTGGCAAGATCGACAACAAAAGTTTCGTTTGAGATGGTTTTTCCTAAAGCAATTGGCAGTTCCATTTCGGCCTCTTGGAATTTTGCAGCTCCAATAACGCTTTTCATAGAAACCATAGTAGGGTTTTTGTTCGGAACCTCAATACCGATCGTACCTTTTCCTGGAATTGGCGCAATAATACGAATTCCTAGTGCTGATAATGATAAAGCAATATCATCTTCTAAGCTCTTAATTTTAGAAATTCTGATTCCTGCTTCTGGCACAATTTCATATAAAGTAACCGATGGTCCAACGGTTGCTTTGATTTGTGCAATTTCAATTTTGTAGTTACGAAGTGTATCTACAATCCTGTTTTTATTTTCTTCTAATTCTTCCTGATTGATTGTAATTCCGCCAGTCGAATATTCTTTTAATAAATCAATGGTTGGGAATTTGTAATTGGATAAATCCAGAGTTGGGTCAAATAATCCGAAATCGGCAACTAAGCGAGAAGCTAAGTTTTCTTCGATAATATCTTCTTCTTCTGCTTTTTCAATTACAAAGGCTTCATCAGGAGAAACTAATGGTAATTCTTGTTTTGGGGTAATTGGCTTTAAAACTGGATTCAACTCAATTTCAGACGAATGAGAAATAGTTGGTTTTAAAGCTTCTTTGTTAAGCTCGAATTGCGTGTCAACTGTTTTGATGTGAATATCATCTATTTCAGGGTCACTTTCAACTTCTTCTTTGATAGCAAATTCTTCCAGATTATACGCGCTTTCAGGCTGATTTACAGCTGGTTTTAACTTGTCTAATTCTGATTTGAATTCCTTTTTGGTAGAATCAAAATACGATTGGATTTTTTCTGGCGATAATTTGATTTTGAAGATCAAATAGATAATTAAACCAAAAAGTAGTGTAAGCAGTGTACCTGTTTTTCCAATATAATCTTGAAGGAATAAATTTAGTTCATAACCAATTGTTCCTCCAAGTTCTGGTGCAGAAGTAGCGAAGAAACCAAATAGTACAGAAACAACGATAATAGCAAAAATGTCCCAGAACCAAGTGTTTTTTAGTTTTTGGGTCGAAAGCTCCAATGCTAAAAACATTCCAGTAAGGAAAAATAAACGTACAAAAATGAAAGAGGCAAGTCCGAAACCTCTATAGATAATTAAATCGGCAAGATAAGCCCCAAATTTTCCGAGCCAGTTTTCAGCAACTTCGGCACGATCACCGAGCTGATTTACGACACTTTGGTCATTCTGCCATTGTCCGTTTACATAAAAAGAAATAAATGCGACCAGTAGTGCAATAGAAAAAAGTACCAAAAGACATCCTAAAACAAATCTTTGCTGTTTAGACATCTTAAATGATCTTTTAACTCCTTCCTGTTTTTCGTTTTTTTTATCTACAGTTTCTTTTTTATTTTTTGCCATTCTTGCGTTTTCCTTTGCCTAAATAAATTTTGGGATATAAATAATCAAGCCTATTGCAATTGCAGTCATTGCGGCAAAAAATACCGCTCCAGCAGCAATATCTTTAATAAAACCGATTCGTTTGCTGTAATCAGGATGGATAAAATCGGCAATTTTTTCAACTGCCGTATTTAATCCTTCAATGCTTAAAACCAAACCAATGGCCAGTGTCTGACACAGCCATTCGGTTTGAGAAATATGAAAATAGAATCCAGCAATCGTCATGATAATTCCCAAAGAGAATTGAACCATAATGCTGTGTTCTGTCTTAATCAATTTTACAGCTCCGTTAAAAGCATAAGTCATACTTTTTAACCGACCTGTAACAAATGTATTATCTTTTTGAAACTCCATTTAAAGGAAAATATTATAGTGCTGCTAAAGCTGCTTCGTAATTTGGTTCGTTTGCAATTTCTGCAACTTGTTCTGTGTGAACGATTTTTCCATCAGCATCGACAACAATGATTGCTCTTGAGTGTAAACCTGCTAAAGGTCCGTCAACGATTTCTAATCCGTTTGCTTTTCCAAAAGCACCAGTTTGAAAATCTGATAAGTTTACTACATTTTCTAAACCTTCAGCACCACAAAAACGTTTTTGAGCAAAAGGTAAATCTCTAGAAATACATAAAACAGTTGTGTTTTCTAATCCGCTTGCGCTTTGGTTGAATTTTCTAACAGATGCAGCACAAGTTCCTGTATCAACACTTGGGAAGATATTTAAAACTAATTTTTTACCAGCAAAAGTGCTTAATGTAGCAACTGATAAATCGTTTTGAACTAATTTGAAGTCAGCTAATTGCGATCCAACTGCTGGCAATTCGCCTGATGTATGAACTGGATTTCCTCCTAATGTGATAGATGCCATGATTTTTGTTTAAAATTAATGAGGCTCAAAAGTAAGGATTAATATTTGAATCTAAAAGTATTTGTTATGGGTTTAAGGAGAGATTAAGATAGGTTTTTGGGTGGCTACAAATTCACGAATTTTTTTAAATATTTTAGATTTTAGAGGGTAGATTTTAGTTTTAGTTTAGGCTTGTCAGGCTGAGCGGAGTCGAAGCCCACGCAAGCGGCTCCGCAAACTAAGTCACTAATCTTTATGGAAGCACTTTGGGCAGGCTTCGACTTCGCTCAGCCTGACAATTTTGGTCAATAATTATAAGGCGTCTATTGAAACCGTTTAGCCGCGAGAGGGATAGGAGCAAGCTACCGAAGTAGCGCGGATAGCCCGACAGTATTTGGGAAAGCGGGCGAATAAAGATAAAGTATGTTTGCCCGTTTTTTCAAATACTGTCTCGCCCTGATTATTTTAGATTTTAGAATGTAGATTTTAGATTTTTTGCGCTTGTCAGGCTGAGCGGAGTCGAAGCCCACACAAGTAACTCTTCAATTTAAATTGATAATCTTTGTCGATTTGGTTTACGTGGGCTTCGACTTCGCTCAGCCTGACAAAGATTTCGAGAGACTGCGACTGAATACTGCGACTGAATACAAAAAACTGAATACTTAAAACCTGAACACTGTAAACTAAAAAAAGCGTCTCCAGATAGAAACGCTTTCTCAGCTTTGTTTTTTTATTTATCCTTTGGGAGGAAGCCGATTTACTTATCGATTGATCCTAAAACACGTTTCATGAACGTATTTAAAGCTTCTTTTTTATCTGTTCCTTGAGCAACCAATTTTTGCACTTCAAGTGCGCCGTACATATTCGAAATCAATTCGCCAATTACGTCTAATTCTTCGTCTTTAAGAGAAGGGATTTCAGTCATCGCTTCTAGAACTTCGATCGTTTCAATGATGTAATCCTGATCGTTTTCTTCGATGAATTGCGTTAAATGTTTAATTACTGGTAATTTCATAGTTTAGATTTCTTAGATTTTTAGACTTGCTTAGACTTCTTAGACTTTCTATAATTTTTTTACAACATCTAGGTTGTCTTAAAATCTAAGTAAGTCTAACGATCTAAAATTAAGCAATTGCGTTTACCAAGTCAATTAAAACTTCTTGTTTGTTAGTTTGCGTTTCGCCAACCAATTGTCCGTTTACGAAAGTGGCAAATGTTGGCAAGTTGCTCACATTAGCTAATTTTCTAGACTCAGGAGAATTTTCTGCATCAACCAAAACAAAAGTGATAGCTTCATTTTCTGTTGCTAGTTTTTTAAATTTTGGTTTCATAATACGGCAATTTCCACACCATGAAGCTGAATATTGTACTACTACTTTTTCGTTTTTAGCAACTAAATCTGCTAACGTATCTTCGTTTAAGTCGATTAACATAAGTTTTATTTTTTGAGATTCTAAGGTGCTAAGATTCTAAGGTTCTGAGTTTTTTGAACCTTTGTGGATTTTAGCAACTATAATTTTTTTGAGATTTTTTGAGAGAGGATTTGATTTCTAAGTTACTAAGGTCTAAGAGAAAATCTTAGAACCTTAGCATCTTAGTATCTTAGAAACTAATTAAAAATTAGTTTGCGCTTAAGTATTCAGCAGTACTGATTCTGTCTGCAGACATAGCTTCTTTACCAGCTTCCCAGTTTGCAGGACAAACTTCACCTTTAGTTTGGATGTGAGTGTAAGCGTCAACCATTCTTAAGTATTCGTTTACGTTACGTCCTAATGGCATATCGTTTACACTTTCGTGGAAGATTTTTCCAGTTTCGTCAATAAGGTAAGTAGCTCTGTAAGTTACGTTTGAACCTTCGATGATAACAGAATCTGTATCTTCGCTATAGCTTGTAGATTCGATATCAAGAATACCTAAAATGTTAGCTAAATTACGGTTTGTATCAGCTAAGATTGGGTAAGTAACACCTTCGATTCCACCATTGTTTTTTGGAGTATTTAACCAAGCAAAGTGAACCTCGTTTGTGTCGCAAGAAGCACCAATTACGATAGTATTTCTTTTTTCGAATTCTGGTAATGCAGCTTGAAAGGCGTGTAATTCAGTTGGACATACAAAAGTAAAATCTTTTGGGTACCAAAATAAAAGTACTTTTTTATTGTTGTTTACTGCTTCTTCAAAAATGTTGATTTTTAAATTGTCTCCCATTTCTGAGATAGCATCTACTGCAATACTTGGGAATTTTTTTCCTACTAAAGACATAATATTCGTTTTACGTTAAAAATTTATTTGGTGCAAAAGTAGGGCATAAGTACAGGTTCTTACAATAAGATGTGATTATAAAAATTTATAAGTTGATAAATTTTGACTATTTAGTATTTTAAGTTATTGAATATCAATATTTACTGGTAAAATACCATTAAAACTATTTTTTTCTAAAAATTGAATTCCTGCTGTTTTTTGAAATTCTTCAAAATCCTGATACGCCTGAATTAATCCCGAAGCCTTTTTTATATTCGGAATAAGTGGTAAAACGTACGGGTTTCCAAAAACGTAAACAATGCATTTTTTGGTTTGAAGTAAATCAGAAAGTAGTTCTAAAACTTCATCGTTTACTTCGAAATTATTTAATGGTTTCGCTTTTGGAACAAATAACGAAATAATGATCGTTTCGAATTTTTCTAATTCACTTTTGATCAAATTGATATCTGAAATTTCTAAACTTTCAAAAGCAAATTCTGGCGAAGGTAATTTTGCATTTAAAGATTTAAAGAATGTATTATCGGTATTTTTATATAAACTCAGTTTGGCTAATTTGTTGTTTTTCTGCGCTTCAAATGCTAAATCTGAAATGCCATTATCAATGATTTTTGTAATTGCATTTTGAGCGATTTCAAGATTTAACTGGGATGTTTTTTCGAAGTTTAATTGGCCCGAAATTGCAGTATTTCCAGAAAGGATTCCTGCTTTTTCTTTGGCTTTCATAATTCGGTTATAGCTTTCGAAAATACGATCTGGCGATGCATTTTTATAGATTGCTTCAATTCCTTCGGGAACATTTTCTGCGA
Source organism: Flavobacterium chungangensis (assembly GCF_042654045.1). Classification (NCBI taxonomy): domain Bacteria; kingdom Pseudomonadati; phylum Bacteroidota; class Flavobacteriia; order Flavobacteriales; family Flavobacteriaceae; genus Flavobacterium; species Flavobacterium chungangensis. The sequence goes on from NZ_JBHSFY010000005.1 coordinate 169,197, forward strand.
AACATAAAACATCATTTCCAGCATTGAAAGCTTCCCATTCTAATTGGCCTTTTGTTTCGTACAATTTAGAAACGCTGTGCATGTTTAAGGCATCCGAAATTACCAAACCATCGTAACCTAATTGATCACGCAAGAGGTCTTGAATAACGGCTTTTGATAAAGTTGCCGATGTGTCTTTTCCGTCATTTAAACTCGGAACAGCTAAGTGTCCAATCATAATAGAGTCGACATTGTTCTCAATTCCTTTAATGAACGGATATAATTCGTTTTCCATTAATTCTTCCAACGTTTCCTTTAAAACCGGCAAACCTAAATGCGAATCGACATTGGTATTTCCGTGTCCGGGAAAATGTTTCAGACAGCCTAAAACACCAACTTCCGACATTCCTTTTAAATATTCAATCGAAAAATCGGCTACTTTTTCTTTGTTTTCACCAAAAGAACGATAGCCAATTACAGGATTGTTCGGGTTATTATTGATGTCTGCCAAAGGCGATAAATTATACTGAATTCCAGCGGCTTTTAAATCTAAACCAATTTGTTTTCCAACTTCGTAAATTAAACTTGATTTATTTTCTGGTAAGGCGCCAAGCGTAATGGCGTACGGATATTGTGGTGTTTTTTCGATACGCATTGCTAAACCCCATTCTGCATCAATACTGATTAAAAGTGGAGTAGAAGCTGCTTTTTGATAACGAGCAATAAGTACCTTGATTTTTTCGTAACTGTCATCGTTGAAAACCACTTTTTTCTTACTCTCGTAATTGGTTGCAGCGCTAGCACGGCTATGGAAAAAGGTCAATCCGCCAATATTGTATTCTTTGATTAAACGTTCCGTTTCCTGAATATTTTCTTCGGTATCGTTGATGAATACTGCTGGAAAGAAAAATTGTCCTATTTTTTGTCGTAATGCTTCTGCTGTGATTTTCATTATTATAAAGTCTTTTTCATGCAAACACTATTATCCATTTTCTCGTAAGGTGGATAATTGGGAATTATGATATAATTTAATTTTTGATATAAGTTGATGGCTTCGGGCTGATTTTTTCCAGTTTCGAGAATGGTATACGTATAACCAACTTCTTTTGCCCAGATTTCAAGTTCGTTTAAAATCTTCGATGCAATACCTTTTTTCCTATAATCAGGATGAACATACATTCGTTTGATTTCTGTTGTTCCTGGTTCCTTTTCGCGAAAAGCGCCACAACCAACAGGAATTCCGTTTTCATAATACACGAGCACATGTTTTATCTTATCCGTTTTGTTGAACTGATTGTAAAACGCATGATCTTCACCATCTCTAATCGCTAAATCTTGATCTAATAAAGCGACCAAATTTATAAAATCGATATCGTCTGAATTCGTACGTTTTAAAGTAACCATGTCAAATAAATTTAGTTATCTTGTTTTTACCATTAAGGCATTAAGTTCATAAAGCTATGGCTTAAATTGCTTAATCTATTCGAGGTAAAAAAATTAAGCTTAGCGCCTTAGTTTTACTTTATTCTCTTCTTTTCAATAAGAAAGTTCATAAAGCTTAGCTTAAATTACTTAATGTCTTAATGGTAAAAATTATTTCAGTTTTGCCTTCTTTTGTTTAGCCAATTGTTTTTTGGTTTCAAGCGCTTTTTCCAATCTGTTTTTAAAACGGAAAAGCTTTGGTAGTCCTTCTAAGCGGTCTTCAATGGTGATTATTTCGTACACCACAATTGCTTTTTCTAAAACGCGGATTTCATTTTCCAGATCGTTTTCGTTTTTGTAGATCGTTGCCAATCGATCATAAGGGTGATTTCCTTTAAAGCCTTCTGCAACATTTTCTTCATACAACTCAATCGCTTTTTCTAGATTTCCATTTTTCTCGAACTCAGTTCCTTTTAGATTGCGTTCGTTCTGCAAATTCTCATTGATTTCCATAGGTAAAGTTTGATTTGGGGGTTAAACTTCTTCTGATTTCTTCCCAAAATCTTTTGGGAAAGTTAAAAAACGTGATAAAATAAGACCTGGAATTGTAGCTATTAGAACCCAAATAAAGAAGTTTTGATAGCCTAAAAATTTCTGAATATAACCGCTTAACATTCCTGGAAGCATCATTCCTAATGCCATAAAACCAGTTGCCAGTGCATAATGTGCTGTTTTTGATTCTCCTTCGGCAACATGAATTAAATACATCATGAAGGCAGTAAAGCCAAAACCGTAACCGAATTGCTCCACAATTACAACGGCATAAATGTAATAAATTGATGTAGGATGAAAGAAAGCTAATAATATAAATCCTAAAATTGGAAGGTGCATGGCCAAAAACATAGGAAACATCCATTTGGTCAATCCTTGTTTTGAGATTGCAATTCCGCCTAAAATACCTCCGATTGTTAAGGCTGCTACTCCGCAAGTACCGTAAATGATTCCAACTGCTTCGGTGTCTAATCCCATTCCGCCTAATTCTTTTGGATCCAATAAAAACGGACTTAGCATTTTAAGCAATTGCGATTCTCCTAATCTGAAAACCAAGATAAAAGTTAGAATTAAGCCAATTTGTTTTTTCTTGAAGAAACTGACAAATATGGTTCCGAAACTTTGATTTGGTATTTCTTTGTGATTTTTTACTGCATTAACTTCATTTTTTGGTGTGAAAATGAAATTATAAACGGTAATGAAAGCCATTAATAAACCAACACAAATCATGGTATAAGACCACGCCTTTGTATTATCTCCAAATTTATGTTCTAAATAACCTGCAAAAAGCACTACTAATCCGTTTCCTGCTAGCATTGAAAGTCTGTAAAAAGTACTTCTAATACCAATAAAGAAAGATTGCTTGTCTTCTGGTAAAACCAATAAATAAAAACCATCGCTGGCAATATCATTAGAAGCCGATGCAAAAGCCGCAACCCAGAATATGGAAAGTGTCATGATAAAAAATCCGTTGAGCGGAATGGTAAAACCAACCAGCAGAAAGGCAATCGAAATGATTAATTGCATCAGCAGAAACCATTTTCTTTTGGTTCCGATTAATTCGATAAGCGGACTCCAAAGCGGTTTAATAACCCAAGGCAGATAAAGTAAACTGGTGTAAACACCAATATCTTCATTTGTAATACCTAGATTTTTGTACATAATTACCGAAACAGAGATAATTATGGCATACGGTAATCCAGAAGCGAAGTTAAGAAGCGGAATCCAAAACCACGGTTTATTATCTGTTTTCATTTGGTTGAGCTGGTATATAGTTTTTTAAAGGCTTTTTTAAATCTATTGCAGTTGGCGAACTTTCGTTGGCATAATAATCAATAAAAGTTACTGCGCAGGCTTTGTAAAGATTCAGTTTTCCGGCTGCTATCGCGAAGTTGATTTTTCCGTCAACTTCTTTAATTGTTACTTTTTCGATGATTTTTGTGGCATCGTTTATGTCAATTTTTGAAACATGTTCGCCTCCATAAACCACCATGTAACGAACTTTCGTATTCAGCGGACTTTTGAATGTAAAGTTGTATTTAATGCTGTCTTTACTGTATTCTAATACTTTTGGCGTATCGATAATGACGTGTCTTAAATTTGGAACTGCTGCTGGAAGTGCAGGATATTTATATTGATTTTCTTCTAAATGGCGAACCACATCGAAGTTTTTCCCCATGAACCATTTTGAGCTGAAATAAGCACTTCCTGATACATTTTTGAAAGTTCTTAAAAAATCAATTTGAGTTGGAATTTCGGTCATATAATTCCAGTTTTTATCTCCGTCAGCTCTAATTTTGTATGTCGCGTGACCGATATAAATAGCGGTATTATTGGAGTTTTCAGACCACCATTTTACCAATTTAGAATAAGAAGCTCTCGGATTATTCATACTCCAATACAATTGAGGTAAAATATAATCGATCCATTTTTGATCCATCCATAACATCGGATCTGCATACAAATCGTCGTAGTTAGATGTAGATTGTGTTTCAGAACCTTTTGGATCTTGAGATTTATTTCTCCAAACCCCAAACGGACTAATTCCGAATTGAACCCAAGGTTTACTTTCTTTAATTGTATTTGAAATAGAATGTACAAAGTTGCTCACATTGGCACGGCGCCAGTCAGCACGGCTTAAACCTGAACCATATTTTTGGTAAGAAGCATTGTCGTTAAACACTTTTCCTGGAACAGCATAAGGATAGAAATAATCATCAAAATGAACTGCATCAATATCATAGTTATCAACGACTTCTTTTACGACTTTAGTTAAATGCGCCTGCACTTCTGGCAATGCAGGATCATAGTAGTATTTTCCACCGTATTCAATCATCCATTCTGGATGTTTGAAAAGATCATGATTTGGACTTAAAAGATTTTTATTCAAATCGAAAGTCGCACGATATGGATTCAGCCACGCATGAAATTCAAAACCTCTGTTATGCGCCTGTTCAATCATCCAAGCCAATGTATCGTAATAAGGATTTGGAGCCAAACCTTCTTTCCCTGTCAAAAATCGAGACCAAGGCGCAAATTCTGATGGATAAATAGCATCTCCAACACTTCTAACCTGAACAATTACAGCGTTGTAATTCAGTTTTTTATAAGCCTCTAAAATTTCAAGATAATCAGCTTTTTCTTTTTCGACATTATCTGTACTTGTTTTCGGCCAGTCAATGTTTACAACCGTTGCAATCCAGACACCTCTGAATTCATTTTTAGGATGCATGTTTTTTTCCTGTGCATTAGAAATCGAAGTAATGAAAAATGAAATTAAAAGAAAGAATATTAAGTGCTGATTTTTATGCATTTCAATGTTTTTTAACAGGAATCAAAAATAGTTTTTTTTCCGCCACGAATTCACGAATTATTTTTTTTAATGATTGTGTGTTTTTCCGCCACGAATTGTTTTTTTAGGATTGTGTATTTTTCCGTCACAAATTCACGAATTATTTTTAATGATTGAAGATAATCCAATCGGCATATTCCGTGTAATTAATCGCGCTTATTTCGCATAGATTAGCGCTAAATTCGTGAATTTGTGGCTATAATTTTAATCAGGAAACGAAATTTTCCCCATGGTTACCGATGGAATTCCTTTACTGTTTCCAAAATTGTAATCTCCTCCAGAAACGGTTTCGTTGGCCAAAAGCGCAAATAAAACAGCTTCTTTGGCATCACTTAAAATGCCCAAATCGTCGCTAGTATGAAACTGGCAAGGCAATAATTCTTTTAGCCATTTTACCAATAACGGATTATTCGTTCCGCCTCCAGACATATAAATATGAAAATCTTCTGCTGAAATAGGAGTGTTTTTTATGGTGAAAAAAATCGCTTCTGCAATAGTTTCAGCACTTAAACGTGTTAAAGTTGCCAGCAAATCTGATGCCGAAATATTTTCTAAGCCACATTTTACCAAAGCCGACTGCACAAAATCGAAATTAAACAGCTCTTGACCAATTGATTTTGGAAAACTTTTTTGGAAGAAATCATCTTTTTTAAGTTCGTTTAAAAGTTCTTGATTTACAGTTCCTTGTTGCGCAATTTCAGCATCTTTATCGTAACTTTTTTCAGGGAAATAATGTTTGGTAAAAATGTCGATTAACGTATTTGCAGTTCCAGTATCGGTTACAAAAACTTCCTCGGCGTTTAGAGAGGCTGGGAGATAAGTATAATTCCCGATGCCGCCCATATTGAGCATGATTCGGTTTTCGCCTTTTTTACCAAATAATAAATAATCGCCATAAACCGCCAAAGGAGCGCCTTCGCCACCCGCTGCAACGTGTTTTTGTCTGAAATCTGAAAGTGTGATAATTCCCGTTTTTACCGCAATATGATCTCCGTCTCCAATTTGCAAAGTTGCGTTTGGAAATTTTTCCTGCTGATGCAAAAACTTCGGAGCGTGTAAAACGGTTTGTCCGTGAGAAGCGATTAAATCTACTTCGCTTGACGAAATATTCCATTTAGAAAGACAATCGTTAATCATGCCGCTATGCAATATTCCGATCCATTCGTTTAACAAAGCCAAATGCTGAAAATCGATTGTTTTCTTTGCAAATACTTTTCTGATTTCGTTTTTAATGTCTTCAGAATAAGAAATGGTTTCAAATTCTAGGATTTTCACATTCGTATTTTCGCCAGAACCAGAAACAGCGCATAAAGCAATATCAAGTCCGTCGAGAGAAGTTCCAGACATTAGACCAAGAATTTTTCTAGTTTCTTTTTGAGCTATAGTATAGAGTGCGATTATATTTTTATTCATTTAAAATGAGGGTTTATAGTAGTCAGTTTATTGATAACGCTAAAATGGGATTATTTCGGATATAAATTTAGAAAATTGTGAAATTTTATTTTAAACACATAGAAACATAGTTTGTTTTACGGTAAAAGGCGTTTAGCTTGTTTAAACAAACATAACCAGTGGTTTCAACCACTGGAAACGTATCGTAAATTATATTGTGTTCCAGTGGTTGAAACCACTGGCTATATTAAAAAAAATGTGTTTAAACAAAATGATAACTAGCAGATAAAACTTACATCTCTTTTTATATATTTGCCCATAACCAATTCAAAAAAAATACACCATGATTGTTATTCTAGGACTTATCGTATTCCTTCTTATTGTTGGAATTGTCATCTACAATTCACTTATCGGAAAAAGAAATCAAGTTACCAATGCGTTTTCGGCGATTGATGTAATGCTAAAAAAACGTTTCGATTTGATTCCGAATCTTGTTGAAGTTGTAAAACAATACACAAATTACGAACAAAGCACATTAACTAAAATTGTTGAGCTTCGTGCTAGAGCAACTTCTGGGAATTTAACAGATGAAGAAAAAGCAAGTTTGGATACTGAATTAAGTTCGGCTGTAAAAGGTTTAATGGTAACAGTTGAAAATTATCCTGATTTAAAAGCCAATACCAATTTCTTAAATCTTCAAACAACTTGGACAGAAAGCGAAGAGCAAATTGCAGCAGCAAGAAGGACTTATAATGCTTCTGTAACAGATTATAACAACGCAATTATGATGTTTCCTGGTAATATGTTTGCGGGAATGTTGGGTTACACTAAAATTGATGTTTTAGAAACACCAGAAGAAGAACGTAAAAATATTAGTGCAAAAGAACTATTTAATAATTAATGGATTCAGAAATAAATTCGAAAGCAAAGTTGCAAGACATTCTGAATAGCTTAGAAGTTGATCGAAAAAAAATAGCCGAAACCTATCAAACCTGTTACATTTTAATTGGACTTGCAGTGTTGATTTTGGCTATTGGATTAATCATTCGATTTGTTCCTTTGGGGATTATTGGCTGTTTGGTTCCTATAATTATTGCCATTGTAATGTATTTCAGAATAGAAGACGATGCTGTAAAATACAAGTTGACTTATAAAATGAACGTTGTTGGAGCGGCGTTAAAAGACATTAACGAGACGCTGACTATAACGCCGCAAAGCGGACTTCCAGAATATGAATTTATAAGTTCGGAACTTTTTACAACAAGACCAGATCGCTATAAAACACAGGATTTAATAAGCGGAATAGTTGATAAAACCTCTTTTTGGTTTGCCGAAGTCCACGCCGAGTATAAAACGGAAACTCGAACTAAAAACGGAACAAAAACAACTTGGCATACGATTTTTAAAGGAATTGTTTTTGTAGCTGATTTTAATAAAAATTTTAATGTTTCGACTGTTGTGCGTCCAAAAGGTATAGCAGATGCCATTGGTTCATGGTTTTCGAAAAACGTTTTCAGTTTCGGTAACTCCGAGTTAGTACAATTAGAAAATACAGTCTTTGACGAAATATTTGTTACCTATTCTAAAAATCAAATCGAAGCGCGATATATTTTGACGCCTGCCATGATGGAAAGAATTTTGGATTTAAATAACAAATGTGATGAAACAATTTCGATCTCGTTTATACATTCTAAAATGTATATCGCTTTTCCGCTATCTCACAATTACTTTGAAGCACCAATTCATTCTTCACTTTTAGCGTCTGATTTACTTACTGATGATCTTTCGATTGTTCAGTTTATGCAGGATATTGTTCATGAATTGGATTTGAATACTAGGATTTGGGGGAAGGGGTAAAAAACAAATTTTGTTAGATATAAAATTTAGAATTTGAGCAGATTTGAAAATATAGATTGGAAGTTAGATGACTTAGCAAATAAGCTTAATGCGCAATTGACTAGAGATAGACCCGATTATCCTCAAAATCTGAGAACATTTGAAGAAAGAAGAATTGATTGGATAGACAATGGCATAATGAAGGCTATTATAATTCAACCTAATTTTGAAGTTAATGGTGTAAATTCTAATATTTGGAATTTTATTAATGTTGCTATTTTTGATGATGGTTATTCGTTTTCAAGGCCAAAATGGATTAGCATATTAGTTGATAAGAAAGATTTTTCTCTTATTGAAGATAATATTGACGAATTGCTTTTAAAGTCAGAAGAAAATTTGTTGAATATTTCATTTAAAGATTTAATGTAATTTTAGGTCTAATAGTAAAAATCAATGAACTAATTATGTTATAAAAAACCTCGATTAAAAAATCGAGGTTTTTCTTTTTTAAAACTCTATTCCACCTCCAAATAAGGATTTAAAGTTTCAGCCAATTCATTGAGCCAGTAAAAGCTGTCTCTTAATTTGATGATTTCGCTTTGAAATGTTTCATGTTCGCTCAAAACGCATAAAGCGAGTGTGAAATTTACTTGTCTTAAAGTTTTAGCCATTTCAACAGGATCGATTCTGTCGTTGAAAAAATTCAAAAGCTTGATTTCGGTTTGTTTTGAAATTGTGTTGGTACTCATAATCTTTGTGTTTAGGAAAAGAACCCGCGTAGCTAAGGTGTCCTACGCCACAAAGTGCGTTGCAGTTGTTTCCAATACCGCCACCATACCACACGGGCAAAAGTTTTTTTGATATCATATTTCTTTGTGTTTAGGATTGTAAAGATATCAAAAAATATTTTCAAAGTAAGAAAAAGACTATATTTTTTATTGTGATAAATAATCTCTCCAAGCTTCTACTATAATTTTAAAATGTGAAGTTGGTAAAGTAAAATCAGGCTTAATAGTGTTATCGAATTCCCAAGCTTCCATATCTTGGTATATTTTAGTTTCTAAAATAGTTATATCAGCAAAATATAAACTTTGAGTTTGTCCTCCGGCTTTTTCTATTTCGCCATTAAGAACTTTATGTATGTTTTTGTTTAAAAGTCTTTCAGTTTCTTCAATAGTATAATGATCATTAATATAAGCGGATAGCCAAGTATTAATACTATGGATTTGTTTTTCAAATGTATTAACGAATTTTACTTCATATCGATTTATTATATCCATGATTTAATTAATAGCATTACAAATATAGATTAAATATAAAACGATATTTTGAGAAATGATAAGTTCAGTAAGATTTACAGGCAGTTTGTCATTTTGAGGAACGAGAAATCACACGCGGGATTCCGCAAACATAATCGACAATCTATGTGGTTACGAGTGTGATTTCTCCCTTCGGTCGAAATGACAAGATTGAGGGATTTCTTTTGAAAATAGAATTATTAGATTTAGATTTGAACTACAAATTATGATCGAAAAAATCTTAACAGACTACATTACATTTATCAGAAGCTTCGAAGCTTTATTAAAAGATAAATATCAAAAAAATATAAATCCATGTTTGTTTTCAATTACTTTTTTTGAAAGAGTGGGTTCAATTAACGGAATTGAATATTATTTTCACGGAAGTGGATGCACTGCAAAAAAAGATGGAGTTATCTATGCTTACGATATTTCAATTTTTGAAAAGGATATAATCGAATTTTCTCAATGGAATCTTACTGAACTTATAAGAACTCATCCAGAATATCAGAAATTAAATTATAGTGAAGATTATATCGAGTATGAACTTTACCAACTTATAAATAAAGGGATTTTAGAATGGTTAACTTTCGAAAGAATTGAAGGAAAAGCTTTTGGGTGTGTTTTTAAATGTTATAGAGTTGTTCAGGAAGCGTTTTTTGTTTGAAGAATTAATCTAATCCATATCTTTTTACCATTTTTTGGTAATATTCATCATCCGTTAGTTTTCCTCCATTAATTATTTTATTATCTGAGTCATACTCGTAAAAGCATAATGTAGTTTCTCCAACTGATAATGAAGTTCTGATTAGTTGTCCATTTTCATTGTATTCATTATCCCAACCTAAATGACTTCCATTTTTATATTCTATCTCATTTTGAACTGTTTCATTTGGAAATTTATCTAATACTAAATATCCAGTATAAAAAACTCCATTATGTAGTATTTTACGATATCCGTCATCGTCCCATCCACCATATTGAATTTGATCAAGATCGATTCTTAATTTATGAGGTTGTTTTAAACTCATTTGTTTTGTTTTTTATTGATTTTCTAATCTAAAATTTGACAAAAAAATATAGGTAAATATAAAACGTTATTTTGAGAAAAGATAAGCGGATGTAAATTTCCAACTAGTTTGTCATTTCGAGGAACGAGAAATCACACGCGGGATTCCGCAAAGAGAATCGCCAATCTTTGTCGAGCTACTTGCGAAGATTTCTCCTTACGTCGAAATGACAAGATTGGGGAGATTTGTTGTGGGAATATTAGGTTTCATAAGCCTTCGACTACGCTCAGGGTGACAATTGGGAAACCTAAGAACCTTAGTGCCTCAGTATCTTAGAACCTTTTATTTAAGCACAAATTCATTCTCCTTCAGTTTATTCAAAACCACAGCAATTATCTTAGAACGACATTCTGAATTTTCGGTTGTTGAGGCGGTTTTAACCCAATATCGAATATTAAGCTGAATAATACCACCAGGAATAACATCGGTAATTACGGCGGCGTTTTCGTGGTCTTTTTGGGTTACCTCTTCGCTGTTTCCTAGAATTTCTTTTACAAGTTCGATGGCTCGGGTATAATCAGAACCATATTCGAGTCCGACGGTGAAAGTCTGGAGCAGAAAACCTTCGCTGTTGTAGTTAATTAAGGTATTTTTTATAAGAAGTGCGTTTGGAATGTAAATAATTTTAGAATCGCTTTTTACTTCGGTGTCACGAAGGTTGAGGTTGATGACTTCGCCTTTTACGCCGTTGCTTTCGATAATATCGCCAATAGAAAACGGACGTTTGAAAGCGAGCAGAATTCCAGCAAGAAAATTTTCTCCAATATCTTTAAGCGCAAAACCAATTACAAAAGCCGAGATTCCCGCTCCGGCAAGCATACTTTGTGCAACGCCTTCGAGACCAATAATTCGGAACATAAACAAGATTCCGATAATAATTAAAACCGATTTAATTAAACGTGCAATAAAAACCGCCAAAAGACGATCGTGCATTTTAGCTTTGAGTCGGTTTCCTGCAAAAATGCCAATACGGCTCGCGATAAACCATGAAACGAGAACGACCAAAATGGCCAAAATAAATTTTGGTGTAAGATCAACAATGCTATTGTAGTAACCTTCGAGGTGGCTGATGACGTCCTGAAAGAAATTTTCCATATTAATAAGGCGTAAAAAAGTAAAATTTTAAAATTACCTTTTTAGTAAAACAAAAGCTTTACAGGATTCTCTCAGAATTTTATAAAATATAATGGAGTTGTTAGATAAATTCATAAAATAGAATCGTTTTGCCCTGTGATATTTTTATCTTTGTCGTCTGAGTTTTTCAGGAAATATTTTTATAAAAAGCACATTTACATGTTGACCCAATCTCATTTAGAGCAATTAGCCGCTAGTCTCGAAGGCACACTTTTATTCGATGAGCTTCATAAAACGCTTTATTCTACAGATGCTTCGGTGTACCGAATTAAGCCTAATGCGGTGGCAATTCCTAAAACGACTGAAGATATTGCCAAACTGATTCAATTTGCGGCAAAACATAAGCTGTCGATTACGCCAAGAACTGCGGGAACTTCGCTAGCAGGACAAGCAGTAGGAGACGGATTGGTGGTTGATGTGTCGAAGCATTTTACAAAAATCATTTCATACAATGCCGAAAAGAAAACGGTTACGGTTCAGCCAGGCGTAATTCGCGATGAGCTGAATTTATTCTTAAAACCTCACGGCGTTTTTTTTGCTCCGATTACATCAACGTCAAACCGCGCGATGATTGGCGGAATGGTGGGGAATAACTCTTCGGGAACAACTTCGATTCGATATGGTGTTACACGCGATAAAATTGCTGAGGTAAAAGCACTTTTAAGCGACGGTTCTGAAGTGGTTTTTAAAGACCTGACTTCGGCTGAATTTATCGAAAAAACAAAAGGTGATTCTTTAGAAAATAAAATATACAAAACGATTTACGACGAGCTTAGTATAAAAGAAGCTCAGGAAGAAATTGTAAAAGAGTTTCCGAAACCTGAAATTCATAGAAGAAATACAGGTTATGCCGTTGATATTCTGCTGAAATCGGAATTATTTGGCGGAACTGAACCCACAATAAATCTTGGAAAATTGCTTTGCGGAAGCGAAGGAACGCTAGCTTTTACAACCGAAGTGACGCTGAAAGTTGACGATCTGCCACCGCCTCACAGTATTATGGTTGTTGGGCATTATCATACCATTCAAGAATCTCTAGAGTCGGTTGTGGTGGCGATGAAACATCATTTGTACACTTGCGAAATGATCGACGACACGATTTTGGATTGTACTAAAACCAATCGTGAGCACATTAAAAACCGTTTCTTTTTGGTTGGAGAACCAAAAGCAATTATGTTGTTTGAAGTCGCATCGCACACTTTAGAAGATGCCGAAAAACAAGCCGATGCTTTGATTGCCGATTTAGAGAAAAATAATTTTGGTTACGCTCGAGTAAAAATCTACGGAAATGATATTGATAAAGCCAATGAATTGAGAAAAGCAGGTCTTGGACTTTTAGGAAGTATTGTAGGCGATGATAAAGCAGCAGATTCGATTGAAGATACAGCGGTAGAATTGAGCGATTTGCCAGCATATATTGCTGAATTTTCGGCAATGATGTTAAGACACGGACAGGAAGCGATTTATTACGCGCATGCGGGTGCGGGAGAATTGCATCTTCGTCCGGTTTTGAATTTGAAGAAAACATCTGATTTAAAATTGTTCAGAACCATTGCGACTGAAGTAGCGCATTTGGTGAAAAAATACAGAGGCTCGTTAAGTGGTGAACACGGCGACGGAATTGTACGCGGTGAGTTTATTCCGTTTATGATTGGCGATAAGAATTACGAACTCTTGAAAAGAATCAAATTGGCATTCGATCCAAATTCGGTTTTGAATATTGGGAAGATTGTTAATGCCTTAAAAATGGACGAGAATCATCGTGTAGTTTCGGGAAGAGTAGAACCAGATATTAAAACGTTTCAAGATTTCTCAGATAGTTTAGGAATCTTGCGTGCAGCAGAAAAATGCAACGGTTCTGGAGATTGCCGAAAATTGCCCTCTGGCGGAGGAGCGATGTGTCCGAGTTATCGTGCAACGCGAAATGAAAAAGAAACGACTCGCGCAAGAGCCAATGCTTTGCGAGAATATTTAACGTATTCTGAAAAAGAAAACAAATTTGACCAGAAAGAATTATATGAAGTTTTTGAGTTGTGCGTAAGCTGTAAAGCCTGCGCAAGCGAATGTCCAAGTAATGTGGACGTTGCAACTTTGAAAGCGGAATTTTTATATCAATATCAAAAAGCAAACGGATTTTCTACTCGAAATAAGATTTTTGCCAACAATGCCAAATTGAACAAAATGGGAAGTAAATTCCCGTCGATTACGAATTTTATTTCGAATCAGTCTTTGGTGAAAAAAACAATGGGAATTGCGCCAGAAAGACAAGTTCCGTTATTGGCGAAAAAGACTTTTAGAAAATGGTACGCAAATAATAAACCGTCACAAAGAGATTTTCCGAATGGAAGATTGTATTTGTTTGTAGATGAATTCACGAATTATTATGATGTCAATATCGGAATCGATGCTTTCGAATTATTAACAAAATTAGGTTATCAGGTTTTGGTTGTCGATCATGAAGAAAGCGGAAGAACCTATCTTTCAAAAGGATTTTTGGAAGAAGCGAAGAAAATTGCCAATCATAATGTAAGTGTTTTTAAGGATTTGGTTTTAGGAAACGCACCTTTAATCGGAATTGAACCTTCGGCGATTTTGACTTTTAGAGATGAATATCTTCGTTTAGCGGATGATAAAGAAGCTGCGGAGAAATTATCTAGAAATGCTTTTACAATTGAAGAGTTCTTCAAAAAAGAAATCATAGATGGTAAAATCGCAGCCGATTCTTTTTCAGAAGAAAGTAAAGAAATTAAGATTCACGGACATTGCCACCAAAAATCGTTAAGTTCTGTTGAAGCAACTTTTGCAATGCTGAATCTGCCTAAAAATAATACGGTTACGATTTACAATTCTGGCTGTTGCGGAATGGCGGGTTCTTTTGGTTATGAAAAAGAACATTATCAAGTGAGTATGCAAATGGGTGAGGATACTTTATTTCCTAAAGTGCGTAACACTGCCGAAAATGTAAAAATCGCCGCTGCAGGAACAAGCTGTCGCCATCAAATTTATGATGGAACAAAACGTGAAGCGCAGCATCCAGTGAGTATTTTGAGAAGCTGTTTGAAGTAATTTAACCACAAAGTTCGCAAAGAATTACGCAAAGAGCGCTAAGATTTTTTTGCCACAGATTAAAGGATTAAAACAATTTTTATTTCACGCAGATTTTACAGATTTAAGCAGATAATCGCAGATTATTAGTTATCTCTGGTTTAAAATTAAATCTGCCTAAATCTGTAAAATCTGCGTGAAAAATTATTTAGATAAAGATTGGAAAAATCGTTTTAATCCTTTTAATCTGTGGCAAAATAACTATTTCAAACTAACTTTTTTGCCAGTTTCAGCGGCTTTATAAATGGCGTTTATGATCTTTACATCTTTAATTCCTTCTTCGCCTGTAATATGATTTGGGAGTTTTTGGTTTGCTAGAATGACTTTAGAAATCTCATCCATTTGGGTTTGCTGTTGGTTTATAACAGGAAAATTAAATGGTTTTCCATCAGACCTTTTACCAACAAAAGGACCATAACTGACAGCAGGACTCATTTCAAAGAAACCTTCATCTGCGGCAGCGTAAAAACGATCAATTCCAAAACCACACGAACTGCTGCAATTGGCAACAGCGCCACTCGGAAATTCCATTTGCCAAGTGATATTTTCTTCAACTTGAGAAAACATATTTTTGTTATTGACATGTCCAAATTGTGCAGTAACGGCAATTGGTTCTTCGCCTAAAACATAACGCGAAACCTGAATGCAATAAATTCCTAAATTAATCAAACAACCGCCGCCGGCCCATTTTTTAGTCAGTCTCCATTCTTTGCGGGCGTTTAGATCAACAGGTTTATTTATGTCACGAACATCATAAGTACTATAACCCAGACCAGTTTCAATATAACGAACTTGTCCCAAGACTTTTTCTTGTCCCAATCGTTTTATTTCTAGATGATTTGGTTCGTAATGCAGTCGATATCCCATTGCCAATTGCACATTATTATCGTTGCAGGTTTTGATCATTTCTTCACAATCTTCAGCAGTAATAGCCATTGGTTTTTCGACAATAACATGTTTTCCAGCTTTTGCAGCGCGAACGGTAAATTCTTTATGAAGTGCGTTTGGAGTCACAACATAAACTAAATCAATGTCTTTGTTTTTTATGATTGAATCGAAATTTTCGTAATTATAGATATTCTTTTCAGGAATGTTATATTTCTTTTTCCATACTTCAGCTTTAGAAGGGGTTCCGGTGACAATTCCAGTAAGCTGGCAGTATTCAGAAACCTGAAGACCTTCAGCTAATAATGACGCATAGTTTCCTAAACCGCACAAAGCAATATTTAATTTTTTTCCGGTGTAAGGTTTATGAACCTTTTCTGTTTCGGTCATAAAAGAAGGAAGTGTAGTCATCACAACCGAAGCGCCAACACCAAGTCCAAATTTATTTACAAAAGAACGTCTCGTGATTTTTCCCATAAAAATGATTCTTTAAAAATTAAATACTACTTGTATTAGTAAGCTCATTTTGATAAATGTTACATTTGTGTTTAAAATAGATTTAACCGCAAAGAGAGCAAAGGATTACGCAAAGTTCACAAAGATTTTATTTCTCTCGCAGATTTGATTTTAAAATCTACATAAATATTTTCATCACAACAAAAATCTGCATTATCTGTGAAATCTGCGTGAGAAAATTTATAAGACAAAGATTTGAAAAAATAATTCGTGAATTCGCGGCGAAAAAAAACGCCAGAAAAACAAAATGGTTTTATATATTTGAAATCAGGATATTTTTTGCATTATTTGCAAAATAAAACCAGAACAACTGAATTAAATCAATTAATAATAGCAAAAAACATATATGGCATTTTCAAGTTTATTCCGAAAAAAAACAGTGCAGGATATTCTGAAACAGGTTGCAAAAAATGAGGCAGATGGACATGGAGCATTAGGAAAGCACCTTACAACCAAAGATTTAACTGCTTTCGGAATTGCTGCAATTGTAGGTGCGGGGATTTTCAGCACTATCGGAAAAGCAAGTGCAGATGGAGGACCAGCCGTAATATTTTTGTTCCTTTTTACTGCTCTTGCCTGTAGTTTTGCAGCTTTTGCTTATGCCGAATTTGCATCAATGGTTCCTGTTTCTGGAAGTGCCTACACGTATTCGTATGTGGCTTTTGGAGAACTAATTGCCTGGATTATCGGATGGGCTTTAATCATGGAATATGCCGTTGGAAACATAACCGTGGCCATATCGTGGAGTGATTATTTTACAGGGCTTCTCCAGAGTGGCGGCATTCATTTACCACAATGGATTCAGATGGATTATTTAACCGCTTCAAACGGATATAATGATGCCGAAGCTTTAATGCGTGGCGGAAAATCATTCGAAAATTTAAGCACAGCTTTACAGCAAGCGCACACCGCTTGGACAACGGCGCCTACGTTAGGGTCATTTCATTTTGTAACCGATATTCCGGCTTTGTTCATTATTATTTTGATTACGGCTTTGGTTTATAGAGGAATGAAAGAATCTCGTAATGCAAGTAACTTAATGGTGGTTGTAAAACTTTGTGTAGTTCTTTTAGTGATTGCTGTTGGTGTATTTTATGTAGATACTGCAAACTGGGATCCTTTTGCACCAAATGGGGTTGGAGGGGTTTTAAAAGGAGTATCTGCAGTTTTCTTCGCTTATATTGGTTTTGATGCTATTTCGACAACGGCAGAAGAATGTAAAAATCCGCAACGTGATTTACCACGCGGAATGATGTGGGCAATTATTATTTGTACGATTCTTTATATTGCAATTGCTTTGGTTTTAACCGGAATGGTAAAATATCACGAATTAAATGTTGGAGATCCTTTAGCATTTGTTTTCGATAAATTAGACTTAAAATGGATGTCAGGAATTATTGCTGTAAGTGCAGTTGTGGCAATGGCGAGCGTTTTATTGGTGTTCCAAATGGGACAGCCTCGTATCTGGATGAGTATGAGCCGTGACGGGTTATTACCAAAGAAATTCTCAACTGTTCATCCAAAATTCAAAACACCTTCTTTTGCCACTATTGTAACAGGTTTTGTAGTTGCAGTTCCAGCATTATTTTTAAACTTAACAATGGTTACCGATTTATGCAGTATCGGAACTTTATTTGCTTTTGTATTAGTTTGTGCTGGAGTTTTAGTTTTACAAAACAAACCTGAAATTCCAAGAGGAAAATTCAAAACGCCTTACATCAATTCGAAGTTTATTCTGCCAGTTTTAATGATTGCCGGATTGTATTATGCTTTTGCTTTCAACAATAAAGCGACAATGGCTTTTATTAATAATGAACCTCAAATTTACGATGCAACTTCAATTGTAACTTCTTTGGACAAATCAGAATCTGAAAAAGTTTTCAAATATTTAGAAAGTATCGAAGTAAACAATAAAACGGCCGAAACTTCAGATTTAGAACATTTATTAGGACAATATCAAGACGACGAAGCAAAATATGTCGAAGTTGTAAAAGGTTTGCCAATTGCTGATTCAGCAAAATACGAATCAGGTTTCAGTTTATTCAAACACAAAATTCCAATGTGGATTTTCTTATTTGTCTTGGTTGGATTAGCGGTTTGGGCTTTCAGAAAAAATCTTTCTTTAATTCCACTTTTAGGATTAATCTGCTGTCTTTACATGATGGCCGAATTAAGCGTTTGGAACTGGATTTATTTTACCGTTTGGTTACTAATTGGGCTATTTATTTACTTTACTTATAGTAGAAAAAACAGTAAATTGAATACTGAAATTATCAGTTAAAAGTAAAAAGAGATATGTAAAAAGCCGTTCTAAATACTTCAGAACGGCTTTTTTTATTTTTGATGTTTTATAGAAATATTCTTATGTTTTAAATTGGCTTTTCCTTAAGTTTGTTTCAGTAAAATTTTAAAATATAATTTGTAATAAATGAGTTTTCTTGATAAAATATTGGGCAAAAATGATGCTCCAATACAATCTAATAATGACTTCTGGAATTGGTTTTTAAAACAGGAAAAAGAGTTTTTTAAAATCGTTAAAAACAGAGAAAATATTCACCAAGGTTTTTTTGAAAAATTAGCTCCAAAATTAGACGAGATTCACTTCGGAATTTATTTCTTAACTGGCATGTTTGACGACAATACAGTTGAATTAATCTTAACACCAGATGGTGCAATCAGAAATATTTACGCCATTGAAGAATTAGTAAATGCAGCACCACAAATTGATGGCTGGAAAATTACGGCATTAAAACCTTCATCAGATATTCAAAATATTGGTATCGATTATGAAAACTTTAATTTCGATAAAGATAATTTAAAGTTTTATCCGAATGTTCATGAAGATTATCCAGACGAAATAGATTTAATAATTGTCTATGATGATTTTGTAGAAGAAAAAAGAGCGGCGGTAACCAATGGAGTTTATATTTTCTTAGATAATTATTTAGGCGAATTGCATTCGGTTACTTTAATTGATAATATGAAAGTAGTTGGTCCAGATGCTATTTCAGAAGAATTAATTCCGATTGAAAAATTAAAAGATTATTTAATTTGGAGAGAAAAAGAATTCGTCGAAAAATACGAAGGGACAAGACATAATACAGAAAATGATAACTATTCAGGTTTTGAAGCAACTGCAAAAGATGGAAGTGGCATCATCGGATTAATGAACACAGATCTTTTGCAATGGGATAAAAAAGCATCTCATCCGTGGGTATTTATTATTACCATTCTTTTTGATGGAAGCAATAATAACGGAATGCCAGATAAAGAAACTTATGAGTTATTAAACGAAATAGAAGATGAAGTTGTAGTAGACCTTAAAGACATGGAAGGTTATTTAAATGTAGGAAGGGAAACACTGGCAAACAGGAGGGAAATCTTTTTTGCCTGCAAAGACTTTAGAAAGCCAACAAAAGTGGCAGATGAATTAATTAAAAAACACGCTGGTTCATTCGAAATAAGTTACGAAATCTACAAAGACAAATACTGGCAAACGTTTAGACATTACGAGCCAAGATAAAGTACAAAAAGCCGTTTTGAGACTATTCAAAACGGCTTTTTTTCGATAAAAAAATCCGCTTAGAGAAAATCTCCAGCGGATTCAAACAATCTAATAAAAAATGTGCAAATTTATTTATAGAGTAATGTTTGCCTTTATTGCGAGTGATTTTCTCGCGCAGATTTTGCAGATTAACAGCTCCTTTTTATAACCCTATTAATAAATCGGCATAATCAGCCAAATCTGCGAGAGAAAAAGCTTAGCGAATCTCTGTGAAAACTTCTTTGTGAATCTCTGCGGAATGTAAAACTCCAACATCAACCATACATTGTTTCATCATTTCGTAAGTACGATCAATATCGTTATCCAATCCAATAGAAAAGCGAATCAAACCATCTGTTAATCCCATTTCTTTTTGCTCTTCTAACGGAATTTCACTAGAAGTTGAAGTTCCCGGTGCGCTGAATAACGTTTTATAAAAACCTAAACTTACTGCCAAATACCCAAGGTTTCGTTCTTGCATCAATTCCATTAATTCATTGGCTTTTTCCAAAGTTCCAACATCAATCGTTAGCATTCCGCCAAAACCATATTCAGGATTAATCATCGTTTTATACAATTCATGACTCGGGTGACTTTTCAATCCAGGATAAACCGTTTTTAAGCCGTCTTTTTCAAACTGATCAGCCAAATAATGTGCATTATGACTATGCTGTTTAATTCTAATATGAAGCGTTCTCAAATTTTTCATCACACTTGCAGAACGCAAACTATCCATTGTAGGACCTAAAAGCATACTTGCGCCAGAATTTACATTCTTCAGCGAATTAATAAATTCTTTAGACGCACAAGTAACACCGCCAACGGTATCACTGCTTCCGTTAATGTATTTCGTCAAACTATGAATTACAATATCAGCGCCCAATTTTGCAGGAGAAACCGATAATGGCGAAAATGTATTATCTACAACCAATTTCAAATTGTGCTTTTTGGCAATTTTAGCCAATCCAGCAATATCAGCAACTTCCAGAAGTGGATTACTAACCGTTTCGCAATACAAAACCTTCGTTTTCGATGTAATTGTAGCTTCTACAACATCCAGTTTTGTAATATCAACAAAGCTTGTTTCTATCCCGAATCTTGGCGTAAAGTTTTTTAAGAAAGCGTAAGTTCCGCCATAAATAGTTCGGCTCGAAACAATATGGTCACCTGCCCCGCACAATTGCAAAAGAGTAGGCGTAATCGCTCCCATTCCCGAAGCCGAAACATTTGCTGTTTCTGTTCCTTCCATCGCTGCCAAAGCCTGATCCAAATACAAATTACTTGGCGAGGAATGGCGCGAATACAAATAACAGCCTTCCATATTTCCTTCAAAAGTGTCAAACATAGTTTTAGCCGAAAGAAAAGTATAAGTAGAAGAATCCGAAATCGACGGATTTACACCGCCGAATTCGCCAAAATATTGCAAATCCTGAATTTTATCTGCTGGGTTGAAGTTTTTCATTTTTAGTTAGTTTCAAGTTTTTATTTGTTTGCTTCGCCCGTTCGGCTTTCAGCCTCGGGTCAAGTTTCAGGTTGTTTGAGCCTTGTGTTGATTTTTAGAAGCTATTTCCTGCTATCCGTTCCAATCTTTTGTGCCGAACCCCGGCACAAAAGGATTTCCACTTCTATCAGGGCTAGGACTCTTGTTTTCAAAAGAAATTCTATCCAAAATAAGATCTAATAAGAAAATTAATCAATCATAAAATGAATAATTAGATTTTAAAACTATAAAAAGTGTTTTTTAATGATTTTTAATCTAAATTTGAATTAATAAAACCCAATCAATAGATTTTCTTTCATCTTCTAAAAACGAACAAAAATGACTTTAGACGCTACAGATAAAAAACTTCTGGTTTTGCTTCAAACCGACAGTAAAAAAACAACCAAAGAATTATCCTTAAAACTTGATCTTTCTGTTACAGCGGTATATGAAAGAATTAAAAAATTAGAACGCGAAGGGGTAATTAAAAACTACGTCGCCTTAGTCGATAAATCCAAAATTGAGAAAGGGTTTGTGGTTTTTTGCCATCTAAAACTCATTCAGCATACCAAAGAATTCCTAACCAAATTTGAAAGTGAAGTAATTAAACTCAACGAAGTTTTAGAATGCCATCACGTAAGCGGAGATTACGATTATATTTTGAAAGTTCTAGTGAAGGATATGGAAGCCTACAGGGAATTTTTGGTTACAAAACTCACAAGTTTACAGCATATTGGAAGCACCCAAAGTATGTTTATGATTAGCGAAGTGAAGAACTCAACGGTAATTTCTTTTTGAGATACTAAGATTCTAAGATTTTTCGTAGAGACGCACTGCAGTGCGTCTAACATTACGTTAAATGCACAAACGTAAAACATTAACAAAATTCAAAGCTAAAAAAACTTAAATTTGAGTTTAAATACAAACGAAATGGAAACGAAAGAATTAAGACGTAAGCTTATCAAAGATTTTGGAAAGTTCATAGACGACGATTCAAAATTAGAAATTTTAGAGAGCGTTTTTGATGCCTTAAGTGATGAGGAGAAAGAGTCAGTTATTCCCGGTTCGCATTACAATTTAGTTGCCGAACAAAGAGAAAAATATCTTTCAGGTGAAATAGAGGCAAGCTCGTGGGAAGAAACAGAGAAACGTTTGAATGCAAAATATGGTTTTTAAAATTACAATTTTACCATTAGCAGAAAAAGAAATTGAAGAGTCTATTGAATTTTACGAAAGCAGAAGCAGAGGTTTAGGAAAGCAATTTCTAACTTATTTAAAATCTTATCTCAAAGTTTTAAAAACAAATCCAGAATTATTTGAAATTAGAAAGCAACCAAGTTATAGAGAAATGACTTTGGTTAAATTTCCATTTGTTATTATTTATGAGATCATTGGAAGTGAAATAATTATTTATTCAATATTTCATACTTCAAGAAATCCAGAAAGAAAACCTTAGTAAAGAGGGACAAAGTTACAGAGAGACAAAGTTTCAAAGGTTTTCTGTAGAGACGCACAGCAGTGAGTCTAACGTCCTGTTTGTCATCCTGAGGAACGAAGGATCACACGCGAAACTCTACAAAGATTTGCGATTTTGCATGCGGAGCTTCTAGTGTGATCCTTCGTTCCTCAGGATGACAAGCATGGGCATAAACTTTGCGACTCTGCGTCTTTGCGAGATTAAAAAAACAAAAAACTTAGCGACCTTTGCGTAATTCTTAGCGCCCTTTGCGGTAAAACCTTCCTCCAAAATTTCACACAAAAAACATTGAAAATTAAACCTCAAACAGAACTTTATTCCTTAATTTTGTAACCGCTAAAATAAAAACAAAATACTATGAGTTCATTTGACGTAGTCATTATAGGTTCAGGTCCTGGAGGATATGTATCAGCAATTCGTTGCGCACAATTAGGTTTTAAAACTGCAATTGTAGAAAAATATAATTCATTAGGCGGAACTTGCCTTAACGTAGGTTGTATTCCTTCAAAAGCATTATTATCTTCTTCTCATCATTATGCTGAAATTGCTCATTTCGCAGATCACGGAATCGAAGTTTCTGGAGATGTAAAAATCAATTTAGAGAAAATGATCGCGCGCAAACAAGCCGTTGTAGATCAAACTGTAGGTGGTATTAACTACTTAATGGATAAAAATAAAATTACTGTTTTCAATGGTTTAGGTTCTTTTGTAGATGCAACGCATATTGCAGTTGCAAAAGCTGACGGAACTTCAGAAACTATCGAAGCAAAATATACTGTAATTGCTACAGGATCAAAACCATCTTCTTTACCATTCATTAAAATTGATAAAGAAAGAATCATTACTTCTACTGAAGCTTTAGCTTTAAAAGAAGTTCCAAAACACTTAGTAATCATCGGTGGTGGAGTTATCGGAATCGAGCTTGGACAAGTTTACCTTCGTTTAGGAGCTCAGGTTTCTGTAGTAGAATTCATGGATAGAATCATTCCAGGAATGGATAGTTCTTTATCTAAAGAATTGACTAAAGTATTGAAAAAACAAGGAATGAAATTCTACGTTTCTCACAAAGTAAAATCAGTAGAAAGAAACGGCGATGCTGTTGTAGTTCAAGCTGAAAATGCAAAAGGAGAAACAATCACTCTTGAAGGAGATTATTCATTAGTTTCTGTTGGTCGTCGTCCTTACACAGACGGACTAAACGCAGACAAAGCTGGAGTGAAAATTTCAGACAGAGGACAAGTTGAAGTAAACGATCATTTGCAAACTAGCGTTCCAAATATCTACGCAATTGGTGACGTTGTTCGTGGAGCAATGTTAGCGCACAAAGCGGAAGAAGAAGGAGTAATGGTTGCTGAAATTTTAGCAGGTCAAAAACCACATATCGATTATAACTTAATTCCTGGTGTAGTTTACACTTGGCCAGAAGTTGCTGCGGTTGGACAAACTGAAGAGCAATTGAAAGCTGCTGGAGTAAAATACAAATCGGGAAGTTTCCCATTCAAAGCGTTAGGACGTGCAAGAGCAAGTGCTGACTTAGACGGATTCGTAAAAATTCTTGCTGATGAGAAAACAGATGAGGTTTTAGGAGTTCACATGATTGGTGCTCGTACAGCAGATTTAATTGCTGAAGCAGTTACTGCAATGGAATTCAAAGCTTCTGCTGAAGATATTTCTAGAATGAGCCACGCACACCCGACTTTCGCGGAAGCGGTAAAAGAAGCAGCTTTGGCAGCTACTGAAAATAGAGCGTTACACGTATAATTTTTACGTTAATCATAAAAGAAAAACCGTCAGTTCCAAATGGATTCTGACGGTTTTTTTTATTCTTTTATTAATTTGAAAGTATAATAGGTTTCTTTGTTTTTGGAATAAACGCTATAAATGTTTTCTTCTTCATCATAAATCTTGTATCGATATTTGTCACCTTTCACACTTAGGTTTTTTCGTGACAGATTATTACTTTCAATAAACTCAAGTTCAAATTCGCAATTGCTTCTTTTTTTATACAACAACTTTGAGAAAGTATTATCACCGAATTTTTCTATCCAAAGATTTCCATTTATAGTTACCTCGACTTTTTTTCCTCTTTCTTCCCAGTAGTGAAATTTTTTGCTTTCGTCAAAAGTATTGCATTGCTCCTTAGATACATGACCTATAGGCTTTTCGTTTTGCATTCCCCAGTCATTGTGTATAGAATCTTTAGGGAAAAGCGCATTAAATTCGTTACAGTTTTTTTGAAGACGATAAATCATTTTTTCAAAAGCCTTTCGCTGTGCGATCGTATCTTTAAATTTTGCCAAAAAAGGTATGACATGAGATTTATTAATGCTATGCAGTCTTATTTCATCATTTAAAATTTTGTTTTCAGCCAATGACTGGCATATTTCGTTATTTAAAGAATCTACTGTTTGTATCGTTTGAGATTGGCTAGTAAAAGAAAATAAAATAAAAAATAGTAGTAGATGAATTCTCATTTTTGAGTTATTGATTGTGTGCCAAATTTAATGGTTTGTAACCCAAGTTGTGAAATCTTTATCAAAATTTTAAACATCTCTTATTTTTTGTGGCCTAAAAATATAAACTTGGAGAATAATTTTGTAAATTAGATGTGTATTTCAGGTGTTATCTTTATGATTATTAAAAAGATAGTATTATGAAAAGTAAATATATCGCTCCGATTCTAATTGGAGCAGGAATTGGAATCGCATTGTACTCTTGTGGAAGCGGAATTCCAAAAAATGCACAGGCTGTAACAAACTTTGACAGCAATAAATATCTCGGAAAATGGTACGAAATTGCCAGATTAGATTACAAATGGGAGAGGGATTTGGATAACGTAACTGCCGAATATTCTTTAAACGAAGATAAAACTATAAAAGTCGATAATAAGGGCTATAATGTCAAAAAAGACAAATGGGAACAAAGTGTCGGGAAAGCTAGATTTGTCAAAAAAGACAATATTGGTATGCTGAAAGTCTCATTTTTTGGTCCTTTTTATTCTGGTTATAACGTCGTAGCAATCGATCCAGATTATAAATACGCACTTGTGGCTGGAGAAAGTTTAAAATACATGTGGATACTTTCTAGAGAAAAAACAATTCCGGAAAGTGTAAAAGCAGATTATCTTATCAAAGCTCAGGAAATTGGATATAATGTAACCGATTTGGTTTGGGTAAAACAGGATAAAGCGAATTAAACAAAAGCCCGTCAGGTATAAACTTGACGGGCTTTTTGTTTTAGGTTGAAAAATGATTTACGCAGTAAAAACACTTTTATAATTATCCCAGTATCTGTAAATCAAAAATAAATTTCCTATAAATAGAAGCACTGCAATTGGCAGACCATCGGGAGTTAAAAAATAATTGATAAACAAAATATTTACCGTAATTGGTAAGATCAAGATGTTTGCTAAAGTTACGTAACGTCCAGTTACAAATGCAATTCCACAAAGTAATTCGATAGATTTTGCTAGTGGCATTAAATACGTCGAAGCCATTAAACCGACATTAAATGCTTTGAAGTTTCCTGTAGTTTCAGGCTCTGGCATTAGATGGAAAAAATAACTGATAGAGGCAAAAAGTAGCAAAAGGCCAATTAAAACGCGGACAATAATAGTGGCAATTTTCATAATACTTAGGATTTTTTAAGGTTAAAAAATATAATTAAGTTATTGGAAAAGATGCAATCTAAAAGCTCAAATGAGAATCACAAATTAT
Source organism: Flavobacterium chungangensis (assembly GCF_042654045.1). Taxonomy (NCBI): domain Bacteria; kingdom Pseudomonadati; phylum Bacteroidota; class Flavobacteriia; order Flavobacteriales; family Flavobacteriaceae; genus Flavobacterium; species Flavobacterium chungangensis. The sequence continues at coordinate 195,454 of NZ_JBHSFY010000005.1, forward strand.
TTTTTTTGAGGTTCTTTTTTAAGGATTTTACAATCAAATCAATGCTGTTTTAGGATTATTCTAATTGTATATCAAATATAACGAATTTTTTCTTATAAAAAGAATGTATTTTTAACAGTTTTACAGTGTAATTCAAATCATTTCATTATTTTTTTTGCTTTCCGCTAATGAAAGAATTTTGTCGTAATTTTGACCTTTAAAATTACCATTTTTGAGAGTTTCCATCCGTAAAAATATTGCCAATCCGAAACTGTTTAAAGAACAGATTTTAAGTTGGGCGCAGCAATTTCGCGAAGTCGTTTTTTTAGACAGCAATTCTTATCCGCAGCAGTATTCTAATTTTGACTGCATATTGGCAGTAGATGCTTTTACTTCTTTAAAAACAGATTATTACAATGCTTTTGAAGATCTAAAACAATATCAGCAAAATACAAAAGACTGGCTTTTTGGATATCTTTCTTATGATTTAAAGAATGGCATTGAAAATCTTCATTCCAATAATTTTGATGGTTTGAACTTTTCCGACTTGTTTTTCTTTCAGCCTAAAAAAGTTTATATTCTGAAAGGAAATGAACTTGAAATTCAATATTTAATGCTTTGCGATGATGAGGTAGAAGAGGATTTTGAGGAAATAATAAAAGTTCAGACCGAAACATTTGTCACACTGAGCGGAGTTGAAGTGAAGCAACGTATTTCTAAAGAATTATATGTTCAGAAAGTAAATAAAATGCTGGAACATATTCATGTTGGTGATATGTACGAAGCCAATTTCTGTATGGAATTTTATGCTGAAAAAGCTGTTATAAATCCGTTAGAAAAATTTAAGAAGTTGAATGAGATTTCACAAGCTCCTTTTTCAGTTTTCTTTAAAAATTACAAACACTATTTGCTTTCTGCTTCACCAGAACGTTACTTAAAAAAAGAAGGAGATAAGATCATTTCTCAACCCATAAAAGGAACATCTAAGCGTTTTGCAGATCCAATTGAAGACGAAAAATCAAAGAGTGTTTTAGTTTCAGACGCCAAAGAGCGAGCTGAAAATATCATGATAACCGATTTAGTGCGAAATGATTTGTCGCATACCTCGCAAAAAGGTTCAGTTGAAGTTGAGGAGCTTTGCGGTATTTACTCGTTTTTGCAAGTGCATCAGATGATTTCTACGATCACTTCCAGATTAGATCCTCAGTATTCGGCAGTAGATGTTTTGAAGACGACTTTCCCGATGGGAAGTATGACGGGCGCTCCAAAAATTTCGGTCATGGAAATTATTGAAAATCTTGAAGAAACCAAAAGAGGATTGTACAGCGGTGCGGTTGGTTATTTTACGCCTGAAGGCGATTTTGATTTTAATGTCGTAATCAGAAGTATTTTGTATAATCAAGAGAATAAATATGTTTCTTTTTCGGTTGGAAGCGCCATAACATCGCTTTCAATTCCAGAAAAAGAATATGAAGAATGTTTACTGAAGGCCAAGGCAATGCACGAAGTTTTGCAGTAATTTTTTTTGCCACAGATTAAAGGATTAAAAATGATTTTTTCTTTCACGCAGATTTTGCAGATTTAGGCAGACTTAATTTTGAAAATTAGATACATAAAATCTGTGAAAATCTTTTAATCTGTGGGAAAAAAATATCTGCTCAATCTGTGTCAAAAATAATTTGTGAATTGCTTCGCCTGTTCGCTGTCGCTCGAGTCGTGGCAGAAAAAAACAACGCTTAACATTTCGTTTAAAAATAGATCAAATTTAATTCTTTACTTTTATCAGATGTTTTCAAAATTTCAAAATCATATCATTTCAAGATTTCCTTTTTTAGCCGAAAAAAAGCTTTTTCTGGCTGTAAGTGGCGGATTAGACAGTATGGTTTTGCTTCATTTATTGCACAGACTTCCTTATAAAATTGCAGTTTTGCATTGCAATTTTCAACTTCGCGGATTGGAAAGTTTTGGAGATCAGGAATTTATTCAGAACTATTGCGATCAGAACAATATTCCGATTTTTACTACTCATTTTGACACTGAAGCTTTCGCTAAAGATTATAAACTTTCGACACAAGTTGCAGCGAGAGAACTTCGTTACAGCTGGTTTTATGAACTTTTGGAAGAAGAAAACTTCGATTATATCCTGACAGCACATCACGCCGACGATAATCTTGAAACTTTTATTATCAACTTAACTCGCGGAACTGGTTTAGAAGGTTTAACTGGAATTCCAGAACAAAACGATAAAATCATTCGTCCGCTTTTGCCTTTTTCTAGAGAAGAAATTTTGAGGTATGCAGAAGAGAATAAAATAGAATGGCGTGAAGACAGCAGTAATGCTTCGACAAAATATCTCAGAAATAAGATTCGTCATAATTTAGTTCCGGTTTTAAAAGAAATCAATCCTAATTTTCTAGATGCTTTTCAGAAGACGCAGTCTTTTCTTCAAGAATCAAAAGAAATGGTTGAAGATGCATCAATCATGATTTATCAGCAAGTGGCAAAGGAAGCAGGCGACGATATTCATTTTGATTTAAATCAGTTAAAAAAACTTCCCAATTATAAATCATATCTATATCAATGGCTAAATGAATTTGGTTTTTCTGCTTGGAATGATATTTATGATTTGGTTGAAGGACAATCAGGGAAACAAGTTCTTTCGGAGGAATTTAGATTGCTAAAAAACAGAGAAACACTTATTTTAAGTCCGTTTTCTGAAATGCCAGAAAGCGAAGAATATGAAATTGGTGAAAACGATACAGAAGTTAATTTTCCCTTAAAAATGAGTCTTTGTAACGTAGGTCACACAACATTCGGTTCAAATAAGGTTATATTTGTCGATTCCAATAAAATCCGTTTCCCATTAGTTTTGCGTAAATGGAAAGAAGGAGATGTTTTTCAGCCTTTCGGAATGAGAGGAAAATCTAAAAAAGTGAGCAAGCTTTTTAAAGATGAAAAGTTATCATTGATCGAAAAAGAAAAAACTTGGATTTTATGTTCTGAAAATGAAATAGTCTGGGTTGTTGGAATAAGACAGGACGAGCGTTTTAAAATAGAGAAAACCACAAATCAAATACTAAAAATAGAATTACAATAATGAACTTTACTCGAAATCTTCAGACAAATTTGTCAAAAAATGTTTGGACTAAAACCATTTTACTTTTCGTATTTTTCTTTGCTTTTGCAAAAGGGAATGCGCAAATATTAGAGCCGGTAAAATGGACTTCTAAAATTGAGAAAAAAGGAAACAATGCCGTTTTGATTTTTGATGGAACAATCGAAAAAGACTGGCATATGTATTCGCAGTTTACTCCAGACGGCGGACCTTTGGCGTTAGAAATAACTTTTAAAAATCAAAAAGGAAACTACGAATTAGTTGGAAAAGCAAAAGAAGGTAAAACTAGAACAGCTTTTAACGATGTTTTTGGCGTAGATGAAACTTTTTTTGAGGGAAAAGCACACATTGAACAAGAAATAAAAATAATAAACCCGAATTTAAAAACGGTTGATGTAGATTTTGATTTTCAGGTTTGTAAAGAAGTTTGTATCAATTCGAGCAAGAAATTCTCGATTGCTGTTCCTTCAACTTTTAAAATGGATGAAGTTCCAGCTGTAACAGAAGCTAAAGCTGATGAAACAAAAGTAGTAGGATTAGCGGTTGATACCGTTAAAAAAGAAGAAGCGGCACAGCCAAAAGTAGAGAAAACAGCTGAAGCTGAAAAAGAAGAAATTCCTGCACCAGCGCCTTCAAGAAGTTTGTGGTCGATCTTTTTTATTGCCTTTTTATCAGGATTTGCAGCATTGTTAACACCATGTGTTTTTCCAATGATCCCGATGACGGTAAGTTTCTTTACCAAACAAAGTAAAAGTCGTGCAAAAGGAATTAGAAATGCAATTATCTACGGATTTTCAATCATTGCTATTTACGTAATTTTAGGTCTTATTGTAACTAAAATATTTGGTGCTGATGCCTTAAACGCTTTGTCTACAGATGTTTGGTTTAACTTGATTTTCTTTGTGATCTTAGTTGTTTTTGCTACTTCGTTTTTGGGTGCTTTCGAAATCATGCTTCCAAATTCATGGGCAAATAAAGCAGATCAGCAAGCAGATAAAGGCGGTTTAATCGGAATATTATTCATGGCTTTGGCTTTGGCGATTGTATCATTTTCTTGTACAGGGCCAATTGTTGGAACTTTATTAGTTGAAGCAGCTTCAAATGGAGGAATTGCGCCAATTGTCGGAATGCTTGGATTCTCTTTAGCATTAGCGCTTCCGTTTATGTTGTTTGCGATGTTCCCAGGATGGTTAAATTCTTTACCTAAATCTGGAGGATGGTTAAATACTGTAAAAGTAGTTTTAGGGTTTTTAGAGCTGGCTTTGGCATTCAAATTTTTATCAAATGCCGATTTAGTTTTACAATTGCATTTCTTAGAGAGAGAAGTGTTTATTGCAATCTGGATTGCTATTTTCGGAGCGATGACATTGTATTTATTCGGAAAAATTACCTTGCCTCACGATAGTCCTACGAATCATATTTCTGTTGGAAGATTGTATTTAGGATTACTGACATTTGTGTTTACCATGTATTTAATTCCTGGACTTTGGGGAGCACCTTTAAAATTAATCAGCGCATTCCCGCCGCCGCCGCAATATAGTGAAAGTCCGTTTGGAGTTGGAGGTTCAGGAAACGGAGCTGTTTCTTCAGAATCTATTAAAGGACTTCCAGAGGGAGCTGAATTAGGGCCACACGGAATTATGGTTTTCCATGATTATGAAGATGGTTTAGCTTACGCAAAAGAAATCAATAAGCCAATTATGCTTGATTTTACAGGTTATGCTTGTGTAAATTGCAGAAAAATGGAAAATAATGTGTGGTCAGAACCAGCGATTTTACCAATTCTTAAAAATGATGTGGTTTTAATTTCTCTTTATGTTGATGATAAGCGCGAATTGCCAAAAGAAGAGCAATTTACAACTGCTGCAGGAGATAAAATTATTACAGTTGGCGATAAGTGGACTGATTTTATGATCTCAAAGTATAAAACCAATACACAGCCTTTATATGTTATTACCGATTTGGAAGGAAAAAATATGAATACTTCTAAACCAACAATAAGTTATGTAAATGCAGATGAATATTTAAATTGGTTGAAAGAAGGGATTTCGAATTTTAAGTAAATCTTGAGAGAATAGAGAATAGAGAATAGAGAATAGAGGTTAGAACTGAGAGAAATCAAAAATCTATATTCTATGATCTATATTCTATAATCTATATTCTATAATCTATATTCTATAATCTATATTCTAAAATCTGCAATCTAAAATCTAAAATATAAAAGGTATTTAATTCAAAAACAAAAAGCACTCTAAGTCAAATTTAGAGTGCTTTTTTATTTATCAAGTAATGTGAGAAGGGAATTTATTCTTATAAAAATTCTCCGTGTTGAGAGATGTCTAATCCTAATTCTTCTTTTTCTTCAGTAACTCTTAGAGGAGTAATTTTATTTACAATGAAGAATAAAGCATAAGAAGCTACAAAAGCAAAGATTGAAACAATAACTAAAGCAGTCAATTGATTGATGAATAAAGTTGGAGTTCCGAAGATTAAACCTTGATTATCTCCAACTGCAGGGTTGATTGTTTTTGAAGCGAAAACACCAGTTAAAAGCATTCCTACCATACCACCAACACCATGACAAGCAAATACATCTAAAGCATCGTCGATTTTTCCTTTAGGGAATTTACTTACTACAATGTTACTCACAATTGCAGAGAATAATCCGATGAAGATTGCGTGAGGGATGCTAACAAATCCAGCAGCAGGTGTAATAGCAACTAGACCTACAACAGCTCCGATACAAGCGCCAAGAGCCGATAATTTGTGTCCTAAAATTTTATCAAGGAAAACCCAAGCCATTGCAGCGGCAGCAGCGGCAACAGTAGTAGTTCCTAGAGCTTGAGCAGCAAGACCATTAGCTCCTAAAGCAGATCCAGCGTTGAAACCAAACCATCCGAACCAAAGTAACCCTGTTCCTAATAGTACATAAGTAATTCTAGCAGGATTAACTTTTTGAACTTTTCTTTTTCCTAAGAACATAGCTCCAGCCAATGCAGCCCATCCAGCACTCATGTGTACTACAGTTCCTCCAGCGAAGTCAAGAACTCCCATTTTGAAGAAAACTCCATCAGGATGCCAAGTCATATGAGCAAGTGGAGTATAAATTAATAATATGAATAAAACCATGAATAGCAAATAAGCCCAGAAACGTACACGTTCTGCAAAAGCACCTGTAATTAAGGCAGGAGTAATGATAGCGAATTTTGCCTGAAATAATGCGAATAATATAAATGGAATCGTTGGTGCAAGGCTCCATGCTGTATTAGTTCCAACTCCAGCAAAGAACAAATTCTCAGACGGGTTTCCGATAATTCCTCCAATTGTTGGTCCGAAAGCCAATCCAAAAGCAACAACTGTCCATAGAATAGTAACAATTACCATTGCCATAAAACTTTGAAGCATAGTACTGATTACGTTTTTCTTACCTACCATACCTCCGTAGAAAAATCCTAATCCAGGTGTCATTAACAATACAAAAGCAGTTGCAACGATCATCCAGGCAGTATCTCCAGTATCAAATTTTACAGCTTCTGCAGGAATTGGGTTGTCTGCAATAATAAAGTTTGAAATAAAGGTTAGTACCAAAATCGTGATAAGAATCACACTTAAAATAATTTTTCGCATAGTTATTTAGTTTTAAATTTTTTATAAAAGTATAAAATGATTTGATACCCCATAAAAAAATAGGGTACTATGCTTTATTTTTGTTAAATTTAAAATTTAACCCCTTTGATTTTGCGTGAATTTCTTAAAACAAACTTAAAATTTACAATTTGGCAACATTTTTTTTTCACTTACCACCATTTTTGATAATTTTTGGGGTAATTGATTGCTATTTTTTGTAGGATAATAGATATTTGTTGTTTAAAAAACGTCTCTTGCATGTTGTAATGGATATTTTTTAATCTTTTTAACAATTTTGATGATTATAATATAAGGATGGGAAATAGAAGTATTAAATGGGGAATAGTAGGATTAGGAAACATTGCAAGCCAATTTGCGTCGGATCTTTTATTGATTGAAAATGCTGAGCTTACGGCAGTTGCTTCAAGAGATTTAGCTAAAGCAGAGGAATTTGGAGGAAAATTTAATGCTTTAAGAATGTACAATTCTTATGATTTACTTTTTGAAGATTCAGAAGTCGATATTGTCTACATTGCAACTCCTCATAATTCGCACGCCGAATTATCTATTAAAGCTTTAGAAAGTGGTAAACATGTGCTTTGCGAAAAGCCAATGTCTTTATCTTTTAAAGACACGCAAAGAATAATAGATGCTTCTAAAAAATACAATAGGTTTTTTATGGAAGCATTCTGGACAAGATTTATTCCCTCCGTTCAAGATGTTCTTCAGAAAATAGACAACGGAATAATTGGAGACATAAATTATATAAAAGCCGATTTTGCCTTTCACGGAAGTGAAACAGAAAATAAAAGACTTTTTGATAAAGAACTGGGAGGAGGAGCGTTATTTGATATTGGTGTTTATCCTTTATTCCTGTCTTATATACTATTGGGAAAACCAAAAGAGATTGTGGCAAAAGCAATCAAGAATAAAAGTGATATTGATCTACAGATTTCGATGATTCTGCAATATGAAACAGCTCAATCGGTTTTGCATGCTTCAATAGTTTCTGAATCTGATATGAAAGCCATTATTTCGGGAACAAAAGGGAGAATAGAATTAAATGCTCCGTGGTTTATTGCCGATGGTTATTCTTTATATATAAATGAAGAAAAAGAAGCAACCTTTACTTTACCAGCTTTAGGAAAAGGATATTCTCATGAGATTATTGAATGTCAAAATTGCATTCTGAATAATGAAATTGAGAGTAAACTTTGGTCGCATCAGAATAGTTTGGATTTGAGCGAGATAGTGGAGAAAGTTAAGAATAAATCATAATCAGTAAAAATCTATATAATACATCCATTCACCGGTTTTTCTATTTTTTGCAAAATAAAAATTACCACTATCGACGATATTTAAATGCGCTTTTTCATCGGAAGCAATTTGAAGAACAAATTCAAAATCTTCTCCAAAGTATATTCCTGATTGGCGGTAGTTTGCATAACCTCCAATTTTGTGACAGGTATTGTTTTCAACCATTTCATAATAAGAGTCAATAATCCCAGAATCCTCGAGTTCAAGTATCTTGTCTGATATGTCATCTGGTATTTCGGGATCTTCCCAAACAGGATAATCTTCTTCAAGTAGATTTTGAGATAAAGGAAAAGGTTTTATATGTGATTTTTCGTTTTTTAAATCCTTAATTATAATTTCACTTGTGTCCTTGTATTCGCGTAAAATCCAATTGTTTCCATTAGAAGTTAAATCCATTGGAAAATCCTTCGAAATAAAAATAGTAATAATTTTGGTGGCTTTTAAAATGTCAGGGACAAAAGGTAAATGATCAAAACAGAGCTGGAATAAAGGAAACATTTCTTCTCCATTATTATCTAATGGAATTTCTTCATTTTCAAGATATAAATAAACTCGTCCAATCCAACTTTCAGAAATGGAGTTTGTTGGTTTAAAACCACCTGATTGGAAAGTGGTTGCCTTTTTTGATAAAGCTTTTTTTAATTTTTCTATTTCGTTCATTACTTAAAAAATTATTGATTCAAAAATAAGAATATAAAATTGAGAGTTTAATTTTTTATCATTAAAAATAGTAATAAAATATTTACAAATTATATTTTTTACTCGCATTTAATTAAATACTTTTACTTTTTTATAAGAATTTATTTATGTTAGTAAAAGTTTACGGAAGTGCCGTTTTTGGAGTTGAGGCTACAACGATTACAGTTGAGGTTCATATGGATAAAGGAATAGGTTATCATTTAGTTGGACTTCCAGATAATGCTATAAAAGAAAGCAGTTTTAGAATTGCCGCTGCTTTAAAGAATAACGGATTTAGTTTTCCGGGAAAGAAAATTACAGTCAATATGGCGCCTGCCGACCTTCGAAAAGAAGGTTCTTCATACGATTTGACATTGGCAATGGGAATTTTAGTCGGCTCAGATCAGATAAAAGCGCCAGAAATAGAACGCTATATTATTATGGGCGAACTTTCTCTAGACGGAAGTTTACAGCCTATTCGCGGAGCGTTACCCATTGCAATTAAAGCAAAAGAGGAAGGTTATAAAGGATTTTTTCTTCCAATTCAGAATGTTAAAGAAGCTGCTATTGTAGCAGGTTTAGATGTTTATGGTGTTGAAAATCTAAAAGAAATAATTGATTTTTTTGCTGGTAAAGGCACACTTGAACCCACAGTTATCGATACAAGAGCGGAATTTTATAAAACACTCGATTTTCCTGAACATGATTTTTCAGACGTTCGCGGACAAGAAAGTATTAAACGCTGTATGGAAATTGCAGCGGCTGGTGGACATAACATCATTTTGATTGGCCCGCCAGGAGCAGGAAAAACAATGCTGGCCAAACGTGTTCCGAGTATTTTACCGCCAATGACTTTGCGCGAGGCTTTAGAAACTACCAAAATTCATAGCGTTGCGGGAAAATTAAAAGAAGTCGGATTGATGAATCAGAGACCTTTTAGGAGTCCGCATCATACTATTTCTAATGTTGTATAAGTAAAATATGCGGTGTATATTTGTGCTGTAAAACAATAGTTTATGGCAAAAGTATGTGTATATGCGCGTGTTAGCACAGTAGATAAGCAGGATTATACCCGCCAGATTTCTGACTGTAAAGCTGCAATTGGTGGTAAATATAATGAGAATGATATTGAAATTTTCGCTGAAAGGATTTCTGGTTATAAGGAAAACGAAAAACGACCTGAATTACAAAGGTTGCTAAATATAATTAATTCAGATCCTAAATATTTTGATTCGATTTATATTACTGAGATTTCACGTTTAGGACGTGACCCAAAATCGACCAGGCTTTTAATCGATGATTTAACTGAAAAGAAAATACCAATTTTCATCACTTCAATCAATCGTTCTACACTAGATGATAATTTAGAGCGAGATAGCATCATGAATATAATTCTACAGGTTCTAATTGAGTTTTCAGATTCTGAGTCACGTACAATGAAACGTCGTTCAAAATCTGGAATTCTGCAAAGTGTTGTAAACGGAGGGGCGGGTGGTTCAAAAAACCTTCCATTTGGTTATACTAAAGATGAATCTAAAAAATTGGTTGTCGATTTTGAGGAAAGCGAAATAATAAAAGAGATATTCCAATTGTACAAAGAAGGTAATGGTGTTAAAAAAATTGCCACTATTTTGAATGAACGCAAAGTAATGACCCGTGCAAATAAAGCGTTTGGTAATCAGATTATAAAATTTAAAACTGAGAAAAATGGCTCAGACATTTTATGGTCGGATAAAACAATATTGGATATTGTTAAGAATCCTTTGTACAAAGGGAAGAGAAGATTCAAAGGTAATTTATACGATGCACCTGCGATAATATCATCTGAGTTATTTGATGAGTGTAATGATCTTTTAACTACGAAAACACATAGAAATTATCTGACCACATATGATTACTTGCTGAAAGATTTGTGTACATGCGCAATTTGCGGGCGAAATTATTTTGCAAAGTTTAAGCCTGTCCCGCGCGGAGATAAGGTGTATATCTGTTCCAGCCGTTTGAATCGTGGGGGAAACTGCGGTAATGTCGGTGTTAATATTGATTATCTAGAAAGTTCTCTTTTTGATATGTTAAAACAAAGCGACCAATTAATGTCAATGATTGATGATAGTGGTGAAATGAAAGAAAAAATTTCTGCAGACATAAAACTGTTAAAAAATGATCGTTTATTATTAGAAAAGAATCTTAAAGACCAAAATAAGAAAGAAAGCAGATTGTTAGATTTATATTTAAACGGAAGTGTATCTATTGATAAATATGATTTACATTTAGGAGAAATTAAAAATGAGTCGACCACTATTGCTTCTAAATTGAATTTGTTGAATAGAAGAATTGTTGAGCAAAAAGTGTTGTTTGAAAAGCTTGGAAATAAAGATGAACTTAATAGATTGATTAAAAATTTATCTCAGAACCGAGGTGATATTGCTAAAGTTTTCAAACAGTTTATCAAACAGATTTATATTTTCAAAACTTCAATAGATAAGGAAATTTTAATTGATGTTCATATGAATTATGGTGAGGGAAGTTTTAAATTGATGCTCGATTTGAATGTTATGAAATACAAAAAGCCCAATTACAATTATAGGGTAATTGGTAAAGACTTGCAATTATCATATGATGAAAAAGGTGTTTTAAAATCTAGCGAGAAGGATATTTATGAATATTTTGGTACAGGCATAGGTAAGTATAAATGGGAAGTTTTAGGAGAAAATTATCTGGTCCTAAAAGGAAATAATGAAAATAATGAAAAAAAACACACGAATAGACTTTAGTTTTTTCAATCTGTCATTATTATTGAATTAAGATAAGCAGCGAATGGCTGCGCGGGTTTTAGAAGTCACTTAAAACTGAAAAGCTTATCCGTCGTCTTTAAGACATAACATAGATTAAACATGTTACGTAATGGATAATAAAAAATCTCATTGTAATTGGTTTGGTGTGCTTGTTGAGATTGTCGAGTTTATTGCTGCAATCTTGACTATAATAAGCTTCATCATCCACTAACAAAAAATAAAACCGATATCAAATTGATGTCGGTTTTTTAATTTTGTTGTGAAATATCTTTATCTGGAAAAAAGTAGTATTGTTTTGATAATCAGATGTGTAAAAACTTTAATAAAAAATATTTACAAATATGCTAAATAAAATATAAAAAATACCTTGCAAATGTTAAGGTTTATTCATACATTTGCACAGAAATAATAAAAATACACATAGCCCGTGCTTTATCTGATGTAAGCGGGCTATTTTTTTATATTTAATATTTAAAACAATTAACAATTTAAATTAAATGTCATGAGACACTATTTAAACCGCAAATTTCGGATTTGCAAAACAATCATTATTAACTTCTTAATACCGCAACAGAAATGGCGAAAAGAAAAAAAACAAAGAAAGGTATGCTTCACCTAGAACAGCAACAAATTCAAAATAATAAACAATCAGTAAGCTGGGCAACTTGGGCATTAACAGTTGTCAAATTACTAGAATTGTATCAAAAATATTTTGGATAGGAACTTAGTTTTTAAAGGACTCGATAGTTGGCGCTATCGGGTTTCTTTTTTTAATACTATTACGGTTTTCCGTACTTTGATTAGTATCAAACACAGTGCAAAGCTACAACTATTTTTACATTGTGCAAATTATTTTACATTTATTTACACATTCCCACTCCTCAGCCGCAGGCTTTTGCTTCATTATACTGCAAATATAACATCATTTATTTTTTATATATAGTAAAAACAAACTTTTTTACAATTAAACTATACCACAATTTACAAGAAGTCGTCAATGAAGATTCACGCTGGCGAAAACTAGCGTACAAAATAACAGGCTCAAAGAATGCAGGTGATGAAGTCCTGCAGCACTTTTATCTTCTTTATTCGGAAATGTCACCGCAACCTGTAATTAACTACACCTACATTTATCAGGCTTTAAGAAACAATTACAATCTTCTTTTCTTAGCCAATTCATCGAAGCATTTAGAACTGCAGGATGATCTGCATTCAAATGATGAATCGTATGACTGCGATAAGGATCATCAAAACCAAAAGCTGTACAATCAGATCTTATCAGATGTCGATTCTTTGGAATTTCTTCCAAAAACACTTTTCAAAATGAATATGGTTGACCGAAAAAGCATCAGGCAGATTCAGAAAGAAACAGGTTTAAGCTATTCAACCATCCAACAATCGATAAGAGAAACAAAAGTGTATCTGAAAAATAAATATATAGGATATGACAAAGAATAGAAAAATTAAAGGCGCGGGCGATTTGGTTAAAGTCGTGACCAATACTCTAGGAATAGAGCAATGTGAAGGGTGTATAAAAAGACAGGATCAGTTAAATAAATTAATTCCATTTGGCAAATATGAATTGACTGATGATGATAAATTATTCCTGAAAAGAATTGAGAATAAGCTAATCACATCAAGTGTTGACCGCGATTATTTATTTCAGATTTACAACCTTGTTTTTCCTGAAAAAGTGAAGCCTTGCTTCTGTCAAGATATAATGACATCAATGATTGAAAAACTATTGAATTCAAATGAACAGATTTAAAAGGTGGTATAATAACATAGTAAAAAACGGAACATTCAAACAGAAACTATTTCTGGCTATTTCGATTTTAATATTCAATTATACCATCGCAATAATTCCCGCAATGGCTATGATACTAATCGCTTCATATTTCTTCAGCTGGTCCGTGAGTTTTTTAACTGCTGTCATTATCTCAATGATTCTTGACATCATCGCCCGAATTGTAAAAAAGAAATACAATCAATGACATTTAAGCCAATTAAATATATAACGACATCGGTCATTTACTATAAAGGCGCATTCATCTTTTACAGGAAGTCAGTATTGAACAATGAGATTCATTTATATGTTGACGTGTTTCATTTTATAACATTCGGTAATTATCTGAAATCTTCTGATGACTTTATTTTAAATGATAGTATAACATTGAGGATGGTGATTCAAACCTATAAATCGATGATTGATGATGTTGTTGAAATTATAAAAAAGAAATAATGGAAGAAGAGAATAAAAATCCGCTTGAAGAAAATATAAAAAAACCTCGCAAGCCGGGCAGTGGTGGTAAACGAGTTGGGGCAGGAAGAAGAACCCAAAGAGAAACAGAATCTTTAATAGCAAAACTATCGCCATATCAGGATGAAGTTATTGAAGTGCTTTTAGAGTTATGTCGTAAAAAAGATGTCCAGGCGGTAAAACTTTATTTGGCTTATTTAAATGGAAATCCCACAACTACAACAAATTCAACTGTAACGGCAAATGTTACAAGCATCGATTTGCGTGAAATAATCACTTTTTCTGAGCCTGAAAGTGAAGATGATTCTGATGATGTAGAATCTTAAAAATAATTGCCAATGATTGCCAATCACATTACACCATAAGTATAAAAATTTAGTAGAACATACAGGAAAATATTTTCTGGCGACTGGGGGTCGTGGAAGTGGAAAATCATTTTCAATCGCTGTATATCTTATTTTATTGAGTTTTGAGACTGGACATAAGATACTGTTTACCCGTCTTACAATGGTATCTGCCCATATATCAATCATACCTGAAATGGTTGGTGTCATTCAGGCAATGGGGCTTGCAGATCAGTTTGATATTTTAAAAACTAAAATCATTAATAAGCAGTCAGGATCTGAAATTTTGTTTATGGGACTTCGCCACTCTCGGGGCGATAATACTGCTAGACTAAAATCGATTGCTGGAATTACAACATGGGTACTTGATGAAGCGGAAGAACTTGTTGATGAATCTTTATTTGATAAAGTCAATCTTTCTATCCGTAAATCTGATTCACAGAATAGGGTGATTTTAATCTTAAATCCAACAACTAAAAATCATTGGATTTACAGCAAATTTTTTCTGTCCAAATCAGTCAAAGCCGGTTTTAACGGTATAGTTGGTGATACTTGTTATATTCACACTACATATTTGGATAATAAAAAGAATTTAAGTGATGAATTCATCAATGATGTCCAGGCTTTAAAGCTTACAAATCCCGAAAAGTATAAGCATATTGTCCAAGGGGCTTGGCTTGAAAAAGCGGAGGGAGTCATCTTTTCCAATTATGAATTTGGAACTTTTCCGAAAGATGTTGAATTGGTTTTTGGAGCAGACTGGGGTTATAGTATCGACCCGTCAACCCTTGTGGCTGTTCATATAGACGAATTGAATAAAAGAATTTATGTAAAACAGCATCTTTATCAAAGAGGTTTAAATACTAATCAATTAAGCGAAATATTTAAAAAAGTTTGTGGAAATAGTCTTGTTGTTGGTGATTCTGCAGAAGCTCGATTAATCGATGAAATGAAATTAAACGGTGTTAATATAATTCCAGTTAAAAAAGGTGCAGGGTCTATTAATGAGGGTGTAATGTTGATGAAAAACTATCAAATTATTATTGATTATCGAAGTAAAGATATTATGAAAGAATTTAATAACTACAGTTGGGCGGAAAATGGTGAAAAACCAATTGATAAATTCAATCACTTGATAGATTCGATACGTTATGTAGTGTTAAACGAATTACGAAATCGCAATTCTGAATGGATTATTTTATAGTGAAAATGTATCGTTTCTCGACGTTTTGGCAACAGTTTTCAACATCTTTTTATCGAATTATCCCATCTTTAGAGTGCACTAATCTCTGTATAAAAAATATTTTTATAACATTTTTTCTTAAAGTTTTGTGTATTTCATCGGTGTTCTGATAACATGAATCTAAAATCAATAGTCGCTAAAGCATTGAAAACATTACGGTTTTCCGTTATATTTCGATTTTTTTGCAACTCTACGAAACCGCCATGGTTGTTTATCCCTCGCGCGTACGCTTGCGGCGTATACTAATTTGTTATATTTTTGTATATGGAAAAATGTTAAAAATTCAAGCAGTTATCAACAGTTAGAATTTGACAAGCAAAAAAAAAAGTTCCACCCGATTAAGTAGAACTTTTTTATCCATCAAACAGCATCTTTGAAGATCTGTATACCTGTTATTTCGGAAGCTAATTTAAATTTTTACAAGGAATTTAAAGCAACGACCGTTTTTAGGATATCTACGAGTCCCATTTACAGTAATGTAACGTGGGTATACGTATTTATAACCAATTGGTGCATTTTCATGTTTCATGGCAAGATGAAATTATGAGTTAAACACTTTTTTCCTAATTAATCAGGAACAACAGAATTCTAAAAGAACTTAAAAACATTCAAAATTTACCAATCGACGTAAATTTTGATATCGCACTAGAAAAGGCTAAATTTCCGACCAAAGACTTTAGCCTTTTTCTGTTTTCACAGAACATATACAAATATAAAAATATTTCCACGAACAAAAAAGCTACCTAAGTTACCTGATTTAGGAACTGTTTCTTCAATTGTCTGAAAATCAGCACTATGGTAAAAACAACCCTTTTTATATACTTTTTAATAGTATAAGTAAAAATGCCTCGGTTTTTACAAGTTATTTTACAATACGAAAATAACTTGCACAAAAAGTGCAATATTTTGTTAATTTATAATAAATGTATAGTTTTTGATTATTTTGTAAATTTACACTATAGATTTTTTCTATCAATAAAACAGTTCTAAAGTTTAACAAAACTTTAACATAATACCGCTACACTTCGTTCCGCGGGCCAACCATTAAAAATCAATTTGAGTGCTTGCATTTCTTTAAGCAAATCCAATTTTGTTATATTATCATATTGCTGGTATTATTAAAATTCCTTAGGAATAATTCGAGCTAACTTGGAATAATTGAGAATATTTCAAGATAATTTGGCTGAGCGAAGCGAAGCCAAATTGACCATTACTATGTAAGATTTTAAGTCCTCTTTTAGTCTTGTAATTTTCTAAATTTTCCTGCAAAATCCAAATCGTTTTTATATAGATAAAGGCTTCTTAAGCATTGATTTATATAGAAAAATAAGATCATTTTAATTTATGACAAATCAACAACGGTCGTTGTAAATTAGCCAGTAAATTCTTATATTTGCATATATTGATTTGTAAGAATTAAAACAGCGACATGAGAAAGATTTTAGCTAGAATTATTGAAGAAATCATAATTGATGAATTTAAGAAAATCGTCATTTTTAAAGTGGGTAATAACACAGTTGCCAACACCGAAACACTGCATGTGAACTATCAAGTGGGTATGACGGTAAGATTAGATTTTGATGGAAATGAAAAATTTCTTATTGAAAATATAGAGATTTCGAAGGCAGGTGCTACCATTTATTTGTATGGAAAACTGCTAAAAAATCAAAATTAATCAAAAGAATCAAAACATAATTCAGGCGGCTTTGCCGCCTTTTAAACATTGTAATACTATGAAAAATTATGTGGCTTATTTAAGGGTGTCGACATCAAAACAGTCGATTGGATTGGATGCCCAAAAGAAGATCATCGATAATTATATTAATGAAAAGGATATTATTTTGGAAACTTTTGTTGAAAAAGAATCTGGGCGAAATAATAACAGGGTAGCATTGAATAAGGCAATCGATTATTGTAAAGATAACAATGCTGTTCTTTTGATTGCTAAATTGGACAGGCTTTCAAGAAATGTTGCCTTTATTTCGGCTTTAATGGAATCAAAGCTTGATTTCGTTGCTTGCGACATCCCGATCGTTGACAAGTTCACCATACACCTGTACGCAGCATTCGCTGAACTTGAAGCTGACAAAATAAAGAATCGAACCAAAGATGCATTGAATATTATTAAAGCCAACATTGAGCGTGATGGATTCCATATTTCAAAGGCAGGTAACAGGATCTGCAAATTGGGTAATAATAATATTACTGCGGATAAAAGAAAACTTGCAGTTGATGCAATTAAAACTAAAGCATCAGCAAATGAAAATAATATTAAAGCCAAAGCATTCGCAAACGCATTATCAAAGTCAGGTCACAATCTGACGCAGATAACGGCAATGTTAAATGATAATGGATTTAGGGCAGCCAGGGGCGGGAAGTTCCATCTGAAAACTGTCAGCAGGTTGTTGTAAAACTGATTATAAAATGTAGCTGAAAGTTTGATGAGGAACTTTAATTATATTTGTCAAATAATTATTATAAATATGGACATAAGAGAAGCAACAAAAATTGTAGACTTCCTAAGATATAAGGGATTTAATTTTGGTATGCTAGAAGATACGGTAGTTTTAAAGTTGTTAATAGATGGTCAATGCTCGCCTAATCCTATTGTAAATAATAGGTTGTTGCCATCTTTTAGTAGAAAACTAACACAATTTAGTGTTAGAAATAGCTATACCATTTATGGGAATACTAGTATACTTGCAACTACTATAGTTGGTTATAGTCAATTTCGTAATATTTTTTTAAGAGAAAATCTTCTAAAAAAAATGTATGGATTTGGAAAAGCTTTGTAAATATTAGCCAATTCATGTAGGACATTGTTAGCTCAATACTTTTATAGAAATCGAATTGTTATATTTCTTTTTTTTATAAACAGTATTTAATCTAATTGTAACATTGTTTTTTTTTAAGTAGCCAATCAAAAATAGATGATTGGCTATTTTTGTGTCTAAAAATACTTTTTAAAATATCAAAACATTCCTTGTTTTTTATATAAATAGTTCTATATTTTACGGGGGTTAATACTATAAAAACTGAATTTAAATAACTGATAATCAGGTTTTTAATGCATGTAGGTGAAATATGTCTTTTTTTTGCCTTTGTTAAAAACTGCTATGGATTGTGAATAAGTTTGACTTTTTAATTTAACCTAAAAGGTCGAAATTTGTAGTACTATAAATCAAAAAAGCCACAGTTCCCGCTGTAGCTTTTTTTAATCTTTTTTCAAATGGATATACAGAATCCAGAAAATTGGTTTTCGATTTCTCAAATTATTTTTAATGTTATCAGTACAATATGCTTGATTGTACAAACTATGAAAAAATAATATCGTGAAAATCATTTTCAGAAACCCGTCTAATAAGGCGGGTTTTGCTTTTACAAAAGTAAAATAAAAACTTTACAAATGTATAATTTATACGTCTACTTTATCAACAAATACGCTTAATAACTCAGTAATTCCTTTGGTAGCAAGTGATTTTAATGTAAAAAATAAGTGCAAATTAATTTTACTTTTTTTAAAATAATATTATTCCATTAGTACAATTTATACCATTCATTATAAATTGTTACAACGTAGAACATGTGAGGTAATTGTTGTTGTTACAATCTGTATTAATTTTGTCTATCTAAATTTTATGATCATGACACCTGCAGAAGAAACTCAAATTAACAATCGCATCTGGAATTCATTGCAATCCGCATTCATTACACTATGGTCTGAGTTAGAAAAAGATAAATCATTTTACAGAGAATCTTTGAATATACTTTTAAACGGTGGTGATGTCACTTATGAGATTAATGATGATAAAGATATGTCAGGACTTACAAGAATCTTAACTTTTATTGGCTTACCATTTAAACACATCGCAATGGGTTTAAGACTAAGTGAAGATTCAAAAGTTCAATATCGTGACAATAAAATGATTGCTAAGCCTTTTATACAGCCGGTCTATGAAAAAAAACAAATGAGCATCGGAAAAACCGACACATATGACAATGGCAGAATAGGTTGGGCCCAGCAGATTTTATTGAATAAGGATAAAGAAGAAAAATAATTTTAAAATTTTTCAATAGCCTGTCCCTGATGCAAGGTCGCATAAATTGATTGGCTTTTTTCTTATATTTAATATTTTTAAAATGAATGCTATGGATGATTATAAAGGTTTATCGGATAAAGTTTTTTTAGATTTCTTTCGAGTTGATTTGTTTAGCAGAACAGAATTAGACCAATACTTTTACCCACATGAAATTTATCACGAATTTGATGTTTTAGATTTCCATTTAGAGCATTGCAAAAAGATATTATACAACTTTATTTTGGAATCAGTCTTTGAGGCAGGGTGGGTAAAAGATTTTGAAATAAAAGAAAAGGATGCTTTAAAAATGCGTGAAAAAATCTGGCAGGGAATTCAGGATGATCTTGAAAATATCATCAATGAATATCTTACAATCATTAAAATCAAACCGATTAATTTATAAATAAACTGTTATACCATTATCGCCTCGTCAGATTTCTGCATTGGGCAATCTATTCTAAGGTTAAACCAATTTGTCCGTCATCATCCAAATCTATTTCATTCTCTTGGACATTTTCCCATTTTGGTACAAAACCTTCTTTAATATATATATCTTTAAACCAATTAAAAGGATTGTCCTCTCTTCTTTTCGCTAAATAATGACCTGCAAAACCCTCTATTGCTACTTTTAAAACGCAAATAAAAACTTGTCCATAAGCTTTTTTTAATTCCCTATTAATAGTGTCCAACTTGACGTTTTTAGGTGTTAATAAAATCCAATTTAGAGGAGTATGTCGCCAAAATTCAAAATTATTAGTATCGACAAAATTTGCAAATTTTTCATCACCAATTTTATTAGTTATCTCGCCTAGTATTATGATATATGTGTTCATTTTTTATTCTTGTTCATTGTTACTAACAATTGTTGTTTCAACTGTTACATAGTCCATTTCAGGTGCATTAATCGAAGTACTAGTTCTGCTATCACCAACTAATGCGATTTTTTCAATTGCTGTTTTTTCTAGATTATATTTTTCTGATCTTAACAGATCAGGATTTTTAAATAAGCAAAAAAAGTAACTAACTAAAAATGCAATTATTATTAATACTGCTAATCCACCAATAATATTAGCGAAAAGATAACTGCCGACATAGTATAAACCACCTGACCCCAATAGTAATATTATAGCCATTCCACTGAGAGGTTTTACAACGTTGGCTTTATGCCCCTGCGAAGAAGCATTTTCTGCAATTTCTGACCATTTAAACATATTTTGAAGTTTATTTTTGGATTGTAAAAATACACCTTTTTAAAAAAAATCTTAATTATTTTTACTAACGTCTCATTTATAAAAGGTACAATTAGATTTTAATATTGTGTCTTGCCTCTATCATTAAAATCATTGAATACCGCATTTAATTTCTTATTTGCTTCTTCTTTAAACTTGTCGCAACTGTCTGTGCGTGTTTTTTTCAAGTCATTTCTTAATTGACTTCCAGGGTTTACAGCATTTAAAAAATGGTCATTTTTTTTATTTACTTCTCTATTGTGAGAGACAAACACATCGTCAAAGTCAGCATTAAAAATTTTTACATATAGGACTTCTTTTTTATTCTGTTCATCTACCAATTTATCTACTTGTTTAAAGTGAGTGTCATAATTTCTTTTCAAATCACTTATAAGATCTGTAACTTTCCTGCATAATAGCTCAAGTTTAGAATTCTATCAAATTTAGGAATTCTACTTCTGAACTTTGAATTGTTAATAACTTTTTGAAGGGCCAAAAGTCGAAAAAGTAGCGAAAGTGTAGTTGGACTATATCGTTTTGCAGTCTATTTCGTGATTTTTAAATTTCTTACAGTTTTTTAGAAAATTCAAAAGCTATGAATTATCTTTGTAGCACGAGCAAATGAAATTTCATTTGGGCCAAAAAAAAACCAAAAGTTCGTACCTTTTGGTTTTAAGCTGGATTGTTTAACAACCCAATATTTATTTCTATCTATGGAAATACAAAATATGTTGGTGATATCGCTGATGATATATTTGCTGCCACCCCTTGTCAAGGAACTAAGAAAGTTCGTCTTGGCATGTAAGAAAAAGTAAAACTTTTATCACTGTCCTCATTATGTGGGCAGTGTTTTTTTTCTTACGTTACAAAATTACATATTTTCTATCAATATCAAACACATTACTGTCACATTTATTACAATTTCTACTTCTTTTACATTTTGTATCTCTCTTTCTATTTCTAGTTTTTCTATGTCTAGTGCTATTATTTCTACATTTTAAACTTTTTCTTATTGGTTCTCTATTACTATTTCTCTCTTTTCTATGTCTAGTACTATTACCTTAATCTAGTATATTATTAATAGTAGTTATTCTTTTCATCTTCAAAAACCATTTATTATTTTCTTCTGTGTCTTTGTGAAAGAAAATTTCTGTTCCAGCTTCATCCAATTCATTTAGCACTTCAAAGTTTTTATCTGTTCGGTCAAAGAAAGAGTAGAGTTGAAGCGTTTCTATTCTCTTATTTTTAAGGAAATCCAATCCCAAAAAATCGTATGAATCAACAATCAAACTATCATATGATGATGGCAGGTCTACCATGTCAATAAAATTATAGCCATATAAATTATTTACCTTACCAACTTCATCTGAACAGATTTTCAATGATACAAAGTTCGGTGCATCTTGGAATTTAATATAAATTCCCATTACATAGAATTACAGTTTTACTTTTCACTTTGTATTTCTGTTTGTGCGGATCATAAATGATTTCAAATTCTTTCAGGATCTTGTTATCCATCACTATCACCTTATTTTCAATTATCTTTTTGACTTCAATTCCTTTTGTAACATTGTAAATTTTTCCTGTTGTTAAATCGTAGCCGAAGCAGTTTGATTTTTTAATTAGTTTCATTTTCGTTGTTTATTTTTTATCAATTTTTACTTTCACGTTTCTTTGACTAAAGAATTGTTCAATTTTATTTTTTAGTTCTTCAGAATCTTCATTGTTGGTATAATATACCGCATCAAACAATGTGAAATACATCTTTGATTTTTTTGGAAACAATGAGTTGAACAGTTCTGCTTCTGTGTTCTGCAAAATAGATGCAAGTGACACATCACTTTTCTTTATTTTATCCAATTCGGTCCAGGTTAATGGGTATAACTCTTTGAATCTTTGGTTGATTTTATCTGCTTTTTTGAATCCAAAAAATATGTTCCTGTATATGCTTACTTTTGTTTCTTTTCTTGCCTGTTCGAATTCAATTATATCATCGCCAAACCTGTATTTTTCATCAATTAAGTCGATGAATCTTTCATAAAATGTGCCGGATTCGCAATCACGTTTATAGTTTTCATCTATTCCAAGATTATTTTGGTTCAGGTATGCAATTAGAAGGCTCGGTTGGCAGTTTACAACATCTATTTCATAGAATTTATAGTTGAAAAACTGTCTAGATACTTTGGATAAATTTGTAAATGAATGGTATATCCTGTTTACTTTATTTCCTGTTGTTATTTTTCTGGAATTTCTAACGGCAAAAACTCGGCTAATTCTGTGTTTTAGCTGGATAAAAGATATTTTCTGCTTATGGTATTCATTGATTTCAGCCTGTATTGCACCAGGAACATCAATCTTCACGTTTTTAATAGAGTTTATGAACTTTGGTGATAGTTTATTTAGCCTAATATCAACGTTTACAGTTGCTTTTTTCTGTTTATCGTCAAACATTACCATCACGTAATTTTCGTCCTTTAAATAGGTCGTATGTACTTGAAATATTTTACTTAACCCTAGTTCTTTATCATAAGCGAAGTCGCATTCTTTAATATGGGTGAATCCATTTTTATCTTGGTATGATCCTTTTTTGTACATTACAGTTGTCAGGATATTTAATTGCGAAAGTATTTCCTGAAATTGCTTGTAATTATTTAAAGTGAAAAACATAACCCAGATTGATTTATCAATTCCAATTTCAGTTCCAACTTCTTTTATTTTTTGGTCTAGATATTCTAAGAACGTTAAGATTCGTTTTATTGCGGTTTCTCGCTTGATTGGTAAATCAACTATTTCAAGTTGGCTCATCAAATTTTCTGTTGTAATGTAAGATAATGATGCTTTTTTAATGAAGTCTAAATCTTTGGTGGATAGCTGGGTAAACAACGCTTTTCTGTTGTTGAATTGAATGGTTTTCATTTTTATTCTGGCTTATTTTTAAGTCTGGATTTTAAAGAGGTCCAGAAGCAGGGCTAATTACTTCCCTGCACCCTCTACACTTATATCATAATAGTTATGATTTGTTGTGTATTCTATATATTATTTTTTCAAATGGATTTTTGATAGATGGATTTTTTATACAAATTCAGGGGTGAAATATTTTGTGAATCTAATGCTGGCGGGGTGTGAAGAGGTGTTTTGTAAAAAAAAGCGACACTAAAGACTTATATATACTCAATAATATAAAATATGATTGATTGATTGATTGATTGATTGATTGATGTATAGTTATCTATTAGCTAATTGAGTAAATAAATTTAGCAGTAGATATCCTGCTTTAATTGTTCCGCGCGGAACATTCTTGAATTACCTTTATAAGTAATAAAACATTTTATTCCATTTAAAGATCATTTCGCCGCCCCACCCAAAAGGGGCAGGCAGGCACTTTTATTAAATCTATTCTCGAAATATCAATTTAATATATAGAGAAAAGAGAAAGGATAAATGAAGTTAAAATATACCCTGCCATCAAATTCAGAAGAAATCACTTTACAGCAGTATATTAAATATGAGCAGATAATTACTGACGAAAATTTTGATGATACATTTAAAATATACCGCACGGTTGAGCTTTTTACAGGCATTCAATATGACCATATTAAGCATTTAAAGCAGAGTGAACTAGACAGTATTCTAAATCATTTAAAACCGCTTTTGAATCCATCTGTTCAGTTGAATAAAACTTTTAAATACAAAGGCATTAAGTATGGTCTGATTCCAAATTTCTCACGTGATTTAAAAACAGGTGAATTCATTGATTTGGATATATACACCGAAAATAAAAAATGGCTGGAAGTGATGTCAATTTTATACCGACCAATAACATTTGAAAGAAAGGGCCAATATCAGATTGAGCCATATATGTCAAGCCATACTGATTTCAAGGATTTGCCATTTACATATTTTATTGGTGTTGCAGCTTTTTTTTTGACTTTGTTAAATCAACTCGCACAGCTTACCCAAAGATATACAGATCAGGAAATTCAGAAGCTAATGATTTTAGTCTAGAAGGGCAGTTCCAATCGAGATATCACGGTTATCAGCATCTGGTTCACATGTCGGTTACCCAATTGGTAGATATTCCAAAAGTATATGAAATGCAGGCGGTATCTTTTCTAAGTTCATCCAACTACCTTATAGATAAATTACAGGTAGAGAAAGAAAAAAATAATAATATTTAAATGTCAAATTATGCATCAGTTGTAAATTATATTAGAGATACATTCAAGTCAGATAAACTTGTAAATGAAGTCATTTTTGGCCCATTGGATGATAGAAATCTGGCAAGTAATAATATTTATCCGCTTGTTCACATTACGCCCTTAAACACAAGCTATTCCAGCGGTGATGATACCTTTAATTTCATCTCATTTTCATTTGAAATTGCTGTTATAGAGATTCGCCAGAAGGGTATCCAGTTTGGCAAAGATGAGTTTTATAAAGACAATCTAATCGATAATCTAAACTTGGCAAATCAGATTATGGTCAATGCTTTATCAGTTATAAGATCAGATTATAATCAGGATGAAATCTTTTTTGAAAGCGTAACAGATGCACAGCCGATTATCTTTCAAGATACCCAGCTTCTCGATGGGTGGATGATTGATTTGACATTGAATATTCCAAATAACTATACAAGATGTTAACAGATGGCGAATTAAGACAGGCTTATGAGCTTTTAATTAGAAATGTAAAATTAAAAGCCAAGCAGCGTTTAAAAGCTGCGGGCAGAGGAATATGGACAGGCAGAATGCTTGAAGCAATCGACATGGAAATCTTTCAAGATTCTGAAGGTGATTTAGCGATTGAAGTTTTGGGTGAACACTACCAAGATTATTTAGATGAAGGTGTAAATGGTGTCGGATTCAACAAGACAAAATCGGGAAAACTTGATAAAAGATTTAAAGCTAACCGATCGGTGGTGACGGGTTCGCCATATTCGTTTAGGGCATTGAAACCGCCTGTTGATGCGCTTGCACCTTGGGCAAATTCAAAAGGTATTTCAGTTTGGGCAGTTCAGAATTCGGTATATAGAAGAGGTATCAAGCCGATTAAATTTTTCAATGAAGTTTTGGATAAGGAAATGGAAAATTTTACAGATTACATTGCGGAAATCCAAGCTGATAATATACTAAATGGTTTTGGCGATGATGAAAATTAATTATAAAAATGGCACTATACAGAAGATCATTTAAAGGCGTAAGTATTTCGCTGGAACAGCCTTCAATTACATACAGGGCAGAGGGTGGAAGCATTTTTAAATTAAATCTTCCTTTCACCTGCACATATATTATTTATGAAGAAATAATATCAACAACTGGAATATTTGAAGCCTGCACCGAAGAAGAAACATTGATTCCGCCCACAGATATTGTTTTAACCATTGATAATTTTGATGGCAACTGCCTGTATTACACAACATCGGGCGATGTGAGAAAAGGCGTTAAGATTAAAATCTTGGATTCTGTTTCAGAAGATTATACATCAGTTTCTTCGCCTTACTGCGGCATATCTGGACTAACACAAACGACTTATTTTCAATTGCAGTCACTTGATAATCCCGCCATTTACAGCGGAATCTATATTTACTATCCGCCTGTAACGCCAAATGTTAAGCCAACAAAAATATTGCTTTCAAAATCACCTCAGTTTATCATTTACGATAAGCAAATCGACTATAATTATATTACAATCTCTCTTTACATGTGGCAGGGCGATTTTGATGACCCGCCTTTAATGCCAAATTATTCTTTTAAAGTGGATAAGATTTCAGATGTCAGTTATTTAAACATTTCCCAATATCTGCAGGACTTTTTTGACTCGAAGCCAAATGAAACATACTTTGATGACGCACCATCTGATTTTGGCGAACTCATTAATTTAAAATACACACTTTTTGCTCATAATTCAGAATTTATAGTCGACCAAATGAATAGTGATGTTATGCTGGCTTCGCTTGGTTATGGCAATTTTCAGGATTTTGCCAATCCTGTTTTGATTTTGGCTGATGGTGGCGGTATTTCTATAGATTCAACCCTTATTTCTATAGATTCAACCCTGTTCACCATTGATGAAGTGGGTGATGGTCTTCTTTTTGACCAAAAAAGCAAATACCATAAGCCAAATACGCACGTTTTTTCAGGGTATATTGACTTGACATCTGGAAATACGGCTGAAATCTTCACAAGACAGCTTACAGATGACTTTAAATTAAGCTGTACACGAAAATATGAGGGTAAAGAAGTGCTTTTCCGCAATAAATCAGGCTTTTTTGACACTTTTTCATTCACTAGGGCATCATCAGAATCGGTGAAATTTACCCAAAATACAACACCAAGATTGAATAAAACACCCTATTCTTACCATATTTCCGATCATAATTCAGTCGTTTCAAAGACAGGAAACAAGATTTATACACTAAATACAGATAATCTTAACGAGTACAGCGGTGAAGTGCTGACCGAATTGTTCTATTCAGACTGCTATTTCCTGATTGATGCTGAAAATAAGACTTTCATACCATTGCATCTGCAGGATACTGACTTTTCGCCAAAAACTGATGCTGTAGACCGTGCAAAACAGCAGTATACTTTCAAATTCATTGAATCGAATGAATTTGTACAAAAAATAAGATAAATTAATTGATTCCAATCGACATAAATAAAATTTTATTAGCCAATTCGCCAATCTATGCTTCAATAGTTGGTGATTTCACCGATTACAACTACATCTATGTCCAGCTTTGGGCCTGGAACGGAAAAATTGAAGATAAACCTGTTGATTCGACCTTTAAACTTGCGGGAATTCAGGCAAATGCCGATAATAGTAAAATCGCAATCGAAATATCAGATTACATTACACCATTTCTGGAACCAAAGCCAAATTCAACTTTTTTTTCATTGAATCCGTCCGGTTTTGGCGAATTCGTGAATGTTGAATATTTTATTGAAGGGTATTTTCTAGATGATAGCGGAAATATGGACTTGGTACGGGTTTATAATTCGGGGCATTTATTTGCCTGTCTTGGCTATGGGTATGTTAATGAATTGGTTCATCCCAAATTGAAATTGGAAGATGGAAAACTAATTGATAACACAAAGAAAATATCAACTGATGAAGTTATACATCATAACGTTGTTTTGAAATCTTCTGTCGATTCAGATGAAATAATAAATAGAGAATTCACATCTATTTTCAGAAAAATATGCGCCAAAGATTATACATCAAGGCAGGTTTTGTTTCTCGATAAAAATGGACTGATAAATTCTTTCACTTTTCCACGTGTTTCTTCCAAAAAAGCAAAATACACTGCTGAAAAATACAACATAACCAACACGGCAGGCAGTTATTCGACATCAGGAATTTACAATAAAATATATAATAAGAATGGTCAGATTGAATGGACTTTCAACACCGATAATCTTGATGAATATAATGTAAATCTTATCCAACAGCTTTTTACAAGTGACCGCCATTGGCTTGTTGACTATCAAAGAAATTCTTTTATCCCGATTCATTTGGTAGATGATAATTTCGAGAAAAAGACAGCAATAAAGGATCGGGCAAAAATGAATTATACAATAAAATTCATTGAAGCCAATGACTTTATCCAAAATATAAGATAATGAATGAATTCCGTAAAAATACACGTAGCGAAAGACCAAAATAATATTAATAATCTGCTGATTAATGGCGATGCATTGGATTTGTTTGAAACTGAACAAATCCCATACACCATGAAAGTTACAGATCTGCAGGACATCGGCAGCAATTACGCTAATTTTACTAAAGACTTCATTATTCCTGCATCTTCAAGAAATAATATCATTTTAAAATATTGGTTCGATATTAAAAACGACAACCAGTTTAAAACATCAGAACCTATCCCTGCCCGCATTGACATTGGCGGTGCTTTTTTCTCTCTAGGTAATTTAAAGATTATCACTTTTTCAACTGATGAAACAGGTTCGCCAAAAACATACTCAGTAACTTTTACAGGCTCTCTTTCAAATTTAAAAACACAGTTTGGCGATTTGCAGTTATCTGATCTTCCAATTGCCAATATAGTAGGAAGTGATGTAATCTCTTTTGAAGATATAAACGTTGTTGCTTCAATAAATAACACGACAGCTTACAGACCGCTTGAAATTCCATTGATTCCAATTAACCGTTCGATTGCAAATTATGATACCATAAAATATTCATCAACAGTAAAAAATCCGAACGGTTTTAAAAGATCAGAATTAAGGCCCGCTTTAAAATTTAAAACCATTTTTCAGGCAATTGAAAATAAATTTAGCGTTAATTTTTCTGGGCCATTTGTCGCATCAAATTTACTAGACCGTTTATACATCTGGCTCAATAAAAATGAAACTTTATTCAACAGCGGTGGGGTAATTGTTGATTTGTTTGATTCACCGCCTGTAATTGCGAACACGTTTGAATATCACCCAAATCCAAACATAACCGTTAAAAATCTTGGTTACGTAACATTAAAGAAACCTACAACCTATAAAAAATTAGCACTTACTTATGAAGTTACAGGTGTCAGCAATAATACTGTTCCATACCGCGGTAAAATTCAGGAAGTTGTTTTAAAACCCGATGGTACAATCGATGAGACTTTAACTGCTGAACAACCAAATTTTGGTATTGTTTCCACGGCTGAATTTGGGACGGGCGGGCGAAGTGTTCAATTAATAATTAACTATGAAAACACACCAACACTACCAATCGGCTATAAAAGATCATTCAGATTCATAGCCGAAACTGAGGGCAGCAATACAGTTGTGATAACATCTTACAGGATTTTGGTTCAAGCAGGCGGGGGTGGTGGTTTGCCTGGAACACGTGTTTTTAATCCAACATCAGGAAAAATAGTTAAAAATGAAGCATTAATTTCCGCAAATCTACCTGAATTGAAACTGCAGGATTTCTTGACATCACTTATTAAGATGTTCAATCTTGTGATTATTCCAAATGGAAATAACAGTTATGTAATTGATTTTTATACCAATTATTATGCGAATGGGAAGAAAATTGATATTACAAAATACTGCACACCGACTAAAAAAATAAACAGGGTAAAGACTTATAAAGAAATAGTTTTTAAGCATGAAGATTCGGAATATAACGAAAATAAGCTTTATAAATCCTACCAAAATCCGATAAGGGAATTCGGATCTGTTACCCAAAAATTTACTGACGGTGATATTGACAGTTTTAAAGTTGAAAGCAAATTTGGAATAATGATTTTTAAACAGCTCGAAGGCATGAATTACACCGTCGAAACCACTTTTAAAAATCATTACATAATTGGTGCGGGAGCAGGCTCGGATAATTCAATTGTAACCAATAAGCCGACAATATTTTTCTGTAATGGAAAAGCTGAGATTTTAGATAATAAAAGAGCGGCATATGTTTTAGATGATACCACTAATGTTGCCTTAAATACCTACACTCTTTTTTCCAACATCGATGATGCGTTTAATTACACAACTTCATTATGCTTTTCCAATGAATCAATGTTTGGTTATTTGTATGATAAAAATTTATACACCAATAATTACCAAAATTTAATGATATCAGTTTCATCGCCTTATGCGAGAGAATTTGAAATTGAAGCTTATCTGCCAAGACACATTTTTACAACGGTATCATTAAATAACAGGCTGATAATAGGCAATGAAATATTCTCAATAAGCGAGATATCAATTGACCTTTTAACTGGAAAATCAAAGCTCAAAATTAACAATCTGATTAAGTAAACACAATTATATAAATATGTTCAAACTAGTTTATGAAATGCTGAAGTTGAATGATTTCAATGGTGAAAGCGAAGAAATCGAAATTGCAAAAGGGAAATATAAATTTCCTGAATCAGCTGGCGAATTATTTAGCCAACTGAAAAGAAAAATGTATCCAATTGTAGATGATAAAGAAAACGGCTGAAATACAGATCAGCACTAATGCTCAACAAGCAGAAAATGAAATAAATAATTTAAATAGTGCTGTCGATGGATTGACAAACAGCACTAACAGGCAGACCACTGCAAACGACCGAACACGTGCAGCAATTGACGACCATACAAAAAAGCTGAAAAACAATTCGTTGGCAGTTCTAGAGAATGGCGGTGCTGTCGGGGTCTTGGGTGAAGTTTTTGGCCCTGTCGTTATGTTAATTAAAGATTCCATTGAAGCGTTGGAATTATTTACTGTTGCAGAAGATGTAAATACTGTTTCAACTACCGCAAACACTACCGCAACCGTGGCTTCATCTACTTCAAGACAGGCAGCAGTTTTAAATGTTATAAAAGATACTGCTGCAAAGGTTGGTAATGCAATCGCAACGGGTGCATTAACGGCAGTTACTTATGTTGCAACTGCTGCACAATGGCTGTGGAATACGGCAATTATGGCAAATCCTTTGGTTGCTTTGGTTGTATTAATTACGGCAGCTGTAACAGCAATAGTTTTATTTACAAAGCATTTAATTGATTCAGCCGAAGCAAATGAAAAGGCTGCAGAAGCCGCAAAGAAAAACACAAAAGCTTTGCAAGATCAGTCAATTGCTGCTGAGAGGGCAAAAAATGCTTTACAGATTCACAACGATCATCAATATAAAATGCGTGAAGCCGCAGGTGCATCTTCAGAAGCATTAAGACAGCTTGCAATTCGACATATAAATGAAGAAATAGCTTTAAACAAGAAATCGGCAACCATCGCACGTGACACTTTTTTAAGAGAAAGAAACACATTAGCTACTTTAAAAGCTGCGGATGCATCAGATGAAGTGATTGAAGCACAGGAAAAATTGACACAAGCCACTTGGAAAGAATTTCAAGAACAAAATCAAAATCTGGATAAAAGTTATAAGGAACGTGCGCAGATTCGACGTGATAATGAAGTTGCCATTACAAAGGAAAATACAGCGGCAGCGAATAAGGCAAAGGATGATGCAAAAAAAGAAAGTGAAAAGAATGCAAATGAATTGAAAGCAAAAAGAAAAGCTGATTTAGAAGCTATCAGAAAAGCAAATGAAGAAGCTTCCATTGCTAATAAACTAATGTTGCAAACTGAAAAAGAACAGGAACTGTCAATTCTTAAATCAAAATACGACGAGCAGAAAGCACTATTTGAGAAATACGGAAAAGACACCAATGAAATTGATATAAAATATTTAAATGATAAAAATGACATCAATTTAAAATACCAAAAACTAGATGATGACAGGATAAAAGCCGAAAAGGAAAAAGCTGATGCGTTAAAAAAAGCTAATGAAGATTTAATAAAGCAGATGATGGACAGCTATGATTTTACCAAAAAATTTGATGAAGCGAAAAATTTGGAAGAACTGAACCAATTAAAAAATGCAGCATTGGCAAAATTGGATGCACAAAGAATTGCGGATGAAGCGAAATTAAAAGCGGCAGGTGCTACCGAAGAACAGTTAAATAACATGAGTACGCATTACAAAAATCAGGCAGAAGTTATTGAAAAAGAAAAGGCAGATACTGAAATTGATTTTACCAAAAGAAAATATGAAGCTGTAAGTGGACTAGCTCAAAAAAGCCAGGATTTTATGAGTGCGCTTGAAACTGCGGGTATTGCCAAATCGAAAGCTGCCCGAAATATACAAAAGGGTCTTGTTTTGGCTCAATTGGCAGCAGATTCTGCTTCCGCTATAAGTACTGCAATTCCGATGGCTTTAAAAGCAGGTGAAGAAAGTGCTAAAGTAGCTGGACCGGCTGCTGCTGTTGTTGGCCCTGTTGTTACTGCTGCTTCATTAATAGGTTCAATTACAATGGTTGCAAAAAATGTTGCCAAGGCTAAACAGACACTTTCAGGCGGTGGTGCAGGAGGTGAAAGCGGTGGCGGATCTGCAAGTGCAGGCGGAACTACAATTGCTGCAGCTGCACCCAAAGTGGAATATCAAAATACACCACAGACGCAATTAGCCGATTCTATAAACAATGCTAATGCAACACGTCAAAATACTATTAAAGCTTACGTGGTAAGCTCAGAAATGACAGATCGTCAAAACTTAGATAATCAGATAAACACAAATGCTAAATTCTAAAAAAATCATTTCAGAAAAAAACAATTATATATAGTATATGAATGAAAACTTGCCAATCTATGATTTAATATTTGAAGAAAATCGAACAGAAGGTGTGTATGGTGTTTCACTTGTTGCTGATCCTGCTATTTCGGATGAGAATTACAACGTTGAATTTGTAAAATTTTCAAAGGAAATAATTGAATGCAACTGTTCAAAAGAAGAAGAAGATTTTTCAAGTGAACGAATTGACCAATTAATTCAGCTTGGCGAAGAGATAACCGATGAATGGGAACTTTTGGATGAGAAAAAAGTTGAAAATGAAGATGATGTATTAAACATTGATTTTGCTTATGCAGTTCCAACTTCTGAGGGCGGAAGTGTTGAAGATAACGAGATTTTCAAAGTGCGATACAAATATTCGCCATCATCTACATCATCCAATTCCCGTGAATTCTGCCGTAAAATGGTTGCTTCTAACAAGGTGTTTAAGTATGATGATTTAGTCTGGTCAGATTCAAACCCTGGCTTTGGTAAAAAAGGAGCAAGCAGTTACAACGTCTTATTTTACAAGGGAGGTGTGAACTGCAAGCATTTTTTCACAAGACAGATATTCTTCAATAAGGGAAATAAGGAAGGTGTTACAACATTTGAAGCCTTGAAAAGGATTGGAAATCTAAATAAGGAAGACCAAAAAAAGGCAAAATTAACACCTCTCGACCCGAAAGTTAGCCAAACCGCAAATGCATCAAATAATTATTGGCGACTGTCAACAGAAGAAATGAATTTTTCAACAAATGACAAGGAAAAGAGAATAATTACTGCCCCCGTTTTGATTCCAAATCAATTGATATATCGAAATTTTGAAGGAGGGTGTTATGTAAGAGCTTCGGCAGAAACTATTGAAAATTTACAAATACATTTCTTTAAAAATAAATATCAGTCAAATTCAACAATTGAACATGACGATGATAAAAAAATAGAAGATATTACTTTTTTCGAAAGTTGGACGATAGCGGATGAAAAGAACGATAAAGCTGTTGCGTTAGGATTCAAGAATCTGCCAAAAGGGACTTTAATGATGAGTGCCAAGCTATCAGAAAGCACCTGGAATGAGTACATAAAAACTGGAAAAGTGAAAGGCTTTTCAATCGATTCAAAATTGGGAATCGCAAAAAATAAAAAAGAGAAAATGAATTACAGTTCTGTAAAAGAGCAAATTATGAAGAAGATTCTTTTGGAATCTGATTTAAAGGAGTTCAAAATTTCGGATGATCTGAGCGTTAAAGCCGGTTCATTAGAAAAGGATCAGGTTGTTTTTGATGCCAACGACGCACCATTAGTTTCTGCAACGTTCGTCTATGAGGGAAAATCATATTCAACAGATGAAAATGGTGTTATCATCGACATTCAAGAAGTTAAGCAAGAAGAAGTTGAACAGGCAGATGAAGCTGGGGATTTGAAAGCTGAAAATGATGAATTAAAGGCTGAAAATGAGAATCTAAAAGCTGAGATTGAAAAATTGAAAGCAGATTTAGATGCGGTTAAAGAAGAAGCGGTAAATCTTGCTAAAGAATCAAAAGCAAAAACGATTCAAACAAAAATTACAAAGGAGGACATTGAAAAAATGACACCACTTGAAAAATACAGATACCAAAAAAATCTGTAAAAACACTCGGTATTAGTTTACCAATAAAAATTATTAATTAAAAAATGGCATTAAACTATGCAGCATTAGACATTAGAGGGAAAGCAGTTGAACCAATTTTGGAACAAATCTACTTTTCGAACAACACAATTAAAAATGACTATGTAACTTTTAATGATAACATCAAAGCGGGTACTATTTTTACAGAAGCTGGTGTTACTGTTACAGCTCAACTTTACACGGGGCAGGCACTTACAAGTCAAGGTTCTATCGATGTTACTGATAGAATGATTACGCCAATTAAATTGGAGTATAAACAAACTTTTTTACAGGAAGCATTAAGAAATTCACGCTTTAATACCACAATGAAGGGTGGTGCTTGGGAAATTGAAAGCTCAGAATTCGGATCTGCCGTTTTAGCTCAATTTGGTCCAGCTATTTCACAAGATGCTGAAAATATGTTCTGGTCGGGTATTTCTGCAGCTACTAAAACTGCAATTGCTGGATTAACAGCTGGCGCAGGTCAGGGGTCAATGACTGCCGCAACACAGACTGCTGTTGCCGCAATGACTGCAACACCTATTGATGGCGTAATTTCAAGAGTTCTTTATGACCAATCAGCAGTTGGTAAATACATCAAAGTAGCTGGAACAACAATCACAAGCGCAAACATAGCAGCTGAGTATGCAAAAATTTATGCTGCAATTCCTGCTGAACATTTAGCAGATACTTTATCACCTGTCTATTTTTATGCACCAAGAAATCACAGACAATTAATGAGAATTGCAAATAATTCAGTTGGCGCAGCTCAACAAATCAATTTCGATTTCGAAAGCTCAGCAAATGACTCAAAAGTATTCTACAATGGTGTTGAGATTGCTTTCGTTCCAATGCCTGAAAGATACGTTTACGTTCAGAAAAAAGATGCTATTTCTTGGAATACGGATTTAGTTGATGATATTAACAAATTCGAAGTAAATAAATTGCAAGCAGATGCTGATGTTCAATTCGTTAGAAGCATTTACACATTAGTAGCAAACGTTGGAAGAGCTGCAAAAGGTGTTCTTTATAACGGGTAAAAAAATAAGGGTGACTTGTTCACCCTTTCTAAAAATAACTAATAAAAATTATGGCATGTGAAACAATCACAGCAGGTTATAATGGTGTTTGCAAGGGTTCAGTAAGTGGTATTAAAGCATTTGGTATTGCTGAATTCAACAAAGAAATCACTTTAACACCAACAGGAAGTGTAAATGCGGCAGGAATTACGGCATCTACAATATTTCATTACAACATGGGCGTTAATGATACAGCAAGTTACACAGAAACTGAGGAAAATTCAGAAGAGACAGGAACTTCAATTATAAACGGAACAATTACATTTGATATCCCGAAATTAGCTAAACTATTGCGTGACCAAATGGTTTTAATGTCAAACGGTCGTCCTCATATTTACATCGAATTATATGATGGTTCAGTAGTTTTGGCAGGTGCTGAATTTGGATGCTTTAAAAGTAAATTGGAAATCTTAACGGGTGCGAAGAGAAATGACCTTAGTGGATTCAAAGTAACATTTACAACTAGAGAAAATGTCTTATTTCCGTATTTAGAAGCAACGGCGGTAACGGCATACAAAACAGCATTATCCGATGTTTACTTGGATGTATAATTAAAATATAACCTATAATTTAAAACCTATTCTTAGATGGATAGGTTTTTTTATTGCCAATCATAAGCAAAAAAGCTAATTATATAAGTATGCAGATAATTACAAAAAATGAAAATAATATATATAGTGTAAGTATAGTTACCCGCTCATTCTCGCCAATAGTTAATGCGAAATTTAGAAGTAAAATGAGCGGGAAAAATGAAGATTTTATTTTCAACACAACTTATAAAAATAATGTAATGAATATCGAACTGCCCGGCTTTCAGCCAAAAGAAAATGCACTTTTCGAACTCATTATAACAGATGAAAATGAAATCATCTGGCAGGGGCAGGTTTCTTATCTGCAATAAAAATAACTTAAAAATCTTTGAATGATTTAATTATAATTGATGCTAAATTTTCCAATTATGTAATTCCGAAAGTTCAGCCTAAAATCGGTCAGGAGTGGCTATGTAATGGTGATAAAAACAGCTTCTTTAAATATATCTATGACCGCTACACAGGATCGGCAATTAATTCAGCTATAATCAACAGCTTTGTAAAATATATCTATGGCGATGGTTTGGTTGATGCAAATGGCATCGACCTTAAAAAATATATTTCTAAAACTGATCTTCGCTTAATATGTCAAGATTTCAAAATGTACGGACAATACACCATTGAAATACATTGGAGTCAAGGCTCTAAACTTTTAAATGTTGAGCCAAAACCAATAAAAATCAAATGGAAAAGCACAGCCAAATTTGCTTTAAATCTTGATGATGATTGTGAAGTTGACGGCTATTGGTTCTCAAAAGATTGGAATAACACCCGACTTTATAAACCTGTTTATTACAAAAAATTTGATGGAAAATATGATGAGAATCACCCTGTTGAAATCTTAACAGTAAATCGTATTTCACCAAATGATTATTTCCCAAATCCCGATTTCGTAAGTGTTTTATCCTGGGCAGAAGTTGACGAAGAACTTACTAATTCAAGCATAAATTATATTAAAAATAATTTCTCAGCGGGTAAAATAATAAACTGTATAGGAGGGAAGATTCCAACGGTCGAAGCTCAGCAGGCAATTAAACAGAAGATCATTGATAACCTTACCGGATCTTCAAACAACAATAAAATCATCATCAATTTTTCAGATTCACTAGACGGAAATAAAATTGAAGTTGAAAATGTCGAGATTTCAAATCTTGACCAAACGCTCGTTTACTATTCTACTCAGGCATTGCAAATGCTTTTAGTGGGACATGGCATTACAAATCCGATGATAATGGGAGTTCCCGTTCCAAGTGGTTTCAATTCTCAGTCTGAAGATCGTGTTGTTTCAATTGCTCATTTGATGCAGAATAAAATCAATCCTGCACGTGAGGAAATTATTGATGGGTTGGAATCGGTTTTAAAGATTGCCGAACCTACTATTTCATTAAAGTTCAAAGATTTCGATGACTTAGATGAAGTTAAAAATGATCTTGATATGTAATGAACGATATACTTTTAATCAATGATGCTGATAATACATTATTTCAAATTACGTCACTAGTTGGCACTACCGATTTTGACAAAATCCGTCCATCAATCTGGGTGGCACAGAATTTCGAAATTTCACGAATACTAGGAAAAAATCTTTACGAGAGAATTTTAAATGATTTTTCAAATGATTCTCTTTCAGGTATATATCAAGAAATCTATTCAAACCACGTCACCAAGATTTTAATATTTGCTGCTGTCGGTGATTTCATTATGAAAAATTCAATAATGATTTCCAACGGTGGAAACTTCAAACATCAGGCTACTAACGCAGTTGTGGCAGATTCAAAAGAAACGGAAAGAATTTCTAAATATTATCGAGATATGGCTGCACACTGCGAGCAGGATTTCTACAAATTCATGCAGGGTGTGAATATACCCGAATATATCAATAAGCCTAGCATTGACGGTGGTTTCAATTTCAATTGGGTATTCTAAAAAAAGATAATTTAATGGCACAACATATATTTAATGTCGGAAATTTTCCGAATGATGGCACAGGTGAAAAATTAAGAAATGCCTTTCAGAATGTAAATGCAAATTTTTCTGATCTGTATGGTATTAAGGCTAATCTAATAAACGGGAAACTTTCACTTTTAGAATTACCGCCCTATGTGCGTGACTATTTGACGATGGCTGAATTCCCATTAGTTGGTGAGTCAGGTTATATTTATTTGAATAGATTTACGAGTAAACTTTATTATTGGTCAGGAACTAATTATATTTTGATTTCGGGAACGGTTGATTCTGTTAACGGTAAAACTGGCGTTGTTTTGATTGATAAGAATGATGTTGGCTTATCGAATGCAGATAACACCTCGGATGCAAATAAGCCAATTTCAACCGCTCAACAGATTGCATTAAATCTCAAAGCACCAATTGCTTCGCCAACCTTTACAGGCGTTGTAACTGCACCATCAATTGTAGGTTCGTTAACTGGAAATGCTTCATCAGCAACTGTTTTGCAAAACGCAAGATTGATTAATGGTGTTTCTTTTGATGGAAGTTCAAACATAACAATTAATGCAGTTGATTCAACACCTCGAATTCCAACATCTGAAAAGGGTGTTGCAAATGGTGTCGCAACTTTAGATGCAAGTGGTATCATTTTAACATCACAACTGCCTAGTTACGTTGATGATGTTTTAGAATTTCCAAACCTTTCAACTTTTCCGACAGTTGGTGAAAGTGGTAAAATTTACATTTCTCTTAATGACAATAAATGTTATAGATGGAGTGGCAGTACTTATGTATATATCACAAGTGGGGCGGTGGATTCAGTTGCTGGAAAAACAGGAATTGTTACTTTAAATAAAGCCGATGTTGGTTTAGGAAATGCAGATAATACAGCTGACTCAGCTAAGAATGTCTTATCCGCTTCACGACTAATGACAGCTAGAAATATTAATGGCGTTGCTTTTGACGGATCATCAAATATTACTATTCCAACAACCGATTCAACTAAAGAACCAATAATTGCAGCGGGTAATACTTCTCAATATTATAGAGGTGATAAGACTTGGCAAACACTTGATAAAACTGTAGTTGGCTTATCTAATTCCGATAACACAAGCGATTTAAACAAGCCCATCAGCACAGCAACTCAAACAGCTTTAAATGGTAAAGCAGGACTTGCAAGTTCAAATACTTTCACAGGAACAAATAACTTTTCAGGGGGTATTATTGTTATCAATGATCCTGCAGCGCCTTATCAAGCTACAACAAAGAATTATGTTGATTCTAACTTTCAGCTAAAGCTAACAAATCCTTTAATAGGTATCGGAACAGCTGGTTACTATCCTGTATTCAATGGTTCGGGAAGTCTAATAAATGGTGATTTATATAATTATAGTAGCACAATTGGTATTCTAAAAGCTTCACAAGAAACGGCGGGATTAGGGATTTACAATCAATCATATAACTCAGCAAGTCCAACGGGTAGTTCAAGTATTGCTTTGGGCTATGCCGATCATATCGGGGTGAAGATTTCTGCAGAGAAAGAAGCAACAAACAAAAGTTCATTAAATTTTTATACTGAGTTTGGTTACAACCAATCAAAATTAGGTATGACAATTTCATCGGCTGGTAACGTCGGGATTGGGGTTAGTTCACCAATTTCTAAGCTAGATATTGAAAACAGTGAGCAAACAGATTCGCCAAGCATTTCAAAAGCAAGTGCGTACATCAAAGGTGTTGATGTTGGTGTCGCATTTGGTCAATTTGGTGCTGGAGGCGGGTATCATTCTTGGTTGCAATCGATAAGACGATCAGACAATCAAGCATTTGGTTTAGTGCTCAATCCAAATGGTGGTAACGTTGGTGTTGGTATTACAAACCCGCAAGCAAGGTTTCAAGTTGCTGGCGGTTCTGAGGCTGTAAGACTTCAACACGATACGGCTTATTTATCATTTTTCAACTCAAGTGGTAATGCAAGAAGCGGGTATTTGCAAGCTCAATCTGGCGGAGCAATGACACTAATGAATGAACAAACAAGTAATTTGGTTTTAGGTACAAGTGCAACTGAAAGAATGAGAATCGATGCTAATGGTAAAGTAGGTATTGGTATTGTTCCAATTGGTAAACTAGATGTTGCCTTAGGTAATGATATAGTTATGCGAGTGATTGAAAGTTCAGGAAGTGGTGAGTTAGCAACCGTAAACGAGGCGAACGGTGATTATAAAGATTTGTCATTAAATGCTAAGAATATTGTTTTAAAAACTAATAACGGTACTACAAAAATGGTTGTCAATTCTGCTGGTAATGTAGCTATTGGTTCTTCAACAGCTGGCGCAATTGGCGGTTACACAAACTTACTTATTGGTGATAATGCAGCTAACAAAGCTGGGCTTATAAAATTCAGAAGTGCATACAACGGTGGCGATGGTGCAAATATTTATCAAGATAACAGCGGTGTTATTTACTTTGATTCAAATAATTCATTTAATGCAATGAGTGTGTACCCAAATGGTTATGTAAAAACTGGGTCGCTGGAATTAAGCACATCGGTTGATATTCAAGCGCAAGACCTAAACTCATTAACTAGCGTTGGTTGGTTCAAAGGTAACTCACTAATAAACGCACCCGAAAATAACAATGGCTGGTTTTACGTAACAAATGAAAACCATGGTAGCGGATGGTTAAAACAGACCGCAACTTCTTACGGAGGTGGGGCGAATACAATCGAGGGTGCGACAACATATATACGTGTGTTTACCGATAATGCCAACTGGAGTACTTGGCAAAAATTGGCAACAAATGCATTTGTAAATTCATCTTTAAACGGCAAAGCTTCGTTAAGCGGGTCAAATACTTTCACAGGCACTTCAAACTATATGGGGGGTACGTTGGTCGTTCCAGATCCTGTGAATGCCTACAACGCAGTTCCAAAAAATTATGTTGATTCTAACTTTCAACCTAAAGCATATAAATCTTATGTAGCCACAATGTATCAAAGTGGCACTAACGCACCATCAGCAACAATTTTGGAAAATACAGTTGGTTCTATTTCTTGGACACGTACAGGTACAGGGTCATACCGCGGTACGCTTTCGGGTGCTTTTACAACTGGCAAAACAACGGTATTCTTAAATCCCGCCTTTGGAACTGGAAACGTAAACGCAGCCCAATGGAATACATCAAGTACAATTGACATTAAAACTTTGAACGGATTATCCCCGACTGACGGAATCTTAACTACTGATATTGAAATCCGAGTTTACTACTAAAAATAACTTTAACCAAATTGAAATTCTTAATACCCATATCTATCATTTTTGCTTCGTTCGTAACACCTATTGTACCATTACTAGCTGTAATGCTTTCTGCAGTTTTAATTGACACTATGCTTGGAATATATACGACCATTAAAGTCAATGGTAAAGGATCATTTAAAAGTCATTTACTTTTCAATATTGTTATTAAGTTAGCTTTTTATCTTTCAACGATTATGCTATCACATGGTGTTTCTATCGCTTTTTTTGAAAAAGTACTTTTTGGAATAACTGATTTTCTGCCAAAGATAATCACAGCTGTTTGGTTGTACATCGAAATCAAATCAATGGATGAAACATCAATGAAACTTGGTAACAGATCATTCTTTGTAATTGTAAAAGAATTTATTGGAAAATTGAAATCATTAAAAGCTGATGTAAACGAAATTAAAAAAGATGAGTAAACGAAAAGTAAGCAATCTTGATTTGTATACACTGCCAATGAGTGAAGTGGTTAGGCTTTTAAAGCCTTGGCAACTTGGCGCATTATTAGAACTCGAACCCTATAGACAATTTACTGACATATTATTAAGTAATATGATGGATTATTTTCTGGCTAATGAATTGTATGAATACTGTGTAATTATCCGTGATGAGATTGAAAGCCGAAAGTGATTGTATAAAAAATCCATTCTTTCTAAAAAGTTGAGTTTTGGTAAAATATATAATGTATAAAATAAAAATACAGAATATGTTAGAACAATTTAAGACAACCGACACACCACTTTATAGAAGCAATAAGATTTTTGGCGACTATTATGAAGCCGAAGCGATAACTTACATAGAAGATTTATTTTCAATTGCACTTCAAAAATCTGGAAGGTATTTAAAATTCATTTGTGATAACAAGGCAGAAGATGTTGCTGTGTTAAAAGGGTGGGACTTGAAATTTGGAATATTTAATAATGATGATAAATTATTAAAGACCATCACATTCGAAATTAAGACTGACAAAGCAAAAACACCGAACGTATTTTTTGAAAGAACGTGCAAAGGAACTGACAGCGGTGTGTTTGCAAGTAAAGCTGATTACTTTTTCTATTGGTTACCACTTTATAAATATGATAATGTTTTTATTATCAAGCCGGGTGATTTGGTTCAATTAATTAGAGAAAAGCAATATCATTTAAGTCTAAATTGTGGTGAAGGTGGTCGTGTTTCTGGGCATTTAAGACTGAAAGATGACTTTGTTGATGATATTAAAGAGTACGGCGGTAAAGTTTACAGCTATGATGTTTATGTTCCTGAATATTTCGGTTTGCATAAAGTAAATGAGTTTGTTAAGTACGAGTTTAAAGAAGTTGATGGTGTT
Source organism: Flavobacterium chungangensis (assembly GCF_042654045.1). Classification (NCBI taxonomy): domain Bacteria; kingdom Pseudomonadati; phylum Bacteroidota; class Flavobacteriia; order Flavobacteriales; family Flavobacteriaceae; genus Flavobacterium; species Flavobacterium chungangensis. The sequence goes on from NZ_JBHSFY010000005.1 coordinate 238,101, forward strand.
TTAAGTTATAATGAAATAAAAGGTCGTGCGTGATTTAATATATAGGTAAACTATAATTATTAAATGGACATCGAAAAAATCTCACTAGAACGAATTCAAACATTGCACCCATTCATCAGGGAAGAAGTAAAGACAGCCTATTTACATATCAATAAAAATATTCTTGGAAAAGGAATTAAGATGTGCATTACACAAGCTTTAAGAACCTTTAAAGAGCAGGATGAACTATTCAAGAAAAAGCCAAAAGTAACAAACGCAAAAGGCGGTCAGTCAATTCACAATTTCGGTTTGGCATTCGATTTTGCCTTATTTTATGATCGTGATAACAATGGAACATTCGAATCATTAAGCTGGTCTTTAGTCGAAGATTTTGACAAAGATGGTATGGCTGATTGGCTGGAAGTCGCCAAATATTTGAAATCAATTGGGTATACGTGGGGCGGCGATTGGAAATTTCACGATGCGCCCCACTTTGAGAAAACTGGCTATAAATGGCGTGATTTATTGAAAAAACATAACAATAAAGAGTTTATAACAGGAACTACTTATGTAAATATTTAAGTGCTTTTATTCTCTTTTATTTTTACTTGAATGTGTGATAGTGCCTTGTCAATTTTTACGTTTTTAATTTCCCTAATATTACTTATATAATTTTCAATGACAACAAAGTTTTCACTGTCTACATTTTCAATATTTGACACTTTCTTATTTAATATTTCTAAGAATCCAACAATGGATTCTTCTAAATCCTCAATTTCATCTTTTTCACTTTTATTATTTATATGCCACAGACATAAATCTGCTAACTTAGAGATAGAGGCAAATCTATATTGTATAAATGATGATTTGTCCCCTTTTTGTAAATTGAATTCGGCAATTTCACTATTAAGTTCTGCACTCTGTAAATAAAACTCTCTTTGTAAGTCGGCAAGTTCATCAATTATTATCTGCCCATCTTTTTTATAATTTTCGATTTCATTTTTATAATTTAAAATTTCATTTCTGAGTTCGCTGGACTTTATATCAAATTTTGCAACAACATTTTGATAAGTGAAAAAACCAATTACTGCTACAACCAAACCAAAGACAACTAAAATTAAGTTTGTATCATGAGACTGTTGTAGAATATAGTAATCTTCCTTAAAACCTTTTTCGGAATCCAAATCTTTTTTTACTGTTTTTTCATTATACTTATTAATTGTATTAATCCGACTTTCAAGCACATCATTATTATGATAATTAATGGCTGTTAATATAATAGTGGTAAATAGTAAGATTGAAAAAACAGCAGTTGTAATATATTTTTGCATTGATATTTTATAGAATTACAGAGTGATAAAAAATTAGAAGAGGAAGGGAAATTGTGTTCTAAATTCTAGTTCAAATTCTTCTTTAACTATTTCAGAATTAAATATTGCAATTAATATCTTAGCATCTTTCGTTGATATTTCTTTGTATTGGATTCCCTTATTTTTCAAATTCAATTTAATGCTTAAAGTAAATTCTTCTTTATCATCAGGGATAGTAATGTAATATTCGAACATTGTTTATAGTTTTAAAATATGATGATAAATGTAAGAAATTATATTCTTGTTTTGTGAAAAATATTAATCTCATAGTTTAATACTACAAGTAATGTAGCTTTGGTTGGCGGTGGAAGTTATCCGCAACCAGGAGAAATTTCGATGGCGCATAACGGTGTTTTATTTTTAGATGAATTGCCAGAATTCAAACGTGATGTCTTAGAAGTAATGCGTCAACCTTTGGAAGATAGAGAGGTGACTATTTCGCGCGCAAAATTTACCATAACCTATCCGTCGTCTTTTATGTTAGTGGCAAGCATGAATCCAAGCCCAAGCGGATTCTTTAATGATCCAAGTATGCCCAATACTTCTTCACCACACGAAATGCAACGTTATATGAGTAAAATTTCAGGGCCTTTATTAGATAGAATTGATATTCATATAGAAGTTACTCCAGTTCCTTTTGATAAACTATCAGATGAACGAAAAGCAGAAAGCAGTGTAGAAATTCGCAAACGAGTTACAGCAGCACGAGAAATACAAACCAAACGATTTGAAACGGTAGAAAATGTTCATTACAACGCGCAAATGAGCAGTAAATTGATTCGAGAGTATTGTGTTTTAGATGAAGCTTCAAAAGAATTACTGAAAACAGCCATGGAAAGATTAAACCTTTCTGCTAGAGCTTACGATAGAATTTTAAAAGTTTCGAGAACCATAGCCGATTTAGATCATTCAGAAAATATTGTTTCTTCACATATTGCCGAAGCGATTCAATATCGAAGTTTGGATAGAGAAGGATGGTTGGGATAAATTGTTGATTGTGAAATGTGAAATGTGAAATGTGAAATGTGAAATGTGAAATGTGAAATGAAGACTTTAGCATCTCACATTTCACATTTTACAATATGACAAAGTCTATTCTTTATTTTTCGGATAAAAGAATTTGAAAGAATTAAAAACAGCTGTATGCAGAATCGATCCGTGGTTTTCTTCGGGGAAATAGTCGAAGTAAGTTTTCACGTTTTTACTTTTAGATGCTTTTAATTTTTCTGCCAGTAAATTGGCGTCAACTTCCATAACATGCGGAATTGCTGTTGGAGCCAATCCTTCTTTGCCGACAGCAATATAAATTTCGATTGACTGTTTAAAATTTTCTTTCAGCATTTCAGAATCCAAATCGAGTAATGAACCGTTATTCCACCATAAACTCGGACTTACAATAACGTATTTATTAAAAAGAGCTGGTTTTTTAAGCAAGATTTCGGTTCCTAATAATCCGCCAAGAGATTGGCCGATGATGGTTTTAGAATCGTTTGTCTTGTATTTTTTTTCAATAAAAGGTTGAAGTTCTTTTTCAATAAAAGCAATAAACTGATCAGAATGTCCTGTTGTTGGAAATCTCGTTTTATCATTTTCAACAGTAGTAGGAAAAGTAAAATCGCGTCTTCTGTCAACAGTTGCAATTCCCACTACAATTGATTTTGGAACTTGATTGATCCATTCAAAACTATTAAACTGAACCAATCCAGAAATATGAATAAAATCTTCTTCGGCAGAACCGTCAAGTAAATAAATTACAGGGTATTTTATAGCTTCAGCTGGATTATAGCCTTCGGGAAGATAAATGTTTAGAATTCTTTTTTCGTTTAATTCTTTCGATTGAATTTCGTCGATAACGCCTAAAACAAAAGGCTTTGAAGTTTCTATGGTTTTAGTTTTATTCTTTTGGCTGAATGCTAAAGTAGAAGAAAAAAGCAAAAAGGCCAGAGCAAAAAATTTGTTCATTGCTAGTAAAGTAAAAATGTTTATGTAAAACGAAATTACAATTTTAATATCAGTAAATTCTTCTTTTGTTTTGACCTTTTGTATGTAATTGGATGATTATTTTGCTTTTTCTGCAAAAATAGCATCCAAACCTTCCATTGCAATAGTAAAACCTTCTTTGAAGCCCATTTGGATAATCATTTCCAAATCAGATAGTTTTTCATGTTTAATAACAACATCTACAAAAGTAGAACCGTCTTTTTCAGAAAAAGTCACATCCCAGTCAGAACGCGGAAATTCTTTGTTTAAATTTCCTTCGCTATCGCTAAAAGCATCTAAATATTTAAAATTAGTTTTCGGACTAATTGAAGTAAAATCAGCAATGGCCCAATGCTTTTCGCCTTCTGGTCCAACCATGGCATACAATCTGCGTCCGCCTTCTTTAAATTCCATACTCTTTGTTTCAGATTTCCACGGAGCTGGCGCCCACCATAAATCTAGAATCTGAGGTTCAGTCCAAGCAGACCAAACTTGAGGAAGCGAAGCATTTAATTCACGTTTTACATTGACAGTATTAGTTTCCTTATCAACAGTAAAATTCATTAAAAGATTTGATTTCATTTTCTTAATATTTTTAATTCGTTAATAATAATTCGGCTGAATTGACTTTATTTTTCTGCTAAGATTTTGTCCAAACCTTGCATTGCAGAAGTAAATCCTTCTTTAAAGCCCATTTCAATTATTTTTTGCAGTTCTTCAAAACTGTCACGTTTTATCACAATATCAACAATTGTAGAAGTTCCCTGTTCAGAAAAAGTAATATCCCAAAACGAACTTCCAAATTCAGAATTCGGATTTCCTTCGGAATCAGAAAAAGTAGCAGAATGTTTAAAATTTGTTTTAGGAGAAATTGAAGAATATTCAAAATAACTCCAGCGCTCAGCACCGTCGGGACCAACCATGGCATATAATCTTCTACCGCCTTCTTTAAACTCCATGTTTTTGGTTTCAGATTTAAACGGAGCTGGCGCCCACCATAAATCAAGAATTTCAGGTTCTGTCCATGCAGACCAAACATTTGATAACGGAGCATCGAATTCGCGTTTTACGCTCACTCTTTTATTTTCCTTGTCTACAGAAAAATTCATTAATAAATCAGTCTTCATTTTCTTTAGATTTTAAGTTAAGTAATACTTGATCCAATTGACTAAAACGCTGTTCCCAAATTGCCTTAAATTGCTCCAGCCATTGATCAATTTCTTTCATTTTATCAATTTTCAGCTGATAATAAATTTCTCTGCCCAATTTCTTTTCTTCCAATAAATCACATTCATTCAATATTTTAATGTGTTTAGAAACTGCTTGTCTTGTAGTTTGAAACTGCTCTGCAATAGCATTTGGCGTTAATGCAGTTGAGGAAATCAAAACCAATATTGCTCTTCTTGTCGGATCGGCAATAGCTTGAAAAATATCTCTTTTCATTTTCTATGAATATTTATTCGCAACTAATCAGTTGCAAATATACGCAACTTTTTGGTTGCGCAATTCAAAAAGACATTTTTTTTTATTGAAAAAGTTTAAAGCAAAAAAAAGGCGCATCAAAAATGCACCTTTTTCTTTATAATTGTGTTATATAATTACCTTCTAAATTTATTCTTTACAATGATGTCTTTTAGTTTGGCTTTCAGGTCTTCACCTGTATCATACACCATCTGTTCGTTGTTCGGAAAAGCAATAGCGCGTTTGTCAAAATACCCTAAATAATTATCATCGCAAGCGTTTCTGTTCCCTTTGTAATTCGAATACACATTTTCAAAAACATATTCGCTGCTTATCGGGAAAGTCTGAACTAGCTGATTGCTTTTTAAATCTACATAGTCCACTTTTGCAGTTACCAGACAAGACTTAAATTGTCTGAATTCATAAACCGTTGCGCGAAGTGTTTTATAATTATCCACTTTAATTTCCTTACCTAAACTATCCTTTACAGGTCTTCCGCGGTTGTCCAAAAGCGTTTTTACGCCATCTTTAACTTGTCTTTCTTTAACAAATTCTTTCTCTTTAATTTGTTCTGGCGAAATCGCAATTTGTCTGAAATTAAGAATCAAACTATAATCGTACGACACATTTTTTTGTCTTGTGCTATGATAAACCGTCCATTTATCGTTTAATCCGTAGGTTTTAAAATCCAATAAATCTTCCTGAAGCATTTTCGGAATCACCATTTCGGTTTCATTTTTAGCATAAACATCCACAAAATCAGTTCCTTTGAACTGAGCATCGTCCATCAGTTTTTTGGTATTTTTGTAGCCAGGATTAATACTTTCCAAATACGCAAAATCATCGTAAGCTTTTCTAAAATCCAATTTGTTATTTGATTTCAAAAGAGTAGATGCGTTTTCATATAAATATTTCGAAAGTGCATTTTTACTGTTTACAATCTCATTCGAATAATTATCAAACGGAAAATTTGCATTTCTTCCCAGCTTCAATAAAGGCAAAGGCAAAATAGGTCTAATTTTTTCCTGACGATTATTTAGCTGTACATAAGTATTATAGATACGTTCAGTATTTGCCGGATTATTTTCTTTATTCAGCATTTCTAGATTACGTAAATCGCGGTCTTTGGCTTTTGCAAAGGCTTCTTCTAATAGATAAACATAATCTTGTTTTCCTTTAGAATCTTTTTTGGTGCGAAGCGCTTCAACAGCGCGATCAATTGCACCGTCGTAATTTCCGTCGCTAAGCATTGATTGTGTTGTTTTTACCCCACAAGAAGAAAGGGCTAAAAACAATATAGAAACGAGAAAAGTAATTTTTTGCATAGTGTGTCTTTTGAAGTTGCAAATATATTTTATTTAACTTTCAACAACTATGCCTTTTTCTAATTTATTTAAGGAGCAGAAAAAGCTATTTTCATAAGAACGTTTACTCCCGCTGTCCGCTAAATTCCCGATTAACAAAAACTACGGCTGAAATAGCCTTGTTTTTCTAAATCGGGAGATATCGCTTCCATCGGGGCTAGATTACAGCTTTTGTTTTTCAGAGGAAACAAGAAAAAATCTAACTTATTCTTCCACTTTTTTGTATTCAAAAGTACCCACTTCAGGATTGGTTATAACACGTTTCTGACTGTCAAAAGAATTTATTGTAAACACAACCGGCAGAATAACAGAAACAATGGTCAATTGAGAATTGTCTTTAGATAATTTCCATTTTGCTTTATGCGATTCGTCGCCAATAACGCTTTCAAAATCACCATTTTCTTTAAAAACCTGAAAAACCTGATCTGTTTTAAAATGTTTTTCAATGCTTTTTTCTTTTCCGTTTTTAGTCCATTTTACCAATTGCCATTTTCCAATAAGTTCTTTAGAAGTTTGCGCTGATGCAGATAAGCCAATTAAAAACAGAAATGCTAAGATTAATTTTTTCATTTTTAAATTTTTAAAGTTGAACTCTAATTTAATGACTTTTAATGATTTGAAAGAAAATTTTACGTTAAGTTGTTAAGCTGTTTTTTAATCAAAACAATTTGCCCTAAATGATAATAACTATGTTCAATCATAGCTTCGATATTTCTTTTGTAAGTTCCGTACTGGACTTCTACAAAACCTTCATCCAGTTTTTCGACTGGCATTTGTTGTACTAAAGACGCAAATTCTTCAGCATCATTCCAGAATTGAGTTAGAAAAGTATTCCATTGTTCTTGAGAATGAATTGACGGAAAATCAAAACTAAATTTGTCTTTTATATCTAATGTTCCTCCTTTAAAAACCTGATTGATTCCGTTTATATAGTAATGAATATGCTGCGCCAAAACCGCAATTGTATTTAAGTTCTGAACGGGACTAACTGCAATTTTCCAATCTAGATTTTCGAGCTGATCTTTAAAATTGGTGTTCGCAATCCAAGTTCCGTTTAAAATAACTTCTCTAAAACGATTGGCAATTTCTACTGTACTTTTCATATTCAATAATTTAGGAGTTTTTATTTATGAACTTATTCCTGCTGAATCCACTCGTGTTTTCCGTTTTTTAGATAAATAATTCCGCCTCCACAGCTTTCTTCGGCATGAATAAAAATCCCATCATTTGGAAGTTTTATTTTATCTTCTTCTTTAATTTCTTCTTCGCCCATAATTTCACCGTCATCGTTTACGTTGTTCCAGACGATTTCTCCTTTTGGTGCTTTCTCAAATGTTCCGACCCAGTCAATTTCATCAAAACCTTGATTTAAAACAGTATTTCCGAATCCGAAATAATCAGTTCTTTTATTATTTCCAAAAGTTATTTTTAGGCCACTTTTGTCATTTTTTGTACTTCTGATAATTTCTACGAGTTCGTCTTTTCCGTCTCCGTCTAAATCGCAACTTATTTGGTTGGTTTTATGTTTTTTAGAAATTACCAATGTATCAGCTTCCTCAATGTTAATTTCAGCATTAGTTTTAGGTTTTAATGCGACTTCTAAAATATCTTTTTGGGTAGTTGAAGGTGTTTCGGTTTTAGTTTCATTTTTACATGAAATTGCAATTAGGGACAAAAGCAATAAAGTTTGGATTTTCATTATTTTATTATTTTGGCTTTGAAAAATTCAAGGCTAATATAAGAAAATGTGTACAGAATCTAAAGTGTTTTTTAGTAGTTCTTAAATGACGCAATGAATTTTATGCGCTGACTTTTGATGAATTTTAAATGTATTGTAGCCACCAATATTTATGTTCCGATTTATATTTTCCAAACCATTGGCAAGGTTTATAAAGTAGGACAACAACAAAAATCCAAATTAGATAAATTAACCAAAGAGATAAACCGCTTTCTATGCCTTTTGGCCTTCCAAATGTTCCGGTTGCAAATTCAAATTGCGAAAAGCTGAAACCTTGAGCAAAAAGCATAAGAAGTGTGAGAAAATGAATAACATAAAAATGAACGACAAAATAAAACAAAGGCACTTTTCCGTAGACCAAATACACTTTTTTGATGCTGTTTGTGAATTGTTCTGCAAATGCTAGAAGCAAAAACATAATTCCTAAAGTTGCTAAACAAAATAGGAGAGAAGGAGGATATTTTGTCACATTAATAAATGACAAAAAAGTAAAAACGACATTTTTTTGCGTGGTCCATAAAGCTGGATCTCCATAAATATTTACAAAACGAATTATGATAAATAAGACTAATGCGGTTAAACCAATTTTTGTAAATAGTTGTTTTCTTTTCTCTTCAGTCCATTCAAAGAATTTACCAGTTGCAAAACCAATAAGCATAATTCCAAGCCACGGAATCGGCGGATAACCCATTATAAAAGCTCTTCCTGAAAACGGAAATACTATTGGACTAAATAGCGGTGCTAAAGCAGTTTTTAAAATCGAATTTTCTGCAAATGGAATAAGCGGTGTGAGATTGTGAAAAAAGAGTATAAGAAGTCCAATAATTCCTAATGTCTGTGAACGGATTTTCAGTAATGCACTTAAAATGATAAAACCAAAACCTATTGCTGCAATCACTTCAAACAAAAGAGAATGAAAACCAATATCGAAGAATAAACCAAAATTGACAATTGTAAATTCAAGGACAACTAACCAAATTCCTCTTTTGAGTAAAAACTTTCTGGTTTCGGAAACATTATTTTTGTTTTGAAGCGAAAGATAAACCGAAGTTCCGGCCAGAAAAACAAAAGTAGGCGCGCATAAATGAGTTATAAAACGCGTAAAAAACAGTAAAGGTGAAGTAGTTGTTAAATCGGTTGGACTTTGCGTAATAGAATCAACATGCATCAAATCTCGAACATGATCGAGCGCCATAATAATCATTACAATTCCGCGGACAATGTCGATTGATGGCTGTCGTTTCATGGGTTTGATTTTTAAATACTTAAGAGTAAATCTAATGAATTATTTTTTAAGTATTTAAGCAATATTAGTAATTGTAAATGAATTGCCTCCAGCTTTAGCTGGAGGTATATTTGATAAAAGTAAAAAGGCTTTAGCCAAAAAAAGATTTGGCTAAAGCCCTATGAGAAAGATTTTATTATTAACCTCTAGCTAAAGCTGGAGACAATTGAAAAATATATTTATTTAGATTTTCTAATCTTTACCTGATATACAATTTCCCAAAAAATAATAGAAAGAACAGCATTCGCAAATATGGCAGTTTTAACCTGATACGGATCATAATCTACAAGCAGATGCAAATTGGTAAACTGTAAAGCTAGAAACATAGCCAAAGCCGCAATTCCGACAGCACAAAGTACATTAAGCAAGGGTTTCCATTTTAGAGCTGTAAAAGCATAAATAAGATTCAGGATACCAAAGCCAACTCCAAGAGTTACAAAACCATCACCTTTAAATTTCTCATTTAATTCAAGAAAAAAATGGGTAGAAGTAAGGTATAAAAAGAAAAGAATAGAGTAAATCAGGATTCGTACTTGAGGTTTCATTTTTTGTAATTTTTATTTTTAAAAGTGTAAGATTTTTTTGTTTATTTGCTTGTCAGAAAATGAAAGCTTTAAAAAGATAAAATTATGGATAAATTAATTAATGATTTTCAGTTTGGGTTATTTATTTGGCAGTTTTTAATTATTGCATTTTGCATCTTTTTATTTTATCTGTTGTATCTGTTGTTCAAGTTTTTGCGAAAAAATGTATAATCACTACTTTAAGATATATTTAAAAAATCCCGTTTCAATAAAGAAACGGGATTTTTTTATTCTAAAATTGCCTCGACTTTAGTTTCCGATTTTTCTTTTAACGGACTATCTGGCTGCAGACTCCAAATAACTAGAAATCTACCTTTTGCTATATATTCTTCTGGATGTTCAGGCGTTGGTTCACCCGCTTTTCCCCAAAGTAAACCTTGCAAGAATCTATCGCCTTTAAAAACATGATCAAATTCAAAATACATAATAGAACCGCGATCTGCTTTGCTTTTAAAACTCTGAATCGCTTTACTTTTTATAGTTCCCACAATATTGCTGTACGTTTCAATATCATTATAAAAAGTACAAGCTTGTGGTGTAATGCAAATATTTCCATCACTTACCATATAGCCGCCTTTTGGAATTTCTTTTGGTTTTAGTTTTAAATCAGCAAGAGTTTGGCTGAATGAATTGGTTGCAAATAACAGTAATAATGTTGATAGTAGAAGTGTAGGTTTCATTGCTTTTGGGGATTATTTTGATTTCTATATTGTTATAATTTGTTATCTAAATACATTAAAATAATAATGCATGTGGAGAAAAGAAAAATTTGAAATGCAACATTACTAGTTCTATATAGCATTCTGCTTCTTTTGGTTTCTTGTAGCCATTCAGCTGTATATTCTTTATCTTTTTTCTTAAAAGTTTGATCATTAAAATAATTAAAAACAAAAAAGAGAACAAGAAAAGCGATAAAAACAAATGGCTCACTAATTTTTAAATTAGGTAGAAAAATTTTCTTAAGAATTAGTGAAATTAAAAATATTAATAATGATTCGTGTATTGAAATCGAAGTGGTGGCCTGCCAACTGTTTATTGATCTTGTGTTGATATAAAAGAATCTTCGATAAATTTTTTTAATGTCCAAGAGTTGTTTTTTTATTTAGTGAATTTGATTTTGCAATTCTAACTAACTTCTAAAAACATTAATAGTTTTTGATAAAATTAAATACAATTGAAAGGCAGTTATAGATATCGTAATAAGTGTGAGATAAGCGGAAGAATTAATAAGTTTATTGTTTTCTATCTGTAATTGTTTTGCAATATTTACTCTTCTGTTGTTTAGGGTTTTTAAAAAATGCATTAGTACGATTGACCAGCTAAACATTACAAGTACAAAAAACGCAAAGCCATTTGGCATTTCTTCGATGTTTAGTAAAGTATAAATTTTGGTAAAAACTATTGCAATTACAAAATAGACTAATGCGTAGAAAAGTATTTTTTTTAGTCCATTTTCAGATTTTAGAAAATAAAAAATGGAGCAATTTACTAAGACAATAAAAAGGGCAAGAAGAAGATATGACATTTTGTTTCTGGGCTTAAAAAAAGCACAAAGTAAATCTCTGTGCTTTTGTAAAATTTATATTTCTAAGGAATTATTTTCCTTTTAGTAATTTTTCTAAATATTCAACTTTGTCTTTTTCAGCCTGAACCAAACGTTCGTAAAGTTCTACAACTTTGTCAAGTGGATTGAAATTGCAAATATTATTATGACCAAAATTGCTGTTTGAAACGGAATCATTAAATGTATTAAAATAATTAAATACATTTTCTTCAGAAAAACTCTCAATCGCTTCTACCGTAACGCCAAGTGCTTCTGCAATTTTTGAAAGTTTAGAATCATCAATAGTTTCACTTCCTTCAATACCAGAAATTGCCTGCTGATTTGTACCAATTGCCTGCGCAAGCGCTTCCTGCTTCATACCTCGAAGCTCTCTGATTCGGCTGATGTTTCTGCCGATATGTTTTGGTTTTGATGTTGTGCTCATAATTTCAAAGGTATTTAAAATTTTGATTATTTGAATAAAGTAAAAAGATGTTTTTTCTGATAGAATTTTAATTTTTCTTTTAAAAACTTTTATCTTCTTCGTTTACGCTTTTCATTAATGGGAATTTGATTGGATGGTGTTAATTCGTTTAAACATTGCTGATAAATTTCTTCTCGCCATTTTTCAAAAAATTCAATTAAGTCAAAAAATAATTTTTCGGATGAATTTTCAGGTTGCGGTTTTTTGAACAAATTTCCTATTCTGATATTGTGTGATTTGCCCAAATGATTAATAACATAATCTTCCTTGCCTTGGTCCTCCATAAATATATCAGAATAATAATGTTTCAATTCTAAATGATCGAGTTTTTGTATTTCTAAAATTATGTTTTTAATTTCAGAAGGTATTTCGCATTCGAATTGCTTTTCAAATTTCTCAAATTTTTTTGTACGAAACGTCATGTCGATCTTACATTCAAAAATGATATCAATATAAATTCCTAATCTTAATAATCTTTCTGTCCAACCATCAAACTGGTCATACGAAAGAATATAATCTTCATGTAATTTTAAATTTCCAGTTGTGGAGTCTATTTTTCGTATATTAAGTACTTCAAAGTCCATTTTTGTAAGTATTGAAAGTATTTAGGTAAGATATTAAATATTTTTTATTTTGGATCAAGTCTACTCTTATTCTTGTCAAATGACAAATATTGTAATTACTTTGCGTGGGCTTCGACTTCGCTCAGCCTGACAGACGTTTAAGAATCTAAACTCAAAAATCTGAACTCAAAAATCTAAAATAAAAAAATCCCGCCTCAATTAAGAAACGGGACTTCGATGATATTTTGGTTTTAAGATTAAAAGCTTAGTTTAAACTCGATTTTATTAATTTCATCTTGTGTTCCAGATTGAAACTCAATATTTTTAAGATTATTGAGAGATGTGTCAACAATAATCTTTGAGTCTTTTGTAGTTAATCTTTTAGTCTTAATTATTTTTTTTGAACTTTTCATCTTCCTTTCCTTTTAATTAAAAAACCATCAAAATCTTTTTAATAATTTATGCTCTTGTAAAAAAATTATTGAAATATTCCATTGTTCCAAAGCTTTTCAGTTTTTTCTAAGTTAGATAGCCAAAATTGCCTTTTATTTTTGTCATTTTGTGGGCCAAATATTTTTGGATAATTATATGTTTTTTTGAAATTTAACTTTAAGAAATCATGGTAATAATCTGTAAGATAAGGATGAAATTGTGCTTTGAAACTTTGATTATCTTCATTTTTATTTAACAAGCAATTATCAAATCCTTCAAGTCTATTGCAAACAATTTTTGAGAGTTCTTCTTTTGTAATGTCTTCAACTTTTAAAGGGTTAGGTAATACAATTCTAAAAGAAAGAACTTCTGCACCTTCGCCTTCCCACCATTCCCAAAGATTGTATTTAGACATATCTTTTCCAGTTAAATTATGAATTTTGCTTTCTAGTTTTTGGTATTCAATATTTTCTTCATCGCCATTCTCATCAACAAAATCGGTATAATCCATAATAGATTTTAGTATTTCCGGATAGAGTTTTTCGGCAATTTCTAATTGTGGTTCGATTTCTTTTCTAAGTTCCATTTTGTATATATTATTTTACAAAATTATAAAAATAAACTTACTTTTTATGTGTTGGTTCTAAATCTTAAAAACTCTTAAAGGAGCGATTATTTTGCGTGGGCTTCGACTTCGCTCAGCCTGACAAAAGTGTGTAAATAATCTAAAATCTAAACTTAAAAATCTGAAATAAAAAAATCCCGCCTCAATTAAGAAACGGGATTTTTATAATATTTTAAGGAGATTAAAAACTTAATTTAAACTCTAGTTTACTTATTTCGTCTGGTTTTCCAGATTTAAACTTAATATCTTTAAGTTCATTAAGTGATGGGTCAATTACAATTTTTGGATTTTTACTTGTAATCCTTTTTAGCTTCACTATTTTTTTTATACGTTTCATATTTTTTTCCTTTTAATTAAAAATCCATCAAAGTCTTTTGTATAATCAAATGGTTCGTCTATGATCTGCTCATTATCAATTATTCGGGCACCAAATATATCAAAAGTTTCTGATAATTCCTCAAGATTTAACATTATAACTCTTTTGTAAGTATTTGTTCTTCTAACATCACTGCCTTTAAAGAACACTGCTATTTCTGGATTTGTCTTTGTAAATTCATATACAGTTTGGGCTACAGTTGCCAAAACAATCCTAATGTCTCCATTGTCATTTATAACTTGATCATCTATAATATACTTTTTTATTGATGGGGCGTATTTTAAGTTTCCAAAACAAAGATTATAGATAGAAGGGTTTTTAGTTGGAGTGTAAGCAACCACTTTTCTAAAACTTCCTTTTATTCCAACACTTACAAAATTAAATATTGTGGATGATTCATCTTTCGTAAGGTCATATTTATAGTAATTCATTTAAATAAAAAATTTCGTACAAATATAATGAATTAAGATGACTTTTTTATTTGTGTGAAAAGCGAAGATTAACTTAATTATGTAAACCAATCTAAAATCTAAACTCAGAAATCTACAATAAAAAAATCCCGCCTCAATTAATAAACGGGATTAAAGTGATATTCTCTTTTTTTCTATTGTTAAACCGTAGCAGCAACTTCTTCTGGCAACGGAATTTGATTTTTAAGTAAATCTTCGAATGTTTCAGCTTGGCGAATCAAGATTCCTTGTCCGTTCATCCAAAGAACTTCGGCTGGTTTGTATCTTGAATTGTAGTTTGAAGACATTGAGAAACAGTAAGCTCCAGCATTTCTGAAAGATAAAATATCTCCTTCAGTAATTTCCTGAATTCTACGGTTGTTTGCAAAAGTATCTGTTTCGCAAATGTATCCTACAACTGAGTAAAAACGCTCTTTTCCTTTTGGGTTTGAGATGTTTTCGATATGGTGTGAAGATCCGTATAACATTGGACGAATTAAGTGGTTGAAACCACTATCTACTCCAGCGAAAACTGTTGAGGTTGTCTGTTTTACTACGTTTACTTTTACTAAGAAATGACCTGCTTCAGATACAAGGAATTTTCCTGGCTCAAAAATAAGCGTTAAGTCTCTTCCATATTCAGCACAGAAAGCGTTGAATCTTTTAGATAATTTTTTACCTAACTCTTCGATGTCTGTTTCGATATCGTCTTTTTTGTAAGGTACTTTGAATCCGCTTCCAAAATCTAAGAATTGTAAATCTTTGAAATGTTTAGCCGTATCAAACAAGATTTCAGCAGCATACAAGAATACTTCGATATCTAAAATATCAGATCCTGTGTGCATGTGAATTCCCACGATGCTCATTTTTGTGTTCTCAACAATTCGCAAAATATGAGGAATCTGGTGCACAGAAATTCCGAATTTACTATCGATATGTCCAACAGAAATGTTAGCGTTTCCGCCTGCCATTACGTGTGGATTGATACGAATACATACCGGAATATGTGGATGTTTTGTTCCGAACTGCTCCAGAATAGATAAGTTGTCGATATTGATTTGTACACCCATTGCGGCAACTTCTTCGATTTCTTCTAGAGAAACGCCGTTTGGTGTAAAGAAAATTCTTTCGGGTTCATAGCCAGCATGAAGTCCTAACTGAACTTCCTGAATTGATACAGTGTCTAAACCAGACCCCATGTTCTTTAATAACTGTAGAATCGCAACGTTTGACAATGCCTTCATGGCGTAATTAACTCTTAAGTTTTCTACCTTAGAGAAAGCTTTAGTTAATCTGTTGTACTGAGATTGGATTTTTTCAGCATCGTAAACATACAATGGACTTCCAAATTGGTCTGCTAACTGCAGTAAATCTTTTGCTTGCATTTTTAAATCATTTTGGGCAAAGTTATTACACTTTTATCTATCAGCAAATAATTTGTAGAAAAATAACAAATTATAACAAATTGTTTTATTTCAAACAAAAAGTTGCTGTTTTTAAGATTTTATAACCTTTTTAAAGGTGCTAAGGTTCTAAGATGCTAAGTTACTAAGTTTTTTTGGCTCGAATTCGCGAATTAACTTATTCTTAAATGCTGTCGAAATTGTTTTTTGCCACTGATTAAAATGATTTGCACAGATTATTTTTTGTTTGCCACGTATTACACAAATTTTCACGAATTTTTAATCTTAGATTTTTCGCAAAATGCTCAAAATATAGCCCGTGGTTTCAACCACGGGAAACGTAAAGAATTGAGCGTAATCATATATTGTGTTCCCGTGGTTGAAACCACGGGCTATGTTTGAATATAGAAGCCAAAGAGAAGAGAAAAATTTGTGTAATTGCTTCGGCGGTTCGCTATCGCTCGGGTAGTGGCTAAAAAAAATCCATTTAATCTATATAGTCTGTGGGTAAAAAAAACAAAACCCCTGAATATAAATTCAAGGGTTTGTTTGTAGTTATGTTGTTTATCGGAAAAGATTAATAAAATGCAAGGAAAAAAACTTAGTATCTTAGAGCCTTAGCATCTTAGCATCTTTAAAAAAAATTATAGACTCGGTAAATCTCCTTTTCCTTTAGTAGGCAAGTTTGTAGATCCCATAAGGAATAAATCTACTTCTCTTGCAGCTTCGCGACCTTCTGAAATAGCCCACACGATTAATGATTGTCCTCTTCTCATATCACCAGCAGTGAAAATGTGAGGTACGTTTGTCTGATAGTTATGCGCTTTGTAGTTGCTTCTCATATCAGTTTCGATTCCCAATTGCTCGCTTAATGTTTTCTCTGGACCTGTAAATCCAAGAGCCAATAAAGCTAAATCGCAAGGCCAGATTTTCTCAGAACCTTCTTTTTCGATTAATTCAGGACGTTGACCAGGAGTCATTTTCCATTGCACTTCAACCGTTTTTAATCCAGTTAATTCGCCTTTATCGTTAGAAATGAATTCTTTAGTATTAATCAACCAGTTTCTGTCGCAACCTTCTTCGTGAGAAGAAGATGTTTTAAGCTGCAATGGCCAGAAAGGCCAAGGAGTTGACTCGCTTCTTCCAACTGGAGGTTTTGGTAAAATCTCAAAGTTAGTTACCGATTTTGCTCCGTGTCTGTTTGAAGTTCCAATACAGTCAGAACCCGTATCTCCACCACCAATAACGATTACATCTTTACCAGTTGCTTTAACCTGATCAGGAATTGATTCTCCGTATAAAACTTTTGTTTGCTGCGTTAAGAAATCCATTGCCTGAACAACACCTTTGCTTTCGATTCCTTTAGTTGGCAAGCTTCTTCTTTCAGTTGCTCCTCCGCATAAAACGATAGAATCGAATTGGTTTAATTCTTCAACACTGAAGTTAACACCAACGTTTACATTAGTTTTGAAAGTGATTCCTTCTGCTTCCAGAATAGCTACACGACGATCGATAATTCCTTTTTCTAATTTGAAATTTGGAATTCCGTAACGTAATAAACCTCCAATTGCGTTGTCTCTTTCAAAAACAGTAACGGTATGACCCGCTCTGTTTAATTGCTGAGCCGCTGCAAGACCTGCAGGTCCAGAACCGATAACAGCAACTGTTTTTCCAGTTCTTGTTTTTGGTGCTTGTGGTTTAATCCATCCTTCAGCAAAACCTCTTTCGACAATGCTTTTTTCGATGTTTTCGATAGAAACCGGATCTTTGATGATTCCTAATACACATGATTTCTCACATGGAGCAGGGCATAAGCGTCCTGTAAATTCAGGAAAGTTATTAGTAGATTGTAAAATTTCTAATGCACTCTGCCATTCTTCCTGATGCACCATGTCGTTGAAGTCAGGAATTAAATTTCCTAACGGACAACCACTGTGGCAAAATGGAATTCCACAGTCCATACATCTTGATCCTTGTTCTTTTAATTTATCTTTTGGTACCGGAATAGTGAATTCGTTGTAGTTAGAAACACGTTCTGCTACTGCTAAATTACTTTCATCGGCTCTGTTATATTCTTTAAATCCGCCTATTTTACCCATGACTTTTTAAATTAAATTCCAATTTCTTTAAATTCCAAATTCCAATCCTTCGACTTCGCTCAGGACGACATTGTCATTGATATTGACATTGGAATTTGGAATTTTATTTTTTGAAATTGATTTTTATCCCGCTATTAATTCTTCTATTTTTTTCTCTTCTGCAATTCTTTGTAATGCTTTTTTGTAATCAGTTGGCATTACTTTTACGAAGTGCTGTTGTTGATTTTCCCAGTCTGCTAAAATTCTTTTTGCTAATGGACTGCTTGTGTACAATGAATGATTTTTGATCAGTTTTCTTAGTTTCGTAAGATCTTCTTCTTCCATTGGGTCGAATGCAACCATTTCCATGTTACAAACTGTAGAATCGAATTTCTTATTTGGATCGTAAACATAAGCCACACCACCACTCATACCAGCTGCGAAGTTTCTTCCTGTTTTTCCTAAAACTACTACTGTACCACCGGTCATGTACTCGCATCCGTGATCTCCAATTCCTTCAACAACTGCTGTTGCTCCAGAATTTCTAACACAGAAACGCTCTCCGGCCATTCCATTAATATAAGCCTCTCCGGTAATAGCTCCGTAAAGGGCAACGTTTCCGATAATGATATTGTCTTCAGGGTTGAAAGTCGCAGTAGGAGGTACTTTTACAATTAATTTTCCTCCAGAAAGACCTTTTCCTAAATAATCATTACAGTTTCCGTGAATTTTAAATGACAATCCGTTTGTTGCGAATGCACCAAAACTTTGTCCAGCAGAACCTTCAAAATCAACTAAAATAGTGTCATCAGGTAATCCTTGTGCGCCGTAGATTTTTGAGATTTCGTTACTCAAAATAGCACCTACAGAACGGTCTGTATTTTTAATTTTAAAGGTTACTCTTGTTTTTTCTTTTCTATAGATAGACGGAATAGCTTCTTTGATAATATCAAAATCCAATACATTTTCAAGTTGGTGATCTTGAGTCGTTGTATTATGATTTGGCTCTGTTTTCGCTTTTTCCGGTTTGTATAGAATTGATGACAAGTCTAAACCATTTGCTTTATAATGTTTGATGGCTTTGTTCACATTTAATTTTTGTGACTGACCAACCATTTCTTTTAAGGTTCTGAAACCTAACTGTGCCATTATTTCTCTTAACTCTTCAGCGATGAAATACATGAAGTTGATTACGTGCTCTGGAGTTCCTTTGAAATTTTTTCTCAATTCAGGATCCTGAGTGGCAATACCAACTGGGCAAGTATTTAAGTGACAAGCTCTCATCATGATACATCCAGAAGCTACAAGCGGAGCCGTTGCAAAACCGAATTCTTCAGCTCCTAATAAAGCTGCGATGGCAACGTCACGACCTGTTTTCAACTGTCCGTCACACTCTAAAACTACACGGCTTCTTAAGTCGTTTAAGATCAAGGTTTGCTGGGCTTCAGCCAAACCAAGTTCCCACGGAATACCTGTGTGTTGTAAAGATGTTAATGGTGCAGCTCCCGTTCCTCCGTCATAACCAGAAATCAAGATTACGTCAGCTTTTGCTTTGGCAACACCGGCAGCGATGGTTCCAACTCCAACTTCAGAAACTAATTTTACGTTAATACGAGCTTCACGGTTTGCATTTTTCAAATCGTAAATCAACTGAGATAAATCCTCAATTGAGTAAATATCGTGGTGAGGAGGAGGTGAAATCAAACCTACATAAGGTGTAGAGTTTCTAGTTTCAGCAATCCAAGGCACAACTTTTTCTCCAGGTAACTGTCCACCTTCACCAGGTTTAGCACCTTGAGCCATTTTAATCTGGATTTCTTTAGCGTTTGTCAAATAGTTGATCGAAACACCAAAACGTCCTGATGCAACTTGCTTAATTGCAGAGTTTCTAGAATCTCCGTTAATTTCTTTCTGGAAACGTTTTGGATCTTCTCCACCCTCTCCAGAGTTACTTTTTCCACCGATTCTGTTCATAGCAATCGCTAAATTCTCGTGTGCTTCTCTAGAGATAGATCCGTAAGACATGGCACCCGTTTTGAATTTCTTTACAATTTCTGTCCAAGGCTCTACTTCATCAATAGAAATTGGATCTAAGTTGTTGAATTCAAATAAACCTCTTATGGTCATTAAGTTTGAGCTTTGCTCGTTAACGGCATTTGAGTATTCTTTATAACTTTCTGGGCTGTTTAAACGAACCGCTTGTTGTAATTTAGAAATAGTGGTTGGGTTAAACATGTGTTTTTCTCCACCACGTCTCCATCTGTAAATACCTCCAATTTCAAGAGAAAGCAAACTTGCAACTTTTGAATTTGGGAAAGCTTTTTGGAAACGTTTTTTAACCTCTTTTTCAACTTCCATTAAACCAATTCCTTCAATTCTTGATGGTGTGTAAGGGAAGTATTTCGAAGTAAATGTTTTGTTTAATCCTAAAATCTCGAAAATCTGAGCAGCTCTGTATGAATGTAAAGTAGAGATACCAATTTTGTTCATGATTTTCACGATTCCTTTTGCAATCGCTTTGTTGTAATTTACAACAGCATAATCAGCTTTTACTTTTGTGATGAAACCTTTTTCAACTTGATCGTGAATGATTTCGTTTACCATGTAAGGGTTGATGGCGCTTGCACCATATCCGAACAATAAAGCAAAGTGATGAGGTTCTCTAGGTTCAGCAGATTCGATGATGATTCCGAATTTAGAACGAACCTGTAAAATGTTTAATGAATGGTGAATGTAAGAACAAGCCAATAACATTGGAATTGGAGCCAATTCTTCGCTTACACCTCTATCCGATAAGATAATGATGTTGCATCCTTCTTCAACCGCTTTAAAGGTTGCCTGAACACATTTTTCAAGCGCACGCTCTAAACCGTTAACTCCTTTTTCTATTTTGTATAAAGTAGAAATAGTAGCCGATTTGAAATCTGGGTGATCGATATTTCTAATTTTATCCAAATCCTCGTTAGAAACAACTGGATTTTGGATTTTTAATTTTTTACATTGTTTAGATTCAATTTCGAAAATATTGAAATCTCCACCAATCGCTAAACTGATATCAGTAATGATTTCTTCACGAATACCATCCAACGGCGGGTTTGTAACTTGAGCAAATAATTGTTTGAAATAATTGTACAACAACTGAGGCTGATCTGAAAGAACTGCCAAAGGTGTATCGTTACCCATAGAACTAATTGCTTCAGCTCCGTCGCTACCCATTGGGTTGATGATGGTTTTTAAATCTTCAATTGTATAACCAAACAAACGCTGTCTTGTTAAGAAATCTAATTTTTCAACAGGAGTAGGGTTGTTGGTATAAGGAACGCTAGCCAATGGCAATAAGTTTTCATCAACCCATTGTTTGTATGGACGTTTTGTAACGATCGCTTTTTTAACTTCTTCGTCTTCGATGATACGTCCTTCATTCATATCAACTAAGAACATTTTTCCTGGCTCCAAACGTCCGTGCTGAATTACATCTTCTGGATCAATATCTAATACACCAATTTCAGATGACATAATTACGAATCCGCTTTTCGTTAATGTATAACGAGAAGGACGCAATCCATTTCTGTCTAGTAAAGCACCAATTACGTTACCATCTGTAAACGGAATAGAAGCAGGACCATCCCAAGGCTCCATGATACAAGCGTTGAACTCGTAGAATGCTCTTTTTTCAGCGGACATTGTCTGGTGTTTTTCCCAAGCTTCAGGAACAACCATCATCATTGCTTCTGGCAATGAACGACCTGTCATTAATAAAAGTTCAATTACCATATCCATAGAAGCAGAATCTGATTTTCCTTCTAAGATAATTGGAAATAATTTTTTAATGTCTTCGCCAAAAACCTTGCTTTGCATAAGCTCTTCACGAGCACGCATACGGCTTACGTTTCCACGAAGCGTGTTGATCTCACCATTATGACACATGTATCTAAACGGTTGAGCTAAGTCCCAAGATGGGAATGTATTGGTAGAGAAACGCTGGTGTACAAGTGCTAAACGAGTCACCAAGTCTGGATCTTTCAAATCTATATAATAACGGCTGATGTCTTCTGGCATCAATAGACCTTTATATATTATAGTAGTTGTCGATAAACTAGTAAAATAAAACATGTGGCTTTCAGAAGTTTTTGATCCTCTTACGGCATGTTCAGCAATTTTTCTAGCTGCAAAAAGTTTTGCATTAAATTCTTGTTCAGTTAAATCCTGTCCGTTTTTAGAAACGAAAACTTGTTTAATTGTTGGTTCTTTTTCTGCGGCAATTTCACCTAGATTTTCAACGTCAACGGGTACATCTCTCCAGCCTAAAACTTTTAAGTTTTGGTCTTTGATTGTAGCTTCAAATGCATTAATACAAAAAGAAACCTGGTTTTTGCTTTTTGGTAAAAAAACCATTCCTACTGCATACTCACGCGCTTCTGGGATTTCAAAGTCACAAACTTTCTTAAAAAAATCATGAGGAATGTCGAATAAAATTCCGGCTCCGTCACCAGTTCTTCCATCAGAACTAACGGCACCACGATGTTCTAATTTAATTAAGATGTCTAATGCTTTGTGAATAATATCATTTGACTTAATACCATTCAAATTACAAATAAATCCTGCACCACAATTGTCGTGTTCAAATTCAGGCAGATAAAGCCCTTGTTCTTTAACTCTCATTCTTGATATTTTTTTTACAAAAATAAAGATTTCGTTAAACATAATGTAGTGAATTAGTGCTTTTGCTTTCATTTTTGCTGTAATATTAGAAAAAGCATTCTTAATTATTAATATTATGATATAAAGCATCCCGAATTGCTAAAAATATAATTACTCTTAAAATATATTAGGAAAAATCGTCGGTAGGCCAATAAAACCAATGAATTTTTTGTTAAATATCAAACGTTTTATGCGAATTGTGTTAACATTAACAAATTGTTCCGTTAACGATTTGTTTGCTTTGAAAAATTATCAACGCCTAATACCTATATATAACATTTATTTAATTGAAAAAGATTTTACTATTAAGTTGTATTTTGTTACTTTTGTCGCACTTTTATTCTGAAATAAATTCAGAACCAGACAAATTCTATATTATGAACATACACGAATATCAAGGAAAAGAAATTTTAGCGAGTTACGGAGTACGCGTACAACGCGGAATTGTGGCTAACAATGCGGTTGAAGCTGTAGCTGCTGCAAAACAATTAACTGCCGAAACTGGTACAGGATGGCATGTAATAAAAGCACAAATTCACGCAGGTGGTCGTGGAAAAGGTGGTGGAGTTAAGCTGGCAAAAAACTTACAACAAGTTGAAGAGTTAGCAGAACAAATCATCGGAATGCAGTTGATTACACCTCAGACTCCGCCTGAAGGTAAAAAAGTAAACAAAATATTAGTTGCAGAAGATGTTTACTATCCAGGTGAAAGCGAAACTTCTGAATTCTATGTTTCTGTTTTATTGAATAGAGGTACAGGACGCAACATGATTATGTATTCTACTGAAGGTGGAATGGATATCGAAGAAGTTGCTGAGCATACTCCACACTTAATCTTTACTGAAGAAATCGATCCATCTGTTGGATTACAAGGTTTCCAAGCTAGAAGAGTTGCCTTCAACTTAGGTCTTTCTGGAAATGCTTTCAAAGAAATGGTTAAATTCATCGATGCACTTTACAATGCTTACATTGGTTCTGATGCTTCTATGTTTGAAATCAACCCAGTTTTAAAAACTTCTGATAACAAAATTTTAGCTGTTGACGCTAAAGTTAACATCGACGATAACGCTTTATACAGACAACCTAAATATGCTGAAATGAGAGATATCCGTGAGGAGAATCCAATCGAAGTTGAAGCTAAAGAAGTTGGTCTTAACTATGTTGACCTTGACGGTACTGTAGGATGTATGGTAAACGGAGCTGGTCTTGCAATGGCAACTATGGACTTAATTAAATACGCTGGTTTTGAGCCTGCTAACTTCCTTGACGTTGGAGGAACTGCTGATGCTAAACGTGTTGAAACAGCTTTCAGAATTATCTTGAAAGATCCAAACGTAAAAGCTATTTTAATTAACATCTTCGGAGGTATCGTTCGTTGTGACCGTGTTGCTCAAGGTGTTGTTGATGCTTACAAAAACATGGGAGACGCAATTAAAGTGCCAATTATCGTTCGTTTGCAAGGAACAAATGCTGAAATTGCAAAAGAATTAATTGACAACTCTGGTATGCCAATCTTATCTGCAGTTCAATTCCAAGAAGCTGCTGACCAAGTTAAAGCTGCTCTTTCTTAATTAAATAAGAAATCAATTTATATAGAAAATCCCTCCGTGCTTCGGAGGGATTTTTTTTGGAGCCTATTTAACCGCAAAGTTCGCAAGGTTTTTTGTCAAGGATTATGAATACAAACGCAAAGTTCGCAAAGCTATATGTTGAAAATAGCCACGAATTCACGAATTATTTTCAAAGATTGTAAAAAAATAAAATTCGTGAATTCGTGGCTAAAAAAAAACTTTGCGAACTTTGCGTAATTCTTTGCGCTCTTTGCGGTTAAATCATCAAGTTTATTTCAAAACTGTAGATAGTTCTACAATTTCAAATTCCGGATCATGGGTTATAAATTCTCTTATCAATGCAGCATGACCAGCGCCAACTAAAACCATTATTTTGTTATCTGTACTTTCAGTCAATTTCTGAATTAAAGAATACATATATAAATTTCTTTTGTACCAATTTGAAACTAAAGACGCTCCTGTAAAATCATCTGGATTTCCAGCTCTATTGGCTACTTCCAAATACCATTGGATGTTTTTATTTTCGGTTTCTTTTTTATTGTAATGCAGCATGAGTTCTTGTAATGAGCTTTTTGTTATTCTTTCATTATGATCTTTTTCATTCCTTTTTTTCCACTCATTATTTCTTTTCAATAAATCCTGTTGGTTTGCTTTTTCCATTGACATCAGTAAACTGTCATATGGAAAAGAAGTATAGAGATTCATTCCGTATAATTTTTTATGATTCAGTTTTTTAGCCGTGCGGAGTGCCAGTTGTGTTATTTCGTTTTTGTTAGTTTTAAAAAGACTGTCGGTATTTTTATTGTAAAACTTATCTAAATCGGCTTGCTCGTTAAATTCCCATTCTACAAATATTTTATCTGGACCAAATTTTTTGATTTTGTCACTCATTATTTCGAGTTCTTTTTGGCTTTTTTCAGACAAGATATCAAAACTGTTTAATTGAGCAACGTCAAGACCAGGGTTGGCGTAATGAAATGTTCCAACCAATAAAATCTGCTTTTTCTTAGTTTGAGCAGATGCCATGTTAAATGTTATAAGAGCTAGTAATAGAATAATTTTTTGCATGATTTTTTGTTTTTATGGATAATGTATATTGTAGAGGCACACTGCAGTCTACGCAAAGTTTAATGATATGGTTAAAAAGAATTATTTCAAAACAGTCGATAATTCTACGATTTCAAATTCTGGGTCATGTGCTAGAAATTCTCTTAGCATTGCAGCGTGCCCGGCTCCAAGTAAAACCATGATTTTATTATCTGTGCTTTCGGTTAATTTCTGAACTAAAGAATACATGTATAAGTTTCTTTTGTACCAATTTGAAACTAAAGAAGCACCAGTAAAGTCATCTGGATTTCCAGTTCTATTTGCTACTTCCAAATACCATTGGATGTTATCTTCATTAGACGCTTTTTCATTGTAGTAAAGCATAAGATCTGTTAAAGAACTTTTAGCCATTCTTTCGTTATTATCTTTTACAAACCTTTCTGTTGACTCCGTATTTTTTTTCATTAAATCCTTCTGATTTGCTTTTTCCATTGACATCATCAAGCTATCATAAGGAAAACGGGTACGATAATCAATTCCATACATCTTTTTATGATTCAGTTTTTTAGCAGTACGTAATGCTAATTGAGTAATTTCATTTAGATCTTTTTTAAGTAAACTGTCAGTGTTTTTATTGTAATACTTGTCTAACTCAGCTTGTTTGCTAAATTTCCATTCTACAAATATTTTATCTGGACCAAATTTCTTGATTTTGTCACTCATAATTTCGAGCTCTTTTTGGCTTTTCTCAGACATTACATTAAAGGTTTTTACTTTAGCAACATCAAGGCCGGGATTGGCGTAATGAAAAGTTCCAATTAATAAAATTTGTTTTTTCTTAGTTTGAGCAGAAGTTAAGTTTAATGTAATAATTGCGAGTAATAAAATGATTTTGTGCATGAGGTTTTGTTTTTAAATTCATGACAAATGTATTTCGTCTTTTGAGCTCTATTTTTTGTTTTTGATGAACATAGGATTTCATTTAATAAACACATGAAATTTGCAGTGTAATAATTTCATGTAAAGTTTTTGACAGTTCATCCCTAAAAAAGCATGTTTTAAATAAATGTCATTTTCGATTAAAGGCTTAATTGTATTTTTGAGCTAATTATCATAAAACTATGAAATCAAGAATCCCTTTTTACTATCACATTGTTTTTTTCTTATTATTATTTCTAACGTACATTTTTTGGGATATTGGACTTAATGATCAAAAAATAGAAATTGTAATCAAAGCAATATCTTATGGAATTACACCAACACATTTGTTAGCAATATTTTGTATTTACATTCTCAATTTTTATTACTTCTGTGAATGGTTTTTAAACAGGAAGAAATTAGTTTTTTATATTCTGACAATTCCAGTTTCGCTATTGCTTTTTGCAGCTGTTCGATATTTTTTGCAAGAAGTGGTTATGTTTAATATTACCGGAATGCACAACTACTATGAAGAAGCCAGAGAAATAGGTTATTACATAAAAGACAATTTTTTCTTCGGATTGCCAGCTGTACTTTTAAGTGCACTGACTTTTTTATTTTGGCAGTTTCATACTACGCAACATCAAAATCAGGAATTGCTTCTGGAGAATAAAAAAGCAGAGTTTCAAATGCTGAAAGCACAGGTTAGTCCGCATTTTTTGTTTAATACGCTGAATTCTTTTTATAGCCAGTTGGTTTTAAAAGAAGATGAAATGGCTGATGATATTTTGGTTCTTTCTGATTTACTTCGGTATGTTATTACAGAAACAGACAAAGATGAAGCGATCCTTTCAAAAGAAATTCAATTCATTCAAAACTATATTCATTTGCAAAAGAAAAGATTTGAAGATCAGTTGTTTTTAGATTTTTCGGTTGAGGGAAATTATTCAAACGAAAAAATCATTTCGTCGGCTTTGGTTCACTTTGTTGAGAATGTTTTCAAGCATGGAAAATTTAATAATGAAGACGAAAAAGCCATTATTTCAATTCGAATAAAGGACGATTTTCTAGAAATTTCAACTTTCAATTATTTCATTGAAGGAGAAAATTATTCTTCAACGGGAATTGGTTTTGATAATTTGACAAAAAGGCTGGAATACACCTATAAAGGCCAATTTATTCTGGAAAAAACAGAAGAAAATAATACCTTTAAAACTTACTTAAAAATACCGCTAAAGAAATAATTTATGACTTTTAAATGCATAATTGTCGACGACGAACCGCCTGCAACGCGAATATTGGAAAATTACATCGGAAAAGTAAATTTTTTGGAGAAGGTTGGCGTTTTTAATGATTCGTTAAAAGCATTAGAATTTCTAAACTCACAATCTGTAGATGTTATTTTTCTAGATATTCAAATGCCTCAATTAACAGGTTTACAGATTTCTAAAATTATTTCTAAAGATATAAAAGTCATTTTTACAACAGCTTATCCAGATTTTGCTTTAGAAGGATTTGAATTAAATGCAGTCGATTATTTATTAAAACCAATTGCGTTTGAACGTTTTTATCAGGCCGTTTCTAAACTCAATTCTGAACCAAAAATAGAAGTTTCGAGTGTCAATAATAATAATGCGCCAGATTTTTTATTTATAAAAACAGATGGGAAAAATAAATTTCAGAAAGTATTTTTGAACGAAGTTTTGTACGTAGAAAGTTTACAGAATTATGTTTGCATTCATACTGTAAAGCAGCAGATTATTACACATTCATCTTTGAAAAATGTAATTGAATCTCTTCCAGAAAAAGATTTTATTCAAATACACAAATCGTATGTGGTTTCATTGCAGCATATAGAATCGACAGATAATTTTTCGGTTTTTATAAATGGAAAAGAATTGCCAATTGGAGCTACTTTTAAAGATGCTTTTTTTGATAAAATAGAAGAGAATAAGATATAGATTTTTAACCGCAAAGCACGCAAAGATTTTTACTTAGGATTGAGAATACAAACGCAAAGTTCGCAAAGCTTTGTGAATAAAATTTTACGAGTTTTATTTCAGCATAGCCTGTGGTTTCAACCACGGGGACGCAACGTATATCACAAAATGTATTTCTGGGCGTTTCAGCGGTTGAAACCGCTGGGTATATTTGAGAGTCAGACCGTAATTAGATTTTTTTTCAAACGCAAAGTTCGCAAAGCTTTGTGAATAAAACTTTGCGAACTTTGCGTAAATCTTAGCGTTCTTTGCGGTTAAATCCTCAATTACGATTTTTTCTTATTGCCGTTTTTGAAAACTACTTTTTCTACCACAACTGGTTTTCCATTTCCTTTTGGGAATGCTTTCTTTTTAGGTTTTCCA
Organism: Flavobacterium chungangensis; assembly: GCF_042654045.1. NCBI lineage: Bacteria > Pseudomonadati > Bacteroidota > Flavobacteriia > Flavobacteriales > Flavobacteriaceae > Flavobacterium > Flavobacterium chungangensis. Next base: position 266,415 of record NZ_JBHSFY010000005.1, read on the forward strand.
GCTGATGAACCTGACTTTGCAGAACTTTGATCTCCTCTATATTTTTCTGAATCTTTTGGAGCTGCTTTAAATTCTGGTCTTTCTTTAGAAGTTTCCTTCTTCGGAATTTCAGATTTATGTTTTGCTAAAACATCATTAGGATTTTTAGGATTTTCTTTAGTTCCTCTTAAATGAATAACCAATCCGTTTAGGAAGTTTCTTAAAACCTGATCGCCACATTCCATGTAATTTGGATGATCTTCTGCTCTAAAAAAAGCGCCCAATTCTGATTTTGAAATTCTAAAATCTACTAATTCTAAAATTTCAATTATTTGGTCATCACGGAGCATCAAAGCCACGCGAAGTTTTTTAAGTATATCGTTATTTGTCATGATTTTTGTTTAAAGTTTTTTTTGTTTCAGGTTTCAAGTTTTTCTAATCTTTACTTGAAGTTAAGAACTTATTGCTTTTTTGCAAAGGTAGTTTTTTAAAATGATTAAAAACGAGAATTATAATCATTTAAAACGTTTACAAGTTTGTCTAAATCTTCTTTTAAATGATTTGCTGTAACTACAATTCGATTTAATGGCTCGGATTCTTTTGTATATCTAAAACTCGCAATAATGATCTTTTCTTGTTTTAGTTTTTCAACTAATTCATTCGATAAAAGATAAATTAAAGGATAATTTTTATCAAATAGTATATTGCTGTTTCTTATTAAAATAGAATCGATATAACTCAAATTATCTTTCAGTTTTTGATGCTGTATTTTATAAATTTCAGAAGCATCAGAAAGCGTTTGTACAAAAGCGGGATTCATTCCTGCGGCGCTTGTAAAAGTTTCAATTTCTTTTATTTCTTTGATGAATTCAGAATCTGAAGCAATCACTCCGCCAGTTAATCCGAAAGCTTTTCCTAGTGACGAAACTAGGATTTTTCTTTTAATTGGAAAATCAATTGAGGAATAGATTCCAGAACCATTTTTGCCCATAATTCCCAACGAATGCGATTCATCAACAACCAAGGTAATTTCTTTTTGATTTGAAATTTCTTTTAAAAAAGATAAATCAACAGGCTTGGTTTGGAAGGAAGGAACGCCATCGGTCAAAATGGTTATTTTTTCTGATTTAGGATCTAATAAACGTTCATTCAATTTTTCATTTATAAAAACAGGAAAACTATTCTCAATTTGAATAGCCGAATGAATTTCGTTCAAATGATAAAAACAATCGGTTTGCTTTTTTAATTTTTCTAGAACCAATTTTCCAGCCAACATTCCAGAAGAAACGGTTACAGCATCTTCAGAACCAATATGTTGAATTAAAAAATTTTCGCCCGCAGTATAAGCGCTCAATTGAATGTTTGCAGTTCTCGAGCTTCCGTAAGTAGTTCCCCATTTTAAAATGTTCTGAACTACTAAATCTTGAAATTTCTTGTTTGTTGGAAGTCCCAAATAGGCAGTTCCCCCAAAATACAGATATTGTTTTTGGTCAATTTCAATGATTCGATCTGGAAATTTTTCGACTATCATTTTACAGTAATGTAACTCCTGTTCCGTTAAGATTTGAATAATTGACCACACCGTCTTCAATTGTTACACCAGTCGCAATGTCTTCAGACAAAAGCAAGGCGCCGTCCATATCAACATAATCCAATTGAGGAAGCAAATGTGCAATAGCAGAAATTCCGACAGTAGATTCGGTCATACAGCCCACCATTGTTTTTAAACCTAGTTTTTTGGCTTCTTCGATCATGCGTTTTCCTGGAGTTAAGCCTCCACATTTTACGAGTTTTACATTTACGCCATGAAAATGGTTAAAACATTTCGCCACATCTTCTTCAATAATACAGCTTTCGTCAGCAATTACAGGAAGGACAGAATGTTTGAAAACTTCTTTGTGGCCTTCCCAATTATCTGCTTTCATAGGCTGTTCTAGAAATTCAACACCCAATTTTTTTAATTCGGCCGCATTATTGATGGTTTCGTCAACCGTCCATCCACAATTGGCATCAATTCTAAAAATGGCATTGGTATGTTTTCTAAGTTCTTTTACAATAGCAATATCTTCCTTTGTTCCTAATTTAATTTTATAAATGGGCCACGGCAGTTCTTGCATTTTAAAAACCATTTTTTCAATCGTATCAATTCCAATCGTATAATCAGTCAACGGATTATGATCGGTTTTGTAATTCCATAATTCGTATAATTTCTTTCCTTTTTTACGAGCATATAGATCATTATAAGCTAAATCTAAAGCGCATAAAGCAAACATATCCTCTTTTAAATACGGATGAATTTTTGACCAAAACGCTTCTGGAGTTTCATTTTCTGTGTTTTCAATTATCGATCTAATTTTCTCCAAATCAGTGATCATCATTGGAACCGTAATATGATAATATGGATTTGAAGTAGCTTCTCCAAAACCAGAAAAACCATCACTTTGTAATTCTACAATTAAGGAAGGCTGAAAATCTATAGATTCTCTAGAAATCGTAAAAGTGTGTTTTAGTTTTAGATTGTATTCTCTTAAAATTAGTTTCATGGCTAATCCTTGTTTTGTGTTTCTGTTTAAAAAATAGAATTCTAACTCTTTTTGATTGACATTTTTATGCCAATGCCTGTTTGTAAATCTGGTGCATTATCTAGATTTAAATCTTCCCGAAGATACACAAAATAAGAAAATCGCTTCATAGAATAAGTACAAATTGCACTCCATTCTTCTAAATCTTCATACAAATGAGATATGGTCTTTTGCCAGTGCGTATTTATTCTTTGGCCCGTTAGAACAATATAATCCATATCTTTTTTCTTGTTGTAAGAATTCTGGAAATTATAATTGATGCCGTATGAAATGCGATTGTTATTTTTAAGTTTTACTTTGTAATTAATAAGACCTTCAAAACTGCATAAAAAATCTTGATTGCTAAGATTTACGCCATATCCATATTCAAAAATGTGCTGACGTAAAACACCTAAACTTAATCCAAAACTTAAAATGTTTTTATCCTTAATGATCATTTTTTTTAAGATGGAAGAAGAAATTCCGAAATCTGAAGCAGGATTATATTTTGAAGTATTGATACCCAGCTGAGCGCCAAAATTTAAGTAAATATGATGTTTTTCATTCATTTCTAGTTTAGGGTAATACGTATAATTTATATCAAGCCCAGAAATTAGAAAGTCGTTATTGTCCATTGTTAAGACCTTATTATTCTCATCTTTATAAGCGATTCCGGCTTTGTTTATTCCGTAATGATATCTTGAAAACGGATCTTTTCCGCCAGCAATATTGCGATGAAACCATTCGATTGATTCATCTGAAGTAAAAATAGAATACGGATATTTACCCCGATCGAGCGAGTTAGCTCGAAGGCTGAAATTTAGTTCGTGATTAACAGTAAGCGGTAAGGTAAAATTAAAGCGATATGATCGAATAACGCCATCGGCCTCAAATTCCTTAATTTTGGATGGTACTTTGTCTAAATCAAATCCAAATTCGCGCGTATGCCAAGGTTGGTTTTTAGAAATTTCGCGGTCATTCGGATCAGTTAGTTCGTATGATTTTACATAAGGAAGCACCACGTTTCCACTTGAAACTTCAAATGCGAATGAATATTTGTCGGTCGAGCGAACGTTGAAATTATGGTTTAGTCTTGATATATAGATACCAAATGGATGAGTCGAAAGAGTATTAGGTTTTATGATGTCGGATGAATTTTCTAATTCTTCATTCCAAAAATCACTTTTATTTGATTGGGCTGTTGATACGCGGCTAAAAATTAAAAAAACAAAAAAGAGTATATAATATTTCATTCTAGAATTTAAAAAATTTTGATAAATCTAATGAATTTTAAAAAGATTAGATTGGTTAATTTTTAAAAAATGAATTTCTTTATTATGGTTTTAATTGTTTTGAAATAAAGTTTTTTAAGGCAGCTGTTCCTGTAATTTTTTAATTTCGTCACGTAGCTTAGCAGCTTGCAAAAAGTCTAGTTCTTTTGCTGCTTTTTCCATTGTTTTACGCTTTTCACGAATCATTTTTTCCAATTCAGCTTTAGATAAATAGGCAGTTTCTGGTTCAGCTGCAACAGGAATTGGATGACCTAATTCATATTCAACCAATGGGTTTTTGGTGAAAGCGCTTTCGATTTTCTTATTAAGAGCTTGAGGAGTTATATTATTTTCTACGTTGTAATTGATCTGTTTGGTTCTTCTGTAATTGGTTTCGTCAATTGTTCGCTGCATACTGGCTGTAATTTTATCAGCATACATAATGGCCTTACCATTTAAGTTTCTCGCTGCACGACCGATAGTTTGTGTCAAAGATCTATGATTACGCAAGAAACCTTCTTTATCGGCATCTAAAATGGCAACAAGAGAAACCTCTGGTAAATCTAAACCTTCACGAAGTAAGTTTACTCCAATAAGAACATCAAAAATACCTTTTCGCAAGTCTTGCATGATTTCGATACGTTCTAAAGTATCAACTTCAGAATGTATGTAACGGCATCGAATGCTTACTTTTGTTAAGTATTTGGCCAATTCTTCGGCCATTCTTTTGGTTAAAGTCGTAACGAGAACTCTTTCGTCTAATTCACAACGAACCTGAATTTCTTCAATTAAGTCATCAATCTGATTTAAGCTTGGGCGAACTTCAATTTCGGGGTCTAATAATCCGGTCGGGCGAATAATTTGCTCAACATAAATACCATCCGATTTTTGCAATTCGTAATCTGCAGGAGTTGCAGAAACATAAATCACCTGATTTTGCAAGGCTTCAAATTCTTCAAATTTCAAAGGTCGGTTGTCCATTGCTGCAGGCAGACGGAAACCATATTCTACCAAGTTTTCTTTTCGGCTTCGATCACCTCCATACATGGCGTGAACTTGCGAAACGGTTACGTGACTCTCATCAACAACCATTAAATAATCACTTGGAAAATAATCTAACAAGCAGAAAGGTCTCGTTCCCGCTTCACGTCCGTCAAGATATCTTGAGTAATTTTCAATTCCAGAACAATATCCTAATTCGCGAATCATTTCTAAATCGAAATTGGTTCTTTCTTCCAAACGTTTCGCTTCAAGATGTTTTCCAATTTCTTTAAAATAATCTACTTGTTTGACCAAATCCTGCTGAATCTGCCAAATTGCGCCTTGTAAAACTTCTGGAGAAGTCACAAACATATTGGCAGGATAAATCGTTAATCTTTGGAATTTTTCTATAACTTGAGAAGTTTTCGCATCAAATGCCTCGATTTCTTCAATTTCATCTCCAAAGAAATGAATTCGATACGCATCATCTGCATAACTTGGATAAACTTCTACTGTATCTCCTTTAATTCTAAAAGTTCCAGGATTAAAATCGGCTTCAGTTCTGGCATATAAACTCTGAACTAAACTATGCAATAATTTAGTTCTCGAAATAACCTGATCACGTTTAATTTCAATTACGTTTTTCTGAAATTCAACAGGGTTTCCGATACCATATAGACAAGAAACAGAAGCTACAACCAAAACGTCACGTCTTCCTGAAAGTAGGGAAGAAGTGGTGCTTAAACGCATTTTCTCCAATTCTTCATTGATAGATAAATCTTTTTCAATGAAAACTCCCGTTACGGGCATAAAAGCTTCTGGCTGATAATAGTCGTAATAAGAAACGAAGTACTCGACCGCATTGTTTGGAAAAAACTGTTTGAACTCCGAATACAATTGCGCTGCTAAAGTTTTGTTGTGCGCCAAAACCAAAGTGGGTCTTTGCACTTCCTGAATAACATTGGCAACAGTAAACGTTTTTCCGGAACCGGTAACTCCTAATAATGTTTGGTATTTATCTCCGTCAACCACGCCTTGCGCCAATTTTTGTATGGCTTGTGGCTGATCTCCTTTTGGACTATATTCTGAAGAAACTTGAAATTTCATTTGCGTATACTGAAAATTTGGTTTTGTAAAGATACGAAGTTTGTGTAAGTAAGCAGTTTAATGTCTGTCCCGAATTGTACTAATTTGCACTAATTTTGTTTATGAAACCAATGTAAATGCAAAGCTTAATCTAAAAAACTAATAACAGCGTCATTTACAATCTTAGGCTGATCAATAGTTAGAAAATGCCCTGCGTCTTTGATGATTCTAGTTTCGCTTTTTGACAAATGTTTCTTCGCCCTTTCTAGACTTTCTTCTGAATTAATAACGTCTTTATCTCCAATTAAAACCAAAACAGGATTTTGAATCGATTCTAATTCTTTATCTGAAAAAGGCATCATTTTAAGCATGCTAGAATTGGATTTTGCATATTTATTGGCTAAATAAAACTGTCTTTTGTAAATACGGCTTATGTTTTCTGGATGAGTTGAAAAGGTGTTTAATGTTTTACTGAATTTCTTTTCGCTCGGAAAAAGTTTTAGCATCAATGCAGAAGTCGTTTTTCTAGGTTTATCAAGAAATTTAAAAGTCTGCGCAGGACTTAATAAAACAATCTTGTCGATCGAATTTGGCTTTTGAGTAGCTAATAATGTAGCAATCCATCCGCCTCGTGAAGCCCCGATTAGATCAAATTTCTTTAATTTATAATGAGTGAAAATTTCGTTATAGAAAACAACAATATCATCAGATGAAAGCGGTTTTGCGGTTAGATGGGATTTGTTGGGTTCCATGATAAAATCGATGGCGTAAATGCGACGGTTTTTGGCTAGAATTTTAATGTTTGGATACCACATGGTAGAACTGGCGTCCATTCCGTGAAGTAAGACTAAGCTTTTCCCGTTTCTTGGCCCTGCGATTACAATGTGCGCCGTTCCAAAACTTGTTTTTACGTCTTCTTCGGTGTATGGAATGTTCCAAAGTTTTAAAGCTTTGTCGTAAGCAGTTTGGTATTTTGCTTCTTCGGCTTTGGTTTTAAAAACGTAATCGTCAAATTTTGTTTTTTTTGAGGCACAACTTGTCACTAAAAAAAGTACAATTGCTAAGCGGGAATATAGTTTTAATATCATAATAAAATTCAAATTTCAGCTTAAAGTTACGATTAGAGTACGTGAAAAGGGTATCAGAATTTTATTTTAATATATCATAATTTTAAGATTTATCGTTTTTGGAGGTCAAATAATAAATCTGTACAAAAGCTAAAATAGCGTTTGGAATAATTACAGGCCAAAGCCATTGATTGAAATCTCTATAATCATTTAAAAAAATGCCGTAAATGACAAAACAGATACAGCCAAACATATTAATAAATCGGATTGCTCTAAGGTTTTTTAGCAAAAAACCTCCAACGATAAATACAGACGCGAGATAACCAATGTATTCTGCCATAATCTTGATTTTAAATAGTTTACAATAAATGTAGCAAAAGCTAATTATAAAATCAAGGGTAGAATTAAAAATTGAAGTTTTTAGTTAATTCTAATTTCTAATTTTGAAAATTAATATTCTCCTAATATCAATAAATTAGTTTTTATGTTTGTATTTAAAGGTGCCATTATAGAAACACCATATTTATTTTGGAAATACTTTAGATTATTAAGATCCAAAAAAGGCTTTATCTCTTTTATACACTCCTCTTTACTAATTTTGCCACATAGAATTCCAAAAAAATCAATTTCAGTATCAATTTGCAAAGGTAAATCACTAGAAAAATTTTCACCTGCATAAATATTACAGAGAGCATTTATTGTTACATATACTTTATTATCTCTATTTTTAAATTCGATTTTTGCAGTACTTATTTGTTCATGTTCGTAAACATAGAAAAGGGCATGAGGTTCTTCTTCATTTTCAGGATAATTATCCCATTCAATAGTTTTTCCAACAATATCATTCCAGTTTTTTATTTCATTTGGTTTAATTTTTAGAAGTATTTCCGAATTAAAGAATAATTCATCGTCAGGGAAAAACATACCTTCACTATTATAATTCTCTTCTTGCGGATATTTATCTGTACCTGTAGCTTTTATCTGCAAACCAAATACTAAGTGATTATCATTGCTAATATATGCATCTAAATAAGCGTATTTAATTTCAAACAGTTTGTTTTTAATTCTAAACATTTTTCTATTCTTAATAAATTTAAATTACTCTTGTAAAACAGAATCAATTTTTTAAAAATTCCAAATGCTAAAATATAATATTTTTCTTATTTATTATTAAGGAAATTTGATAGTGATTTCTTTGTAAAACTCCAAGCTACAATTCGGCTATTTTTTTGTCCTTGCGACATTTCGATTGTTTGGACAGAAACGGCGTTTACTTTTTTCAATGTTTTGTAGATCGAAGAAAGATTTTCTTTTTTAGAAACTAAAGTTGTGAACCATAAAACCTGCGAAGGATATTTAGCGCTTTCGTAAATCATTTGCGTGATGAATCCGATTTCTCCGCCGTTGCACCATAATTCGGCATTTTGTCCGCCAAAATTCAAAATGGGATTTGTATTTCTTTTTTCTTTCGGATTAAGATTGGAAACTTTTCGGGAAGTACTTTTATTCGCTTCCTCAGCAGATGCATGAAAAGGCGGATTACACATCGTGAATGTAAAACGGTCTTCGGGCGTGATAATATTTTTAAAAATAAATCGCGCTTCAGTCTGTTGTTGCAAACTGATAGAATCGATTAATTCTGGATTGGCTTCGATAATTTTACTGCAATTTTCGATTGCTTTTTGGTCAATATCTGTTCCAACAAAACTCCAGTTATAAATTGAATTCCCTAATATCGGATAGATTAAATTGGAACCTGTACCGATATCTAATCCTAAAACATGCGAAGTTTCTGGAATCTGATTATTGTTGCTTTCTGCCAATAGATCGGCAATATAATGAATGTAATCCGCGCGTCCTGGAATTGGCGGGCAAAGATAATTTTTAGGAATATCCCAGTTTTGAATGCCGTAATAGGTTTTAAGTAAAGCCTTGTTTAATGTTTTTACAGCAGACGGATTGCTGAAATCAATAGTTTCGATTCCGTATTTATTTATAGAAATAAAAGCTTTCAATTCTGGGCAATTTGAAATCAGTTTTTCAAAATCATATCGGTTTCGATGAAGATTTCTTGGGTGTAAATTGTCTTTTTGTGAATTGTTTTCTACTTTCATTTTTGTTGATTTCAGAGCAAAGATAGATATTCCTTTTTTTAAGAAAGCTCCAGAGGAGCTTAATATTTATAGCCAGTCAATTTAAGATTAAATAAAAAGCTCCAGCGGAGCGACATATGTGTAGTGTGTCGCCCCGCTGGGGCTTCAATTAGAGCACGATATTTTGATCTATAAATATTTCGTCCCTCTGGGACTTTTCATTCTCTAATGCTTCTAATCAAAACACTCCATTAAAAGCAAATCGCCTTCTCGATGTGTAATGGTTACAATGCCATCTTTTTCGACAGAATTGCTGCTTCCGGTTCTGTAGCCCATTGTTAGCGTATCGTTGTTTAATTCGTACTTTAAATTGGCTGAAGAAATTCCGTTTACAACACCAATTGGAATAAGTGAAATTGGTGTTTTAGCGGTATACCATTTCTCAAATTTTGTTGGAAGCAAAAATATTTTTGAATGATCGTCGAGAATTACAATTTTAAGTAAATCTCTGTAGCGAACAATCTGTGTAAGGTTTGTAATAGTATGATCGGCGCGTTTTCCCGTTGCCCAAACCACATTTACGGCAGGAATTTTTCTTTCGATAAGATAATCAAAAGCCTTTTCTAAATCTGTTTTATCTTGATCTGGCGTATGAACGATTTCGATTGGAAATTGCGAAGTTTTATAAATTTCAGGATCAAAACCACGGTCAAAATCACCCAAAAGCACGTCGACTTTTATGCCTAATTCAATCACTCTTTCAATAGCCGAATCTAAAACGATAACCAGTGGCGACCATTCTAATAATTGTCCTAATAATTCGGGATCGCAGGCTGCGCCATTTGCAATTATTAAAGCAGGTTCTTGATCGTCGCGGACTATATGGTGTGATGACATAAGCGTTTTTTTGAATGTGGTGTAAAGGTACGGGTAGAATTTTAGATTTATGATTTTAGATTTATGATTTTTTTGGAATCTTAGTAAAATCTAAAATCTGCAATCTACAATATGCAATCAGAAATCCAAAAGTCTTCTGTGGTAATTGATTTGTCCTAAATGATACGCTAAATGTGTTGAAAGATGAACCAGAAAGAATCCGGTTGTCATTTCTTTTTCAAAAACAATCTGGGGATAAATCTGTTCTAAATCTTTTTCAGTTAGGGAATCTAAACTTTTATTGATCACTTCAATCGTGTCTTCGATTTTAGAAATCAATTCTGCTTTTGGAATATCTTTTAAAGAAAACTCCAATGGACGATTTCGCACATAGCCTGTTTTGCCTATTTCTGCGCCAATGTAAGTATTAAGATTTCCAATTAAATGCAGACATAAATTTCCTGCTGAATTGGAAATGTTTTTATCTATTACCCAAATTTGTTTTTCGAATTCGTAAGATTCGATTTCAAATTTTAGTTTGTTAAGATCTCTATTAAAAAGAATTTTTAGTGATTCTATAACCATTTTAATTTCTGTTTTTTATCGGTATCCAAATTTCTTCTTCAGAAGTTGGATCGTCTTTTTTGTATTTATGATCCATTACGGCAAAATGCGGTCTGTCATCTACCGTGTATTCCGAATTTGGGAGCCATTCTGCAAAAATGTAATGATATGTTTTATGAGCTTCTGTTGCTGGGCCTAAATGAAGAAAAACGGCATATAAACCATCTGGAACAATTAAGGTTTTCATTCCTTCTGGAATAGTTTGATAATCTGAAACTTCTACTGCGGCCCATTTCTGGAAACTGTCATTAGGATCAAAATTATCAAAATGGTTTTCTGCATAAACTTCTAGAGAATATAAATTGGCATCAATAGCATTTTTTATTTCTTTTCGATTGGGCATAAAACCACTCCATAATTGAAAAGTTTTATTCTCGATAAATGACATTTCGATAGAATGTCCAACGAGTTTTTTCTCGGTTAATTTTTTGATGATGGGTAGCATAATTACTCAATTTTGTATTTCTGTGTACTGGTTTCGCTTAGAGAGAAATACCCAAGCGGATAATTATTTTTGTCTGTTGTATTGATGATGTTTCCTTTTACGGTGGCTGGCGGCGATTGAAACGGACCTCCAACATTACTTCCTGCTATACTTACCAAGATGTTCATGTAATTATAATATTGCTTAGAAATCCCGTAATGCGTTACCTCGACTTCATCTCCTGCTTTTAAATCTTCATCAATGGCGCTGCTGAAAATTTCATTTCCCTGATAGAATTTATCTTCAGAAACATAATAATTTGAAGTTACTTTATTCGAATAAACATATTTAAATAAATAAAAATTGTCTTCTTCTGCAGGATCTGTAAAATAAGCTTTTATTTCGATATCTTCTCCTGTAAAACCGCTGTCATTTTTTTGTTCGATTCGAGTAATTGGCGCTACCGATTTTAAAACTTCAGATGCTGTATAAGTGCTTTCTTTGTCTATAACGGTTAAGGTATATTCTTCATTAATTTCAGGTCTGAAATTAGGGCAGATATAACGCCCTGTATTATTAAATTCGATAAAATTAAATTTCTGATTTTTGCTGTTTGTCACATAAATAACAGCGTTTGATACTGCTGGAATTACATCCTCAAAATAACCCGTTGTCGAGGTTAATCTGATAACTTGCTGTTTTCCAGAAGTACCCTTTTCCCAAGTTATAGCGGCTTCGATCACCAGTTTTGGAGGAGCGGTATCTAAGTCAACATCAACGACTTCTTCGCAACTAGTGAAAAACAATGATGTAAAAAATACGATTAAAAAAACTAATTTTCTCATAAGTTTATTTTTAGTTTTTGAACTGATTTTTTTAGAATTTGAAATTATAACTTACTGCAGGAACAATTCCGAAAATGGATAATCTCACTGCTTCATTTGCTCCTGTATCAACATTTTGCCTAAAGTTGATTGAAGCGGCATTCATTCGATTATAAAGATTGTAAATACTGAAAACCCATTCGCCTTTCCAGTTTCTATTTTTGTTGTTGCGTGGCGTTAAAGTTGCAGAAATATCCAAATGATTATAAGAAGGAAGTCGATTTTCGTTTCGTAAACCATAACTTGGAACTATAATGCCTAGATATTGATATTGTCCATTCGGATATGTTACTGGCTGTCCTGACTGCAATGCAAAGTTAGCACCAAATGACCATTTTTCGTTTAAATTGTATGCAGATGTAATCGCTAAATTATGCGTTTTGTCATATGCAGATGCGTACCATTTGCCATCGTTAATGCCAATTTCTTCTGGAGTTCTTCCTGGAGTCTGTTGTTCTGATCTTGAGAGTGTGTACGAAATCCAGCCATTAAAGCGGCCTTTGTTTTTCTTTATCATCAGTTCTAAGCCATATGCACGCATCTGACCATTTAAAATAACCTGTTCTATGGCATTGTTAGCAATTAAATCGGCTCCGTCTATATAATCTAGTCTGTTTTGTATTTTTTTGTAATAGGTTTCTACTTCTAGCGAATAAGCGTCATTATAAATATTTCTAAAATAACCTAACGCCACCTGATCTGCAAGTTGAGGTTTAATGTAATTATCGCTCGGCATCCAGACATCTAGCGGAGTAGGAGATGAGGTATTAGAAATTAATTGAAGATATTGCGCCATTCTATTGTAACTCGCTTTTAGAGCTTGTTCTTCGTTTAATTGGTACGAAATAGAAAAGCGTGGTTCAAGATTGTTGTAACTCTTAATGACTTTGTTTTTGCCAAAATATTGTGTTGAAGTTGGCGTGCCTTTTTCGTAAATCTGCATGTCTGTATTAAAAACTACGGCTTCATTGTTATCGTAGTAATTAATAGTAGAAGCGCCTAATCTGTAAAATAAGCTGTAACGCAATCCATAAGCGACAGTAAGTCTTTTAGAAATTTGACTTTCAGCATCTAAATAAATAGAAGGTTCAAAAGCATATTTTCTATCCAATTGATCTGGATTAATACCAGAATCTTCACCAGTTGGCTTTATGGTTCCAGGATTAAAGTTGTAATAAATTCCGTTAACGCCATAATTCAGTTTTAATTTGTCTGAAAGATAATGTTTGAAATCGTATTTGATGTTATAGTTTTTGATTCCTGAATCCCAATTGAAACCTACAAAATCAAGATCCAATCCGTAATAGTAATCACTGTAAATTAAGGATAGATTGGAGAATAATTTATCATAATACAAATGATTCCATCTCAGATTTAAAGTCGAATTTCCGTACGTATTGGTAAAACTTTTATTTAGTCTGAAAACGTCTCGGCCAAAATATCCAGATAAATACAAACTGTTATTATCATTAAGTTTATAATTTAATTTGGTATTTAAATCATAAAAATAAGCAGCATTGTCTTTATTGTCTTCAGAAAGTTTAAGAAAAAGATGCGCATAAGAAGCTCTTCCGCCAATTAAGAAAGAACCTTTGTCTTTTACTATTGGACCTTCTGCCAGTAAACGGCTCGAAATTAATCCGATTCCGCCATTCATATGAAAATCTTTACTGCTCCCGTCTTTTTGATAAATTTCTAAAACCGAAGAAGCTCTTCCGCCATAGCGTGCCGGAATTCCCCCTTTATACAGTTTTAAATCTTTGATAGCATCAGGATTAAAAACAGAAAAGAATCCGAAAACGTGAGATGAATTAAAAATAGTTGCTTCATCTAAAAGAATAAGATTTTGGTCTGCACCGCCTCCGCGGACATTAAATCCGGAAGCTCCTTCGCCTGCATTGGTAACGCCAGGAAGTAATAAAATAGATTTCAAGACGTCTACTTCTCCTAAAACAACAGGCATTTTTTTTATGGTCGAAATAGAGAGTTTGTTCACGCTCATTTCTGGCGATTTGATATTGGCTTTGCTTTTGTTTTCTGTAATGATGACTTCTTGAAGTTCTTCGCCACCTTCTTTGATCGAGAAATTGCTTTTTATATTCTGATCTAAAACAATATTTTTTTGAATGGTTTGATAGCCAACGTAGCTAATTTCGATTTCATATTCGCCTTTTGGTGCAGAAAGAGAATAAAAGCCGTATTCGTTGGTTGTGGTTCCAATTTTTAAAGCTGGAATAAAGATATTAACTCCAATTAAAGTTTCGTTGTTTTTGCTGTCGCTGATAGTTCCGCTTAAAGTAAATTTTTCCTGCGCAAATGAGGTAAAGATCGTTAAAATGAAAAGAAGAAATGTGCAGGTATTTTTTGTAATCATTATATTGATTTTGATTTACATAGATAATGAATTCTTACTAAATATTCTTACGGAACTTTTGTTAAACATAAGTTAAGATAAAAAAAGGACAACCTTTGTGGGTTGTCCTTTTTGTTATTTCGAAATACAGATGTATTCTGAATTATTTGATTTTAGCAACAATAGCGTTGAAAGTTTCACTAGGACGCATTGCTTTGCTTACTAACTCAGGAGTTGGTTGGTAGTAACCTCCAATGTTCTGAGCTTTTCCTTGAGCACCAATTAATTCTGCATCGATTTTAGCTTCGTTAGCTTCAAATTCAGCAGCAATTGGAGTAAAGATAGCTTGCAATTCAGCATCTTTAGTTTGAGCAGCCAAAGCTTGAGCCCAATAGAATGCTAAATAGAAGTGAGAACCACGGTTGTCAATTTGACCTACTTTACGAGCTGGAGATTTATCGTTAGCTAAGAATTTATCATTAGCTTGATCTAAAGTTTCAGATAAAACAATTGCTTTAGAGTTGTCTAAAGTTTGTCCTAAATGCTCTAAAGAAGCGCCAAGAGCTAAAAATTCTCCTAATGAATCCCAACGTAAGTATCCTTCTTCTGTAAATTGCTCAACGTGTTTAGGAGCAGAACCTCCAGCACCAGTTTCAAACAATCCACCACCGTTCATTAAAGGAACGATAGAAAGCATTTTAGCAGAAGTTCCTAACTCTAAGATTGGGAATAAATCTGTTAAGTAGTCACGTAAAACGTTTCCAGTCACAGAGATCGTATCTAAACCTTTAATGATTCTGTCTAAAGTAAATTCTGTAGCAGAAATTGGGTTTAAAATACGAATATCTAAGTTTGTAGTATCGTAGTCTTTAAGGTATTTTTGAACTTTTACGATCAATTCTCTATCGTGTGCTCTGTTTTCGTCTAACCAGAAAACAGCAGGAGTACTAGATAAACGAGCTCTGTTTACAGCCAATTTAACCCAGTCTTGAATAGGAGCGTCTTTTGCCTGACACATTCTGAAAATGTCATTTGCTTCAACATTTTGCTCCATTAAAACATTTCCGTTTTGGTCAACCACACGTACAACACCGTCACCTTTAATTTGGAAAGTTTTATCGTGAGATCCGTATTCTTCAGCTTTTTGAGCCATTAATCCAACGTTAGGAACACTTCCCATTGTTTTCGGGTCAAAAGCACCATGTTTTTTACAGAAATCGATAGTTGCAGTATAAACTCCAGCATAAGATCTATCTGGAATAACAGCAAATGTATCTTGTGCTTTACCTTCTTTGTTCCACATTTGTCCAGAAGTACGGATCATTGCTGGCATAGAAGCATCAACAATTACGTCAGATGGAACGTGTAAGTTTGTAATTCCTTTATCAGAATTAACCATTGCCAAAGCTGGTCCGTTTGCGATTGCCTGATCGATAGCAGCTTCAACTTCTGCTTGCTCAGGTCTTCCAGCAATTTTAGCGTAGATATCGCCTAAACCGTTTCTTGTATCAACGTTTAATTCAGCAAATAAAGAAGCGTATTTTTTGAAAACATCTGCAAAATATACTTCAACGATAGCGCCAAAGATAATTGGATCAGAAACTTTCATCATTGTTGCTTTTAAGTGTACAGAAAGTAACACTCCTGCAGCTTTAGCTTCAGCAATTACATCAGCAGCAAAAGCTTTTAATTTGCTTACGCTTAAAACAGAGCTGTCAATAATTTCTCCAGCTTTTAATGGAGTACTTGCTTTAAGAATAGTTGTAGTTCCGTCTTTAGCAACAAATTCGATTTTTACATCATTAGCTTCATTTACAGTTAATGATTTTTCACTTCCGTAAAAATCACCACCTGACATAGAAGCCACTTTAGTTTTTGAGTCAGCAGACCAAGCGCCCATTGAGTGCGGGTTTGCTTTTGCAAAGTTTTTAACTGCTCTTGGAGCTCTACGGTCAGAGTTTCCTTCACGTAAAACTGGGTTTACAGCAGAACCTAATACTTTTGCATATTTAGCTTTAATTTCCTTTTCAGTATCGTTTTGTGGATCTTCTGGGAAATTTGGTACGTTGTATCCGTGCGATTGTAATTCAGCAATAGCCGCTTTTAATTGCGGTACAGATGCTGAAATGTTTGGTAATTTGATAATGTTTGCTTCTGGCTGAGTTGCTAATTGGCCTAATTCTGCCAATGCATCTCCAGTTTTTTGAGCATCTGTCAAAGAATCTGGGAAATTTGATAAAATTCTTCCTGCCAGCGAAATATCTCTGGTTTCGATTTCAATTCCAGCTGTTGCTGTAAAAGCTTGAACAATTGGTAACAAAGAGTAAGTTGCCAATAACGGCGCCTCATCAGTTAAGGTGTAAAAAATTTTTGATTTATTCATTTTCTTTTTTTTTTATAATCGTATCGTCAGGAGTTAACGATGTAAAAGATATATTCGGCTCAAAATGAGCGGAGCAAATATAATAAAATCACAACGAAAACGGTTGAGTTTTGATGAGAAAAGACGAAATTAACAGATTGTTATTTCGAGCTCGTTAAATTGCTAAATCGATGATTTTGGTATTAAAAAATTACGGTTTTGTTAGTGGTAGAAATAGAACATAAAAAAAACTCGTTTCAAAGAATATGAAACGAGTTTTTTATAACATTTTGATAAATGATTATCTTCTTTTATCTTTAATCTTAGCTTTTTTACCAGTAAGTTGTCTGAAGTAGAAAATTCTAGCTCTACGTACAGCACCTTTCTTGTTAACTTCGATTTTTTGTAAAGCTGGTAAGTTTACTGGGAAGATACGCTCAACACCAACAGATCCAGACATTTTACGGATAGTAAAAGTTTCTGTGTTACCAGAACCTCTTCTTTGAATTACAACTCCTTTAAAAAACTGAGTTCTTGTTTTTTCACCCTCTTTAATTTCGTAGAAAACAGTAATTGTGTCTCCAGCTCCGAAATCTGGGAAATCTTTTTTAGCAACGAATTCGTCTTGAACGAATTTTAATAAATCTGCCATGATAATTTAAATTATGGTTTTTATATTAGAGCAACATTCACGGATCTCGCCAGAGGTTGGTCAAATTCGGGTGCAAATGTAGAAAATAATTATAAATTATGAATTATAAATTGTAAATTATTTTAACTGTTTGATAAAATGTGTTTTATGGTTCTAATTTATGGTTTTTTGTTGTTATGAATGTTTGAACAGGAGAATTGTATTTTTGTTATGTTATTTAAGGTGAAATCTTACATTTGCATAGGTTTTGATTAAAATACGATGGATAAAAATTATATGAAAGAATATATCGAGTTTTCTAATGAGTTTAGAAAATCGAATGGTTCAAAAGAAAGTGTTGAGAAAATGTATGACCTTTTGTATGAATTAGAAAGCATTGAGAAAAACAAACAGGAAAGTTTAGTTCTTTCAAATGTTTATATTCTTTTGGGTTTTCATAGATCAGCTTTTGAAACTTTTAAAGAAGTTGCAGATTCAAAAAATACAAAGGATACTTCTAAACTGTATGTTTTGGAGCAGAAAGCGAAATCGCATGAAAACAATTTTATTATAAAGGATCTTAGGAAACTTAGAGGGAAAAAAGAAAAAGTGCAATTAGTTCTGAATGATTTTTCACAGTCAAAAAAAGACGAAAAGAAATTTAAAATTAAAAACAAAAATATTGTTGTATTTAATAAGGTTCTTGAAAAAGATAAATTTTCAATTTACTTACCAAATAATCATATTGAAGCGTATTTTGATAAAATAGTTGAGCACATTAATTGGCTTTCAAATTGTAAAAACGAATTAATTGATTTTTATAACAAAGAACAATATGATTCGCAAATTAGGGCAGATCTTGATTGGTATGATACTTTAGAATTATATCGAGTTTTAATAATTATTAATGATGACGGTACTTTCACATCTGTTACTGCTGGAGATGATTTTTACCGAGATCATTTGCTGGACATAGAACTATCTGGCAATCAAATTACGTCTATGAATTATAACGGATAGATTTAAGTCTCAGTCACAGTTTTTGGTCTCAGTCACTAAAAACTGAACACTAAAAACTGAACACTGAACACTGCTTACTATTTATCTTCCAATAAATCTGGTCGTCTATTTTTAGTATGTTCATACGCCATGTCTTCTCGCCATTTATCGATTTTGGCTGCGTGTCCGCTGGTTAAAACTTCTGGAACTTTCCATCCTTTATAATCTGCAGGTCTTGTATATATTGGTCCTGAAAGCAAATTGTCCTGAAAACTATCTGTCAAGGCTGAGGTTTCGTCACTTAAAACACCAGGAATTAATCGAATTAAAGCATCAGATAAAACTATCGCGCCCAATTCTCCTCCTGACAAAACATAATCGCCAATTGAGATTTCTTTTGTAATAAAATGATCTCTAACTCTTTGATCAACACCTTTATAATGTCCGCATAAAATGATAATGTTTTCATACATTGACATCTTATTTGCCATTTTTTGGTCTAAAGTCTCGCCGTCAGGAGACATATAAATTACTTCGTCATATTCTCGCTGACTTTTCAAATGCGTAATGCAATCATCAATGGGCTGAATTGTCATTACCATACCCGCTCCGCCGCCAAAAGGATAATCATCTACACTTTTCTGTCTATTTGTGCTGTAATCACGAAGATTGTGAAAATGCACTTCGACCAAACCTTTATCAATGGCGCGTTTCATAATTGAAGCCTCAAACGGACTTCTTAATAATTCGGGTAAAAGTGTAATAATGTCAATTCGCATCTTTAATCGATAATTTCTTGCCGGCAAAGATACAAATATTGCATGGAGTCTTTTGGTAATAATTATATAACATACTTATTAAATTGTGTAAAAGTTAATGTTGTAACTTTATTTATCATTACATTCTTAATTATCAATGGTATAGCGGCCAAATCCAAACGTAAATTCAAATACTTATTATGAAAAAAACAATATTAATGTTCCCACTGCTTGCACTCTTTGTGTTCTCTTGTGCAAGTACGAGCTCAGCTACGGTCGTTGTGGGAGAAGCTAAATCGAAAGTGCTAAAAACATTAGGGAATCCAGTAAGAACTTTAGATAATAATCAAAATGGTGAAATTCTTGTTTACGCAGATCAAGTTTTTACTCAAGATGGAACAACATCATTGGCGGGATCAAACTACTGGCGTTACAATTATGTATACATAAGTAAAGAAGGTAAAGTTACATCAACACGACAAGAGAAACAGAATTATCCGCCTCAAGCAATTGATTCTGCAAAAATGGAAGGATTAAATTTATTGACATCTAAATAAGTTTATCCGAAATATTTTTGAACAATTCGTATTTTTAGATTCATTTAGAAATACGAATTGTTTATTTAATGACTTCACTCAAAATAAAAATCCTTCCCATATCTGGAAGTACGAGAAGTAATTCCAGTAATTTCAAAATTCTGAAATACATTTCAAATTACTTAAAACCTAATTTTGAAATAAAAATTTTCGAAGATTTAGAAAGCCTTCCTCATTTTAATCCCGATTTAGATACAGATAATCCTCCGCAAGAAATCACTTCATTTAGAAATAAAATAAGAGATGCTGATGGCGTTATTATTTGCACGCCCGAATACGTGTTTAGCCTTCCGGGAAGTTTAAAAAATGCTTTAGAATGGTGTGTTTCAACAACTGTCTTTTCAAACAAAATAACAGGACTAATTACAGCTTCAGCTTCTGGAGAAATGGGACACGAACAGCTTTTGCTGATAATGAAAACGCTTGAAGCAAAATTTGATGATGCGACACAGCTTTTAATTCAGGGAGTTCGCGGAAAAGTTAGTGCTGAAGGCGAAATCATATCAGAACAAACTGCAGAAGCACTTCAAAATTTTGCAGAAAACTTTAAGAATCAATTTTTATAATATATTTACTTTCTGAAATTTATATCATAAAATGATTAGCAGAAGAAATTTTATCGTAACCACAGGTCTTGCTACAACAGCTGTTTTGGCTTCACCATCATTTGCATTTTCTATGAATAAAAAAGAAATAGGCTTACAACTGTATACGCTTCGTGAAGAACTTCCGAAAGATGTAAAAGGAACTTTAGAAAAAGTTGCCCAAGCAGGTTTTACCAATGTCGAAACATACGGTTTTTCGATAAAAGATCAGTTTTGGGGATTAACGCCAAAAGAACTTAAAAAGATTTTAGATGATAATGGATTGAAAGCCGTTAGCGGACATTACAATTTAGGAAGCTTTTTGTACGATGGAAACACCGAGGAACTAATTGCGTCAATTGAAGCTGCTAAAATTCTAAAAAGCGAATTTCTAACTGTTCCATGGGTTGATGAACCTTTCAGAAGAAATATTGAAGATTATAAAAAGATAGCCGCTCGTGTAAATGAAGCTGCAAAAATGTGTAAAAATGCAGGTTTGAAACTGGCCTATCATAATCATGATTTTGAATTTCAAAAGTACGATGGCGTAACGGGTTATGAAATTTTATTAAAGGAAACCGATAAAGATTTAGTCTTTTTTGAATTGGATTTGTATTGGGTAATTCATTCTGGAAATGATCCTTTAAAATTATTCAAAGAAAATCCCGGCCGCTTTAAAATGTGGCATGTAAAAGATAAAGACAAAATAAATAATGAACTGAATACCGAAGTTGGTTCTGGAACGATCGATTTTAAACCTATTTTTAAAGAAGCAAAACAATCGGGAATGGTTCATTTTTTTGTAGAACAGGAGAATAATTTTGCTTCAAATTCTTTTGAATCGATTAAGACGAGTTGTGATTTTATTTCGAAAAATTTAATCTAGTAAATTGATTTATGAAGAAACTTCTTTTATTGATTTTTGTGATTCTTTGTTCATGTCAATCTGATAAAAAGGAAAAAGCAAGTACGTTGTCACAACCAACTTTACAGCAAATATTACCGCCTGAGCCTTATTTTGTAGATATTAAAGTTAATGATGTTAAGCTTGCTGAGCCAGTTTTTGGCGATTGGCTGTATTCTCGTAACGAAAAAGGGCAGACTTATGAGCAGTTTATTAAAACAAAACATGTTGTTCCATCCAAAGAAGAAAATATTATTTATCTGCAGCCTATAGGAACATTTAATTCGTTGCAAGTCAAACAAATTGAATTGGTACGTCAATATTTGCAAATATTTTTTCAGCTAGAAACCAAAGTTTTAAAAGAGGTTTCAAATGATATTATTCCGAATAATGCTAGAAGAATTGGAGATGTTGGGCAGGAGCAATTTTTAGCAGGTTATATTTTAACCGATGTGTTAAAAAAAGAAAAGCCCGATAAAGGAGTTGCTTTAATGGCGATAACAGAAAAAGATTTGTACCCAAAGCCAGAATGGAATTACGTTTTTGGATTAGCATCTTATAGAGATAAAATTGCGGTAAGTTCTATGTACAGAATGCAAAAAGAAGCAGACTTTAATTTGAGTTTAGATCGATTATTGAAGATTTGTTCGCACGAAATAGGGCATATGTTCGGTTTGCATCATTGCATTGAAGCGAATTGTGTTATGAACGGAACAAATAGCATGGTAGAAACAGATAGACATTCCCTTAGATTGTGTTCTCTTTGTCAAAGAAAACTAAATTCGGGATTAAAATACGATAATAAAAAAAGGTTACTTGAGTTAGAAAAGTACTTCAAGGGAAATAAATTAAATGAAGGTTTAGAATTGATGGAAAAAGACCTTAAAAGCATTCAATAAAAATAAAAAGATTATGAGTTTAGGAACAAGCAAAGAATTTATAAAAGGTGACGAAATAGAGTGGGAAGTAGTCGGAGAAGGAATAAAACGCAAGATTTTAGCTTTTGACGAAAGAGTGATGCTGGTAAATGTCCATTTTGAGAAAGGTGGAATTGGTGTTTTGCACGAACATTATCATACACAGGTTACTTATGTAGCAAGCGGAAAATTCGATGTTACGATAAACGGTGTGACCGAAACGTTAAAGGAAGGCGATAGTTTTTACATTCCGCCTCATGCAATTCATGGAGTTGTTTGTTTGGAAACAGGAATGCTAACGGATGTTTTTGGCCCTGCGAGAGAAGATTTTTTAAAATCATAACAGGTTTAAAATCAGTTAATTTTTAGCTTTAAAATCCTGATCTAATCTTAAATTTAAAAATTTTATAACTTTTTTAAAGATTCAATTAAGATTAGATCGGTATTTTTGCAGCATGAATTTATCTAAAACAAATGTACTTTTTATGGCAGTTTGCACTGGTCTTATAGTTGCAAATCTTTATTACTGCCAGCCTTTGATTGTTTTAATTGCCAACGAATTTAAAATTCCTGAAGCCAGCGCCGGAACGATAACCTATCTAACTCAAGCAGGTTATGCGATCGGACTGTTTTTTATGGTTCCGCTTGGCGATAAAATAGAACGAAAAAGGCAAATTTTAATGACCACTTTTGCTACTGTAATTGCTTTATTAATTGCAGCAACAGCCAAAAGTTTTCTTGTTTTGCAAATTGCTTCATTGCTAATTGGAATCACGTCGATTGTACCACAGCTTATTCTTCCTCTTGCAGCTTCTTTAAGCGCGCCCGAAGAACGAGGGAAAGTGGTTGGAACTATTATGAGCGGACTTTTAGTTGGGATTTTGCTTTCGCGAACGTTAAGCGGATTTATCGGCCAAGTTTTAGGTTGGAGATCAATGTTTTATATCGCGGCCGGAATTTGTCTTTTGATCTTTTTTGTCATTCAAAGTAAATTTCCGCAGAATAAGCCACAGTTTCAAGGAACTTATGGCCAATTAATCCAATCTTTGTTTACGCTAATCAAAACACAGCCCGTTTTGCGCGAAGCAACGGCAATTAATGTTTTTAGTTTTGCTCAATTTGGAGCATTCTGGACTACAATGGTTTTGTTGCTTTCTGGCGAACCTTTTAATTTCAACAGTGCTACAATTGGTCTGTTCGGAATTGTTGGAGCTTCTGGAGCTTTGGCTGCGCCTTTGGTTGGGAAATTAGGAGATAAAGGAAACTCTAGAATTGCAGTAGGTTATGGCTGTTTATTAGTTTTAATAAGCTTTATAGTTTTCTATTTTGCTATTGAAAGTGTAATCGGTATTGCAATCGGAATTGTGTTTATTGATATCGGAATTCAAGGCGTTCACATTTCAAACCAAACACGAGTTTATTCGTTATTGCCAGAAGCAAGAAACAGATTGAATACGGTGTTTATGTCGCTTACTTTTCTAGGTACTGCTGCAGGATCTGCTTATGGTTTAATGTTGTGGAAATGGGGCGGATGGCACGCTGTAGCTATTGGATGTATGATTTTATCTACTTTGTCATTAATAGTCTATGGACTTACTTATAAATCAAAATCTAAAAAGGCAAAAGCGCAAATTGATTAAAAAATTAATTTGTAAATTTGCGTTCAAATTAAAAATAACAACATGGAAAACGGAATATACGCTAAATTTAATACTAGCAAAGGTTCAATTTTAGTAAAATTGACACACGATTTGACACCGGGAACTGTAGGTAACTTTGTTGCTCTTGCAGAAGGAAATATGGAAAATAAAGTGAAGCCTCAAGGACAAAAATTCTATGACGGATTAACTTTTCATAGAGTAATTGCAGATTTCATGATTCAAGGTGGTTGTCCAAAAGGAACTGGAACTGGAGATCCAGGTTATAAATTTGATGATGAATTTCACCCAAGTTTAAAACACGATCGTCCAGGAGTTTTATCTATGGCTAATTCAGGACCAGGAAGTAATGGTTCTCAATTTTTCATTACGCACGTTGCAACTCCTTGGTTAGATAATAAACATACTGTTTTTGGAAACGTTGTTGAAGGACAAGATGTTGTTGATGCTGTTGCTCAAGGAGACAATTTAGAGTCAGTTGAGATTATCAGAGTTGGAGAAGAAGCTCAAAAATGGAATGCAATTGAAGCTTTCATTGGTTTAAAAGGTGCTCGTCTAAAAAGAGAAGCAGCTTTAAAAGCAGAATCTGAAGCAAAAATGGAACAATTAGCTGCTGGTTTTGATAGAACAGAAAGCGGTTTACGTTATAAAATGATTCAAAAAGGAGAAGGAAAAAGAGCTGAAGCAGGAAAAACAGTTTCTGTTCACTACGAAGGTTCTCTAGAAAACGGAAAAGTATTTGATTCTTCTTACCCACGTAAAAAACCAATCGAATTCAAATTAGGAATTGGACAAGTTATTGAAGGATGGGACGAAGGTATTGCTTTATTGCAAGTTGGAGACAAAGCTCGTTTTGTTATTCCATCTGATTTAGGATACGGACCAGCTGGTGCTGGAGGAGTTATTCCACCAAACGCAACTTTGATTTTCGACGTTGAATTAATGGACGTAAAATAAGACTTTAAAAGCAATTTAGTATTGTTTTAAATAAATATCCCATAGGCTGTAGCTTATGGGATTTTTTTATATTTACTAAAAACATAAGGAATGAAAAAAACTATAATTCTAGTGGGAGCAGTCTTGATTCTTGCTGCCTGCGGTGCCAAACAATCCAAAGGAGAGACACCTCCGCCACCGCCACCTCCGCCATCAAAAGACGTATCTGCTAAGGATCTTATATTTGGTGATCCAGCGTTAGCGGAAGGAAAACAATTGTATGATAATAATTGTGCGAAATGCCATAAATGGTATGAGCCAAAACAATTTAGTAAAGAAGAGTGGAAACCAATTTTGGTAAGAATGCAGAAAAAGGCTAAACTTGATGATATAAAGATGGCATCGATAACCAATTTTATAGATTCTCAATTGTAGCACTTGTTATATAAAAACAAAAAACCGATTCATTATTGAATCGGTTTTTTGTTTTCAAATAGATATAAAAAAAACACCGTCACAAAATGAGGTGTTTTTAAATTTAAGAATGATGTACTGCAGAGTTATCTACAGCTATTACTTTTAAAGTTTTGATGCCAGCTGGTAATTCCCAATCAACCTCGTCATTTTCTTTAAACCCAATAATAGCAACACTTAAAGGCGCTAGAATTGATATTTTAGATTGTTTTACGTCTGCTGCTGAAGGTAAAACGATTTGAATTTTCATTTGTTTCTTGGCTTTTACATCTTCTATCGTTACAAATGAATTGATTCGGATTACCGAACTATCCAATTCGCTTTCTTTACTAATTACAGCGCGATCTAATTCTTGCGAAAGCTGATTGGCTTCTTTAGTATTTGTCGAGTTTTTACTTTTTAAAATCAATTCTCTTAAAAATTGATAATCTGATTTACAGAAAGTGGGTGTTGGTTTCATATCTATATTGAATTTATTGTTATAAAATTTTAAATAATGTTTTCTTCTTAGAATAATCTACAAGTAAAAATTTCTCTGACTTTAAAAGACAGAATCGAAATGTTTAATCTGAAAAACAAAAAAATATCTGATCAAAAATTGATTTTTGTCAAATAATAAAATGTTTAAGCTGATGTAAATCCTCCGTCAAAAAGAAGAAAAGTGAAGTAGACGGAGGCCTAAAAAATAAAGGCCTTATTATGTGAAATAATTACAGCAGGTAGCGGTTTTGCTAAGCAAAACGACTTTATAGAAGCTGTAAATGGTGTTTTATTTCCCATAAGGAGATTAAATTGATTTGCAAAGATAGTTAATCTTTTTGAATTTAGTGAGGTTTTACTTCCATTTAATGCCACAGCCCAAACTAGGTTTCTGTGGTTCTTTTAAACTTCTGTTGTAAATTAAGGCGTCAATTGCCCCTCTAAGGTCACTTCCGCTAAGAGGAATTCCGTTGCCAGGTCTTGAATCGTCAAGTTGCCCGCGATAGAATAATTTGTCTTGATTATCAAATAAATAGAAATCTGGGGTGCAAGCCGCTTGATAAGCTTTTGCTGTTTCCTGACTTTCATCGTACAAATAAGGAAAATCAATTTTGTTTTCCATGGCAAAGTCCGTCATTAATTCTGGACTGTCTTCAGGATACTTGACAACATCATTACTAGAAATGGCAATTACTCCAAGTCCTTGAACGCGATAATCATTCGCAATCATTACAATTTCGGTTATTACATGATGCACAAATGGACAATGATTACAAATGAACATTACCAAAGTACCTTTCGAACCTTTTAAATCTTCAAAAGAAAAAGTATTGTTCGAGTTGGTATCTTTTAGATAAAAATCAGGTGCAACTGTTCCTAAAGGAAGCATTGTTGATTCAGTTCGTGCCATTTTATTCGAAATTTGATTTTCAAAAGTAGCTTTAAAAATCTGTAAATAAAAGAGCATAATAATAAAAAATACCCAAAGAAAGCAGTTAGCTGATCCAGCTTGCTTCTTTGGATACTTTTTTAAGTTTTTATGAATTCAAAAAAGCCAGTAAATCTTCATTTAGCTTTTCTCTATCGGTATAAAAAAGTCCGTGAGGTGCACCTTCATATTCGATATAAGTATTGTTTGCTATAGATTTTGCTGCTTTTCTGGATGTTAGGTCAATCGGCACAATTTTATCATCGTCTCCGTGAATGATTAAAGTTGGAACTTTTATGAAATCTACTTCATCTCTAAAATCTGTGAATGAAAAAGATTCAGCGCATTTTAAAGTAGCTCGTGGAGAAGCCGCTGAACATAAAGCTCTGTAATATTCTAATAAAGGCGTGCTTAAAGGTTTGTTGATAATATTGACACCGAAAAATGTTTTTCCGAAATTATCAATAAAAGCAATTCTATCTTCTTTTATTGCTGCTGCTGTATTTTCGCTTTTTTCTTTTGGATGTCCGTCTGGATTATCATGCGTTTTTAACAGAAAAGGAATGATTGACGAAATCAAAGCGGCTTTTGTAACTCCTTTTCCGCCATGACGGCTGAAATAACGAACTACTTCACCACCGCCCATTGAGAAACCAACTAGAGTTACATTTTCTAATTCTAGTTGCTCAATAATTTCCTTTAGATCATCTGTCAAAGTATCATAATCGTAGCCATCCCACGGTTGAGAAGATTTTCCAAATCCGCGTCGGTCGTAGGCAATTACACGATAATTATTTTGTACTAAATGATCAATCTGATATTCCCACATTTCATTAGAAAGCGGCCAGCCGTGAATTAAGATAACAGGTTTTCCCTGACCGTAATCCTTTACATAAAGCCTCACATTTTGAGCAGTTTCTATATATTTATCGGTATGAACCTGTTTTAAATTAGATTCAAAATCCTTAATTGACATGCATGCATTTGGTTCAGTATGTTCCATGTTATATCTTTTTACGTGAGTGTTTTCGTTTTTCTTCAAGTAAAATTAGCTCGTAAGTAAAAGAAATAGGTTATAGAATTAGGCGCATTAATTACAAAATTTATAGGTTTGTAAATAATACAATTTAGAAATGGATTTAACCTGGAATGAATTTGAGCGCACAGATATGCGCGTAGGAACTATTATTGAAGTCAATGATTTTCCTGAAGCAAGAAAACCTGCCTACCAATTAACGATCGATTTTGGCTCGAAAATCGGAATTAGGAAATCATCTGCGCAAATTACCAAACGATACCAAAAGGAAGATTTAGTAAATCGTCAGATTGTGGCGGTTGTCAATTTCCCCAAAAAACAAATCGGAAAGTTCATGAGTGAATGTCTTGTTCTTGGTGCCGTAGGCGAGGAGGGAGACGTAATTTTATTGGCTCCCGATTTTAAGATTCCTAATGGATTACGTATTGGGTAAGTGTTCAGTGGTCAGTTTATTAGTGATCAGTTTTAAAGAGTGAAAGTTATCAGTGTTCAGTTTCTTAGTGATCAGTTTTAAAAGAGCGAAAAGAAATCAGTGTTGAGCTTTCTTTAAAAATGAATACTGAATACTAAAAAAAAACTGAACACTGACCACTAAAATACTGACCACTATTCAATCCTTTCAATCAACTTCTGCAAAATAACCTGTCCTTCTTCCCAATATTTTAAATCAGAATCAGAATTAATGTGACCTTGTTGGCCAACATTTACAAAATCACTTCCCCATTTTTCAGCGAAATATTTTTTTCTTTCAAAAGAAGCATAAGGGTCATTTTCGCTTGCCACGACTACCGAAGGAAAAGGCAATTTATAAAGCGGAATCGGCGAAAAATTTCTGGTGCATTCTGGCGTGTGTTCTGGCGAATCGACATCTGCAGGAGCGACTAAAAAAGCACCGATAACATTCGGGTTATTGTATTTTTCTGCCCAATGCAAAACCAATGATATGGCTAAACTATGCGCCACTAAAATAGTTGGTTTATTAAGTTTAGAGATATTCTCGTTTAATCGGTCAAGCCATTCTTCTAGAATGGGCTCGTCCCAATTATCTTGTACAACACGAATCGAGTTTTCGAATTTTTGATGCCAAAAGGTTTGCCAGTGTTTCTCTCCAGAATCTCCAAGTCCTGGTATAATTAATAGTTGTGTCTCCATTGCCGTGGAATTTTATTTAGTGATTATTTTTTAGTTTCTTTCAAAATTCGGTTTACTTCATTTACCAAAAGAGGAAAAGCAGGTTCTGTCATGCCGTGGTTGTAACCGTCTAATTCGTAAAGTTTAGTTTGTGTATGTCCGACCAATTTCATCATTCTTGCCAAGTAGGCGTTTTCTTCATAGCGGCCAAGCATTTCTAATTCACGATCTCCAGTAATTAATAATATTGGCGGCGCATCTGCACGAACATGATATAAAGGAGCAAATTCATCAATTGTTGGTTGTTTTTCTGGAATTCCTTTTTCTCTTCTTATTTCGAAATGAGTAATACATTGACTGCTAAACGGAATAAGACCGGCGATTTGATTGGCATCAATTTTTTCCTTTTCAAGCCATTTTTTATCTAACCCAATCATCAAACCGAGATAAGCTCCAGCAGAATGTCCAGAGACAAAAATCTTTGTTTTGTCGCCTCCATAATTAGCAATATTGTTAAAAGTCCATGCAACTGTTGCAGCTGCATCTTCAATGGCTTTTGCAGCTTTTGCTTTTGGCGAAAGCCTATAATTAACTCCAATAATAGCAAAACCTTTATTTTTTAAAGCTTCAGGAATTTCTTTGTTTCCGCCAGTTAATCCGCCGCCGTGAAACCAAACGATTGTAGCAAATCCGGTTTTATTTTTTGGATAGTAAATATCTAGCACACATCTTTCGTTGATATATTTGTCTGATTTATTTACCGATGCATTATAATATTGAATGTTGTTTTTCGTTTCATATTCTATATTCTGTGCAGAAAGAGAAATTCCGAAGAAGATGAAACTTAAAAGAAGAATTAATTTTTTCATTTTTATGGAAGTTGAATGTTATAAGTTATAAGGTGTAAGTTATGACGTTTAACTCTTAACCTAATAACTTTTAACTTTATACGAAAACTAAATATATAAAAAAAGTCCAAAATGCAGAACAAATTGGACTTCTACTTTATGTAGATGATTTTGATTAAATATCGTCAAAATCGATATCTGTAAAACTAGATCTTTGACTTTCAGTTTTTTCAGAACTGTATTCTTTTTTAAAGTCTTTTTGGTGTCTTTCAGAAATTACTTCTTCGCCTTTGTGGTTTAAAACATAAGAAGTCATTTCCTCTAATATTTCGGCAAAAGCACTAAAATCTTCTTTGTATAAGTAAATTTTGTGTTTTTTGAAGTGAAAAGAACCATCTTCCTCAGTAAATTTTTTGCTTTCGGTAATAGTAATGTAATAATCATCAGCTTTGGTAGCTCTCACATCAAAGAAATAAGTTCTTCTTCCTGCTCGTAATACTTTAGAAAAAATCTCTTCTTTTTCTAACATGTCATTTTCTCTCATAATACGTTCTATCATTTTTGGAATTAATAGTACTCAAAAATCATAAAAATTTATCTATTACGCAACAATTAAAGTAATTCTTTTTCCGAAAGTTGTTTTAAATATAACGCCGAATAATATCCTTCTTGATTTATTAATTGATTATGAGAGCCTTGTTGAATTATCCTACCATTTTCTAATATGATAATTTTGTCTGCATTCTTTGCAGATGATACACGATGACTCACAATTATAGTGGTTTTATCTTTAGAAATTTCAAATAAATTGTTCAAAATCATTTCTTCGGTTTCGGTATCGACAGCAGACAAACAATCGTCAAAAAGTAAGATTGCAGGGTTTTTAATAATGGCTCTAGCAATAGAAACACGCTGTTTTTGCCCACCCGAAAGCGTGATTCCTCTTTCTCCTAAAACGGTGTCGTACTGTTTATTAAAGGCGATAATATTGTCGTGAACCACCGCGTTTTTAGCAGCTTCGATTACTTCATCATCAGTAGCATTTTGATTTCCGAATTTGATGTTGTTTTTAATCGTATCCGAAAATAAGAAAGCATCTTGAGGCACGATTCCGATGTTGTTGCGAAGATCATTTAAGTTTAAAGTACTGATTTCGTTTTCATCAATTTTAACTTCACCTTCGGTTACATCATATAGTCTCGAAATCAAAGAAAGAATAGTCGATTTTCCAGAACCTGTTTTTCCTAATATCGCTAATGTTTCTCCTTTTTTTACTGTAAAAGAAACATTTTTTAAAGCTTCAATATTAGTGTCCTGGTAAGTAAAAGAAACATTTTCGAAAGAGATATTTCCTTGGATAGCAGATGAGTTTTCGTTGTTGTTTTTGATTTCTGGTTCAATTTTTAAGAATTCATTCAAGCGTTTTTGAGATGCTTCTGCTTCTTGAACCATAGAAGAAACCCATCCTAAAGAAGCAACTGGCCAAGTCAGCATATTTACATATAAGATAAATTCTGCAATTGTCCCAATATTAGAAATGCTTCCATTAATATACATTACACCTCCAAAATAGATTACAACCAAATTACTGATTCCGATAAGCGCAATCATTAAAGGTCCAAATAGAGATTGAACTCTTGCAAGACTTAAACTTTTACGTTTGCTTTCTTCAGCCAAATCAACCATATTGTTTTGATGCTGATTTTCTAACGAATAGGCTTTTATTACGCGAATTCCTGAAAAAATTTCCTGAGTAAAACTGGAAACTTTAGAAAGGTATTGTTGGAAAGTGGTACTTCTTTTATTGATTTCAGAGCTTAACTTGAAAATGCAATATGAAAGAATTGGCAAAGGCAATATAGTATATAAAGTAAGAAGTGGCGATACATTATACATATATATTATAACGATCGCAAAACGAATAAATGTATTAATAGTATACATTACTGCGGGCCCAACATACATACGAACTTTGGAAACGTCTTCGCTAATACGGTTCATTAAATCTCCCGTTCTATTTTGTTTGTAGAAATTCTGAGAAAGATTCTCGTATTGTCTGAAAACTTCATTTTTTAAATCAAATTCAATATGACGTGACATTACGATCAAAGTCTGGCGCATTAGAAACGTCAGAAAACCTGCGACAATCGTAGTTCCAATGATAAGTAGCACATTATGAATGAGATCCTGACGAAAACTAGCGATTACAGCTTCGGAGTTTTGCTCTGCAACAGAAAGTTTATCAAAATTTTCAATAGCATTTAAAGACTTACTGATAAGTTTTGGTGTAAATAAAGAAAATATTTGTGCGATTATGGTTATTAAAATACCTGCAGAGAAACTGTATTTATATTTAATGAAATATTTATTTAAATAGCTTAATTCTTTCATTTTTTTAAGAAATCTAATATTGAATTGATTTGTTTTTAAGAATTATTATTAAAGAAAATTATAATAATTTGCGATTTAATCAAAACAATTATATTGTAATATTGTTATTTTAAAGATAAAAAATTAGCACATGTGTATTTTTTAATTATGTTTGAGAAGTCTTTTTGACGAATTCATAATTTTAACTAATTTATACTAGCGCTATGGATGCAACTTTCGCAACTGGAAAGGAACTTCAAAAAATGGATCCTGTTTTTGGACAGTTGTCTTTTGACGATCACGAACAAATTGTATTTTGCAATGACAAAGATACAGGTTTAAAAGCAATTATTGGTATTCATAATTCGGTTATGGGACCAGCTTTGGGAGGAACCAGAATGTGGAATTACAACACAGAATGGGAAGCTTTAAATGACGTTTTACGCCTTTCGAGAGGTATGACGTTTAAATCGGCTATTACTGGACTGAATATTGGTGGTGGTAAAGCAGTTATTATTGGTGATGCTAAAACGCAAAAAACTCCTGAGTTAATGCGTAAGTTTGGAGAGTTTGTTCACTCATTAAGCGGAAGATATATTACAGCAGAAGATGTCGGAATGGAAACTAAAGACATGGATACTGTAAGAGATGTAACGCCTTACGTTACTGGTATTTCTGAAGAAAGAGGTGGTTCTGGAAATCCTTCTCCAATTACAGCTTACGGTGTTTATTTGGGTATGAAAGCTGCTGCTAAAAGTCAGTTTGGAAGTGATGTTTTAGAGGGTAAAAAAGTTTTGGTACAAGGAATTGGACACGTTGGTGAAACTTTGGTTGAGTATTTAACTAAAGAAGGAGCGCAGGTAACTATTTCTGATATCAACGAAGAAAAATTATTCCAAGTTGCTTCAAAATACAATGCAACAATTTATACTGGTGAAGATTTATATACTGCAGATGTTGATATCTATGCGCCATGTGCGATGGGAGCGACAATTAATGATAATACAGTAGATAAAATTAAAGCAAAAGTGATTGCTGGTGCAGCCAACAACCAATTAGCTGATGAGAATGTTCACGGGGCAAGATTACAAGAAAGAGGAATTTTATATGCTCCAGATTTCTTAATCAATGCGGGTGGAATTATCAATGTTTATGCTGAATTAGCTAACTACGGTAAAGCTGAAATCATGACTAAAACAGAGAATATCTACAATACAACTTTAGAAATTATTGATTTCGCTGCTAAAAACGGAATCACAACGCATAAAGCGGCTCTTACTATTGCTCAAAATCGTATCGATCAAAGAAGAATCGAGAACGCTAAGAAGTAATTAAGTGTTCAGTGTTCACTTTTTTAAGTGTTCAGTCTTAAAGTCTCAGTTTACAGTTTAATCTGTAACTGAGATTTTTTTTGTGCATGTTTGGTACTGCCCACTAAAAACTGCTCACTGACCACTATAAATAGAGACTAACCGCTAAATTCTGAAAACTAACCACTAAAACAACTACTTTTTTACGAATTAATTTTAAAATACGTATCAAAAGTTATACTTTTGCAGACTAATTTTTAAATGTTCTTACAAGGTGGTAAATAGAAGACACATACGCGTTAAAGTAATGCAATCCATTTATGCAATGCACCAAAGCGGTTCTGATAACATGGAAAAAGAAGAGAAATTTCTTTTCTACAGCATTGATAATATTCAGGACTTATATCTTATAATGCTTTCTTCATTGATAGAAATTTGCAAAAAAGAAGCTGTCTATTTGCATCTGTCAAGCAAAAAACACCTGGCAACTGCCGCAGAACGTAATCCGAATGAAAAATTTGTAAAGAATAAAATTTTTCAACTTCTTGCTGAAAGCAATTCTCTTAGTATCGCTTTAGAAAATCGTAAAATCAATAACTGGTCATTGAACGATGATTATATTATTTTGCTTTTAAATGATGTTAAAGCAAGCGATATCTATCAAAAATATATGAGCAATAACGTAAATACGTTTGAAGAAGACAGACAATTTATTATTGATTTGTTTGAAAATGTTATTGTTCCAAATGAAAAATTATACGAGTACTTAGAAGACGATAAATTGACTTGGGTTGATGATATTCCTGTTGTAAATACTCATATTGTGAAACAATTGAAAGCAATTAAAACAGAAGATCCAGATGATTTTAGAGTGCCTAAATTGTATAAAGATGTTGAGGATAAAGATTTTGCAAAAGATTTATTTAGAAGAACAATTTTAAATGAAACGGCATTTGCAAAAGAATATGAAGATAAAACACCAAATTGGGACAGTGATCGTATTGCCGAGATTGATACTATTATCTTGAAAATGGCAATTTGCGAGTTTATTAAATTCCCTTCAATTCCAGTAAAAGTAACTCTTAACGAATATTTAGAAATTGCGAAAGAGTATTCTACACCAAAAAGTAGTATTTTTATCAACGGAATTTTAGATAATCTTGTTAAAGAGCTTACTGCCAATAAAAAGATGATAAAAGCGGGAAGAGGCTTGATGTAAGATTTAAAATAATCAATTTTTTAAATTGCTTCGCCTATTCACTATCGCTCGAGTCCAAATTCCAACTGCTTTGTCTCTCTGAGCGAAGTCGAAGAGCTAAAAAAAAATATTAAATATAAATCAAAAACAAATTTAAATTATGGGACAATTAACTCAATTTGCGCCATTTCTTTTGATGTTCGTGGTAATCTATTTCTTCATGATCAGACCACAACAAAAAAGAGCTAAAAACGAAAAAGAATTTGAAAGCAGCCTAAAAGTAGGTGACAAAATAGTAACAAAAAGTGGTTTCCACGGTAAAATCGCTGAATTAGCAGAAACTACTGTTGTAATCGAAACTATGTCAGGAAAATTAAAATTAGAGCGTTCTGCAATTTCTCTTGAATTGAGCGCTGCTTTGAATAAAAAAGCTTAATTTTTTTTTAAAAATTACAATATTTAAAATCCCAAATTCCAAATATGGAGTTTGGGATTTTTTTATTTTATTCTCGGTAATCTTGTTATCCTGACGAAGGAAGTATCACACGCGAGAATCGACAAAGATTGTCCTCTATACTTTGCAGAATTTCTAGTGTGATCCTTGCTTCGCCAAGAATGACAAAAAAAGAAAGACCTTTGTCAAAGTTTTAAGCTTGGACAAAGGTTTAATATAGTTTTGGAGTTTGAGATTTTTTTTATCCATTTTTGTCATTTCGAACGAAGAGAGAAATCTTCGCAAGTAGCTCTACAAAGATTTTAAATTTACTGTATTAAAAATATAGCCAGTGGTTTCAACCACTGGGATATAGATTGTGATTATGATTGCGTTCCCGTGGTTGAAATCAGGTCAATATGGATTATGATTGCGTCCCGTGGTTGAAACCACGGGTTATATTTACCAGATGATGTGTTCTCTATTATAAAAAAAACCTTTGTCAAAGTTTAAAACTTTGACAAAGGTTCTCGTATAGTTTTGGAATTTGGAATTTTCTCCACAGACTTCGGAATTGGAATAGTGGAGTTTGGGACTTTTTTCA
Source organism: Flavobacterium chungangensis (assembly GCF_042654045.1). Taxonomy (NCBI): domain Bacteria; kingdom Pseudomonadati; phylum Bacteroidota; class Flavobacteriia; order Flavobacteriales; family Flavobacteriaceae; genus Flavobacterium; species Flavobacterium chungangensis. The sequence goes on from NZ_JBHSFY010000005.1 coordinate 301,771, forward strand.
CCCATTTTTGTCATTTCGACCGAAGGGAGAAATCTCCACAAGTAGCTCCTCAAAGATTTTAATTCATTGTATGAAAAACATAGCCCGTGGTTTCAACCACGGGAAACGGATAGCAATTATGATTGCGTCCATTTTTATCTCGTCGATCTAATTGATAAATAATTTGTTACAGTGATGTCATCCTGACGAAGGAAGGATCACACGCGAGAATCGACAAAGATTGTCCTCCATACTTTGTGGAGTTTCTAGTGTGATCCTTCCTTCGTCAGGATGACAAAAAAAGAAAAACCTTTGTCAAAGTTTTAAACTTTGACAAAGGTTCTCGTATAGTTTGGAATTTGGAATTATCTAAATTGAAATTTATTTATCGATATTTATCATTCAATCCAACATTCGCCAAAATCATCGGAATCACTTTTTCAATTCTCGAAAGCTTTGTTTTTTCCTGTTTAGCCGATTCAATATATTCTAAAAACTCATATTGTTTATATGGAGAAAACTTCGAAAAAGCTTCTTTTAAAGCTGGATTTTGAGTCATTTCATTTTCTAAAAGTTCAGATACAATAGCTTCTTTTTTAGAAGGTTTAATAACTTTTCCTTGCTTTTCGTTTTCAATTGCTTCTTGAATGTATTCTAAGACTTCTTTTTCGTTTACTTCATCTTTAGAAGTAAAACGCCATTGGCGCATCGATTTTGTTTTGTCTTCCTGAGCGTTGATTAATCTCTTTTTCTCATCTTTCAGAAATACGCCATTTAAAAACCAAATTGCAAAATAATTTTTAAAACCTCCAATTCCGATAACATTTTTTTTGTTGTAAACATAAATAGGACCTCCCCATTTTATGGTTTCAACCAGCTCAGTTTTATCAATAATCGATTTTAGAAAAAGAAGTTCTTCTTCCCATTGATTGACTTTATCCCAAACGTGTTTTTTATCAGAATTCGGTTCCACTTTATCTTTTTCTTTTAGATTTTTCTGTTGTATCAAAAATTCCTGGTATAGCAGTCAACTCGGCAATTTTTACAATTACATCAGTTGCTTTTTGGATACTTTCTGCAGGAACATATTCGTATTTTCCGTGAAAGTTATGTCCACCAGCAAAAATGTTCGGACAAGGTAGTCCCATAAAAGACAATTGAGAACCGTCTGTTCCGCCTCGAATAGGTTTGATGATCGGCTTGATGTTTAATTCTCTCATTGCTTTTTCGGCAATATCTACAATATGTTTTACAGGAAGAACCTTTTCTTTCATATTATAATATTGATCTTTAACTTCAGCAACAACAATATCTTCGCCAAATTTCTTCGCGAATTTTTTATTGAATTGTTTCGCCAATTTATGAATCAATTCTTTTCTTTTTTCGAATTTCTTTCTGTTGTGATCACGAATAATCAATTCTAAAACTGTCTCTTCAATGTTTCCTTTGATATGATGAACGTGGAAAAAACCTTCATAACCTCTAGTTTCCTGCGGCGTTTCACCTTTTGGAAGTTCGTTAATGAAATCATTTGCTAAAAGCATAGAATTGATCATTTTTCCTTTAGCGTAACCTGGGTGAACGCTTTTTCCTTTAAAAGTGATTTTAGCTCCAGCAGCGTTGAAATTTTCGTATTCTAATTCTCCAATCTGACTTCCGTCCATTGTGTAAGCCCATTGTGCTCCAAATTTTTCTACATCAAAATGATGCGCGCCACGGCCGATTTCTTCATCGGGAGTAAAACCGATTCTGATTTTTCCGTGTTTGATTTCTGGATGTTGAATAAGATATTCCATTGCTGAAACGATTTCTGTAATTCCGGCTTTATCATCAGCTCCTAATAAAGTTGTTCCATCAGTTGTAATGATCGTTTGCCCTTTATATAATAATAAATCTTTAAAGTAATCTGGAGATAAAATAATGTTTTTCTCAGCATTCAATACGATATCTTTTCCGTCGTAATTTTCAACAATCTGAGGTTTTACATTTGCTCCGCTAAAGTCTGGCGAAGTGTCAAAATGAGAAACAAAACCAATAGTTGGTACTTCATGATCAACATTACTTGGCAGCGTCGCCATGATATAAGCTTTGTCATCAATCGTTACATCTTCAAGGCCAACTGCTTTTAATTCGTCAACTAATTTATTGGCAAGATTCCATTGTTTTTGCGTACTTGGTGTTGTTTGTGAATTTGGATCCGATTCCGTATCAATCGTTACATAACTGATAAAGCGATCTATGATATGTTGCATTTTTTTGAATTTTTAGCAAATATAGAAAAATTTTTCTGCTAAGAAATTTAGCTTTCGATATCTGAATTATTAAAAAAGGGATTCTAAATTGAATCCCTTTTTGGTATTTTGAGTTTGTTATTTGCTTTTTACACATCTAAAACCTACGTGGTTTGCAGCAGATCTGATTTCGCCTTTTCCTCTTGTTCCAACCATGTATCGCGTGCAATATTGATCTGTACATAAGAATGAACCGCCACGATGAACACGTTTTATTTCAGTAGGGTCGTTTGGATCATAATAAGCGTCTGGACCTTGCGGATTTTTTGTTACTTTTCCGCTTTCTGCTAATGATTTGTAATAATCTACACTATACCAATCGTGTACCCATTCCCATACATTTCCAGCAATATCATACAAACCATATGCATTTGGAGCGTATTGTTTTGTTGGAGCAATTCCTTTGAAACCATCTTCTCCTGTATCGCCATCTTTAATAGGGAAGTGTCCTTGGTAAATATTAGCTTGAAATTTTCCTTTAGGTTTTAAATCATTTCCCCAAGCATATAGATTTCCAGTTTTACCGCCTCTTGCTGCAAATTCCCATTCTGCTTCTGTTGGAAGTCTTTTTCCGGCCCATTTTGCGTAAGCTTGAGCATCTTCATAAACGACATGAACAACAGGATATTTTTCTTTTCCTATAATGTTGCTTTGCGGGCCTTCAGGGTGTCTCCAATCTGCACCTGGTTCATAACGCCACCATTGCAAGAAATTATTCAAATTAACTGCGGATGGTGTAGGAGTGAAGACCACAGAACCTGTCACTAAATCTTCTTCGCTTGCTGATGGAAATTCCTCTTTTGTTGGTTTTTGTTCGGCAACAGTTACATATCCTGTGGCTTTTACAAATTTTTCGAATTCTTCATTGGTTACTTCAGTTTCATCCATATAATAGCCATCAAGATACACTCTATGAATTGGAGCTGCATCTTTCGTTACGCCTTTAATGCTGCACAGACTTTCGTCTTCAACATTAGTTCCCATAGAAAATTCGCCACCAGGAATCCAAACCATACCTTTTGGTGCTTTTTCTGCAGGTTTAAATTTATTTTCGACAGTTGGTTTAAATTCAGATTCAACATTACTTGGCGCATCATGACATTCTGCTGCTGTTGTTTCAGCTTTAGTTGTAAATCTGGTATAACTGTAAGCGATTGAAATAATGGATAATGTGAGTAACGCAAAAATCCAAAAGGTTTTGTTTTTCATGGTTTATTTATTTTTGAGCTTATAATGGTTATCAATAGTGGGCATAAAATTAGGTAAAATTACTTTTATAGTATAGTAATTTTATAGAATTAATAAAATTAACTATCTTTTTCAACTTGGACGACTTCGTATTTGTCTTTGCCATCAACTTGCACGGGTTGATAGTAGGTTTCTCCAAATTTTACATATTTTACATCGCCTATAGTCACTTCTTCTCCGCCTTCTGGTAGTTTCTCTACTATTGTTCCGGCAGTAGGGGCAACGACAGTATATTTTTCTCCATCTTTTTCATAATACGTTCCGCCATAATAGTAATTATTTACCGTTCCGGTATTAACCGTTTCTGCTCCGCTTGGAATGTTATTTACAGTACCGCCAACTGGCGCAGGTACGGCAGTGTAACCACCGTTGGTCGAAGTATACCAAACGCCTTGATCGTAATGGTATTTATTGTTTTCAACACTGACAATAATAGCAGTAGTTGCGAGAGTGGCGACAAAAAATCCCCACGGATGCCAAACAGGTCCCCAATAAAAAGGCACATAGGGACGCGGATAATACGGATGATAACAGTTGTATCTATAACCGCCATACACATAAGGTGGGCGTGTATATGGTCTATATCCTGGACGAACTACTGTATTTCGATTATTGCGAACATGAACGCTATTGTTAACATTAATATTGACATTATTTCTGTTTCTATTAACCGTATTGCCGCTTATGTTGGTGTTTCTGTTGCCAACATTATTTCTGTTTACGGTATTGTTTCTATTTACCGTATTGTTTCTGTTGGAATTGTTTGTAGGTCTGGTTATTTGAGTTCCTGAGTTATTTGCCCCAGGTCTAGTTGTTGCTGGTCTAGTTGTTGTCGCTGGCCTTGTTGTGCTAGGTCTTGTCACATTTGGCCTAGACTGTGTAGCAGGTCTTGCCGGACGACTTTGTACTGCACCGCCGCCTCTATTGAATCCGCCACCGCCACCACGATGGCGTTGTGCTAAACTGTCAACAGAAATAAACAAAAAAGCTCCAGTCAAACACATTAAAAGTGCCAGTTTTTTTACTGTTTTCGATATACTTTTCATATTCAGTAATTTATGTGATTTAAAGTTATGAAAAAAAAATGTCCGTTTTGAATTAATGGATTAAAAGTTTGATTTATAATGAGATATCCCATTGTATTCTAAATCGCCATCCTTGCTGTAAGGAAAGTGTTTTGTCTTGAAAAGTAAAATAACTCACCTCTGAGGTCAGTTTGTTTTTGTGTCCTTTAAAAAACCAGTTAAAAGCCAATGTAGATTCGTCTTGTCTATTTTCTCTTATCGAATTATCGGGCCTGTAAGCAGCATGACGACCAGCCATTTCTAAGTGTTTTGGCCACCATTCGAAAACATTATGAAAAAAATAGCCTGCCTGAACGTAATATCCTTTCATTATGGTTGTGTCATCATTGTTTATTTTATCAATAATTTCTTTGGTATGTAATTCGCTTTGCCAAGAAAAACCACGATACATAAAAGCAGTTTCAAAATTCCATTGATTGACTCTGTATTGTCCCGGTAAACCATTTTCAAATCCGTCTAGAGACCCTCCTCCCGCTTGAGAGAAACGGGTATAAGGGCTTCGGTTGGTTATGGCTGAAAAGGCTATAATCGGAGTGAGTTTTTCGTGAAATTCTAAATCACAGCCTTCAAAATCAAGAAATCTTCCTAAAAAATTCCATTGTGCTCTTCCAAAATACATTAAATGATTATCGTCATTAGAGGTGCTTCCTCGTCCTGTTCCTGTCAAAGCTGCAGCCCAATAATTAAAATCGGCAATTCCAGCTCCTTTTAAATGCCCGTAAACTTCAACTCCCAATTGTCTGTCTACCGTAAAGGGACGATTAATTAAAGATCGCTCAACCATTTGCTGTTCGCCACTGCTTATGAAACGTTCGCGTGTAAATTCTGTTTTCCATTGTCCAACTTTAAAACTCAGCCAATCCCACTTTTCAATCATAATTCTGAAATCAAGTAAGTTGGACTGACTCAATTCATATTCCCAATAATATTTCAGCCAAGGTTCAAAAGCATGGCCGCCAATTTTTAGCCTAGCACGATTTATTTTAAAAGTCGTTTTAGCATCTTGACTGTAATCGTCATAAGTTAAAGGATCTGTATCGTAAGGAGTGGAGAAACGAAATTGGAACCGGCTTTGTAGTTGAAAAAGGAACTTTTTGTCTCGGGTTTCCAATTCAATTCCTTTACTGCCATACCGAACATTCATCAGCTTTGTAGTATCTTTTTCTTGTTGCGAAAGCCCTTTATAGCTAATTGCTAATAGCAGAGCTAAAAGGACGTTTTTAAATTTTAGATTTACGATTTTTTCTTTATACATAAGTGTGATGGTTTGTATAAAAGATTTTGTTAAGCATCTCAAAATTAAATAATAAATGAACGAGAGTTGATTGTTGATAAGCTTGAACTGGTTTCAAATTATAACTTGCAACATGAAAAAGCAGAACTATGTAATTTATAAATTAAAGAATTAAACAAAATAGAAATTATTTGTTTTCGTAAAAAGACACCTTTTTAAACTATAATATCTAAATTTGCAGCCAAAATAACAACAACACAACTCTTATGTATAAATTGATAATTCGTCCGATACTTTTTTGTTTTGATCCTGAAAAAGTGCATTATTTTACTTTCTCATTTGTAAAATTCATTTCAAAAATACCTGGCGTTTCGGCAATTATAAGATCAATTTATGAGGTAAAAGATGCTCGATTAGAAAGAGAAGTTTTCGGAATTAAATTTAAAAATCCGGTTGGACTTGCAGCTGGTTTTGATAAAGATGCAAAACTATACAAAGAACTTGGCGATTTTGGTTTTGGTTTTATCGAAATCGGAACGGTAACGCCAGTTGGACAAGAAGGAAATCCGAAGAAACGTTTGTTTAGATTAAAAGAAGACCAAGCAATTATTAACCGAATGGGATTTAATAATGGTGGTGTTCTAGAAGCGGTAGAACGTTTGAAAAAGAATACTGGTGTTTTAATTGGTGGAAATATCGGAAAAAACAAAGTAACCGATAACGAAGATGCCGTTAAGGATTATATCATTTGTTTTGATGCGCTTTTTAATCACGTAGATTATTTTGTAGTGAATGTAAGTTCACCAAACACACCAAATCTAAGAGCTTTACAAGACAAAGAGCCTTTGACGGCTTTATTGCAGACTTTGCAAAATAGAAATGTAGAAAAGCAAAAAACAAGCACACAAAAAGTAAAACCAATTCTTTTAAAAATAGCTCCAGACTTAACAGATGAGCAATTATTAGATATTATTGATATTGTAAAAACAACTCAAATTGCAGGTGTAATTGCTACAAATACTACAATTTCAAGAGAAGGATTACAATCTGCAAACCAAACAGAAACTGGAGGTTTGTCTGGAAAACCATTAACGAAACGTTCTACAGAAGTGATTCGTTTTCTATCTGAAAAAAGCAATAAAGCATTCCCAATTATTGGAGTAGGAGGAATTCATTCTGCAGACGATGCAATTGAAAAACTAAATGCAGGAGCAAGTTTGGTGCAGTTGTACACTGGCTTTATTTACGAAGGTCCAGCTTTGATAAAAGCAATTAACAAAAAGGTTTTAGGGCAGTTGTAAAAGTAGTGCTTGGACTAAAAGGCCTGCTATTATGGCAATACCAAAACTGATTAAAGTTCCGATCATTACATATTCGGTTAATTTTCGGTCTTTGGCTTCTTTTAAATCACCGAACCTAAAAATAGATTTAGCGGCAAGCAGAAATCCAATTGCTTCAAAGTGAGCAGTAAGAATAAAACAAACGACCAAAAGACGTTCTAAAATGCCAATGTAATTTCCTGCACTGGCAAGAGAATTGTCTTTTTGGCTGATTTGGTTTTCAGGACTCCAAATCGAAATAATGGTTTTGATAAAAATGGAAGAAGGTTTGGTAACCAATATAATCCCAGTTATTAAAATCCAGAATTCATTATCAGACCAGAAATTGACGATGGTTTTGTTTTGATAAAGCAATACAACTCCAATTAAAATCAAAACATGTGCAATTTGGTCTACTACAAACCATGTGCGTTTTGTTTTTGCTTTTTGGAAATTGAGTTTTATCAAATCGACAATTCCGTGCGTAACAGCAATTAAAACAGCATAAGGAATAAAACTGATTTCTCCTGCCAAAATAGCAGCTAAAACTCCATGAAGTAAAATATGAACATATAAGTAAACGCTTTTATGTTTTTTAGTTTCTTTATCGGCTACCCAAGAATTAGGCTGCCAGATAAAATCTCCTAATAAATGAGCGAGAAGCAGTTTTATAAATAAAATCATGAGGCTGTAAGTTGTTTTATTTGTGTTCTAAAATAACGATCTAAATTCATAACCAAATCAAACTGAGCGCGTTTTTGTCTTCGGCTCACAGCAGCTTGGTTTATGCCTAGTTTTTGTCCTAATTCTTCTTGCGATAAAGTTGGATTTTCTATTGCCAGAGCTACAAATTCTGCCGATTGAACCAGCCAGCTGTCCATAAAAGTTAACGCTAGCTGTAACATTAAATTCAGTTTTTCATCGAAATCTAAATCTCCTGTTCGCATCGCCAAAGTGACTTTTTGTTTTTTCAAAGTTTCAAAAAGTTCACCAGAATTGATGAACGCAGAACCATTACTTTCAGAAATACGTGCAGCATTGTGCGTTTTATTTCCAAAACCAATACTCATTCGAGCATCAGATTTTATGGATCTTAAATGCGCTTTTATTAAAATCGCAGTCAGTAAAGCATCTTCGGGATTACTAACTTCAATTTGAAATTCGTCACCTCGATATACTTCCCACTGATTTGGAGTTTTGCCAAATGGAGCCAAGATCTTCTTTAAATCCTCGACCCAATGCTGAGATTCCTGTTGTCTTGAACCAATTATGTCGCCTGTAATTACACTAGTCATAACTCAAATATAAGTAAAAAAATTATAAATTTTCTATTACAAATATACGTAATAAATTTTATTATTACGTTTTTTGGTAATAATTTAAAATATTACACTTTTTGGTAATTTTTAAAAATATGATTCTATTTTGTAATAATAGACTTCAAATAAAAATCTCTTTTATTTCATTAAAAAAGAAACTAACTTAGCCTTTACAAAAGAATATGCTTTGAGTAAAGAAATCAAAATTATCGAATGCCCTAGAGATGCCATGCAAGGCATTAAGGCTTTTATTCCGACAAAAAATAAAGTTACTTACATACAAGCTTTGTTACGAGTTGGCTTTGATACAATCGATTTTGGAAGTTTTGTTTCTCCAAAAGCTATTCCGCAAATGCAAGATACTGCTGAGGTTCTAGAGCAGTTAGATTTGTCTCAAACAACAAGTAAATTGCTTTCTATTATTGCCAATACACAAGGCGCTATAACAGCTGCAAATTATGAGCAGATTCAATATCTAGGTTTTCCATTTTCTATTTCAGAGAACTTTCAAATGCGTAATACGCATAAAACTATTGCAGAATCTTTGGTTACCTTAGAAGAAATTCTGGAAGTTGCCGATAAGAAAAATAAAGAAGTTGTGACCTATCTTTCCATGGGTTTCGGAAATCCTTATGGAGATCCGTGGAATGTTGAAATTGTAGCAGAATGGACCGAAAAACTGGCAGCAATGGGCGTAAAAATTTTATCGCTTTCTGATACTGTTGGAACTTCTACGCCAGAAGTAATTACATATTTGTTTTCAGATTTAATTCCGAAATATCCTGAAATTGAGTTTGGAGCCCATCTTCATACCACGCCAGAAAGCTGGTTCGAAAAAATCGATGCTGCGGCAAAAGCAGGCTGCATTCGTTTTGATGGAGCTATTCAAGGTTTCGGAGGCTGCCCAATGGCAACCGATAAATTAACAGGAAATATGCCAACAGAAAAACTCGTTTCCTATTTTACTGCCAATAAAAAAATAACCGGACTCAATTTTCTTAGTTTTGAAAGCGCATACAATGAAGCTTCAAAATTGTTTGGAAAGTTTCATTAAAAAATAGTTATATTTTCTTACCTTAGATAATGATTGTTTGCATAATGCGTTACATTTATTATTGCTATAGTTATTATCATGAGGTCAAGCCCATTAAATAAAATTTCGAGCCTATTATTTTGTACCTTTTTATTATTTTCCTGTTCAAGCGATTTGAATTTTGATCAGGTAAACGATTTTAAGATAGAGCCTGTTTTTGTAGCCAATCTTGCGTATTTTAATATTCCGGCCAATAGACTTATAGACGATGGAGGAACTAATGTCTATCCAGATGTTAGAGACTTTGATGTTTTTAAAGAGAAATTCTTTACCGAACGTCTTAAAAAAGCAGAGTTTGATTTTGAAGTCGAAAATAACATCAATCGTGCTTTCGTTTTAAATATGCTTTTGCTGAATGATCAAAATGAGGTTTTGCAAACTATATCTTTTACAGTTCCATCTTATAAAGGAACACCAAATGTTATAAAATATCCAACAGAAGTTTTTGAAAATGCTCGATTGGATCTTTTAAAACAAACTCAAAAAATTGGTTTTGTGGTAGTAATTGCCTCAGGGCCTCCATTAAATAGCCAGAGTGAAGGAAATTTAAAATTAAGATCAAGTGCAACGGCTTATTTAGTAATCGAATGAGAAAGGCGCTACTACTTTGCTTGTTTTTTCCTATTTTCTGTTTTGCCCAAAACAGAGAATTGTTGTATAATTTCACGTCAATTCCGCAGTCTTCGCTTGTAAATCCAGGAGCAGATGTTTCGTATAAATACTATTTTGGATTTCCCGTTTTGTCTGGAATTTCAGCTAATGTCGGATCTAGCAGTTTCTCAGCCTATGATCTGTTTTCAGACGACGGAGTCGATTTTAATCAAAAGGTTAGAGATGTTGTAAATAAATCTTCCAGCAGAGATAAAATAGTTACCAATCAGCAATTGGAAATATTTTCTGGCGGATTTAGAATTGGAGGCAGAGAAAGCCGTTCTTATATTTCCTTTGGATTGTATCAGGAATTCGACTTCTTTATGTTTGTTCCCAAAGACCTTGCTTTACTGGCTTTAAACGGAAATCGAGATTATATCGGAAAATCATTTAATCTAGGCGATTTAAGCATGAAAGCCGAAGTGCTTTCTGTTTTTCATGTTGGTTTTCATAAAAAACTCAATGACAAATTTGTTTACGGAGGTCGCGCTAAAATCTACTCAAGTGGTGCAAATGCAACTTCTACAAAAAACTCAGGTTACGTCTATACAGGCGAGGAGCCAGGAACACCAAACTTGTACAGTCAGGTTATTTCTTCCAATTTAGAATTGAGAACATCTGGTCTTGCCCGTTTTACAAAAGATGAATATGAAGGAAATGTAGTTCGTGATATTGCCAATAACACCTTTTTTAACGGAAGTCTAGGTTTTGGAATAGATGCCGGAATTACCTATTATATAAAAGACAATTTACAGTTTACCGCAAGTGTTATAGATTTGGGTTTTGTGAGGCAGACCAAAGATATTGAAACACTTACCTATAAAGGAATTTACCGTTACAATGGTGCAAATCCGGATTTTATGGGGACAGATGATCCTGAAAATGTTTTTGACGAATTTGACAAAGCAATACCAAGAGATACACTTTATAATAAGTATACCACTTGGCGCCCAACAAAACTTTACTCTTCTATAGAATATTCATTTGGAGAAGCGCGTCCAGATGACGAATGCAATTGTCATGGAAAAGTCAATAAATATTATAAAAATGCGGCAGGAGTACAAGTTTTTGCAATGTCTGCCCCTCGAACACCTTTGTTTGCGATAACCGCTTTTTATAGAAGAAATATTTTTAAAAAATTAGATTTTAAAGCAACCTATACCTTAGATACTTTTTCAAATAAAAACGTCGGATTAGGACTTGCCGGAACAATTGGTCCAGTAAATATTTATGCTCTGGTCAATAATGTTTTAGAATATAAAGACATTTCCAAAGCCAGCAGTGCCGCCTTTCAACTCGGAATCAATTTTGTTTTTCAAGACAAAGAATAGAAATTTTCAATTTTTTAAATTCCAACATATAAACTATGGAGTATTAGAATTTAGGTTAAGTTTTGGAATTTGGAATTTAATTATTGAAGTTTTAAAACCGTAAGGTTTTTCGTGTAAAGTCAATTTTATGAATAAGTTAGTATTCAAGTTTCCAATTTATTCACTATATTTGCACGCAATTCAACTAGAAATTGCAACATGATAGCACACAACTCCAAGATTATCGGCGAAGGTTTAACTTACGACGATGTATTATTAGTACCTAACTACTCGAATGTGCTTCCTCGCGAAGTGAGCATTAAATCAAAATTCTCAAGAAACATTACATTAAACGTTCCAATTGTATCTGCTGCTATGGATACAGTAACTGAAAGCGCAATGGCAATTGCTATGGCACAAGAAGGCGGAATAGGTGTTTTACATAAAAATATGACTATCGAACAACAAGCAGGAAAAGTTCGAAAAGTAAAACGTGCAGAAGCAGGTATGATTATCGATCCGGTAACATTACCAACCAACTCTACAATTGCTGATGCAAAAAATGCCATGAAAGAATTCGGAATCGGTGGTATTCCAATTGTTGACGAAAATAGAATCCTTAAAGGAATTGTTACTAATCGTGACTTACGTTTTGAGAAAAACGGTGCGAGACCAATCGCTGAGGTTATGACAAGCCAAAACTTAGTAACTGTAGCAGAAGGAACTTCACTTGAGCAAGCTGAAGTAGTTTTGCAAGGCCATAAAATCGAAAAATTACCAGTTGTAAATGCTCAAAATGAATTAGTTGGTTTAATTACTTTTAGAGATATTACAAAACTGACTCAAAAACCAATTGCTAATAAAGATAGTTTTGGTCGTTTAAGAGTTGCTGCTGCAATTGGAGTTACTGGAGATGCTGTTTTAAGAGCAGAAGCTTTGGTCGCTGCAGGTGTAGATGCAATTATTATCGATACAGCTCACGGACATACAGAAGGTGTGGTGAATGTACTGAAAGAAGTAAAATCAAAATTCCCTCAAATCGATGTAATTGTTGGAAACATTGCAACTCCAGAAGCGGCTAAATATTTAGTAGAAAATGGTGCTGACGGTGTAAAAGTTGGAATCGGACCTGGTTCTATCTGTACAACTCGTATCGTTGCAGGTGTTGGTTTTCCTCAATTCTCAGCAGTTTTAGAAGTTGCAGCGGCAATTAAAGGAACTGGAGTTCCAGTTATTGCAGATGGTGGAATTCGTTATACAGGAGATATTCCTAAAGCAATCGCTGCGGGTGCCGACTGTGTAATGTTGGGTTCGTTACTTGCAGGAACAAAAGAATCTCCAGGAGAAACTATTATTTTTGAAGGAAGAAAATTCAAATCTTACCGCGGAATGGGTTCTGTTGAAGCAATGCAAACAGGATCTAAAGATCGTTATTTCCAAGATGTTGAAGACGACGTTAAAAAATTAGTTCCAGAAGGAATCGTTGGACGTGTTCCTTACAAAGGAGAATTAAACGAAAGCATGCTTCAGTTTATTGGAGGTCTACGCGCAGGTATGGGATACTGTGGTTCTAAAGATATTCCAACTTTACAAGAATCTGGACGTTTCGTTAGAATCACTTCTAGCGGAATTACAGAAAGCCACCCGCATAACGTGACGATTACAAAAGAAGCTCCAAATTATTCTAGATAATTTTAAGTTTTGATATAAAACAAAAGGCGTAAGATTTTTTTCTTACGCCTTTTGTTTATTTGCCTTTTGATATGGTTGATGTTTGTTTGAAATCACTTTTAGATTTTAAATCTAAGGCAAAATCAGTGTGTTTTAAACCGAGAGTAAAATCCATTTCTAAATTGTTTTCGCTTATAAAATGATTGGGGATATCATAAATCAAATTGCCTTTTCCAATCCCAGATCCGTTGGTTTCAAATCTATTGTCAGACATTTTTATGGTGTAAGTCTGCGTAATATCAAAGAAAGCATTTTTAGAATTAAAGCTTTTTAAATTGTAGACAGTAGTAATTTGCATTTCAATATTTATGCCTGCGATAGGCAATGTCAATGGGCTTTCTTGAGTAAAAGATTCACCTATTTTTAGCTTTTTATGCGGAAGAGCCAATTGTGAAAATGTGTTTTTAACCATTTGAAAAACAGTATTTTTAAAATCCTCTTCCATGTCTTTAGAAACAATAGAATCTATTTCTGGCATAGTAGATAAGGAAGCTTTTCCATAAATCAGGGTGCCGTTTGGAATTATCGTTTTTCCATCGACATCTACAGATTTCAGGTATTCAATTGTTATTGGGAAATTACCGCTTTTATCACTTTTACCAGTTTTAGAAACCGTTTCTAAATTAAAGACAGTTTTTATTTTAGAAGGATTTTGTACTTTATTACTCTTTAAGGTTTCTAAGAACGTTTCGCTACCAGAATACATAACTTCATAATCGGATGAATTAATCGTGGTTTGAAGATAATTGGTTTCTGGAGCATAGCCAGCTTTAAAATCTAAAATTTGGTTAGATTGGGCATGGTTTAAAAATGTAACAAAAGAAAGAAGAAATAAAAATAGTCTTTTCATAAGTAGTTCAAAGCGCTTTTTTTCGCTTAGAAAACGAAAGTAAGAAATAAAAACTACTTTATAGGTTAGAATTATTTTCTTTAAAAGCAAGACCATTCTTTCTTAACTCTTCCAAAAGTTTTGGCAAACTGCTTGGACCAATTCCGTGCAAAGACATAATTTCTGCTTGAGTATATTGTGATAAATCTTCTACAGTTTTAATGCTTTTACTTTCTAAAGCTCTTCTTGCAGGTGCAGATAAAATAGATAAAAATCCCAGATTTGGGCTTTTTTTCAGCTTCGCAAATAGGACAAGTAGGGCAGTCACTAGTTTTAAAATAGTGATGCCCTTTTTTGCAAGTTCTATTATTTTTTGAAAGGTTCATTATAACTATAAAGCTATGAAATTTATTCGTAACGGCTGTTTAGAATATCTTCAGCCACAATATCCGAATGCAGTAAATCTTCCATTTTCTTTGTCATACGCTGTGCTTCTAATGCATAGCCGAACATTTTTTTCTCGTAATCAGCGATTGCTTCATCAATTGTTTTAAATTTTCCGTTGGTTAAATTTTGGGTTAAATGGAAAGCATCAAACAAGCCCATATTTACACCTTCGCCTGCAAATGGAGGCATTAAATGTGCTGCGTCGCCAACAAGTGTAAGATTTGAATGTTCTTTCCAAGATTCTTCCAAAGAAAACAATCTTAAAGGCAAACCAGAAAACTCCGTAGAAGCGGCAAAGAATTTTTTGTAATCATCTCCCCAATTTTCAAAAGTTTGATTCAAAAAAGAAATCACAGATTGATCATCTTCAAAATTAATCCCGTGGTTCGAAACCCAATCTTCATCGGCTTTAAAAGAAACTCCAAAATGAACAGAACCATCGCGCATGGTATGAGTGTAAAACATTTTGTGTTCTCCCATTGCCATCACATTTCCGTTTCCGTATTTTGGTTTAAATTCTGGATAATCTTGATCAGGATTCATAATTTCTCCTTGAATAATATAAGTTCCAGAAAGCTGAGGTTCTTGATCGCTCACAAATTTTCTAGCGTTCGATCTTCCGCCATTTGCAACGATTACAAAATCGGCAGTTGCTGTTGTGCCATTTTTGAATTCTAAAACATATTGGTCTTCAAGTTTTTCAATATTAATTAGTTGGCTATCCCAAACTACTGTATTTTCGGTTAGATTCTCCAGCATAATTTTTCGAAGATCGTTACGGTCAATTTCTGGGCGCGAAAAAGCATTAGTTTCATCAGGCATTTCGTCAGAAGTAATATTTCCGTTCATATCAGCCATTTTTTCTCCAGTTGGTCGTGCGTATTTTTTAAATTCCTCCATTAAACTCGCTTTCTGAATCGCAAATTGACCAGAATCAGAATGAATGTCCAAAGTTCCTCCAGATGTTCGCGCTTGTGCATTAATGTCTCTTTCATAAACCGTAACATCTGCACCATTAATTTGTAAAATTCTTGCAGTGGTTAGCCCAACAGGTCCGCCACCAATAATGGCGATTTTTTTATTTTCTATAATGAAGTTTTCATTTTATTGAAATTATATTGTATTTAATCTGTTATTGCTATTGATATTGATTTTGTTATTGCTATTGATATTGCTATTGAATTTTAATCAGGGAGTTAATGCTTTTAAAACAAGGTTAAAAGCTTCATTTTTAATCTTGTCATTGAGAAAGAAAGATTTTCCAGACATTGATTTTCCATCTCTATGAAATTCTAAAAGAGAATAAAGTGAGCCGTAAGCAATACTCCAAAATACTTCATAAGGGACAGAAATGAGTTCTTTTCGCTCAATTGCCAAAACCATAAATTCAGTCATCATTTGCTTGTACTTTCCTGTTACTTCTTGTAGGATTGCATCGCCGTGAGTAGAATGTCTTAAAAGTTCAAAACAGGTAGTTTGTAGTGGAAAATTGAGATTGAAATAAATACGATTTTCCCATTGATTTCGTAATCCTTCTCTAAAAGACATATCTGTAGCGAAACCATCAAACATCTTTTCAAAGAAATTTTGACCGATTTCAATTCCAATTTTGCGAATCAGATCTTCTTTATCCGAATAATAGATGTAAAGTGTTGCTACAGAAACACCGCATTCTTTAGCCAGACGATTCATTCCAAAGCCTTCTATACCTTGTGCAACGATCATTTCTATTGCTTTTTGCTTTACAATTTCTTCTTTATTTGTATCTCTAGTTCTCATAATTCTAACTAATTATGATGCAAAGATATAAATAATAAATGAACGATCGCTTATTTATGGATTTTTTTGAGATGCTAAGGTTCTAAGGGGTTGAGGTTCTGAGTTTTTTTTATTTAGGTTCAAAGGTGCAAAGAGACAGAGGCTAAAGACTTGAAAGTGTGAATTGCCTCCAGCTTTAGCAGGAGGTTTAAGAAAGGACAAAGAGAAGGGCTTTAGCCAAATTTTAGGTTTAAAAGCAAACAAAAAAAAAGCTGAAACGATAGTATATCATTTCAGCTGATTCTTTTATTTATAGTATATTTTATAAAGTTTTTGTGGGATCGGCTTCTCTTAGGTTTTGATTTTCTAAGATTTCTTTTAAATAGGGTTTTACAGTATTTTCAATATTGCCTTGAGAGATATTTAAAGCTTCTGGATCTGAAGCCAATTTAAGCCACGGTTTTGGTCCATCAAAATCATAACTTCCAAAAACGATTACAGGCGTACCTTTTACTTTTACATTTTCTTTGTCTTTCAGAATCCATTCGTCAGCAAATTTGTAAAGGTATTTAGCATCTTTCTCTAATAATCTCAAACAAGAATGAGAAGCAGGATAACCAGGCAAATCATATTCGTGAAAGCCAACTCCTAATTTGTTTTCGATATTAAAATTCCATTTTAAATCCCATTCGTCATTAAAAGTACTGGTTGTTTTTTCTGCTTTCCAATTCGTGAAAAATAATCCTGTTGGAGTAGGATCTTTTTTTCTTCCCATATTTGTTGGTCCTGTTCTAACTAATTCACCATTTTCATAAGCCGCAAAAGTTTGGGTTGGATAAGAAAAAAGAATAATTTTTGAAACTTCCTCTAAAGCCGAAACATGAATTGGGAAGGGAAGATAATAAACTAAATCCCCACTAAAATCTGCTGGAATAACAACAGAATCCAGTTTTTTGAAATTAGCTTTATCAGTTCGATTTAAAGCATAGACAATATCCATTTTTGAACTATCAGCTTCATTAAGCTTCAGCCATTCTTTTGTTTTTTCAACTTGGTAAGAAACGGTTTCTGGTTTTTTATATTCAATTACTTTCTTTTTCTCTTTTTTGTTTTCAGTCAATGTTATCGTATCGGTTTTTTTGCAAGAACCTAATAAGACTAACATTAATAAAAGTAGGGCGTTTGCTGTGTAATATAACTTTTTCATAGGTCGTATTTTTATAAATATAAAGTTATGATTATGATAGCTGAAAAGGGTTACATAATTTTTGGAATAGGTTTCGGGATTTTCATTTTAAATTGATGAAAGAAAAGAACTCGTATAACTAAATTGTCTTTTAGATTTTGTAATTGAAGAAATTATACTTCTAATCTTAAAGTTTGCCCTTCCACAAAAAATCCTTTCGAAGCTGTAATTTTTATTTTCTGGTCTTCAGTATATCCTAAAGTTTCTCCGTTTCTCAATGTAATATCGCTATTAATAACATATGAAATAATGCTAGTAAAGAAATTAAACAGTTCTGGCAGCTCCAAAGGCGATTGTAAGACTTCCATTTCTTGTTTTTCAAATTCAGGCAATCCATAAGTATATATGTAGTTTCCTTGCTCAGAGGTTTTGATGCCAATATAAATCCATACTTGAACAGGAGATTTTCCTTGCTGTAAATCAGGAATGTTTTCCAAATATTGATCTCTAGGTATCAAAAGGGTTTGTTTTCCTTGATAAACGCCTACTGAATTTGAAGTGGCAAGAATAGAGCATAATAATTTGCTTAAAAGGGTATATCGTTCTACTTGACTTCCCTGTGAAGACATAACAGAAACGATTGCATGTCCCGTGTAGTTTTTTAAATCTTCTCCTGCAGTATGCCAATTGTATGCATATTGAATGGTTGTTGAAAGTTCTTCGCCAGGAATTTGTGCCGGCACATAAGCTATAGCTACTAATTCATTATCCAATTTAAAAACAGCAGAAGTATCATTTCCTGAAAAATTGACAATAGATAATCCCCAGAAATTTTTCAGGTTATCCATTACGCGGTCTATACTGTAACTTTCGTTGTTATTAAACAAAGGCATTGCAAGTAATACCCCTTTTTCGTCTTTCTGAGAAGTTTCGTCTTTTTGAGAAGTTTCGTTTTTCTGCGGAGTTTCTTTTTTCTTGAATAGGTCAAATAATCCCATGATTTAGGTTTTAGGTTAAGTTATTTTTGTTCGATTTGTTTCAAAGTATATTCCAATTGAGTATCTCTATTTTTCATAAAATCATCAAAAGTCTGTAAAATTTCATGATCAGGAATTATTCCTCTTCCAAAAATTTGATTTGCTTTTTTAGGAACATCTTGTTCTAGATTTACAATAGAAAACTGCGTTTTGATTTTTGTATTCGGTAATTCATATTCGATAGGAGTGTGGCCATTATGTCCGTAATAACCGCCCATGGTTTCTTCGCCAATTGCTATGGCATTTGTGTTACCTGCAACAAGCGAAGCAAATAGCGATCCGGCAGAAGCGATTCTCGAACTAATTAGCATATAAATTTGCCCTTTAAAACTGTTTTGATCAGGCTGTAATAAAGGATTGAATTTTTCGTCTTGAAAATATTTTCCATTTTCGAATTTCGGAAATTCTTCTTTTAATTCATCTTCAAAATCCTTGCGTTCTTCTTGCTGTTTTTTAGCATTTGTTTCTTCGTAAACAAAATAATTTGGGAAAGGTATTTTTTGAAAATTTACATAAGCTGAAGCATTTTCGCGATAAACCTTTTGTGCCAAATAAGAAAAAGTCACAATATCATTTGGATCGGTGCCACCGCCATTGTTTCTAACATCGATAATTAAGTTCTGAATTTCAGAATGTGTAGAAAGATATTGAAAACAGCTGTCCAAATATTTTTTATAGGCTATATGCTGTTTGTCTTTTGCATTTCGACCAATTACAAAAGTATGAACAGAAAGTAAGGCTGTTTTTCTTGAAATTACTTTAAATGAATATTTGTCTTTTGCACGGTTATATTGAAGGCTATCAATTGGTAAAGAAAATCGGTTTTTGAAGTTTTCTTTTCGAATTTCATTCGAAACAGGATAAATGGTTTTGGTCAGTCTTTGCGTTTGATTAGGAAGTGAATATTCAACTAAAAAGCTTTTTTGAGCACCATATTCCATTTGGAAATATTTAGCGAAAGAACTTCCAATTCCGATTGATTTTCCTGTAGTGTTGTAACCGTCTGTTGTGTAATACTTAAAGAGAGAGGTAAGTAGTTTTTTGGTCTCAATGCCATTAATGCTGTAAATTTGAGAGCCTAGCGGAATTTCAGCATTTTCAAAATTAAGAAGTAACTGATTTTGGATTAATTTTACGGGATATGGAAAGAAAACATTTCCTGATGAATATTTTTTCTCAAAATCATCAGGAAGTGTTGTGTCATTGTGCAGACTTCCTTCAAAATCGGTAATCTGCAAAAGTATTTTGTAGAATTCGATAAGTTCTTTTGGATCTTTGATCTTCGAAAAAGCCCAAGAATAAATACTGTCAATCTGTTGTTTTGTTCTGTATTTATAAAGTCCTGAATTGGCTTTTTCTCTTATTTCCTTAAACAAGATTAAATCTTGTTTGAGTTTTTCAGCTGGCCATTTTTTGTTTTGCGAGAGAACAAATAATGGCAAAAGAAAAATAAATACTATTCTAAGTTTGGGCATTTTAGATGGTTTGGTTAATCTAAAATACTCAAAAAAAATTAAATCAATCCTTTTATTTTAGCGTGTTGCAATAGCATAATCGTTTTAGCATCTGAAATTTCCCCAGATTCGATCATGGCATAAGCTTCATCAAAAGTAAATTCTAAAACTTCTATGTTTTCCTGTTCAGCATCCAATCCGCCGCCTTCGCTTACTTTCATGTTTTCGTTGTATTCGCCCACAAAAAGATATAAAATTTCGGTTACAGAACCCGGAGACATATACGTTTCGATTACTTTTTGGACTTTGCTTAAACGATAGCCAGTTTCTTCTTCTGTTTCGCGAATAATAGCTTGTTCAGCATTGTCTTTGTCTAAAAGTCCTGCGCAAACCTCAATCATCATTCCGGTTTTGTTTCCGTTAAGGTAAGTTGGTAAACGAAATTGTCTAGTTAGTACAACTGTTTTCTTGGCAGTATTGTATAGTAATATCCCAGCGCCATTTCCGCGATCATAAACTTCACGAATATGTGATTCTGTTTTTTCGTTTTCCTTTTTGTAATTAAAAGTTACTTTGTTCAATATGTACCAATTGTCTGAAAGCAATTTGGTATCTGTTATTTCGATTTCTGGATTCTTTCTCATTTGGAAAATTATTTCATAAAAAAAACGCCCTGATTATCAGAGCGTTTAAATGTATTATTTTGTTATTGTTTGTTTTCTGTCTGGTCCAACCGATACAATTTTGATTGGCACTTCGATTTCTTTCTCAATAAACTCAATATATTCTTTTAGCTCAATTGGCAATTGATCATAAGTTGTCAATCCAGTTAAATCTTGTTTCCATCCTTTAAACTCTTTGTAAATCGGAGTAACATTTTCTGGCTCAATGTTGTAAGGAAAGTGAGAAATGTTTTGTCCTTTGTAGTTGTATTCCGTACAAACTTTTAAAGTTTCGAAACCAGAAAGTACATCACCTTTCATCATCATTAACTGAGTAACTCCGTTAACTTGAACGGCATATTTTAAAGCAACAAGGTCTAACCATCCGCAACGTCTTTGTCTTCCTGTTACAGAACCAAATTCGTTACCCACTTTTGCCATTGTAGCACCAACCTCGTCAAAAAGTTCAGTTGGGAAAGGTCCGCTACCTACACGTGTAACATAAGCTTTAAAAATTCCGTAAACTTCTTTGATTTTGTTAGGAGCAATTCCTAAACCAGTACAAGCTCCAGCAGCAGTAGTGTTTGATGAAGTTACGAAAGGATAAGTTCCGAAATCAACATCTAATAAAGATCCTTGAGCACCTTCACAAAGAATCGATTTTCCAGCTTTTTGAGCTTGGTGCATGTATTCTTCACTATCAATGAAATCTAATTTTTTTAATTCTTCAATAGCTTCAAAGAATTCTTTTTCTAATTCAGCTAAATTATATTGAATAGCAACATCATAAAAAGCAATCATTGCTTCATGTTTGTCAGCTAAAGCTCTGTAACGCTCTTTAAAATCTTCTAGTTCGATATCTCCAACACGTAAACCATTTCTACCAGTCTTGTCCATGTAAGTTGGTCCAATTCCTTTAAGAGTAGAACCAATTTTTGCTTTTCCTTTAGAAGCTTCAGAAGCAGCGTCAAGCAAACGGTGAGTTGGTAAAATTAAGTGTGCTTTTCTAGAAATGATTAATTTCTTTTTGATATCAAGGTTGAATTTTTCTAAACCTTCAATTTCTTTTTGAAAAACTACTGGATCAATTACAACACCATTTCCGATGATATTTACCGAGTTTTTATGAAAAATTCCAGAAGGAATTGTTCTTAGTACGTGTTTAATTCCGTCAAATTCTAGAGTATGTCCTGCATTTGGTCCTCCTTGGAAACGTGCAATAATATCGTAATTTGAGGTAAGTACGTCAACAATTTTTCCTTTACCTTCATCTCCCCATTGTAATCCTAGTAATAAATCTACGGTCATTCTGTTTTAATTTGCGTTGAGACAATCTAAGTTGCCCTACTGATTATGTAGTTAATTTTATTTTTTTATTTTTTTTTCGAAAAGTCTAATTTGAAAAAACTATGAATTTGAGTTTTGCTTTTTGTTTCCGTAGAAATAAAGCGAGTGATTTGTGATTTCAATATCAAAAATTTCTTCGATAGTCTTTTTGATGGTTTGAATTCTTGGATCACAAAATTCGATTACCTCACCAGAATCTGTCATAATGATATGATCGTGCTGTTTATCAAAATATGATTTTTCGTAGTAAGCCTGATTTTGTCCAAATTGATGTTTTCTAACCAAAGCGCAGTCCAACAATAACTCGATCGTGTTGTATAAAGTAGCTCTACTTACACGATAGTTTTTGTTTTTCATTTTGATATAAAGGTTCTCTATATCAAAATGCTCCTCGCTATCGTAAATTTCCTGAAGTATAGCATAACGCTCAGGAGTTTTGCGATGCCCTTTTTGTTCAAGATATAGTGTAAAAACATTTTTTACAATTTCTTGATTCTTAGTGTTGTCAGTTGAAATAAGTGTCATATCCGGCAAAGATAATTTTTTATTTTTAATGAATAAAAGTTTCGGGTTTAAAGTTTAACGTTTAAACATGTTTTTGATTAGTTATAATGCACTAAATACAGGCTTTTACGTTAAAAATATTTTCAAAGGTTAATTTAGCTTAATTAACATAATTTTTTTAATTTATGAAAAAACTAACAATGGCTAACTTGATTTCGACATATACATATACCAGTTCCATTCCCAAGTTTTTCCTTTATCATCAGACATTGCTTGGCTCCAGACAGGATTCTTTTCGTCTCGAGCATCCCATCGGAATACTTGAATAACTGGTTTTTGATCAAAAACATCTTTAGAAAAAAAATGCCCCACTTTATTTTCAAAAGAACCCACTACAGGTTTGTCTAATATTCCCGTAGTAGAATCTGACCAGTAAATGCTCCATAATTTTGTTATCGGATTAAATAATCTTACTGTCATACCTTCAAAAGGTTCTCCATCAAAAGTGGCTAGAAAATTATCAATGTTTCCAATTCCATTTAAAATCTTGTACATTTCCTGTGTTGAAGGAAATTCAATCCACTCATCGCAATTCGTCAATCTGGATTTTAATTTTCTGTTGCGAATAACAGATTTTCCTTGAAAAAAATCAAAATCATCTTTTGATGAAGATTCAGATGCCGTAATTAAAAGCTCTCCATTTTCATCAAATGCTATTTTAGGAATTTCTAAGGATTGATTTTCCATGATTAATGTTTATGAATTAGTTTAAGTTCTATACTCTCTAGTAACCTTGTCAACTCCGTCAATTTTCTTGATGGCGCTAATCATTTTTTTCAAAATCGTATTGTTTTTAACAATTACGGCAACTTGTCCGTGGAAAATTCCAGCATCTGTACTAAGCGAAATACTTTGAATATTTACGCTCATATTGTTCGAAATTACCTTTGTCAATTGGTTGGTAAGTCCTAAAACATCCATTCCTGTAATATTGATAATGGCTTTGAATTCCTCTTGCGAAGAATCAATCCATTTGGCACTCATAATTCTGTAAGCGTAATTCGACTGCATTCCGATCGCGTTCGGACAATCTTTTTTATGCACTTTTATTCCTTCGTTAATGGTAACAAAACCAAAAACATCATCACCAGGAATTGGGTTGCAGCATTGTGAAAGTTTATAGTCTAACTTATCATGTTCGGTTCCAAAAACAAGCATGTCATAGTTACTGCTAATGACTGGTTTGTGAATATCCTCATCTGCGGTATCTTTCGTTCGCTTAATTTTATTTTTAAAGAAATTGATAAACGAATTGCTTTTCTGCGCCGCATAATCCTTTAACTGCTGATTTTCGATTGCACCAATTCCAACTCTATAAAATAAATCTAAACTTGTTTTTAGTTTAAAGAAGTTAACTAACTCGTTTGTTACCTGTTCGTTAAATGTAACTTTTAGGTGTTTTAATTTTCTAACAAGTAATTCTTTTCCTTCTTCCGCAATTTTTTTAGTGTTCTCGTTAAGAACGTTTTTAATTTTATTTTTAGCTCTCGAAGTCGTTACATATTCTAACCAGTTTACCGTTGGTTTTTGGTTTGGAGAAGTAATTACTTCAACCTGATCACCACTTTTTAATTCGTAGTTTAATGGAACTAGTCGTCCGTTTACACGAGTTCCGCGAGTTTTAATTCCGATTTCAGAGTGAATGCTGAAAGCAAAATCAAGAGAAGTCGCGCCTTTTGGCAACGATTTGATTTCTCCTTTTGGAGTAAAGACAAAGATTTCTTTAGAATACAGATTCATTTTAAAATCTTCCACAAAATCAACCGCATTGGTTTCGGGATTTTCCAACGCTTCGCGAAGAAGATTCAGCCAAGTATCCAGACCGCTTTCTTCTGTTGCGCCGTTTTTATATTTATAATGTGCTGCGTAACCTTTTTCAGCGATTTCGTCCATACGTTCGCTTCGAACCTGAACTTCAACCCAACGTCCTTTTGGGCCCATTACAGTAATGTGAAGCGCTTCATAACCAGTTGATTTTGGTGATGAAATCCAGTCGCGCAAACGGCTGGGGCTTGGGCGATAATGATCTGTTACGATAGAATATATTTTCCAGGCAATGAATTTTTCTTCATGCGGATCGGCTTTGTACACAATTCTTAGGGCGAACTTATCATAAACTTCATCAAAAGTTACGTTTTGCGCACGCATTTTTCGACGAATAGAATAAATAGATTTTGGTCTTCCTTTGATGATATAGTCTACACCTTCGCTATCTAAAGATTTCTTTAAAACATCTGAAATATCTTTGATATAAGCATCTTGTTCTTCTTTTGTTTCACGAATTTTGCTTACAATGTCATTGTAAACTGCCGGTTCTGTGTATTTTAATCCTAAATCTTCAAGTTTGGTTTTAATGTTATAAAGTCCCAAACGGTGGGCTAGAGGAGCATAAATATATAGAGTTTCAGAAGCAATTTTGGTTTGTTTGTATTCTGCCATCGAATCCATGGTTTGCATATTATGCAAACGATCGGCCAATTTGATCAAAATTACACGAACATCATCGTTTAAGGTCAGAATCATTTTTCTGAAATTCTCAGCCTGCATTGAAGCGTTCAAATCTTTTTGGACTAATGAAATCTTTGTTAAACCTTCAACAAGCTGTGCTACTTTCGGATTAAATAGGCGTTCAATTTCATCAACAGTTACAGGAGTATCTTCAACAACATCGTGCAATAAGGCCGCGGCGATAGAGGTCGCTCCCAGACCAATTTCTGAGGCAACAATTTTTGCAACTGCAATAGGATGAAAGATATACGCTTCGCCCGATTTACGTCTCTGTTCTTTGTGGGCATCAACGGCTACATCAAAAGCTTTTCGAATTAATTTTTTGTCTGTTGGGCTTAAAGTTTGGTAACTTATTCGAAGTAATTCCTTGTATTCCTGCGCAATAGCTTTGTTTTCTTTTTCAATATCTATTTCTGTCATAACGGCATAGTTCAAGTACTAAAAATAAGAATTAGTTTGAACATACGCAAGGCTATATAATTGTAGATTTTAGAGTGAAGATTTTAGATTTTCGAGGGTGCAATTTTTGTTTTTTTGTCTGTAAAAAAGGGCTTCGACTTCGCTCAGCCTGACAGCCGAAAAGGGGATTAAAAATAAATTACAATTTTTAAATCCCAAATTCCAAAAAGGAGCAAAGCGACTTTTAGAAAATCTAAAATCTAAAATCTAAAATCTAAAATCAAAACCCTCTTTGTCTTTTAGCTTCGAAAATTAAAATTGCAGCTGCGACAGAAACATTCATGCTGTCGATTTCTCCTTGCATTGGAATTATGATATTTTGGGTTGCAGCCTCACGCCATTCTTGCGTTAAACCTGTTGCTTCTGTACCAACGACCAAAGCGGTTGGTGTAGTAAAATTTTGAGTATGATATGAAGTTGAATTTTGTAAAGTTGCACTGTAGAAATTGATCTTTTTTTCTTTCAAAAAAGCAATAATTTCCTCAGATGTTCCTGTTGCGATTTGGTTGGTAAAAAGACATCCAACGCTCGAACGAACAATATTCGGATTGTACAAATCGCTTTTCGGATTGGCGATTAAAACAGCGTCTAAATTGGCTGCATCTGCAGTTCGTAAAACGGCACCAATATTTCCTGGTTTTTCTAAAGATTCTATCACTAAAATCAATGGATTATCTGATAACTTCAAATCTGATAATTTTAATGATTTGGTTTTCGCTATCGCTAAAATTCCTTCTGTAGTATCACGATAGGCCAATTTTTGATAAACCTCTTTATTGATTTCTATAATTTGAAAAGAATTTTGAATTAGTTTATCGATTTCCGATTCAGAAACTAATTCGGGTAAAAACAAAACCGTTTCGATTTCGTAACCGCCTTTTATGGCTAATGAAATTTCTCTTAAACCTTCAATCAAAAATGTTCCGGTTTGTTTTCTGGCTTTGGATTTTTCTTGAAGTAAAACCAAAGATTTGATAAACGGATTTTGAATTGAAGTGATTTGTTTCATTTTTTTAAGGCTCAAAGTTGCAGAGGGGCAAAGGTACAGAGTTTTTTTCTTCCTGCAAGGTTTTTAAAACCTTGTAGGTATAGCAATAAAGTTTCTTTTGCCACAAATTGCAATAATTTTTCGCCACAGATTAAAGAGATTCTCACAGATTAAATCATTTTTAATCCCTTAATCTGTGGCAAAACAAAATAGAAATTCGTAAAAATTAATGCAATTACTTCGCCTATTCGCTATCGCTCGGGTCGTTGCTGGAAAAATTATTTATCGAAAACTTCTTTAATCTCTGTTTCAACAGGATGATCCGTTTTGAAATTATATCCCATAATTTTTGCTAAAGTTTGAGCAAACTGTTTTTGATAAAGTTGAGAGTTCGTTTTGATTTCTCCCTTTGGAGCAATTTCTGGTCCCATTGCGGCGAACCAAATTTCTGAAGCACCTGGAACGTCAGAACCGTGATCTGTCCATTGCGCTTTTACTTTGTCTCCGCGTCCGTGATCGACTGTTATGAAAAGAGTTGTTTTGTTTTTGTATTGCGGATCATTTTGAACAAAATTCCAGATTTCCTGAATCCATTTATCGACTTGATTGGCTGCGTCCAAATACGAGCGGTATTGTGCGTGATGGGCCCATTCATCGGTTTCTCCATACGCAATGTAAAGTACTTTTGGTTTTTTAGTTTTCAATTCATCTAAAGCTTGATAATGCGTAAAAACATCTAGACATTCATCCATGTGAAATGGTTTATATGAATTGTCACGCATTTCATTTAATAAATGCTGAGCTGCTGTGGGTTTGTTTCCGCCCACTTTATCAAATGCAGAAATTACAGGAAATCCGCTTCTTTCTTCGTTTAAGATTCTATCAAAAGCATCCCATGCTCCAAAAGCAGCAATTTTTCCTTTTAATTTAGACTGCTGATTTAAAAATTCCAGAACATTCACATTAGGATTGGCTTTATAGCTGTTTGAATTGACTTTTAAGTCTACATTTCCAGTCATAATTTCGCTATAACCAGGATAACTAAACCAGTACGGATTGGCTACATCAACTTTATTTCCTAAATCTCTATTTCCATAAATCTGACCTTTCGAAGCAATTTCAGACCAGAAAAAAGGCATTAGCTTTTTACGAGCTTCTTTGACATCAGCATCACTATATTTTTTATAAATGTAAGCGCTATCTCCTTGATTGAATTTTTTGTCATTGGCAATCGCAGGATCAATTCCTTTAAAAACTTCCTGCCACCTAAAACCATCTGTAGTTATAATGATAATATTTTCTGTTTTTTGGGCTTGAGATTGAATGCTTAATAAAAGGAACAGAATTAAGATTGCTTTTTTCATTTTTTATCTGTTTTATGTTGTTATATTTAGATTATTTTCTTTCAAAACTAATTTAATAAAAGAGATAATAGTAAATTCAATCTTTAAAATAACCATAAATTAACAGATAAACATGGCTATAAAATCCCTCTTGACTTAATTTCCAAATATTTATTTATGGCGTCAAGCGTAAGATTTTCTGGCTGTGTTAAGACAGAATGGATTCCGTATTTCTTTAATTCGTTTACAATTAATCGTTTTTCGAACATGAATTTTTCGGCAATTACTTTATCGTAAACTTCTTGAATCGTTGCTGTTTTTTTATTGATGATGGAATTAAGTTCTGTATTTTGAAAGAAAACCACAACCAATAAATGGCTTTTGGCAATTCCTTTTAAATAAGGCAATTGACGATTTAGACCATCCATTGTTTCAAAATTGGTGTATAGAATGATCAAACTTCTTTGATTGATGTTTTTTTTAATGTCAACATACAATCGGCTGTAATCACTTTCGAAGAAATCGGTTTTTACATTGTATAGCGTTTCAAGAATTTTCTGCATTTGCGAGGCTCTTCTTTCAGCAAAAACTCGATTTTCTACTTTTTTAGAAAAAGAAAAAAGACCTGCTTTGTCTTGTTTTTTCAGAATCACATTCGATAAAACCAAGGAAGAATTAATGGCGTAATCCAATAAACTTAATCCGTCAAAAGGCATTTGCATGACGCGGCCTTTATCGATTGCCATATAAACCGATTGCGATTTTTCGTCCTGAAACTGATTGACCATCAAGGAGTTTCTTTTTGCAGTCGCTTTCCAGTTCAGCGTTCTTAAATCGTCGCCTTGAACATATTCTTTAATCTGCTCAAACTCCATTGTGTGGCCAATTCGGCGTATTTTTTTAATTCCGTATTGAAATAAATTGTTTGAAAAAGCAATCAAATCATATTTTCTTAATTGAATGTAAGAAGGATAGGTCGGAACCATTTGATTGTTATCAAAAGAAAATCTTCTAGAAATAAGTCGTAAAGGCGAAGAAACGTAAATGTTTAAAGAACCGAAATGATATTCTCCGCGTTCTGTTGGACGAAGATCGTAACCAACTTCTTTTTGCGTGGCCGCTTTTATTGTTTTTTTTATTTTGAAGTCGCGAATCTGAAATTGAAACGGAATTTCATCAATAATCTTCACCGAAATAGGAAAAGTATAATGGTTTTTAAGATGGATTGTAATGGGATTTAAATCTCCGTTTGATAATTTTTCGGGCGTAATTCTTTCTGCTTCTAGTCCTGTTCTGGATAAATATAAAAGTAAAATGTCAAGTCCTAAAAAAGTAACCAAAACTAAAACCAACAACCAAACTGCATTATACATATTTGGAAAAATAAAGGCACAGATAAACAATCCTATAATGCCTATTAGCACATAGAAAAAGAAATTATTCAGATACAGACTTTTTATGAATTTCATTTTTTTGTTTCAAGTTTCAAGTTTCAGGTTTCAAGTTTTACCTCTGTTTGTCAGGCTGAGCGAAGTCGAAGCCCTTTATACCCTTATATTTCGCTCGGGAGACAAGTGTTGTTTGCAAATTTTTCAGTTTCAGAATAACTGTAAACTGAAACTGCTACTGAAAACTTAAATTATCTCGGAATTTCTACTGTTTCAATAATCTGTTTAATGATTTCCGAGCTTGTAATTCCTTCCATTTCACGTTCTGGCGCAACAATTACACGATGTTGTAAAACTGGAATAGCCGCTTCTTTAATGTCTTCAGGCGTAACAAAATCGCGTCCGCGGATTGCCGCAAAACCTTTTGATGCGTTCAAAATAGCGATAGAAGCACGAGGCGACGCCCCTAAATATAAAAAGGCATTTTCGCGCGTATTTACTACAATTCGGGCAATGTATTCCAGTAAATTTTGTTCTACTCTAATTTGTTTTACCAAAGCTTGATATCCTTTGATTTCCTCTCCAGAAAGAATAGTTTTAATGGCATCTAGTTTTCCGTGATCTTGTAAAGAATGTTCTCTTTGGATAATTAAAATCTCCTCATTCAATTTTGGATAATCAATTGTAATTTTAAAAAGAAAACGGTCCAATTGCGCTTCAGGCAAACGATACGTTCCTTCTTGCTCTACAGGATTCTGAGTTGCAATTACCAAAAAAGGAGCTTCTAATTGATAAGCAGAACCGTCAATTGTAATTTGGCGTTCTTCCATAACTTCAAAAAGTGCAGCCTGTGTTTTTGCAGGAGCACGATTGATCTCGTCAATTAAAATCAAATTAGAAAAAATGGGTCCTTTTTTGAATTCAAATTCTGAGTTTTTCAGATTGAAAATTGAAGTTCCTAAAATATCAGAAGGCATTAAATCGGGAGTAAACTGGATTCTGCTAAAATCAATATTTAAAGTTTTAGCCAATAATTTAGCCGTAATTGTTTTGGCAACTCCAGGAACACCTTCTAA
This sequence comes from Flavobacterium chungangensis, assembly GCF_042654045.1. NCBI lineage: Bacteria > Pseudomonadati > Bacteroidota > Flavobacteriia > Flavobacteriales > Flavobacteriaceae > Flavobacterium > Flavobacterium chungangensis. The sequence continues at coordinate 332,077 of NZ_JBHSFY010000005.1, forward strand.
AAGAACGTGACCGTTTGATAAAATAGCCACCAAAAGCTGATCAACCATTTTGTGCTGACCCACAATTACTGTTTCTATTTCTTTCTTAATCGTGTTTACGTGTTCTAAAAGAGGCGTTAAGTTAATTCTCGTTTCAAAATTCACATTTTCGTTTGTGATTTCGTTTGATGTTGTATTGATGTCGTCCATAATTTGGTCTGTTATTTTATGTTTTTTTTTTGCCACAGATTAAAATGATTAGCGCAGATTATTTTTTATAAAATTATTTTAATCCTTTTAATCGCTGGCAAACTATTCTAGTTAATGTAAAATCTTTTCTATTGCTTTGTTTAGTCTAAGGAGGTCTTCTTCCAGACTTCCGTGATAACTATTTCGGTGATCATTAATTAATTGCACCAAGTCTCGAATATCTTTTTCGTCTTTTCCTGTTTTATAATGCAATTTGGTTATAAAATCATCATCGAGTTTGGTTGTATCAAGCAAATAATCGGTTCTTATTTTTTCTAAAAAGTAAATAATCTTTTTATCAATGATATTCGTGTGATCACCTTCCTGATAATATAAATTTCCAACTGTTTTGGTAAAGTCAACGGTTAAATTCTGTAACGGTTTTATAATTTGTACAATACGCTGTTTTCGTTTTGCATTGAAAATCATAAAAATAAGAATTCCGATTAAACCTAAATACCAAGCCGATTTTAAAGCGGGCTGACTCCAGATATATCGCAACGGAGAACTTGAAATTCGTTGGTCGTTAAAGCTTTTATTGTACCAAAAAATATTTCCTTTCGGAATATAGGACACCAGATTTTCGGTGTACTGATAATAATTTTTTTTCAGCAGATTATAATTGGTAAAAGCTACTGGCTGCGTGTGCAGATAGAGATAACCATTTTTATAAGGCACTTCGATAAAATTGACTTGTCTTTTGTTTTTAGTACTGTTTTGATAGCCTAAAACTTTGGTGCTTAAAGTGTCTATTTTTGAAAAGTAATCGCTTAATCCTGTATTAAGAGTATATTTTTTAGAGTTTACTTTTTTATTTGCCATCCAAACCGAAACGCTGTCAACGGGCATAAAATCGGTTTTTAATTCGATTTTTAAAGAATCCAGCAATACTTTCGGAAATACTTTCATGCTTAGAAAAGCATTATTTCCGTGAGAAACAAAATATAAAATTTCTTTCATCGACTGCTCGTCAATATTATTAACTTCAGAAATGTTAACAAAAGTTCCTTTTATTTTATACGTTTCTACATTCTCTCTGGCATCATATTGCGAATCTAGGTATTCGTAAGGAGTTTGTGTCGAAATTCTTTCTACTTTCTGTTTAAAAAGGCCGTCTGCTTCATGATCAAAAATGTATAAACCAAACGGAATTTTATCATCAACGGAGTACGTAGGCGTCCAGTCAATAGGTTTTGGCTGTCCTTTGTCTACTAATAATGTTATTCCGAAAATTAAAACCAGAATAGCAATGTATATTTTAACTTTATTATCCATTACCAAAGGTTTTTAATGCTTTTTTAAATCTGTTTTCAGTCTTTCTAAATGTTACGTCGTCAATTTCAAATTCGCCGTACCAAATATAATTGTACAAATAAGAAAGATAGGTGAACTCTTCTTTATGCGCAGGGTTGTATAATTCGTACAAATAATCAGAATTGGTTTTTTCGATATCCCATTCAATATAATTATTCTGTGCCATTACCTTTAAAAGCCATAAATAATAATATCGAATTGCAATTCTTCTTTCGCCCGCCTCAATGCTTTCTCTAATAAGTTTTTCGAAATCTAAAAGATGAATGTTTTTCTCGGCATCAGAATAAAATAATGTTTTTTTATTGGCATTTTTTCCAAAAATCCATCTTCCTTCTTGTTTGGTTAAGGCTTTTGCAATAAAATAAATCAAAACAATTACGACCAAAACAGCAATTATTCTGAATAAAATAACAACAAAATTTAGTGATGTTTTTACGCTGCTGAAATTAAATAAATTAAAAATTAGTCTTGCTAGCCAATGCTTAAAGTGATCCCACCAGTTTTTTTCGGGCGCTTTGTATTCGTAAATAAATTCTTTGTCGGTATATTTTTTCTTGAAATTCTTTTCAAAATGTTTGGTTTCTACAGTGCCAGAATCTATTTGAATGTCTTTTTCGGTATATTTAATTGCAGTAATTTTTGGAGGATCTTCAGTAATAGGAATAGAATCCTGAGCCTGAGAAATACTACAGCACAAAAGAAAAGATAAAATAAATAATAATCTTGTCATTACTTGGTCTTAAAGTTTTTCGGCGGTTAAAGAATGAATTTTTTTGTGTACAATGAAAGGGTATATCAAGTAATAAAATGAAATTATTGCAAGCGTAAACAAGATAATAAAACTGCTTAGCCAATTAGGCATATCGATAGAATATCTTGTAATAAAACCTTCTAAAAATCCTGCGCTTATTGTAAAAGGGAAAGTGCTTAAGAATATTTTGAAGCTATTTTTGAAACCAATTTTAAAAGAATTCATTCTCGAAAAAGTTTTAGGAAATAGGATAGAAGCGCCTAAAATAAATCCAGCGGTTGTTTCAATAACAATTGCGAAAATTTCCATAGAACCATGAATCCAAATTCCTCGAACGCTTTTCCAGAAGACGCCCTGTTCGTAGAAAAAGTATTGAAAAGAACCCAGCATGATACAGTTTTGAAGAAAGATATTGAAAGTTCCAATTCCTGCAAAAATACCGTAGAAATAACATTTGGCGCCTACAAAAAGGTTGTTTACAGTAATGCCGATAAAACTTCCCCAATTACTGCCCGAACCGTATACGGCCATCGGATTGCCTTTTTTTATGTTTTCTAAAGTCATATTGACGTAATCATCGCCTAAAATCAGACGTACAAAATCACGATCGTAGCGAGCAGAAAGAACTCCGATTGAAACGGTAACAAAAAACAAGACAAAAGCATATACCAAATACCTTCTGTATTCGTAAACCAATAAAGGAACTTCGATTTTAAAGAAATCTATAACTCGATTCTGGTCTGTGCGTTTGGTTTTATAAATCTTTTGATAAATCTGAGAAGCAAGATGATTTAAATATACAACCGTTTTACTTTTAGGATAATACGTTTGCGCATACGATAAATCATTCATCATTTGAATGTACAAATTAGCTAATTCATCAGGATTTTTTTTAGCTTTACCAAAAATTGCCAGCTCAAACTCGAGCCATTTTTCTCTGTTTTGTTTTATAAAGGCGATTTCTCTCATTGTAGGCTAAAATATGAAATATGTCAGAATTATCTATTAATACGACACAAAATGTCAAAATAAATTTTATTGCCGCTTCTGTTGGTGAAAGACTAGGAGCTTTTTTTATTGATTTGTTCATTATAATCTGTTATATAACTGCGCTTTCAATAATACTTTTTGATTGGTTACAGCTAGATAGACTGATGGTTAATTTGGATGGTTGGTCGCGTGGCGCGATTTTTTTACTGCTCTATTCGCCAGTTATAGTGTACTCGCTGGTTTTAGAAAGTGTTTTTGAAGGACAGTCATTGGGTAAAAAATTATTGAAGATTAAAGTCGTTAAAATTGACGGTTATCAAGCGGGTTTTGGAGATTATTTAATTCGATGGTTTTTTAGAGTAATTGACTTTTTTACTTTTTTCGGTCTTCCGGGACTTATTTCAGTTATTACGAGTCAGAAATCGCAACGATTGGGAGACATGGCGGCAGGAACAGCAGTAATTACTTTAAAGAATAGAATTAATATTAGCCATACTATTTTAGAAGAAATTGGTGAAGCCTATGTGCCAACTTATCCTTTGGTTATTAAGCTTTCAGATAATGATATGAGAATTATTAAAGAAACCTATCAAAAGGCAGCGGCTAAAAATGATCATGAGGTTCTTTACAAATTAGTGGCAAAAATTGAAAGTGTAACAGGCATTAAAAATCAATCTGGAAACAACATCGATTTTATTCGAATAATTTTAAAAGATTATAATTTTTATACTCAAAACATGTAATTTTTTTCTTTGAATAATTATTTGATTTTTCTAATTTTTGCTGATAATTTTTTATTTTTTCTTCGTAAATTTATATGTAGATAATTAATTCATAAATTTCCAAACAAATGAAAATTACAAAGCCTTTTCTCGTATTACTAGTACTGTTATCTGCTTGCGTAAGTTTTGCTCAAAGCGGAAAAAAATTAGATAAAATTATAAAAAGAGATTATCAGATTATTGAATGTACGGTTTTAAAAATGTCTGATAAAACAGTAGAGTATTCACTTCCAGGCGAGACGGTTCAGATTTCGCTAGACGTTTCTCAGATTGCGAAGATCGATTTTGCAAGCGGAAGATCTCAAACCTTTGACATTTCTCCAAACGCAACAAACAGTGCTCAAAGTACGTCATCTCCAAACATAGTCAGTGCAGAGAAACAGCACAATACAATTGCTGTATTGCCAGTTCCTTATGTAAATGCAGATAATCAGCAAGGTTCTGAGGATATGGCAAAATTTGCTCAAAACGATTTGTATAATAAGTTATTAGATAAATCAGCTAATATTTTTCCGTTGACGGTTCAGGATTTAAGAACCACAAACAGTCTATTGCACAAAGCTGGAATTGATCATAATAACATTGACGAAACGCCAATAGAAGATCTGGAAAAAATATTAGGAGTGGATAATATTGTTGCTGCAAAAGTTTCATACACCATTGGAACGGGAACTACAGCAACCACTTATGATAGCGGAAATGCTAAAGTAAGCAACAACAATAAAAAAGTAACCACCAGCGATATTTCGACTACAACAGCAAACAACCAAACCTATTATTACTATACGGTTTATTTTGATATGTACAGAAACACAGATAAAATCTATTCTCAAACCCGTAAACCTTTGCTAGCATTAAAAGACGGATGGATGGATTCTATTTCATATTTATTAAAAAGAAGTCCGATTTATGTAAAAAAATAGTAAGTATTTCTATGAGTTGGATTGGCTAAGATCGTTCTTTACAACTATGTAGCTTTGATACTTTGCTTTTTTGTAGCTTAGAAAAAAGGACAGGTTTTTTTCGGAGTCAGATTTACTAAGATTATTCCTTACAACTTTGTAACTTTGACGCTTTGCATCTTTGTAACTCAGAAAAAATGTTTCACTTACTTGATATTATTGGGACAATGGCGTTTGCTATGTCCGGCGCCCTAACAGCAATGCATAAAAAACTAGATCCGTTTGGTGTTTTTATCATTGCATTTGTTACTGCAGTTGGAGGCGGAACGCTTCGCGATGTCTTAATTGGCAGAACTCCTGTTGGCTGGATGCGTGACATGCAATACGTATATGTGATTATCTTGGGATTTTTTCTAGCCATTATTTTCAGAAAAAGATTTGACAAACTTCGAACCTCATTGTTTCTCTTTGATACCATTGGACTTGGAGTTTTTACTTTAATAGGTCTCGAAAGAGGGCTTATAACGGGACTTCACCCAGCAATTTGTATCGCGTTAGGAACAATGACTGCTTGTTTTGGCGGTGTAATTCGTGATATTTTATGTAACGAAATTCCAAACGTTTTTCGAGAAGAAATCTACGCAACCATCTGTATTTTGGGTGGAATTGTTTTTTTTGGATTACGAAAATTAAATTTAAATGACGATATCTTATATTTAGTTACTTCTCTGGTTATTATTGTGGTTCGATTAATGGCGGTTAAATACAAATGGCATTTAAAAGCATTTGATCACATGTAATTCAGTATGGCGAAATTTATCATTAAAAAATACGATCAGAAAGATTATTCGGTTTGGAACGATTTTGTTGCTCAGGCTAAAAATGCAACTTTTTTGTTTCATCGCGATTTTATGGAATACCACAAAGATAGCTTTGAAGATTTTTCGCTTTTGGTTTTTGAAGATAAAAAGTTACTTGCTATTCTTCCTGCCAATAAAAAAGAAAATGCGCTACATTCTCATCAAGGTTTAACTTATGGAGGACTGGTTTATAAAGAACAAACCAAACAAAAAGTGGTTATCGACATTTTTAGAGAGGTGTTGTTTTTTCTGAACAAAAATAATTTGGATAAATTATACTTTAAAACTCTTCCTTCCATTTATCATTTGAAACCTGCAGAAGAAATTTTATACAGTTTATTTCTGGCAGAAGCAAAGCTTGTGAGAAGAGATTCTCTTTCTGTAATTGATTTACAGCAAGAAAAAACAATTTCTAAAATTAGAAAAAGAGGACTAAAAAAGGCAATTTCCAACGAATTGATTATTAAAGAAGAGAATCAGTTTGAATTGTTTTGGAGCAAAATTCTTATTCCGAATTTAGAAAAAACACATCATGCAGCGCCAGTTCATTCCATTGATGAAATAAACAGATTAAAATCGCTTTTTTCTGAAAATATTCATCAGTTCAATATTTATAAAAATGACGAAATTGTAGGCGGAACGACGATTTTTGAAACAAAAAATGTGGCACATTGCCAGTATATTTCAAAAGATCCGGACAAAGAAGATTTAGGAAGTTTAGATTATCTTTTTCATTACCTCATTAATGAACGTTTTGCTGAAAAACGTTTTTTTGATTTCGGAATTTCAAATGAAAATCAAGGAAAAAATCTAAACGAAGGATTGACCTATTGGAAAGAAAGTTTTGGATCTAGCACCATAGTACATGATTTCTATGAAGTCGATACTGCAAATTATACTAAATTAGAAAGCATTCTTATTTAAAACAAAACAGAGATGATATCTTTTCTTGACCTTAAAAAAATAAATGAACCATATGAAACCGCTTTTCAGCAAAAACTGAAATTGGTTTTAGAAAATGGCTGGTACATTTTAGGGAAAGAAGTGGAAGCATTTGAAAAGGCTTTCGCTGAATATTGTAAATCTAGATATTGTATTGGAGTTGGAAACGGATTGGATGCTTTAGTTCTTATTTTTAAAGGGTATATCGAACTCGGAGAACTTAATAAAGGAGATGAAGTTATTGTTCCAGCAAACACTTACATTGCGAGTATTTTGGCTATTCTACAAGCTGATTTAGTTCCTGTTTTGGTTGAACCAAGACTAGAAACGTATAATATAAATCCAGATTTAATTCAGGAGAAAATAACTCCAAAAACCAAAGCTATTTTAGCTGTTCATTTATACGGACAAATAGCCGAAATGGAGAGCATAAATGAAATTGCAGAAAGACATAATTTAATTGTCGTTGAAGATGCAGCACAATCTCACGGAGCTGAAAATCTAAAATCTAAAAGCAACAATATAAAATCAGCAATCGCCTATAGTTTTTATCCAGGAAAAAATTTAGGATGTTTGGGCGATGGCGGAGCGATTACTACAAATGATTCGGAGTTGGCAAAAGTGCTTTTTTCGCTTCGAAATTATGGTTCGGAAAAAAAATATTATAACGAATACATGGGTTTGAATTCGCGATTAGACGAATTGCAGGCAGGTTTTTTAAATCTGAAATTACCCCATTTGGATTCAGATAATGATAAAAGAAGAACAGTTGCAAAACGATATTTAACTGGAATTAAAAACAAAAAAATAACGTTGCCATTTTGGGATTTTTCAAACAACCATGTCTTTCATTTGTTTGTAATTCGAACAGAAAGTAGAAATAATTTACAAGAATATTTAACTCAAAACAATATTCAAACGGTTATTCATTATCCAATTCCGCCACATCAGCAAAAAGCTTTTCCACAATGGAATAATCTGTCATTTCCAATTACAGAGAAAATCCATAATGAAGTTCTGAGTCTGCCAATGAGTCCAGTTTTAACCGAAGTTGACGTTGATTTTATCATAGAAATTCTAAATCAATATTAATTTGAATTTCTATAGAAAAATAATTAAAACCAATTTGTTTAAGATTACGTCTTTAAACAGCTTGAGCGTTGCTTTAAAAATCGGAATCGGATTAATTACTTCAAAAATATTAGCCATTTTCGTTGGTCCAAGCGGAATGGCTTTGGTTGGAAATCTAAGAAATTTTTCATCATCATTAGAAAGCATCTCAACTTTGGGATTTTCAAATGGAATTGTGAAGTATGTCGCAGAAAAGAAGAAGGAAGATGACCAGTTGTACAAAATAATTTCTACTGCTTTTATATGTTTGCTAGCTGTTACGATTGTTTTAAGCTTTATTTTATACTTTTTTGCATCATTCTGGAATAAACAAATCTTTGGAAATGATTTCGATTATCGCATCGTTTTTAAAGCGATAGCTTTGGTATTGCCGTGGTACGCGATTTCCGTTTTTTTACTTTCTATAATTAATGGATTAGGTAAATTTAAGGTTGTCATCTGGGTAAACATTTTAGGAAATATAATTGGTTTATTAGTTTCCCTTTATATGATTTTGCACTTTAAAACATTGGGTGCTTTACTCTCAATTGTTATCTCGCCAGCGTTATTGTTTTTTGTTACTTTTTATTTTATTAATAAAGAATTTAATTTTTTGCGAACAATTAAGTTCCGCTATTTTGATTTTCGTGTTTTAAAGAATTTATCTTCTTATTCTCTTATGGCCTTGGTTTCTTCAGTTTTGGGGCCTATTGTTTATTTAGCCATTCGAAAAAATGTAATTCAAATAGTAGGATTAGAGCAAGCTGGTTATTGGGAGACCATCGTCAGAATTTCTTCTTATTATATGATGTTTGTGACAACAATTTTATCTGTTTATTTTTTACCAAAATTAGCTGTTGCACAAAATAATCAAGAGGCAAAGAAAATTTTTTGGAGCTTTTATAAGCATATTTTGCCTGTTTTTGCAGTTGCATTAATTGTAATTTATTTTAGCCGTTTTTTTATAATTAAACTACTTTTTACAGATGAATTTATGCCCGTTACAGCACTCTTCTTTTGGCAATTGATTGGTGATGTTTTTAGAGCGGCTTCATGGATTTTAGGATTTCAGTTTTTTGCAAAAAAAATGACAAAAGCATTTATAATTTCAGAAATTGCATCGCTTGCGGTCTTATATTTTTCTAGCCGTTGTTTGGTTGTTTTATTTGGAATTCATGGAGTGGTTATGGCTCAAGCATTAGATAATTTTATTTATTTGTTGGTTTTATGTGTTTACTTCAGGAGAAGTTTATTTTAATTTTTTTGGTTTAATCTTTTAATAAAATACTACATTGAAAATTCTTTTAATAGGCGAATATAGTGCTCTTCATTCTACATTAGCTGAAGGACTAAGGGTATTAGGGCATGATGTCACTGTAGCTTCTGATGGATGTAAGTGGATGGGAAATGACAGAGATATTGATTTATTTCGGTCTGGAAATGATTTTTTTAGTTCAATTAAATATCTAGCTAGAGTAAGTACTATTTTTACAAAGTTTAAAGGTTATGATGTAGTTCAGATAAACAATCCTTCATTTTTGAATTTAAGGATTAAAAGAAATCTTTTCTTTTATAGATTTTTATTAAAAAATAATGCGAAAGTTTTTTTGGGAGCATTTGGCAGTGACTATTTTTGGGAGAAGCTGTGCATAGAAAACAAAACACTTAAATATACCGATTTGTTTATTGGAGATAAACCTCTCGATATATATAAATGTGAATGGACAAATAATGAATTCCAAGATGTAAATATTGAAATTGCAGAAACTTGTAACGGTATAATTTCTTGTTTGTATGAATATTACAAAGCATACGAACCTTACCATAAAGATAAATTGGCCTATATTCCTTTGCCTATTAACACTGATTTGTTTCCTTATAAGCAAAAAGAAATCAGACAGGATAAAGTAAAATTTTTTATTGGAATTCAGAAGCTTAAATCTAAACTAAAAGGCACCGATTTATTTCACGAAGAATTAATGAAAATTAAAGAAACTTATCCGAATGAGGTTTTAGTAAATGAAGTTACTTCTTTGCCTTGGAAGGAATATGTAAAAGTGATGCCAGGGTCGGATGTGTTGCTGGATCAGCTTTATTCTTATACGCCTGGAATGAATGGCTTGCTTGGAATGGCAAATGGTTTGGTTTTAATGGGTGGTGGAGAACCAGAAATGTATGAGTTGTTAAAAGAAAATAATAATCGCCCAATTGTCAATGTATTTCCTTCTAAAGAAGATATTGCTAGCAAATTAAAAATGCTAATAGAAAATAAAAAGGATATCCCTGAAATTTCATTTAATAGCAGAAGATTTGTAGAACAGCATCATAATTACATACAAGTTGCACAGCAATATGTTGATTTTTGGAATGCTAAATAGTGATTTGTTTTAAAAAAATGACATTGTAAACTTTTCAATGCATTAAGTTTGAATTCGAATGTTTTTTTATGATGGTTTAATAAAATTGAAAATGAATATTTTGTTTGAAGAAAAAGATGTGGAAATACTAATTTCAACAATGAATAGAGATTCATTGGACTTTTTAGTTCCCATGTTTCCATCTTTTGATTATTCGAAGATTTCGATATTAGTAATCAATCAGGTTCAAAATGAAACAAAACTTAGCTCGACTAATCCCAATATAAGAGTCATAAATTCATCTGAAAAAGGACTTTCTAAAAGCCGAAATTTAGCGTTGGAAAATGCAACAGGAAAAATTCTTTTAATTTCAGACGATGATGTAGTGTTTCAGAAAGGCTTTATTGAAAAAATAATAGATGCTTATCAAAAATACCCCAATGCCGCAATAATAAAGTTTAGTGCTTTAAAACCAAATAGTAAACCTTTAAACAAAAATGCAGTCAATTCTAAAAGCAGTTTAAGCATTTTTGATATTTTGAATACAAGTTCGTTCGAAATAACATTAAATAAATATCATGTTGATTTTGAGAAACATAAATTTGATGAAAATTTTGGATTAGGAGGAATATTCGAAATGGGAGAAGAAGCTGTTTTTTTATCCGATTTAAAAAAAGACGGGAAACAACTTGTTTTTGAACCTCAAATAATTGTGGCACATAATACATTGACTTCGTCAGATAAGAAAGATGTTTTAGAGAGATACTTTATTAGTGGAGCAATGTTTACCAGGGTTTTTAGAAAGAAATATATCTTTTGGATTTTCATAAAGATGTTTTTCGATTTAAAGCAGAAGAAAATAAAAATGAATAATCTGAAAGCGATTTTTAGCAGTGCCATAAAAGGGCACAAAATGTTTCAGAAAATATAAGTATACTAAATGAATGATAAAATACAAATAATAGCTATTCCTAAAATAGAAGAGAGAAGAGGTAATCTTTCTGTAATTGAGAATACTACTGTTCCGTTCGATATTAAAAGGGTTTATTATCTGTATGATGTGCCAGCCGGAGCCGAACGAGGAGGGCATGCGCATAAAGAACTTCAGGAGTTTTTAGTGGCTTTAAGCGGTAGTTTTGATGTAGTTTTGAAAGATGGAAAAGAGGAACAGATTATTACCTTAAACAAACCTTATGAAGGATTATTAATTAATCCAGGAATTTGGAGAGAATTGCAGAATTTTTCTTCTGGTTCAGTTTGTCTTGTAATTGCTTCAGAAGTTTATATAGAAGAGGATTACATCAGAGAGTTTGATGAATTTATTGCCTATTCTAATCGTAAATAGAAAAGTCAATTCCGCTTTGTTTTAGTTTTCTTTTTAATTTTAAAAGAGATCGTAAAATGAAGGGAGGAACTTTTAATAAAAACTTCACATTCAGCGGGATATTTTCTGGGTCAACATCTTGAAAATAGAAGTTTTTTTTGGTTTTATTTCCAGAAATATAATAGTGCAATCCGTATTCAATTCGATACAGATCCAGAAACTTTTTAAGAGACGGATTGTCTTTTTCGAAGATTTTGAATTGTTCGAAATTCATCAAAACCTTCGAGTTTATTTTGTTTTTAGCTAGACTATTTTCAATATTAAAATTATAGATAGCTGTTGTCTTGTTTGTTAAGGCAACAGGATATTTTATGCCTATTTTAGTCCATAATTCTAAATCTTGACCATTTGTAACTTCTGGCGTAAATCCGCCAATATTTTGTAATATTTCTTTTGGAATAGCTAAAGAAGAAGTCCAAGTAATTCTAAAAGGCTTGTTTGAAAGAAAATAATCTTTTAAAATTCCTCTAAAAGAACTATCTATTGCATCATAATAAGGAATTTGAAAGCGGTTTTTAGAAATTCTTATTTTATGGCGTGAACAATATAGGCCACAATTTGGATAATCACGATACAAATCTGATAACTCTTGTAGATGATTTGGAAGCCAAAAATCATCTGCATCCATAAACGCAATGAGTTTTCCTTTCGATTTTTCTATTCCAAAATTTCTTGCAGCAGAAACGCCTTGATTTTTTTGATTAAAAACTTGAATTTTCTCATCATTAAACCTGCGTACAATAGCTTCACTTTCATCAGTAGATCCATCATTCACTACAATGATTTCATAATCTGCAAAAGTCTGATCGAGAACACTTTTTATAGTGTTTTCAATATAATCAGCTTTATTGTATAACGGAATAACAACCGAAAAAAAGACCATAATTGATTATTTTTTTATAATGCAATAATAACCCAATCTATAAATATCAAAAAGGAAAAGCGAAGGTTTTGCGCTTAATAACTGTTTTTTAAATAAAGGTTTAAAAATCCTAAAACCAAAAGCGGTTAAATAGACAAGATGATATTTTTTAATGAGTTGAAAATAATGTGCCAGTTTAACGTAATCCGGATAAATTAGATTCGAATCGATTAAATTTTTCAAACCCAAAACGGCTTCTTCAGATTTTTGTAAAAATGTTTTACTGTCTTCCAAACCAAGATGAAAAACAGGATTGTCTATATGAAGAACCTCAATTTGATTTTGTTTTAACTCAAACGAAAATAAGGTGTCTTCATGTCTTAGATTTGGAATATTTTCGTTAAATCTGACTTTAGAAAAAATGTTTTTTTTTATAAGAACGTTTAAAGTTAGAAAAGAAAGATGCGGATTTTTGATGCGTTCGGAAACTGATAAAGCTTCTCTTTTTTTTCCATAAATCCATCTTAAAAGTTCCTTTTTTGCAGGTTTAGAACTTTCATATAAAATTCCTCCATAAACTATCTTTTCAGTATCGCTAATCTGCGAAATATAAACAGAAAGAAAATCTGCATGGGCAGGAAAAGTATCGGCATCTAGAAAAAGTAAATTTTCGTAAACTGCTTTTTCAGCCAATAAATTCCTAATGGCACTTCGTCCGATATTTTTTTCTAAAATAGAATAAGAAGCGTTTTTAAATAGATTAATTCTTTCGTTTTCAATTACAAACTTTTGAGAAGCATCGTCTAAAAAAATAATCTCAAAAGTAATTCCACAAGAATTGAACTGCTTTACGAGTTCGCTAGCAAGCGGTAAAACATTGTAATTATAAACAGGAATTAAAACGGAAAGCATTATACGCTTCTTTGTACCACTTCGAAGATTCTTTCATCTTCGCATTTTAGGGTTTTAGATGGGAATTTCATCAATAAAGCATAATCATGAGTTGCCATAATGATGGTTTTACCTGCAGCATTAATTGCTTTTAAAACTTCTAAAACTTCAGAACTAGTCTGAGGATCAAGGTTTCCTGTTGGTTCGTCGGCCAAGATAAATTCTGGATCGTTTAAAAGCGCTCTTGCAATCGCAACACGCTGCTGTTCTCCACCAGAAAGCTGATGAGGCATTTTGTTTACAAAATCTTTCATGCCTACTTTATCCAAAACTTCATCAATTTTGTGTTGCATGGCTTCTTTTTCGACCCATCCTGTAGCTCTTAAAACAAAAAGCATATTGTCTTTTATTGAACGGTCTGGAAGTAGTTTAAAGTCTTGAAACACGATTCCGATTTTACGTCTTAAATACGGAATGTCGTTTTCTTTTAATGTTGCCAAATCAAATTCAACAATATGTCCTTCACCTTCAATTAACGGTAAATCAGCATATAAAGTTTTTAGAAAACTACTTTTTCCAGAACCAGTTTTTCCGATAATGTAAATGAACTCACCATGATTAACGTCTAGGTTAATATGAGATATAATTTTTCTTCCTTCTTGATATATAGTGACTTCTTTAAGAGATAGTACGGTTTGTGACATAATAAATTGGTTTGAATGGTAAAAGTAATAAGATAACGGTTGTATTCAAAATAAATTTCGCTGAATTCTGAATAAAATTGCTATAGAAGTGCATTTTAACAGCATCTCTATAATGGTTCCTGCTTATAATAACTTAAGGGAGCTTATATGGTTTAAAATTATTTGTTTAAGAAAGTTTGAGAACCAATAATTTGAAGTTGTAAAGAGCGTAAAATAGTAGCAGTTTCATAATTTGTTCATAATAAAACCTCAAAACGTTTCGTTATAACCCTTATAAAATGATACATTTGAATACTAAATATTATTAAAATGCGTAAACTTTCCAGGTTCTTTTTATTCCAAATTTTCCTTGCTTCGACTATAGCTTCGGCACAAAAATCGGCGATTTATACGTATGAATTAAAGGATTTTGACAAAGCACTGGCTTTATATAACGACAAACAATATGCTTCGGCGCAATTGATTTTTGAAAAAGTAAAAAACAATACTACAAATGAAGAAGTGCAGTCTGACTGTGCTTACTATATTGCAAATTCTGCCATAAGAACCAATAAAGCAAATGCCGATGCTTTGGTAGAACAATTTGTGAATGATTATCCAACAAGCACCAAACAAAATCAGGCTTATATTGACGCCGCGCAATTTTTCTTCGAACAAGGAAATTATCCAAAAGCTTTGCAATGGTTTGATAAAGTAGACGAAAGCTACATGATTAAAACAGAATCGGATAAGTTTAACTTCATGAAAGGCTACAGCTATTTTAATGCTAAAAAGAAAAAAGAAGCAACTAACTATTTTAATAAAGTGGTAAATTCTAAAGAATATGGTTCTCAAGCCAAATATTATTTAGGTTTTATGGCTTATGAGGGTGACGATTACAAAGAAGCAACGAAGTATTTTGATGAGGTTTCGGGTGAAGAAAAATACAAAGAAAAGCTTTCTTATTATCAAGCTGATATGAATTTCAAGTTAGGAAATTTCCAAAAAGCGATTGATTTAGGATTGGTAGCCATGAACAAATCGAACGACATTGAAAAATCGGAACTGAATAAAATTATTGGAGAAAGTTATTTCAACTTGAAGCAATACGGAAAAGCAATTCCGTATTTAGAACAATATGCGGGTAAAAAAGGAAAATGGAACAATACCGATTTCTACCAATTAGGTTATGCGTATTACGAGCAAAAAGAGTATGAAAAAGCGATTTCTCAGTTCAATAAAATTATTGAAGGAAAAGATTTTGTGGCTCAGAATGCCTATTACCATTTAGGTTTAAGCTATTTAAATACAGGCAAAAAGCAAGAAGCTTTAAATGCATTTAAAAATGCTTCCGAAATGGATTTTAATGCACAGATTCAAGAAGATGCAGCTTTAAATTACGCTAAATTGAGTTATGATATTGGAAACGCTTACCAAGCTGTTCCAGGTATTTTGTTGGATTTCCTTAAAAAATATCCAAATAATTCAAGCCGTGCAGAAGTAGAAAAACTTTTGGTTGATTCTTATATTTCTTCTAAAAACTACAAAGAAGCTTTGGCTTTATTAGAAAAAAATAGAACTGCTGAAAACAAAGCGGCTTACCAAAAAGTGCTTTTTTACCGCGGATTAGAATTGTACAATGAATCTAATTATCAAGAAGCGGGTAAAATGTTCAAAAGCGCGATCAGCGAGCAAAAAACTCCTGAATTTACAGCGCGTGCCACTTTCTGGAAAGCTGAAACAGAATATTTAAATGATGATATGCAAAACGCTCTTCTAACTTACAAGCAGTTTGCAGGAATGGCTGCGGCAAAATCTACAGACGAATATAAAAATATCAATTATAATATTGGTTACACGTATTTTAAATTGAAAGAATACGATCAGGCAGCAAATTCTTTTCAAGCTCAAATTGACAATGCTCCTTCAGATAAAGTTCGTTTAAACGATTCTTATTTGCGTTTGGGAGATTGTCGTTTTGTAACTTCAAAATATAGTGCGGCAAATGAAGCTTATGCAAAAGCAATTGCGGCAAAAGGCGTAGATGCAGATTACGCTCAGTTCCAAAAAGCACTTTCTTACGGATTTATGTCAAATAATGCTAAGAAAATAGAGGAGTTGAATAATTTCCTTCAGATGTACAAAAAGTCATCTTATCGTGACGATGCTTTATTTGAGTTAGGAAATACTTATGTTGCAGAAAAGAAAAACGATCAGGCAATAAAAACGTATGATCAATTGATCTCTGAATTTAAAGATGGATCATTCACTTCAAAAGCAATTTTAAAACAAGGTTTGATTTATTACAATTCAGATCGTGATCAACTGGCTTTGACGAAATTTAAAAAAGTAGCTGCTGAATTCCCAAAAACGCCAGAAGCTTTAGAAGCGGTTGCAACAGCAAGATTAATTTATGTAGACTCTGGAAAAGTTGATGAATATGCGACTTGGGTTCGTACATTAGACTTCGTAGCGGTTACAGATGCAGAATTGGATAATGATACTTACGATGCGGCTTTCAAACAATACAGCCAAAACAATTCTAAGCAAGCTATTACAGGTTTTGCAGGTTATGTTTCTAAATTTCCAAACGGACTGCATGCATTGGAAGCTAATTTTTATTTAGGACAGCTTACTTATGCAGAAGGATCTGAAACAAAATCTGTTGCAAATTATCAGTTTGTAATTGATCAGCCTAGAAATGAGTTTACAGAACAAGCTTTAAACAGATTAGCTCAGATTTATTTGAAAGCGAAAGATTGCGATAAAGCAATTCCAGTTCTAACAAGATTAGAAAGCGAAGCTGATTATCCTCAGAATAAAACTTTTGCTCAAGCAAACTTGATGAAGTGTTATTACGACAAAAAAGATTATGACCATTCTGTAGTTGCGGCTGAGAAAGTATTAGAAAATCCGAAATCAGACGCAGGCGTAAAAGCAGATGCTCAAATTATTGTAGCGCGTGCAGCAATACAGACAGGAAATGAAGATAAAGCTAAAACGGCTTATGCGAAACTTTTAACTACATCAAAAGGAGAATTGGCTGCGGAAGCTTTGTATTATGATGCGTATTTCAAAACAAAAGAAGGGAAATATGAAGCTTCTAATGTTGCTGTTCAAAAATTAGCAAAAAGCTATTCTGCCTATAAATATTATGGAGCAAAAGGTTTGGTTTTAATGGCGAAAAATTTCTACGGATTAAAAGACAGTTATCAAGCGACATATATTTTAGATAATGTAATCAACAATTTTACAGATTATCCAGATGTTGTTGAAGAAGCTAAAAAAGAATTAGCAGCAATTAAATCGGAAGAGTCTAAAACAAATTCGTCGATTAATAAATAAGAGTACAAGAGTATAGAATAAAGAAAATAGAAAAAAGATTTAAAGCAAAGAGAAGAAAATCTATTCTCTATTTTCTTTATTCTATTCTCTAAAAAAATAAAACAATGAGTTTACCTTTTTACATAGTTGATGTTTTTGCTGATAAAAAATACGCTGGAAATCAGTTGGCGGTTTTTATGGATGCAGAAAATTTAAGTACAGCACAAATGCAGCAGATTGCACGCGAGATTAATTTTGCGGAAAGCACATTTGTAACCAAACTAGATAGAGAAAATAGTAAAGCAGAGATTAGAATTTTTACTCCTGCTCACGAAATGCAGTTTGCGGGTCATCCAATCATTGGTACTTCTTGGGTTCTGATGAATAAGATTTTTGAAAATTCGCCTAATGAAATTAAACTGGAAGTTCCGATCGGGCCAATTGCAATCCATAAATCGGATGATTTGATCTGGTTGAAAGCAGCGCAACCAAAGTTTTGGGATACTTTTTCTAAAGTAGATTTTACCTTTTTCAGTAATCTGCAAGTGAGTGATTTTGAAAATCAATTTCCAGTTCAGGAAGTCACAACCGGAAGCGCCTTTGTAATGGTTCCGTTGAGCAGTAGGAGAGCTTTAGAAAATTTAGTTTTAGATAAAGACAAAGCCGATCTATGGATGGAACAGCATTGTAAAACTGATCATAGAGGTTTGTATTTTTACTATTTTGAAGGTTCAAAAGTAACAAGCAGGTTGTTATATATTGAGCACAATCAATTGATGGAAGATGCGGCAACGGGAAGTGCAAGTACTTGTTTACAGGCTTCTTTGTTAAAATATAATACCAAAGAAATTGAACTTATCAATTATCAAGGAGAGTTTATCAATAGGCCTTCAGAAATATATTTTAAAGGAAAATTGACTAACGATCAGTACGATATAAATATTGGAGGAAAAACGCAGTTTGTAGCGAAAGGCGAGTGGGAAGGTTAGAAATTAGATAATTGAGATAATTAGAAAATTAGATAATGTAAAAAGTGAAATGTGAAAAGAAAGATGTAAATGTGAAAAGAGAATATTGGTTGAAAACACATTTTACATTTTACAAACAACATTTTACACAATAATATAAATATGAAATTAAATTGCCAGTATAAAATTATCGTTTTACTAGTATTATTTGCTGTTCAGTTTTCGTTTGCGCAGAAGAAAAATGAAACGATCGGAACCGAGACAGTAAATGTTGTAAAGCCATATTCGCCAACTATTTCAGATGCTTTTAAAGTAAAAGAAACGCCTTCGCTTGACGACAGCGGTAATCAGCCGAAAGAAGTTATCAAATACAGTATTTTGTCTGTTCCTGTGGCATCGACTTTTACTCCTTCAAAAGGAAAAGCAGAAGGGGTTGAAAAAGCTAAAAAAGAAAGATTATTTAATAACTATGCAACTTTGGGTGTTGGAAATTATAGCACTTTAAATGCGGAATTATTTGTAAATCAGGATTTAGGAAATAACGATTATGTGGCAGGAATGTTTCGCCATCATTCTTCTCAGGGAGGCATCAAAGATGTAGAATTGAATGATGAATTTTACGATACGGCAATTAATGTTGGTTACGGTCAGAATAATAGAGATAACAATTGGAATGTAGATCTAGGATATCAAAACCAGATTTACAATTGGTACGGGCTTCCAGCTGACTTTGGTTCTACAATTCTAGATCAGCGTTATGATTTAGTAAATAGCATCAATCCGGATCATTCTTATAATACGATTTGGTTGGGCGGAAATGCCGAATTTACAGAAAGCATTTTTAGCAATCTTGCTGCGAAATTCACCCATTTTTCAGATAGTTATTCTTCATCAGAAAACAGATTTTTTGTAAAGCCAACTTTTACAATTGATGTAATGGATCAGGCTATCAAAACAAATGTTATTGTAGATCACGTAAGTGGCTCTTTTAAGAATAATTATTTGCAAAATAATACAGAAGCTGTAAAATATGGTTTTACCAATGTAGGAATCGAGCCAAGTTTTGTGATTCATGAAAACGATTGGACTTTAGAATTAGGAGCAGGAGTTTTCTATAGTGGAGATACAGAAAATAGTGGGAATAAATTCTATTTCTATCCAAAAGTAAATGCTTCCTACAAACTGGTTGGAGATTTAATGATTTTCTATACAGGAGTTGATGGAGGTTTAAAGCAGAATTCTTACGCCGATTTTGTAACCGAAAATCCGTTTCTATCACCGACTTTAAACATGCGTCCGTCAAGTACACAATATAACGTTTTTGCTGGTTTAAAAGGGAAATTGGCAAACAACGTAAACTATAATTTGACAGGTTCGTACTTAAATGAAAAAGATAAAGCATTATTTAAAGCTAATGATTATACAGAAGTGATTACGAATGAAGATTATGCTTTTGGAAACTCTTTCGGAGTGGTTTATGAGGACATTAGAACGTTACGTTTTTATGCAGAATTAAAAGCTGATTTCTCTCAAAATGTAACTTTTGGAATCAACGGAACTTTTAATAGTTACAATACAGATAACGTTGTTGAAGCATGGAATTTGCCAACAATGAAATTAAGTTCAACTTTAGACGTTACTATTACTAAGCAGTGGTATGCAGGATTGAATGTGTTTTATGTGGGTGAAAGAAAAGATATGCAGACAAATACTTCTTTAGGAATTGATGCTACACCAATTACTTTAAAAAGTTATTTTGATGCCAATGCTCATGTTGGGTATAAATTTAGCGAGCGTTTAACGTTTTTCTTAAAAGCGAACAATATTGGAAATCAAGCGTACCAAAAATGGATGAATTATCCAGTACAAGGATTCCAGATTTTAGGAGGTGCGAATTATAAATTTGATTTTTAAGAGATCTTTGCCATAAAGATACCTAGGCACAAAAACATTTTACATGAATGTGCCTTTTTTTTTCAGCCATGAACTCATGAATTTTTTGGAGTAGATTCGTGAATTCGTGGCTGTTTTTTTTAATTTTATAAAATGGAAATTAAACTGCGTCAAGAAAATGAAAATGATTTTGAAAGTGTTTTTCAATTGATAGAAAAAGCTTTTGAAAAGGAAGAATACAGCGATCATAAAGAACAGTTTTTGGTAGAAAGATTAAGAAAATCGGAAGCTTTTATTCCAGAACTTTCTATTGTTGCCGAAATTGATAATAAAATTATCGGCCATATTTTATTTACCAAATTAAAGGTTGTAAATGATTCTGATTCTTTTGAATCTTTAGCATTGGCACCAGTCTCGGTTCTGCCCGAATTTCAAGGAAAAGGAATTGGTTCTAAACTTATTTTGTATGGACATGAAATAGCAAAAGGTTTAGGTTATAAATCGGTTATTCTGCTTGGACATCAAGATTATTATGCAAGATTTGGATATGAACTTTGCGAAAAATACAATATCAAAATGCCATTTGATGTTCCCGCTGAAAATTGTATGGTTATTGCATTAATCGAAGATGGTTTAAAAGATGTAAGTGGAGAAGTAGTTTATCCAAAAGCTTTTTTCGAATAAAATTTAGTCAAAGAAAAAAAACCTTAGCATCTTTGCAACTCAGAACCTCAGTACCTAAAAAAAAATGACTTTCAAAGAAAAAATATATTCCCATTATACCCAAATGGTTCAGGACCGAATTGATGTTTTTAGAGACATGATTTCAAATCTGACAGAAGATTCAAAAAACGATGCCAAAGGTTCTGCGGGCGATAAGCACGAAACCGCCTTATCGATGATGCATATCGAACAGGAAAAACTGACTACTAAACTAAAAGAAGCGATAGAACAAAAAGCAATTTTAGACAAAATAGATCCGCTTAAAACTACTGAAAATATAGTTTTAGGAAGTTTGGTTAAAGCAAACGGAATCTATTTGTATGTGAGTGTGGCACTTCCTAAAATCACAATTGACGGAATTAATGTTATTGCGCTTTCTCCGCAATCTCCTTTAGGAAATCATTTGATGGGAAATAAAGTAGGGTTTCAGTTTGAAATAAATAAGACGCATTACACTATTGAAGAAATTAGCTAGTATATGAATTTTATGCACTTAATATGTAGTTTCTCATTCTTTGGAGCTTCTTATGCCTTTTATAAGATTCATAAATTATGGAAAAAAGATGTTACGGAAAATGATAAACTTTATAAGTTTCAAATAAAAGGAGAAACCTTTGAGCATTGGTTGCTAATTGGAATGTTGGTAATTATAGGAATAGTTTATTTTTTTAAAGCAATGCCTTAACCACACAGTTTGTCATCCTGACGAAGGAAGGATCACACTAGAAACTCGATAAAGATTGGCGAACTAGCATGCGGAATTACTTGTGTGATCTTTGCTTCGTCAAGATGACAAGTAAGACTCAAAATCTAGATAACACTAGATAAACAATAATTCCAGAACAACTTTCAGTCTCTTCTTTATGAATCTTTCATCAGTAATAGAATAACTCAAAAATTAATTCAAAAAACGGGTTTAAACTTTCAATTTTCAACCGGTTTTCTAGTCAAAATTAAAATTTTCAAGTTTTGAGCTTGTTTTTACTTCTAAATTTTACATTTTATATGTAAAAATAAAAATATGGTTATAAAATGTAATTGAAATTAATGTTTGTGTTTTTCAATTGTAACTAATATTCCATCTTTGCCCTATCAAATTAAAATTTAAAGAATTAAAATATAAAATTATGTGTGGAATTGTATGTGCCTTTGATCTTAAACAAAAAGCCGAAGCGTTAAGACCTCAAGTATTAGAAATGTCAAAAATCATTCGTCACCGCGGACCAGACTGGAGCGGAATTTACAGCAATGATAAGGCGATTCTTTCTCACGAGCGTTTGGCAATTGTAGATCCAGCTTCAGGAAAACAGCCTTTATTTACAGAAGACAAAAAACTAGTTTTAGCTGCAAATGGTGAGATTTACAACCACAGAGATTTGCGTAAACAATTTGAAGGAAAATATAACTTTCAAACTGAAAGTGACTGTGAGGTTATTTTAGCTTTATATAAAGAAAAAGGAGTAAGCTTTGTAGATGAATTAAACGGAATCTTTGGATTTGCAATTTACGATGTGGATAAAGATGAGTATTTTGTAGCTCGTGACCACATGGGAATTATTCCATTGTATATTGGTTGGGATCAGCACGGAACTTTTTATGTTGCTTCTGAGTTAAAAGCTCTTGAAGGATATTGTACAAAAATCGAATTATTCCCTCCAGGACATTATTTATCAAGCAAAGACGGAGAATTTGTACAATGGTACAAAAGAGACTGGACAGAATATGATGCAGTAAAAGATAACGAAACTAGTATTCCAGAAATTAGAAAAGCATTGGAAGCTGCGGTTCACAGACAATTAATGAGTGACGTTCCTTACGGAGTTTTACTTTCTGGAGGTTTGGATTCTTCTATTACTTCCGCTGTAGCTAAGAAATTTGCTCAAAAAAGAATTGAGTCAGACGATACTACAGATGCTTGGTACCCACAATTGCACTCTTTCTCAGTTGGTTTAGAAGGTTCGCCAGATTTAGCTGCAGCGAGAAAAGTGGCAGATCATATTGGGACTATTCACCACGAAATTAAATTCACTATCCAAGAAGGTTTAGATGCAGTTCGTGATGTAATTTACAACTTAGAAACATATGATGTAACTACCGTTAGAGCTTCAACTCCAATGTGGTTAATGGCAAGAGTGATCAAGTCTATGGGAATCAAAATGGTTCTTTCAGGTGAAGGGGCAGATGAGTTATTTGGAGGATATTTATATTTCCACAAAGCGCCAAATGCAAGAGAATTTCACGAAGAAAACGTTCGTAAATTAGGAAAACTTCATATGTACGATTGTTTACGTGCAAACAAAAGTTTAGCAGCTTGGGGAATCGAAGGACGTGTGCCTTTCTTAGATAAAGAATTTATGGATGTTGCCATGCGCATCAACCCACAAGATAAAATGATCAACAAAGAACATCCGATGGAAAAATGGGTTGTTCGTAAAGCTTTTGAAGATATGCTTCCAGAAAGTGTGGCTTGGAGACAAAAAGAGCAATTTTCTGATGGAGTAGGATACAGCTGGATTGATACTTTGAAAGAAGTAGTGGCAAGAGAAGTTTCGGATGAGCAATTAGCAAATGCTAGGTTTAAATTTCCGTTGCAAACTCCAACTTCAAAAGAAGAATATTACTATCGTTCTATTTTTACAGAACATTTCCCAAGTGATGCTGCGGCATTATGTGTGCCTCAGGAAGCAAGTGTGGCTTGTAGTACAAAAATTGCTTTGGAATGGGATGAAGCTTTCAAAAACATGAACGATCCATCGGGAAGAGCGGTTTCAAGCGTTCACGATGATGCCTACGTTAAAGCATAATACGAGTTTAATTTTTAGAATTAGTATATATTTTTTAGGAAAAACGTTCTCTGTCGAGAGCGTTTTTCTTGTCTAAAGTAATTTACTGTCTTAAATTTCTCATTGACTGCAAACAGGCAAGCTATTAATTGATTTTCTTTTGATATATTTGGTGTCTGCAGTATTATCGTTAAACACTTGATATTTTAACGAATTTAATAATGGAAAGCGAAAATTAATATTTAGTTTTGCTTTCAGTCGAAAATTTTAATGATTTTTTAATGTTCGCTTCACAGCTGAGCAATAATGAAAAATAAAATAAAAAAATAGAATATTATGTCTGGATTGTTGGCCGTAATTGGTAAAGGAAAAGACCCGAAACTTGTAAAAGAACTTTCTGAAAGAATGTTGCATCGTGGTCCTGATGAAAGTGATGTTCGCATTATGGAAAATGGCAGTATACTTTGTCATGAGAGTTTATCGATTATCGATCTTAATTCGGGTAGGCAGCCAATTCAAGGAACTGATAAAGCTTGGATGGTACATGATGGCGAAATTTATAATTATCAGGAACTGAAAAATACAGTTTTGCAACATCATACTTTTAGAACAGAATCAGATTCAGAAGTGATTGTGCATCTTTATGAGGAATTTGGATATGATTTCTGTAATAAACTAGACGGAGATTTTGCTTTTGTGGTTGTGGACGGCGATAAATATATTGCAGGTCGTGATCCAATAGGGGTAAAACCGTTATATTATGGTTTAGATGAAAGAGGACGAATCTATTTTTCATCAGAAATGAAAGCTATTGCAGATCAATGTAAATCGTTTTCTACTTTTCCTCCAGGGCATTATTATACAGCGAAAACAGGGTTTGTAAAATATTATCATCCAGAATACGAAGATCATAAAAATGCAAATCAGACATTAAACTTAGAGTTAATTCGTGAAAGTCTTATTCAAGCAACACGCAAGCGTTTATTGGCAGAAGTTCCTCTAGGAGTTGTGCTTTCAGGAGGCTTGGATACTTCTTTGATTTCGGCTATTACTTCAAGATTATTAAAAGAAAAAGGACAGAAATTGCATTCGTTTTCTATTGGGTTAGATGCTGATGCGCCAGATAATATTTCGGCTAGAAAGGCTGCGGAATTTTTAGGAACAGAACATCACGAAATACATTTTTCTGTAGAAGAAGGAGTTAAAGTTTTAGAAAAAGTAATTTATCATATTGAAACGTATGATATTATTTCTGTGCGTTCGGGTGTTCCAATGTATCTGCTTTCTAAAGCAATTGCCGATCAGGGCATAAAAGTAATCTTATCAGGAGAAGGGGCAGATGAGGTTTTTGGAGGACATTTGTACTTTAGAAATGCACCGTCAGAAGAAGAATTTCAAGATGAAACAATAGAAAGAGTTCAGAAGCTGTTTACAGCCGATTTACTTCGCGCAGATAAAACGACAATGGCAAATGGTTTAGAAGTTCGAATTCCATTTTTGGATACAGAATTTTTAGATGTTGCTATTCGAATTAAAACAGAAGAAAAACAGCCTAAATCATATGATGGCGTTGAAAAGTATATTTTAAGAAAAGCGTTTGATACTCCAGAAGACCCTTATTTGCCTTCGGAAGTTTTGTGGAGACAAAAAGAACAGTTTTCTGACGGGGTAGGCTATAATTGGGTTGATCAATTAATTGAGTATTGTGCGTCGCAGGTTACAGATGAGCAATTATTTGGAGCAAGTGCAGAATTTCCATATAACTCGCCAACGACTAAAGAAGCGTACTTGTACAGATCGATTTTTCATAAATTCTATCCACAGGTCAGCGCGGCGCAAACTGTGCGTAAATGGATTCCAAAATGGCAAGAAAACCTTGATCCAAGTGGAAGAGCAAATGCTGCCCATTTAAACGGTAATTTTGAACCAGTGAAAACAAGTGTTATTGCTTAAAAGTGAAATTCCAATTTTCTTAAATTTTAAATTCCAAAACCAAGAGGGAGAATTGAAAAAAAAATAAATTCCAAATTCCAAGTTGGAACTGATATAAGGAAACCGAAATGCATTTTTAATGTCATTTCGGTTTTTTAATTTTAACATATTAGACTGATTTTAAAAATTTGATTCGGTATTTCAGGTTGAGATTTGGAGTTCGAGATTTGGAATTTGGATTTTCAAAATTGGAATTTGGCATTTAAAATTGTAGGATTTTTAAAAATTTTGAATTTAAACTCATTTTTGGGTTTATTTTTTGGTTTTTCAGACAATTGTGTTAATAACTTAAGTGCTTTAACTTGTATTTTAATGGGTATATAGCTTGCGATTTCATATATTTGCGTGTTAGACAATAAATACATTTTAGAATAAATTATATGAGCGAAGAAATCAAGAAGAACAATTATTCAGCAGATAGTATTCAGGCATTAGAAGGAATGGAGCACGTAAGAATGCGTCCATCAATGTATATTGGAGATGTAGGAGTTCGAGGACTGCATCATTTAGTTTATGAGGTTGTTGATAACTCTATTGATGAGGCCATGGGAGGACATTGTGATACTATTGGTGTCTCAATAAACGAAGATGGTTCTGTTACAGTTGAAGATAACGGACGTGGTATTCCAGTAGATTTACATAAAAAAGAAGGAGTTTCTGCTCTTGAGGTTGTAATGACAAAAATTGGAGCCGGAGGTAAATTCGACAAAGATTCATATAAAGTTTCTGGAGGTTTACACGGGGTTGGGGTTTCGGTTGTAAATGCCCTTTCTGTTCACATGAAATCTACTGTATTTAGAGAAGGTAAGATTTATGAGCAAGAATACGAAAGAGGAAAATCTTTATATCCAGTAAAACAAATCGGAGAAACAGATAAAAGAGGTACACGCCAGACTTTTTATCCAGATGATACCATCTTTACTCAAACTACCGAGTTTTCATACGATACGCTTTCAGCTCGTATGCGTGAGCTTTCTTTCTTAAATAAAGGAATCACAATTACTTTTACAGATAAGAGAGAGGTTGATGAAAAAGGAGAATTTAAAAGTGAAGTATTTCATTCTGATGAAGGACTTAAAGAATATATTCGTTATTTAGATGGTAACCGTGAGCCAATTGTATCTCATGTTATCAGTATGGATAATGATAAAGGTGAAATTCCTGTTGAGGTTGCCTTAATTTACAATACAAGTTATACAGAGAATATTTTCTCTTATGTAAATAATATCAATACGCACGAGGGGGGGACGCATTTACAAGGTTTTAGAAGTGGTTTGACAAGAACGCTTAAAAAATATGCAGATGCTTCTGGTTTATTAGATAAATTAAAATTCGAAATTGCTGGAGATGACTTCCGTGAGGGATTAACGGCTATTATTTCAGTAAAAGTATCTGAGCCTCAGTTTGAAGGGCAGACGAAAACTAAGCTTGGAAATAGAGAGGTTGTTTCTCCGGTTTCTCAAGCGGTTGGAGAAATGTTGGAGAATTATTTGGAAGAAAATCCAAATGATGCAAAATTGATTATCCAAAAAGTAATCCTTGCAGCTCAAGCACGTCACGCAGCGAAAAAAGCGCGTGAAATGGTACAGCGTAAAACCGTTATGGGCGGTGGCGGATTGCCAGGAAAATTATCTGACTGTTCGGAGCAAGATCCAGCAAGATGTGAGGTTTACCTTGTCGAGGGAGATTCGGCTGGTGGAACAGCAAAACAAGGACGTGATCGTAACTTTCAAGCGATTCTGCCATTACGTGGTAAAATCTTGAACGTTGAAAAAGCGATGCATCATAAAGTATTCGAAAACGAAGAGATTAGAAATATTTTTACAGCTTTAGGAGTAACAGTAGGAACTGCAGAAGATAGTAAAGCATTAAATCTTGAAAAACTAAGATATCACAAAGTAATCATCATGTGTGATGCCGATGTCGATGGTAGCCACATTTCTACCTTAATATTAACGTTCTTCTTCCGTTTCATGAAAGAGCTTATTGAAGAAGGTCACGTTTACATTGCTGCACCGCCTTTGTACTTAGTTAAGAAAGGAAATAAGAAAGAATACGCTTGGAATGATGTTCAGCGTGATCAGGCCAACGAAAGAATGGGTGGAAGTGCCAATATTCAGCGTTATAAAGGTCTTGGAGAGATGAACGCGGAGCAATTATGGGAAACTACAATGGATCCGAATTTCAGAACTTTACGTCAAGTAAATATTGATAGTCTTGCAGAAGCTGATCAAGTTTTCTCTATGTTGATGGGTGATGAGGTGCCACCTCGTAGAGAATTTATCGAGAAAAATGCAGTTTATGCAAATATTGATGCATAAAATGAAAATTTAATAATTCCAATTCGTTTAATTGTTTAAATTTACTAGACAATTAAACGAATTGTCTTTTTAAAGAATAGACAAAATTAATAACCGATAAAGTAAAAAATATGAAAGTTACCATTGTAGGAGCAGGAAATGTTGGAGCTACATGTGCAGATGTTATTTCTTATAGAGGAATTGCTAGCGAAGTAGTATTGTTGGATATTAAAGAAGGTTTTGCCGAAGGTAAAGCATTGGATATTACACAATGTGCGACAAATACTGGTTTTAATACTAAAGTATCTGGCGTTACCAACGATTATTCTAAAACTGCAGGAAGCGATGTAGTAGTAATTACATCAGGAATTCCGAGAAAACCAGGAATGACAAGAGAAGAATTGATAGGTATAAATGCAGGCATTGTAAAAACAGTTGCCGAAAATGTACTGAAATATTCTCCAAACACTATAATTGTTGTAGTTTCCAACCCAATGGACACGATGACGTATTTGGCTTTAAAAGCTACAGGTCTTCCAAAAAATAGAATTATAGGTATGGGAGGTGCTTTAGATAGTTCTCGTTTTAGAACATATCTTTCCTTAGCTCTAGATAAGCCAGCAAATGATATTTCGGCAATGGTAATTGGAGGTCATGGAGACACAACTATGATTCCGTTGACTCGTTTAGCATCTTATAACGGAATTCCGGTATCGGAGTTTCTTTCAGAAGAAGTATTGCAAAAAGTTGCTGCAGATACAATGGTAGGAGGAGCGACCCTTACAGGTCTTCTAGGAACTTCTGCTTGGTACGCACCAGGAGCTTCTGTAGCTTATTTAGTAGACAGTATTTTGAATGATCAGAAAAAAATGATTGCATGTTCTGTTTTTGTAGAAGGAGAATATGGTCAAAATGATATATGCATAGGAGTACCGTGTATAATTGGTAAAAACGGTGTCGAAGAAATTCTAGATATAAACTTAAACGATCAGGAAAAGGCTTTATTTGCGAAAAGTGCAGATGCAGTTCGTAGTATGAATGATGCCCTAAAAACGATTTTAGTATAATAAAAACGGCAAAAAAGAAAAAAAGCTGCACTTTTGCAGCTTTTTTTTTGAGATTAATTAATAAATAAATTGGTTAATATTTTCGTTAATTATATATTTGCTCGGTTTAAAAAAAAATTGGTAATTCGTGATCTCGTTTTTTTGTTTTAAAAAATCATGTCAGGGCTTATTTTATGGGAGTTTAAAACAAAAACAAAAATAAAACATAATTAATTTTTAGTAATAATGCAGAATAAAGGACTTATTAAATTTTTCGCAATTCTATTTGCATTGGTAAGTATTTACCAACTATCATTCACTTTTGTGGCAAATGGCGTCAAAAGTGAAGCTAAAGCTTTTGCAGGAGATAATCCTGATAAAGAGCTGAAATATTTAGATTCTATTGGTAAAGAAAAAGTATTAAACCTTGGTTTTACTGATTTCACTTACAACGAAGTGAAAAACAAGCAACTTAATAAAGGTCTTGACTTAGAAGGAGGAATCAATGTGATTCTTCAAATTTCTATTAAAGATGTATTAAAAGGTTTGGCTAATAATTCTAAAAATCCAGTTTTTAATAAATCATTAGCTGATGCATCTGCAAATTTAGAAGGAAACAAAACGTATTTAAATAAGTTTTTTGAAGCTTTTGAAGCAAATTCAAAAGGAACTGTAAAACTTGCATCTCCAGATATTTTCGCTAACAGAAGCCTTCAAGGAGAAGGTGGAGTAGACTTTCAAATGTCTGATGCACAAGTTCAAAAAGTTATCAAAAGAAAAGTTGATGAGTCTGTAGAAAGTGCTTTTAAAGTATTAAGAGAGCGTATCGACAAATTTGGTGTTACACAGCCAAACATCCAAAAATTAGGAGAAACAGGAAGAATCTTAGTAGAGCTTCCAGGTGCTAAGGATGTGGATAGAATTAAAAAATTATTAGGTGGAAAAGCTCAATTAGAGTTTTGGGAAACTTATAAAATTGAAGAAATTGGTAATTTCTTAGTTTCTGCTAACGAGGCTTTGAAGAAAACTGAAGTTAAAAAGACTGAAACTAAAACAGTTGTTAAAGATTCATTGAATGCATTATTAACAGATGCTAAAGATTCTTCAGACGTTAAAAAAGGAAACAATCCTTTATTTGATAAAATAATTGGTAATGGTGGCGGACCAGTTTTAGGATACTTTGCTCCTAAAGATACTGCTGCTATCAACGAATATTTTAAAAGACCAGAAATTAGAGTTTTATTGGGTGCTGACCAGCACTATGCAAAATTTGTATGGAGCAAGCCAACAACTATAAAAGATCCTAAAGCTAAAGATGTAAAAAGTGCAGCTGATATTGAAGTTGTAGAATTATATGCTTTAAAAGGAAACAGAGACAATAACCCAGCTATGAGCGGTGGTGTTGTAACTGATGCAAAAGATACTTTTGACCAAATGGGTAAACCTGCGGTTTCTATGCAGATGAACAGCCAAGGTGCTAAAGTTTGGGAAGAGTTAACAGGAAGAGCATTTGCTCAAAAAAGCTACATTGCTATTGTATTAGATGATATCGTATATTCTGCTCCAGGTGTAACAAGCGGTCCTATTGCTGGAGGAAGATCTGAGATTACAGGTTCATTTGATGTAGCTGAAACTAAAGATTTAGCAAACGTATTAAATGCAGGTAAATTACCAGCTTCTGCAGATATTATCCAATCAACTGTTGTTGGTCCATCTTTAGGACAAGCGGCTATTGATGCAGGTACAATCTCTTCTGTATTAGGTTTCTTATTAGTTTGTGTTTGGATGGTATTCTATTATGGTAAAGCGGGTTGGTATGCAAATCTTGCCTTATTATTAAACTTACTATTCTTATTCGGAATTATGGCAAGTTTTGGTTTTGTATTAACATTGCCAGGTATTGCAGGTATCGTACTTACATTAGGTACAGCGGTAGATGCGAATATTATTATCTACGAAAGAGCGAAAGAGGAATTGCGTGAAGGTAAATCACTTTCTGAAGCAGTTGCGGCTTCTTACGGATGGCATGGTGCAATGCGTTCTATTATCGATGCTAACGTTACTCACGTTTTAACTGGAGCTATCTTGTTTATTTTTGGAACAGGTCCTATTAAAGGTTTTGCGTTAACATTATTAATTGGTATCGTAACTTCATTGTTTACATCAATCTTTATTGCTAGAATCTTTATTGACAGAAACATTGCAGGAAAAGGGGATTTAACTTTCTCTACAAATATTACTAAAAACTGGTTTACTAATTTCCACTTTGATTTTATTAAAGTTAAGAAATTCACTTATATCTTCTCTTCTATTGTAACAGTAGTAAGTTTAACTTCTATTTTCTTTATTAATGGTTTAGATGAAGGTGTTGATTTTGTTGGAGGTAGAACTTTCCAAGTTAAATTTGAAAAACCAGTTGATGCAACTGCTGTTTCAGATGAATTATCTGCAGCTTTCGGTACTCCGGTTGAAGCTAAAATTTTAGGAGATGATGATCAGTTGAAAATCACTACTAAATATAAAATTAAAGAAGATGGTGTAGCTATCGATGAAGAAGTGAATCAAAAATTATATGCTTCTCTACAGAAATATTTCCCAAATACTTCTTACGAGAAATTCATTAACTCTTTCGACGGTAAAAAAGTTGGGGTATTGCAAGCTTCTAAAGTTGGAGCTTCTATCTCTGAGGATATTAAAACTAACTCATACTGGGCAGTTCTTGGGGCAATGGCAGTTATTTTCTTATACTTAATGGTATCTTTCCGTAAATGGCAGTATTCATTAGGTGCGATTGCAGCTGTTGCGCACGACGTTGTGTTTGTATTAGGAATTTACTCTTTATGCTACAAATTCATGCCATTCCACATGGAAATGGATCAGCACTTTATCGCTGCGATCTTGACTGTAATTGGTTACTCTATGAACGATACGGTAATTGTATTTGACAGGGTGAGAGAGTTTATCATCGGAAACCGTAAAGGAAGTTTCGAAGATATCGTAAACGCTTCTATTAATACTACATTATCAAGAACATTGAATACTTCATTAATGATGATTATCGTATTATTAACGATGTTTATCTTTGGTGGAGAATCTATCAGAGGATTTATCTTTGCAATGTTAATTGGTATTATCGTTGGTACTTACTCTTCATTATTTATCGCAACGCCTGTATTGGTTGATACGATTTCTAGTGATGAGAAACACACAATCGAAGACAAACATAATAAAGCATAATTACTGTTTTAATTATATAAAAAAAGATCCAGCGAAAGCTGGATCTTTTTTTTTGTGCTATATTTAAATGGAATTTTAAAATGATTTATGACAAGAAAATTACTTTTAGTCTTATTGTTTCTTATGGCTGTAAAAATGACTGCACAGAAAGGCGATTCAAATTTTTCTTTAGGTTTTAATTATGGTTTTGGAAGTGAATTTAGTAATAGAAACTATACGTTTACAAACCACTTTTATAAAGTTCAGTTCTATTACAAAATAAAAGAAGCAAAGCATTTTCAATATCAGATTTTAGTTCAGCCGGAGATTAATTTTGCTGAGCATCAATTATTGAATTTCTATTTTGTAAAGCCTGAAACACCAAACTATCAGCAAAAAAGAGATCAATATACGCGTTTAAAAGATGTTCGCGAATATGTGCTTAATTGTGGTTTTTTAATTCGCAAACCTATTGGTCAAGTTTGTTCTTTTTATGTTTTGGGCAGTATTGGGCCCATGATTACAGATACAGAAACAGAGCGAATTTCTAAAGGTTTTGCTTTTGCCGATGTTTTAGCGGTCGGTTTCACTGCAAGTTGTAATAAATGTCAGTTTGATATTCGTCCAAGTATAAGGCATGTTTCTAATGCTGGATTAGGGAGCAGTAATGCGGGGTATAATACAAAGAATATTGAATTTGGTATCTCGTATCAATTATAAAAAGAAAAAGCCCAATACGTACGATGTTGGGCTTCTTTATGTAGAGTAATTGATTTTATGATTCAGCTAAAGGATTTCTCTGAGCTCTTATGATAAAGAAAAGTCCAATAATGATAAAGGGTATGCTTAACCATTGTCCTGTCGAAAATAAACCTAATTCGCTTTCAAAACCTCCTTGGCTTTCTTTTACAAATTCTACAACGAAACGAACAGCAAATAATAACACTAAAAACAATCCGAATAAAAGACCAGATTTAAGTCTTGCATTTGTTCTCCAATATAAAAAGAATAAAATAGCGAATACAAATATATAACAGAAAGCTTCGTATAATTGGGTTGGATGTCTCGAAGGGACTTCTGCTAATAATGTTGCGAACTTTGGATCGGTTGCAATTGCGGTATAAGCGTCTTTAGGGTCTGCAATTCCGGTTTTCTGTACTGCTTCGGCTTTACTGAATGTATCGTGAAGAAATCGAATTCCGAATGCAGAATTAGTTTCGTGACCAATAATTTCAGAGTTAAAGAAATTTCCTAAACGCACAAAAATAGCTCCGCTTGCAACAGGAATTACTACACGGTCTAATATCCATAATAAAGAACGCTTTAGTATTTTTTTGCTATAATAGTACATTGCAATAATAATTGCAATTGCAGCTCCGTGACTTGCTAATCCTTGGAAACCTGTGAATTGAAACTCAGGTTCGAATTTAAATGGCAGAAAAATTTCAAGTAAATGATTTCTGAAATATTCCCAATCATAAAAGAAAACATGACCTAAACGTGCTCCAATCAAGGTTGCTAGGACAGTCCAAACAAACAAAGAATCTAGTTTTTCAATTGATTCGTTTTCTCTTTCGAAAATCTTTTTCATTAAGAACCATCCTAAACCAAAAGCAATTACAAACATTAAGCTGTAATAGCGAATCATAAAAAATCCTAAGTTGATTCCCTCAAAAGGATTCCAAACTAAATTTAAGGCGTGTGTCATGTATAAATGTTTTTATATAGCTGTAAAAATAAATATTTAATGTAAAGTACCGCTTTCTAAAAAGTTAATGTTTGTGGTTGCATTTCTTTTCTGGTACAGGATCGTAACCGGTTCTTCCCCAAGGATGACAACTCAAGATACGTTTAATGCCTAAATATCCGCCATAAAACAGTCCGTGAATTTGCAGCGCCTGAATCATATAAGTCGAACAAGTTGGCTCAAATCTGCAGGATGCCGGTGTAAATGGTGAAATGGCAGTCTGGTAAAAACGGACTAACAATACAAATGGATATATTAGAATTTTTGAAAACATATTTTTTTTGTATAAGTTAGTTTATAGTGGTCAATGTTCAGTATTTTAGTGTACAGTCAGTTCAAAGTTTGAATCTGAACACTAAAATACTGAACACTGACCACTTTTTTTATTGTATACTAAAAGTAGTTCCTTCTTTTCCGTCTTTAAGCTGGATTCCTAAAGCAATTAATTGATCGCGAATCTGGTCAGAAAGCGCAAAGTTTTTATCTGCTCTAGCTTGATTTCTCATGCCAATAAGCATATTTACTACACCTTCCAATTTATCGCTATCAGCATCAGCGGCTTTATCATCGTTAAGGCCTAAAACGTCATATACGAAAGCATTTACCGCTGTTTTGAAATCAACTAAATCTTCGCTAGAAATTGTTTCTTTGCCATCTTTTAATAGATTGATATAGCGAACAGCTTCAAATAATTGCGCAATTAAAATTGGCGTATTGAAATCATCATTCATTGCATCGTAGCAAAGTTGTTTCCATGCGCCGAAATCTATTGAACTAGAACTTCCTGCAGTAATATTTGGTAAAGCATCAAGTGCTTCCATTAATCTTTTATATCCTTTTTCGGCAGCTACAATGGCATCATCAGAAAAATCTAAAATACTTCTGTAGTGTGCTTGAAGCATGAAAAAACGCGTCACTGAAGCAGAAAATGGTTTGCTTAAGATGTTGTTGTCTCCGCTAAGAATTTCGCCTGGAAGAATATTGTTTCCAGTCGATTTTGCCATTTTCTTTCCGTTTAGGGTAAGCATGTTGGCGTGCATCCAATAATTTACTGGAGCCTGACCAGTGCAAGCTTCGTTTTGTGCGATTTCACATTCGTGGTGTGGAAATTTTAAATCCATTCCACCTCCGTGAATGTCAAAATGGTTGCCAAGGTATTTAGTACTCATTGCAGTACATTCCAAATGCCATCCTGGGAAACCATCGCTCCAAGGAGAAGGCCATCTCATGATATGTTCTGGCTCGGCTTTTTTCCACAAAGCAAAATCTTGCGGGTTTCTCTTGTCAGATTGTCCGTCAAGATCACGCGTATTTGCCAACATATCGTCGATATTTCTACCGCTTAAGATACCGTAATTATTGGTTTCGTTGTATTTTACAACATCAAAATATACAGATCCATTGGCAACATAACCGATACCTTTATCTATGATTTTTTTAATAATTTCGATTTGCTCAATAATATGGCCTGTCGCTGTAGGTTCAATGCTTGGCGGTAAAAAGTTGAAAGCTTTTAGAATGTTATGAAAATCTACAGTATAGCGCTGTACAACTTCCATTGGTTCCAATTGCTCCAAACGTGCTTTTTTAGCAATTTTATCTTCACCTTCATCCACATCATCTACGATATGCCCAACATCGGTAATATTTCGAACATAACGAACTTTATAATCCAAATGCAGAAAATACCTGAAGATTACGTCAAAAGACATGAAAGTTCTCACGTTTCCTAAATGGACATTACTATATACGGTAGGTCCACAAACATACATTCCAACATTTCCATCATGGATGGGTTTGAAATCTTCTTTTTCGCCAGAAAGCGAATTGTATATTTTGAGCGGTTGCGTTGTATATAATGGCATAAAATTTATGTTTAACCGTTTAATCGTTTATTTGTTTAATCGTACTGAACGGATTAGTCTTGTGAAAGATAATATTTTTTTAGATTATTTATTTGATTGCAAATTTTTTCAATTTTTTCCCTTGATGTCGTATATTCTAACTCTGAAACATAATTTAAATCTTTAGAGATAATTAAATGATTTAAAGTTTCCATTGCAGATGAATACGATATCGTCAAAAAATGAGCTTTGTCCTTGCTTGTATTTCTTGAAGTTCCTTCAGCAATATTTGTTGCAATCGAAGATGCACTTCTTTT
This sequence comes from Flavobacterium chungangensis, assembly GCF_042654045.1. Lineage (NCBI taxonomy): Bacteria > Pseudomonadati > Bacteroidota > Flavobacteriia > Flavobacteriales > Flavobacteriaceae > Flavobacterium > Flavobacterium chungangensis. The sequence continues at coordinate 368,286 of NZ_JBHSFY010000005.1, forward strand.
TATTTGAGATGTTATTCCGAATAATTCATTTGACGGAAATTTACTAGTTAATTTATAAATATCCAAAATTAACATTCTTGCATTTTGCCACACTTCAAGCTTCTCAAAAGAAAAAATGTACATTTTTTTTTGTTTAATTGTTAGTTTGTTTAATCGTTTAACCGAAAATTAAGTTTAACGATTAAACAAATAAACGATTAACCCAAATATTTAGAACTGAGTGTCTAGTTTAATATAGTTTAAGAATTCTCTTTTCGTTTGAGGATCTTTGAATTTTCCGCCGAACTCAGAAGTTACTGTACTGCTTTCGATATCTTTAATACCGCGAGAGTTTACACAAAGGTGTTTTGCATCGATAACGCAAGCAACATCTTCTGTTCCTAAAGCTTTTTGTAATTCTTGAACAATCTGCATTGTAAGACGCTCCTGTACTTGAGGTCTTTTAGCATAATACTCAACGATACGATTCATTTTTGATAAACCAATCACACGTCCGCTTGAGATATAAGCCACGTGAGCACGTCCAATAATTGGCAGTAAATGGTGTTCGCAAGTAGAATAAACCGTAATGTTTTTTTCTACAAGCATTTCGCCATATTTATAATTGTTGTCAAAAGTAGAAGCTTTTGGCTGTTTTGCTGGGTTAAGACCACCAAAAATTTCCTTTACAAACATTTTTGCAACTCGGTTTGGAGTTCCTTTGATGCTGTCGTCTGTCAAATCCATTCCAAGAGTTTGCAGAATGCTTTCGACATCTTTTTTAATTTTTTCTATTTTTTCTTCGTCAGTTATATCAAAAGCATCTTCTCTTAGAGGATTTTTTGCATTACTGCTAAAGTGATTATCTCCTATTTCGTCTAAAAATTCTTCGTTGTTTATCATTAAAAACTACTATTAGTATATGTATTCCTTTTTAAGGCGGTAAAGATAATTAATAAATAGGAAACCTTTTCTATCGTTTTTAGGATTTAATTACTCCTTTTTGGATATAATTTAAATTTTGAAGAGAAATACTGTTATTAGAAACAAAAAAGACAACAACGAAAATCGTTATTGTCTTTTTAAATCTATTATAATGAATTGATTATCTATTGTTGTAAACCAATAAAGCTTCCTTAAGAATGTTTACAGCTGTAATCAAATCTTTTTTATTTAAAACATAAGCAATACGAACTTGATTTAGTCCCATTCCAGGTGTCGAATAGAAACCTTTGGCAGGAGCAATCATTACCGTTTCGCCATTTAAATTGTAACTTTCAAGTAACCACTGTGCAAAATCGTCTGAATCTTTTATTGGAAGTTCTGCAATACAATAAAAAGCACCTTTTGGTTTTGTTACAATAACACCGTCAATTTTGTTTAATTCGGCAATAAGCGTGTTGCGGCGTTCTTTATATTCAGCAATTACTTCATCAAAATAACTTTGAGGTGTGTCAATTGCAGCTTCGCAGGCAATTTGTTCAATTGTTGGCGGACTCAAACGTGCTTGAGCAAATTTCATTACTGTTGCCAGAACCTCTTTATTTTTAGTAACCAAACAGCCAATTCTTGCTCCACACATGCTGTAGCGTTTAGAAACAGAATCAACCATGATTACATTTTGCTGTACATCTTCTAAATTCATTACAGAAAAGTGCACATCGTCGCCGTCATATAAAAACTCACGGTACACTTCGTCTGCGATTAAGTATAAATCGTGTTTTTTAATTAAACTAGCCAATTGTTTAATTTCTGTTTCAGAATATAAATATCCAGTCGGATTTCCAGGGTTGCAAATCAGAATGGCTTTTGTTTTTGGTGTAATTAATTTTTCGACTTCTTCAATACTTGGTAATGCAAAAGCAGTTTCGATAGTAGAAACTAATGGAACTACAGTTGCACTTGTTGAAGATGCAAATGCATGATAATTAGCATAAAAAGGTTCTGGAATAATGATTTCATCTCCAGGATCTGTAATTGTGGCCAGTGCAAAAAGTAAGGCTTCAGAACCACCAGTTGTAACAATGATGTCTTCTGTGTTAACGTTTACATTTTGGCGCTGGTAAAATTCTGCTAATTTTTTTCTATAGCTTTCATATCCGGCAGACGGACTGTATTCTATAAGAGTTAAATCAATATTTTTTACCGCCTCGATGGCCACTTCCGGTGTCTTGATATCCGGTTGACCAATGTTTAAGTGATACACCTTGTGTCCTTTTTTCTTTGCTAAATCAGCAAAAGGAGCCAGCTTGCGTATCGGAGATTCGGGCATGTTTCTTCCCTTGAGTGAAATTGTCGGCATGAGTATAAATTATTGAAGTGCAAATTTGCATATTTTTTTCGTATTTAACGTAAATAATAAGGGTACTTCTAAAAATGTAACAATAATAAATATATTTACTAATTTTATAATAAAATATTGTCAATGAAAAAATATATAGTATTGTTTTTTGGGTTATTCTTACCTTTTTTGCTTTTTGGACAAGGCGATTTCATATTGGAAAACAATGCAACTAAGGCTACAATACCTTTTAAACTGATTAATAATCTTATTTTTATTCCTATAAAAGTAAATGGAGTAGAATTAAATTTTCTATTGGATTCTGGCGTAGAAGAAACAATTCTCTTTAGTATGGAAGAACAGCAAGAGGTTAGTTTTAATAATGTTGTAAAGATCAAACTTCGTGGTCTAGGAAGCGAAGAGGAAATAGAAGGCCTAAAATCAACAAAAAATATTCTAGAAACTCATGGTCTAAAATCGAAAGATCATATGGTTTTTATTATCCTAGATCAAAGTTTTAATTTGTCTTCTCATATCGGAATTCCTGTCAACGGAATTATCGGGCATAAATTCTTTAGAGACAATTTTGTTGAAGTGAATTATCAGAAAAAGAAAATAATAGTTCATGCAAAGACTGCTAAGTATCAAGAAAAACTAGATAAAAAGTTTAAAATGGTTCCAATAACTGTAGAAAAAGCGAAACCATATATCATGACAACCGCTACAGTTAATAATGAGCAAGTTCCAGCAAAGCTTTTAATTGATATTGGAAATAGTGATGCTTTCTGGATTTTTGAAAATGATAAAATAAAACTCCCAAATAAAAATTTTCCAGACTTTTTAGGAAAAGGATTTAGCGGAGACATTGAAGGACATCGTGCTAAAATTGATAAATTTTCTATTGAAGAATTTGATTTTAAAAAACCAATTGTTTCTTTTCCAGATTCTGCTTCAATTCGTAACGTTAAGATGGTTCCAGGACGTATAGGGTCTGTTGGAGGCGAAGTTTTGAAACGATTTACACTTGTTTTAGACTATCAAGGAAAAAAACTATACTTGAAAAAAAATGGGAGATTTGGGGAACCATTTACATATAATAAGAGCGGAATCACGGTACAGCACAACGGACTTCAGTGGGTACAGGAAACAGTGCATTTAGAAACTGTACGAGTTGCATCTTCAATGGGAGAATTGCAGGAAAAGGACAAAAACGACAATAACTTTAAATATAAATTTGCTCTTAAGCCCGTTTATGAAATAGTCAATGTGCGCAAAAAATCTGCTGCCGAAAAATGCGGATTGCTTAAAGGAGATATTATTGTCAGTATTAATAAAACGCAACCCTACAAGTATACTCTTCAGCAAATAAATAATCTTTTAAAATCAGAAGATGATGTATGGATTAATCTTGAAGTCGAACGAAATAGTTTGGTGCTTAAATTTAGATTTAAACTAGAAGATGAATTGTAAAAATATTGCATTTTAGTTTTGGCCTATTATTTTTAAAACTGCATTTCATGTTGCTGTACTAAAGGAATGTAGGTTTTTTGTGAAAATAAGTTTGTTAAAAATTAGTTTTTTAGTTAAATATTTTCTTATGTTTAACAAAAAATTAATCTATGGCGAAAAACTACATTAGCTACCTACATTTTGTATTGTTTTTTATTTTTTTTACTGTACTTCCTTCAAAACTAAGTGCTCAATGTGCTGGTAATGATAACGTAAATGAATTAATTTGCGATGTTACCAATCCAATATATCAATCCGTAGATTTATTTTCTTTGTTAGGAGGTTCTCCAGTTCCAGGTGGAACATGGACAGATGATAATAATTCACAAGGGTTAAATCCTTCTACGGGTATTTTAAATGCTCAATTTATCCTCAGCGGAGGAGAATACCACTATACCTACACAGCTCCAGCCACTTCGGGCTGTACAGATAACAAAGCGGTAGTCACGATTACGATTGGTGCGTATGTTGGAGTCGGATCTCAAGCAACAGTTTGTAACGAAAACAACTTTTTTAATCTTTTTACGGCTTTTGACAGTAAGGTAATGGGGCCGCATGTAAATGGAAAATTTACCACTACTACAGGTCAGCCTGTAGAATCTACAATAGAGATTGGGCAATATACAACCAAAACTACACTTGACTTCATTTATACCGTGCCACCGGTGCTTGCGTGTTCTCCTAACTCAAAGTCTACCAATGTTCAAGTAACTATTTATATAGCTCCAAAAATAGGAAGGCCAGTAGATTTGGAGTTATGCGGAACTACAGATTTGGCAGGGTATACCAATTTAGATTTATTTGATCAGCTAATTGGAGGAGATAGAGGAGGTAACTGGACAGGTACGGGCTTAACATCTGCCACAGATCATAATATTAATCTTCAAGAATTGTTTGACGCGAATGGACCTGGCGTATATTCTTATACCTATACTGTTTTGGCGGTTCCTGGTAATAATATATGCAAAAATAAAGACGTTAAAGTAAATATAACTCTCGAAAAAAGACTTGATTTTACAGGATCAAAAATAGAAGCTAGCAAAGATATTTGCGAATCTGAGATTTCGACCGCGACTTATTCGGCAAAAATTACGCAAGGACCAGATAATATCCCTAATGGAACATACGATGTTAACTTTAGTGTTGTTGGGCCAGGAGTGTCATCATCTGAAAATGTAAGAGGAAATTTTGTAAATGGCGAATTTAATTTCCCAATAAGATCGTCTTATTTCAGACAAGTAGGCGATTATACCATTACTGTTACAGGTATAGCGTCTACAACAAGCAAAGGAACATGTGTAAACATATTTAATCCGTTTTCAACTGTTTTAAAGATTTATCCGTTGCCACGTTTAAACAATGCTACATTAACAGCGCTTCCAATTTGTCAAAATGATATGGCCGCAATTGAAATTGCTGCACCCCAATTACTTGATGGACTTTACCGTATTTCATACAATATTAATGGAGATAATCTAGCTCTGGGCGAAACCGCAGAAATGCAGTCTGTTGGCGGAAAAGCATCATTTACAATTCCGGGAAACCTGAGTACAAGAAGCGGATTATCAGTAATTACGATTTACAGCATAACAAATATTACGAATCCTTCGCCGCAGTGTACCAATACAGCAAATGTTGCAGGAAATCTGTATATAAATCCGTTGCCAAATGCATTAACTGTAAAAGCAGCAGTAAAAGATTATTGTTTGAATGCGCCTGTTACGGTTTCCGTTTCAGGATTAGAAACTTTAACCAATGTCAGTATTTCTTATGCATTGTCAGAAGCTAATATATCTGGGGTGCAAACGATTGCTAAAGCAGTAACAAATGGTAAGCTAGATTTTGTTATTCCTGCCGAATTGCTTTTAAATGCAGGCGAGACAAAAATTACATTGTTGAATCTAACTAATACGGTTACCAATTGTGAGGTAAGTTTAATCAACATTACAGATGATTTTGTAATAAATCCAATTCCTCCAGCGCCAACTGTTTTAGACCAGCAATTTTGTAAAGTGGATGAAGCCGTAATAGCTAATTTAGAGCCAAAGGGAACTCAATACAAATGGTACAATTCTGCAACAGCAACAACGCCACTTGCAGTCGATTATGTTTTAAAAACAGAAGATTACTTCATTAGAGAAACTTCTGCTACAGGCTGCGTTTCAGAACCTGCAAAAGTTTCGGTGCTTATAAATGATACAGCTGCACCAGAAATGAATGAAACGGCAGATTTTTGCGGACTGGCGAATCCAAAAATAAGTGATCTTTCTAATAAAACAAATGTTCCATCAACGGTGGCTTGGTATGATGCGGTGGATGGAAATTTATTGCCTTCAACTACATTCCTAATTCATAATGCAACTTATTATGGATACGATTTAAATGAAACAACCCACTGTTTGTCAGAAAGCTATAAAGAGGTAAAAGTCTCATTGCAGGACTGCGAGGTTGCACAATATGAGTTCTTTATTCCAGATGGATTCTCGCCAAACGGAGACGGTGTAAACGATTCGTTTGTGATAAAAGATATCGAATTTTTATATCCAAATTATACACTTGAAATTTATAATAGATACGGAAACGGAATGTATAAAGGAGATAATAATAAACCTGCTTGGGATGGCAAAAACTACGAAAAAAGCGGTATCGCTGGAGGTATTGCACCCAACGGAGTTTATTTTTATGTGTTGCATTTCAATAAAGACAATAAACCGCCACAGCAAGGCCGTCTTTATTTAAATCGATAAATCCTTTTTACATTTTAATATAATTTTCAAATGAAAAAAATAATACTTCTTATAAATTTCCTTTTCTATTTATCCGTTTCTGCTCAGCAAGATCCAGAATATACCCATTATATGTATAATATGAGTGTAGTCAATCCAGCTTATGCGACTGGAGTTCCTGCCATGATGAATTTTGGCGGATTGTACAGAACGCAATGGGTTGGTGCTTATGGCGCTCCAAAAACATTTACCTTTTTTGGGCACACAGCTATTAATGATAAAATAGAAGCTGGTATCTCATTCGTTTCAGATGATATAGGAGACGGAGCAAAAAAAGAGAATAATGTTTATGCTGATTTTGCTTATGTTTTAAAACTAGGCGGAAAAAATAAATTGTCTCTGGGTTTAAAAGCTGGATTTTCGTCTATGCAAAGCAATTTTAATGGTTTTCGTTTTACAGACCCTCAAACAGATATTGCTTTTTCGGAAAATATAAATGCAACAAAACCTAATATTGGAGTAGGAGCGTATTATTTTAGAGATAATCTATACGTAGGATTGTCTGCCCCAAACTTACTGAAGTCAAAATATATTGAAGAAAAATCAGGAATGAATGCTTTTGGCTCCGAAGAGATTCATACTTTTTTGACTGCTGGTTATGTTTTTCAGCTCAACAGCGCATTGAAATTGAAACCTGCATTTATGTCGAAATTTGTAAAAGGCGCGCCAATAACTTTAGATGTTTCAGCCAATGTTCTCTACAACGAAAAGTTCGAATTTGGAGCTTCGTATAGAATAGATGATTCTGTAAGTGCGCTTTTCAATATTAATGTCACGCCGACCTTAAGAGTGGGTTATGCCTACGATTATACGCTTACAAATTTCGGACAGTTTAATTCTGGAACACATGAAATTATGCTGTTGTTCGATCTGGACTTGTTAGGAAAAGGATTTGATAAATCTCCAAGATTCTTCTAAAATGAAAAATATGAAAAAATTACTCGTTATTATATTCGTATTTTCAATACAGTTTATAAATGCACAAGATCTAGAACTAGCTAGAGCAAAACGTTTTTTTGATAAAACGTACTACAGCGAAGCTATTATTTTATACCAAAAATTGGCAGACGAAAAACCGTCTCAAGAAGTGATTAAAAATCTAGCCGATTCTTATTTCTATACTAACGATTTAGTAAAAGCACAGCGTTATTACCGTCTTTTGATTTCAAATTACAGCAATAATTTAGACCGAGAATATTATTTTAGATATGCACAGACTTTAAAAGCAACAAATAGTTACGACGATGCAAATGCCAATTTAAAAGAATATTATGCTAAATCTGCCAATGCAGAAGATCTTGCCAATTTTGAAAAAGACTTTAAAACATTAGAAAATGTTACAGCAATTGGCAAACGTTTTGAAATTAAAAACCTTGCGATAAACACACCAAATTCTGAATTTGGAGCTGTAAAATATAAAGAAGATCTAGTTTTTGCTGGGGTGAAATTGAAGCCTGGTTTATTTGATAAAAAGTTTAAATGGGATAACGAAACGTATTTGAATTTGGTTTCAATTCCTTTAAAGAATATTAATTCAGGAGATTCTATAGTTCATTATTTTGCTAAAGAATTAAAAACCGGAATGCACGAATCGAATACTGTTTTTACAAAAGATGGCAAAACGATGTATTTTACCCGAAACAATTCTAAAAACGGAAAGAAGAAAAAAGACGATAAGAAAATCTCCAATCTTCAGATTTTTAAAGCAGAATGGTTTGAAGGAAAATGGACAAATATTACGTCGCTTCCGTTCAACAGTCCGAATTATTCTGTGGAGCATCCTGCTTTGAGTGCAGATGAAAAAGTATTGTATTTTGCTTCAGATATGCCAGGATCTCTGGGTTCTTTCGATATTTATTCCGTTAACATTAATAAAGGAGCATTTGATACTCCAAAAAATTTGGGTTCAGAAATTAATACAGATAAAAGAGAGCAATTTCCTTTTGCCTCAGCAGATAATAAGCTTTATTTTTCGTCTGATGGACATTTGGGTTACGGATCTTTAGATGTTTTTGTTTCTGATATTAACGGAAATGAATATTCAAAACCGGTTAATGTAGGACTTCCATTAAACTCTAATTTAGATGATTTCGCTTTTAACATTGATTCTAATACCAAAGAAGGTTTTTTTGCTTCTAATAGAGAAGGAGGAAAAGGGAGCGATGATATTTATCAATTCAAAGAAATAAAAGATTTGATTGTTGAAGATTGCAAGCAATTAATCGCGGGAACAATTACAGACATTGATACGCAATTGGCTCTAGAAAATGCAACGGTACTATTGCAAGATTCTGAAAATAAGACTTTAAATACCATTACAACTTCTGCTGATGGGAAATTCAGTTTTACGGTTCCTTGCGAGGCTTCGTATAAAATTTCAGCTTCCAAAGAAAACTATACAAATGCTTCAAAAATACTGACTTTAGACAAAACAAGAGATAAAGTTAATGACGGTTCTTTAGCTTTAAAATCATTGGAAGTTATTAAACAGGAAGAAAAATTAATTGCTGAAAATAAGAGAAAGCAAGAAATTATTATTGAAGAAGAAAACAAGAAAAAAGAAGCTTTGGTGGCAATTGAATTGAAAGAAAAAGAGAAAAAAGCCAAAGAAGCGGCAATAGTTGCAGCTGAAGTTAAAAAGCAGGAAAAAGTAAAAGAGATATTGGCAAAGGAAAAAGATGTTGTTAAAGATAAAGATCGTTTAATCATTAAAACAGATCCAATTTACTTTGATTACAATATGTGGTATATCCGAAAAGAATCAAAAGTAGTTTTGGGCAGGGTAGTAGAGCTGATGAAGAAATATCCAGATATGAAAATCGAAATTGGTTCGCATACCGATTCTAGAGGAAATGCCAAATTTAATGAAAATTTGTCTCAAAAGAGAGCCAATTCGACAAGAGAATTTATAATTCAGTCTGGTATTGATGCAAAACGAGTTATGGCAAAAGGTTACGGAGAATCGGTACCAATTATTAAATGTAAAACAGATGAATCTTGCTCAGAAGAAGAACATGAATTGAACAGAAGATCTGAATTTGTAATCAAAAGTTTGTAATTTTTTTTAAACATAGTAAACCCGACAGATTTTAAAAACCTGTCGGGTTTCATTTTTACAGAAAAACTTTGCCGAAACCTTTTTGCGGAAATCTTTTTTCTTTAATTTTATAGTGATATCAACGAAATAGAAAAAAATATGAGAAATCTAACCTTGTCTTGTTTGCTTTTGTCCTTTATTGGATTGCAAAGCTGTAAAAATGAAGAAAAACAAAAAGCCACTGAAGCTGCAAAAGCAGAAGGTGAAGCGGTGGTAAGCACTGCATGCTATAAAGCAATTTATGAAAAGGATACAATAGATTTAAAATTGAATACTTTAAAAAACGGAAAACTAGCGGGAGATATGATTATGAGAGTGGCTCCTTCGACTGTTAGGACAGGAGAAGTGGCAGGTGAGTTTCATGGTGATACTTTGTTTGTAGATTACACTTTTAAAGACAATGTAAATGGAGATAAAACATTCAAGAACCCGATGGCACTTTTGAAACGTAACAATCAGCTTATTTTAGGAAATGGTGTTATGCAAACTACAATGGGCGTTACTTATTTGGTAAAAGATAAGCCAATTGATTTTGAAAGCGTAAAATATAAATTTGATTCTGTTGAATGTGCTGCGAAATAGATGAAATAAGAAAGATGTCAGAAGCAAGATGTTTTTCTATATAATAAAGAAGCAAGAGTTTCTTTATAAAGATAAAAAGCCGTTTCTAGATTTAGAAACGGCTTTTGTTATTTAAAGATTTTAAATTCTTATTGAACTTCACCCTTAATTTTAAGAGCTACTCTTCCGTCAGGATAGTTTACTGCGTTGGTTTCAACAGTAATTGTTTTACGAATAGGTCCTGCTACCATGTTATATTTTACATCGATTTTCCCTTTTTTGCCCGGCATAATTGCTGCTGCAGGTTTGGTAACAACGATTGAACTTAGCGTAGATTCTGCGCCGGTAATTAATAAAGGAGCATCACCAGTGTTTGTAAATTCAAAGGAACGAAGTCCATTGTCACCTTTAGAAATTTTTCCATAATCAATTGTATTGTCTGGGGCTGCAAATTCAATTTTCGGGCCGTTTTGTGCATAACTTACTGCGCTAAACAATAAGACTGCAATAAAAGAGGCTGCATTTTTCATATGAAATCTTTTTTTTTAATTGTAAGTAAATATACATTCTTTTAATTAACACACAAATTATTATTTCTCTTTTTATAGTCTACTTAATTATTTACTTTTGCTGTCAGTTATAAATACAAAAATTGAACCATTTTTTTGTTTGACTGTTTAGTCGTTTATTTGTTTAATCGTTGAGATTGATTTATAAAAGACTTTTTAAAACAGAAAATAAGAAAACAAATCAATTTGAAATTCGATGATCAAAACCGATTAAACGGTTAAACAAATTAACGATTAAACAACCCTAGTAAATGACAATTCCAGCACAATTTGACGCTAAGACGATTGAGAGTAAATGGTATGATTACTGGATGAAAAACAATTATTTTCATTCAGAACCAGATCATAGAACACCGTACACCATTGTAATTCCGCCGCCAAACGTCACTGGAGTCCTTCACATGGGACATATGTTGAATAATACGATTCAGGATGTTTTAATTCGCCGTGCACGTCTTAAAGGATTCAACGCTTGTTGGGTTCCAGGTACAGATCACGCCTCTATTGCAACTGAAGCAAAAGTGGTAGCGAAATTAAAAGCAGAAGGAATCAATAAAAACGATTTGACCCGCGAAGAATTCCTAAAACATGCTTGGGAATGGACAGATAAATATGGTGGAACAATCTTAGAACAACTTAAGAAATTGGGTGCTTCTTGCGATTGGGAACGAACTAAATTTACGATGGATCCAGATATGTCTGCATCTGTAATTAAATCGTTTGTAGATTTATACAACAAAGGTTTGATCTACAGAGGATACCGTATGGTTAACTGGGATCCAGAAGCAAAAACGACTCTTTCTGACGAAGAGGTAATTTACGAAGAACAACAAGGAAAATTATTTTTCTTAAAATATAAAATTGAAGGTTCAGAAGATTTCTTGACGATTGCAACAACACGTCCTGAGACTATCTTCGGGGACACTGCCATCTGTATCAATCCAAACGATGAGCGTTTTACACATTTAAAAGGTAAAAAAGCAATTGTTCCAATCTGCGGAAGAGTAATTCCAATTATTGAAGACGAATATGTTGATGTTGAATTCGGAACAGGATGTTTGAAAGTAACGCCTGCGCACGATATGAACGATAAAACTCTTGGTGAAAAACACAACCTAGAAATCGTTGATATTTTTAATGAAGATGCGACATTAAACAGCTTCGGTTTACATTATCAAGGAAAAGACCGTTTTGTGGTTCGTGCTGAAATTGCAAAAGAACTGGAAGAAATTGGGGCTTTAGCAAAAACAGAAACACACTTAAATAAAGTGGGAACTTCTGAAAGAACAAAAGCGGTAATCGAACCAAGATTATCTGACCAATGGTTCTTGAAAATGGAAGAATTGGTAAAACCAGCAATTAAGTCGGTTTTAGAAACAGGAGAAATTAAATTACATCCAAAACGTTTCGAAAACACGTATGCGCATTGGTTAAACAATATTCGTGACTGGAATATTTCTCGTCAATTATGGTGGGGACAACAAATTCCGGCATATTATTATGGAGACGGAAAAGAAGATTTTGTAGTTGCAGAAAATATCGAAGATGCTTTAGCTTTAGCAAAAGAAAAAACATCTAACAACTCACTTACAACATCTGACTTAAAACAAGACGTTGACGCGTTAGATACATGGTTTTCATCTTGGTTATGGCCAATGTCTGTTTTTGGCGGAATCATGGATCCAGAAAGTCCAGATTTTAAATATTACTATCCAACAAATGACTTGGTAACAGGTCCAGATATTTTATTTTTCTGGGTTGCGAGAATGATTATTGCAGGTTACGAATATGCGGGAGAAAAACCATTTACAAATGTATATTTGACAGGTTTAGTTCGTGATAAACAACGTCGTAAAATGTCTAAGTCATTAGGAAATTCTCCTGATCCTTTAGATTTGATCGATAAATTTAGTGCAGACGGAGTTCGTGTAGGATTGCTTTTAAGTGCTTCTGCAGGAAACGATATTATGTTTGATGAGGAATTGTGCAGTCAAGGAAAAGCGTTTTCAAACAAGATTTGGAATGCTTTCAAATTGATTAAAGGGTGGGAAGTTTCAGAAACTATCGCACAGCCAGAATCATCAAAAGTGGCGATTGAGTGGTACGAAGCGAAATTACAGCAAACTTTAGTTGACATCGAAGATAACTTCGAGAAATACAGAATTTCAGATTCATTGATGGCAATCTATAAATTGGTTTGGGATGATTTCTGTTCTTGGTTCTTAGAAATGATTAAACCAGCATATCAACAGCCAATTGACAGCGTAACTTTCGCGAAAGCGATCGAAATGTTAGAAAACAACTTAAAGTTATTACATCCGTTTATGCCTTTCTTAACAGAGGAAATTTGGCAGTTAATCGCTGATAGAACGCCTGAAGAAGCTTTAATTGTTTCGACTTGGCCAGAAGTAAAACCGTTTGACGCAAAATTAATTGCTGATTTTGAAAACTCAATTGAAGTAATTTCTGGAATAAGAACGATTCGTAAAGACAAAAATATTCCGTTTAAAGATGCCATCGAATTAAAAGGAATCAACAGCGAAAATGTTTCTACTTACTTTGATTCGATCATAACGAAATTAGGAAACGTTTCTGCTTTTGAATATGTTTCAGAAAAAGTAGACGGTGCATTGTCTTTCCGTGTAAAATCAAATGAATATTTCATTCCGATTACTGGAAACATTGATGTTGAAGCTGAAATTGCAAAACTGACAGAAGAATTAAATTATACGAAAGGATTCTTGAAATCTGTTGAAGCAAAACTTTCAAACGAGAAATTCGTAAACGGAGCTCCAGAAAAAGTCCTTAATTTAGAAAAACAAAAACAAGCTGATGCTCTCGCAAAAATTGCGACAATTGAGCAGAGTTTGGCTGGTTTGAAGTAATAAATACAGCTTTCAAGTTATCAGACCTAACAGGTTTTTAAAACCTGTTAGGTCTTTTTTTATGCAAAAAACGTATTATTTTTTCTTCTTCAAAACCAAAAACAAAGGATAAGAAACAATTGCAATCCCAACAATAATAATAAAACTTTTAGGGTCACTGTAAATAAATCCTCCAAGTAATGCAATAGAAAATACAATTGCTATTATAGTTGTCCACGGATACCAAAAAGAACGATAAGGTCTTGGTAAATAAGGTTCGGTAGTTCTTAGTTTTAGAAGTGAATAATAAGCCAATCCCCAAACGATTATAGAGATAAAGGCTGCGAAAGAAAATAATACTTCAAAAGAGCCAATGCAAATTAAAAACAAACTGAAAAGAGAAGAAACCAGTAGCGCAACAATTGGTGTCCCGCCTTTGTTTACAGTTGTTCCTTTTTGGATGAAGAAACCATCACGGCTTAATCCGTAAAGGATTCTTGGCGGAATCATCATAAAAGCATTCAAAATACTAATTAATGAAAAAATAGAAATTACCGTTACGATTTTGGCTCCGCTTTCTCCAAACAAAATTTTGGCAACATCGGCAGCAGCCAGATTAGATTTTGCTAATGTTTCGATTGGCAGAACATGAAAAAATGCTGCGTTTACCAAAATATAAATGGCCACAACCAGTAAAACACCGCTGTATAAAGATTTCGGAATATTTTTGCTTGGATTATCATTTTCTTCTGCAAAAAAGCAAACGGCATTCCAACCATTATAAGTTCCAATAATGAGTTGCAATGATTTAAAAAATCCAAAAATAAGTCCGATTTGAAAAATAGAACTATCCGTTTTTATCGCTGGAACTTCAACTCCAGAATACATAAAGCAAGCTACAACCAAAGCCACAAAGCAAATTACTTTTAATAAGCTTGTAATTTGTTGAATGACGCTTCCGTTTTTTACTCCGCTTAAGTGCAGCAAAACAAATGCAACCAATAAAGAAATAGACAATACGGTTGAATAATTTGCCAATTGCGGAAATAAAATAATCGTGTATTCGCTAATTACGATGCAATAAAACGCAGGCGGAATAGCATTTACAATATAGTCGTACCAACCAGAAAGAAAACCAGCATACTCGCCCAAAGCTCTTTTAATATAATTGTACGACCCACCTGCTTTTGGTAGCATTGTAGCCAATTCTGAATACGAATTTGCTCCTAATAAAACGTACAAACCACCAAAGAGCCAAGAAGCAAGAATAAGCCAGTAATTATTCAACATTTCTGCAATAGTTCCAGGCGTTCTTAAAATCCCAACACCAATTGTCCCGCCAATTAAAACGGCAATATTGAAACTAAGGCCTAAACTTTTTTGTAATTGGTTTTTTGTAGAATCCGACATTCTTGAATTGGGTTTTTAAGGATTATAATTTCAAGCAAAAATAGTGTTAATTGAATTAGTTTTGAGCTTAAAATAAAAATCCCAAGATTTTCGAGTGAAACTGAAAATCTTGGGATAAAATCAAAACTCTAATTCAATATTTTAGAACTTGTAACGCAAGCTTGTCATAACTTGACGAGGCGCGATTGGGTTCACACTATAATTTTCGTGAACGGTGTAATTTAATTCATTTGTAATGTTTGATAATTTGCAAAGAATAGAGAATTTTCTCCAAGTATATCCAACAGATGCATCAATTGTAACATAACCTTCTAGCGGAATTTCTCTATGGTAGATTCCATCAGGATATTTAGTAAGATCTGTACTATATTGGTCATTCCAGCCTCCTAAACGATCACCGATGTAGTTTCCAACTGCTCCAACAGATAAATTTTTAAATAAACCTTCTTGTACCGTATAAAAGAAACTTAAGTTGGCTGTGTTTGCTGGAGTTCTAACAAGACGATCGCCTTCGATAAAACTTCCGTTTAAACCAGATGTTTTAGTATAACGCATATCGTTGTAGCTGTAACCTGCAATAATGCTAAGTCCATCAATTGGTCTTGCAGTAACATCCACTTCAACACCTTTACTTTTAGTTTCACCGCTTAAAACTTTTACGTTTGTGTCAGTGTTTAAACTTCCATCAGCTTTAAATTCTGCAGTTTGAGCCAAGTTGCTGTTTGTAATTTGATAAACCGTAACGTTTGTGCTTAATAATCCTTGTAAAAAGTCAGTTTTGATACCAGCTTCATATTGATCAATAATAGATGGCTCAATTGGTTTTAAATCTGCTGTAGTTCCTGTGTTTGGAGTAAATGAAGTAGAGTAGCTACCAAAGATAGAAACCTCTTTTCTAGGCTGATAAATTAATCCAAATTTTGGAGAAAATGCATTGTCTAATTTTTTAGCGCCTACTGTAGGAACTGCATTTTCAGGCTTAACAGTTTGTTTTCCGCCAGCAAAAGTTTCTTTGTAAGTTGTAACTTCGGCTTCTTGCCAAGACCAACGTACACCTGCTAATACTTTAAACTTCTCTGTAATCGAAATTAAATCTTGAAAATAAACACCAAAACGGTTGGTTTCTGTTTTTGCAATTTGAGTTGCTCTAGCATCTGGAATATCATTTCTTTGTGTTGACGGATCAAAGTTGAAAAGATTAATAGTATCATAATTTGCAGGATTAAATGCAAAAGTATACGCTGTTGCAAATGAGTTTTCCCAGTCTGCACCTGTAAAAATTTGATGTTTTACAGATCCTGTATTAAAGTTTCCTTGAAGACTTAATTGATCTCCTAAGATTTGTTCTGAGTTGTCGTTTTGAACCAAAGGTCTTGTCCAGTCTCCATTTTCTTTTACAGATGATAATTGTGCTGTAGATTTTGAAGCTCTGTCATAAGTCTGATAAGAGCTATTGAAGTTAAGCTTCCAGTTTTTATTGAAATCGTGATTTAAGAGTACAGATGCACTAGCAGATTTTGTGTTACCATTAGACCAAAGTGCTCCGTAAAAAGTATTTCTAGGCAAATCAAGAATTTGTGTGCCAATAATTCCAGTTCCAAAATCAGGTGTCCAATCTGCACTTAAATAATCTCCTTGTAGTGTAATTTGAGTTTTAGGATTAATGATAAAAAGCAACGATGGATTTACATATACACGTTTGTTTTTTACAACATCTCTAAAGCTTTCTGAGTTCTCGTAAGAACCATTAAGTCTAAATGCGATTGACTTAGTAAGACCTCCGTAAAAATCAAATGCTGGTTTGTAATAAGAGTAGCTTCCAATTTGCATTGAAACTTCTCCGCCACTTTTAAATTGAGGTGTTTTGGTAACTAAATTAAGAATTCCTCCTGGCGCTACGTTTCCAAATAATAACGCTGAACCACCTTTTAAGAATTCTACTTTATCTAAACCAGAAACATCTGGAATTGATCCTGCATTATAACGGAATCCGTTTTTAAACATATTGTTTGCAGACATGTCATAACCTCTAGAGAAGAAAGATTCCTGAGCGCCACCACGAGCAGAACCAACGTAAACACCATTAGCGTTTTTAAGAACTTCGCTTAATCTGATTGCTTGCTGCTGTTCGATAATTTCAGAACCAATAACTTGTATGCTTTGTGGATTATCCATTGGTTTTAATCCAGAGCGAACCGCTGTTACGGGTTTTGGTTCTTTGGTTTTAGTAACAACTACTTCATTTAAAATTTCCCCTTTTTTATTCTTAACGGTATCGTTTACTGAAGAAGTAGATTCGGCGCTTGAATAATCTTGCGCATAAGAGGCAAAACTTAATAATCCTAATACAAATAGTAAATTATATTTCATGGTATTTATTTAGATTCAATAAAAATTATCGAGTGCAAATATAAATAGACATATTCTTTAACAGGAAATTATGAAGTGGATTTCTTACTTAAACCTTTCTTAGTCTTTTCTTAAGATTTGCTTAAGAATTTTCTAATGTTATTTTAATTTTGTATTTAAAACAGATTAAAATCCATTATA
Source organism: Flavobacterium chungangensis (assembly GCF_042654045.1). Classification (NCBI taxonomy): domain Bacteria; kingdom Pseudomonadati; phylum Bacteroidota; class Flavobacteriia; order Flavobacteriales; family Flavobacteriaceae; genus Flavobacterium; species Flavobacterium chungangensis. Next base: position 385,892 of record NZ_JBHSFY010000005.1, read on the forward strand.
GGGTGTTCTACAAAGGCATTTTTACAAAAAAAAAAGGGCTGGCTCATTTTGAACTGCCCCCAAAAAGTTAGACACTATTTGGGGGCATTTTTATGGAAAGAAAAGTCAAGTACAATTGTGAATTTAAACTTCGTTGTGTAGAAGAAGTTATGAAAAGGCATAACTCGGTTAAAGGC
>NZ_JBHSFY010000006.1:0-337310 GCF_042654045.1 Flavobacterium chungangensis
GGAAAAAATAAAATGAGTGTTTTAAATGCCGTGAGAAACAAAATAATCCATCGAGTTTTTGCGGTAATAAAAAACCAAACCTTTTATGAAAAAGATTTGGTTTTATCATAGAAATCAGGATGACAAACTGGATGTTGTACTCTTAATAATAAAAACCTTTGCGTTCCTTCGACTTCATTCAAGATGACAAAGAAAAAAAGAAACTACTTTGTGATCTTAAAAAAGCGAAGCAACTTAAAAACTCAGCGTCCTTTGCGAAAAAACTTTGTGCTCTCTGCGTTAAAATAAAATCTCTTAAACATCTAAACTCAAAAAAGCTTTTCCTAAGTACTTAATAATAGTAGAAGCCGTAAAAGACTCATAACCCGTTTTGGGCAAGGCTAAATCGGCTGTTAGTCCGTGGAGGTAGACGCCAAATTTTGAGGCGTATTTGGGTTCGTAGCCTTGTGCTAAAAGACTGGTGAGGATTCCGGTTAAGGTATCTCCGCTTCCTGCTGTTGCTAAAGCTGCGTTTCCTGTTGTGTTTTCGTATACCGAAGTTCTGTTGATAATGTAGGTTGGTGCGCCCTTCATAACTACAATGACTTTGTATTTTTCTGAAAAAGCGATTGTTTTTTGAAATTTCTCAGCTTCTGAATTCCATTTTCCTATCAAACGTTCCAATTCTTTTGGGTGAGGCGTTAAGATGGTATCTTCTGGAACTAATTCTAACCAAGATAAATTTTCTGAAATAATATTCAACGCATCTGCATCGAGAACTAAAGGGGCCTTATTGACTCTTAAAAATTCAAATAAAGCTTTTTGTGCTCCCAGCTCCTTTCCTATTCCTGGGCCAATTCCAACTGCTTGCGGAATTAGTGGCAGATGAATATTGGTTATAAAATTCACGTTTTCATCAGTTGCCACCATCACTTCTGGAATGGAGATTTGAAGTATTTGATAACCGCATTTGGGTACAAAAGTTGTTACGAGTCCGCAGCCTGTTTTTAGACAGGATTTTGAAGCTAAAACCGCTGCTCCTATTTTGCCATAACTTCCGGCAATAATCACCGCATGACCTTGGGTTCCTTTATGTGCTTTGGAATCTATTGGTTTGTATAATTTCAGAATCTCTTCTTTTGTAATTAAATACGATGATTTCATTTGAATACTTTTATATAATAAAATTACATAAAAAATCGAAATCATGATTGTTCTTTTGAAACTGTTAGCCCTAGCCCTGATTACTTCACCATATTTTTATTTTTTATAGGAGTTCAGTGAACTTCGTTTGAAGCGGTATCCTTTTTGTTTTTTCTTTAAAAGCAAAAGATATAGCGGATAGCAGGAAATAGCTCCTAATTATTGCGAAATTTATAATTTAAGACATTCAAATTTGATATTTTTTGAATAGATTTGCAAAATAATTTTATAAAACAACACAATGAAAAATACTGCGCTTACGCACATACATGAAGGTTTAGGAGCGAAAATGCTTCCTTTTGCTGGTTATAATATGCCTATTACTTATGAAGGGGTTAATGCTGAACACGAAACGGTTCGTAACGGCGTAGGAGTTTTTGACGTTTCGCATATGGGTGAATTTTTGTTGACAGGTCCAAATGCTTTGGCTTTGATTCAAAAAGTGACTTCAAACGATGCATCTACTTTGACAATTGGAAGAGCGCAATATTCTTGTCTTCCAAATAATGAAGGTGGAATTGTTGATGATTTGATTATTTATAAAATGAAAGAAGAGCAGTATTTACTAGTTGTAAATGCTTCGAATATTGAAAAAGACTGGAACTGGATTTCTTCTCACAATGATTTGGGAGTTGAGATGAAGAATATTTCTGAAGACTATTCTTTATTGGCGATTCAAGGTCCAAAAGCGGTTGAAGCTATGCAGGCTTTGACTTCTGTAAATTTATCTGAAATTGCTTATTATCATTTTGAAGTTGGTGATTTTGCTGGAATTGAGCATGTAATTATTTCTGCTACAGGTTATACTGGTTCTGGCGGATTTGAAATTTACTGTAAAAACAATGAAGTAGAACAAGTTTGGAATAAAGTTTTTGAAGCTGGAGCATCTTACGGAATTAAACCAATTGGTCTTGCAGCTCGTGATACTTTACGTCTTGAAATGGGATTCTGTCTTTACGGAAATGATATTAACGACACAACTTCTCCACTTGAAGCTGGTTTAGGATGGATTACGAAATTCACAAAAGATTTCACTAATTCTGAAGCGCTTAAAAAACAAAAAGAAGCTGGTGTTACAAGAAAATTAGTTGCTTTTGAAATGCAAGAGCGCGCTGTGCCAAGACATGATTACGAAATTGTTGATGGTTCTGGAGCAGTAATCGGAATTGTAACTTCTGGAACTATGTCTCCTTCTATGAATAAAGGAATTGGTTTAGGATATGTAACCGTTGCAAATAGTGCGGTTGACAGCGATATTTTTATTAGAATTAGAAAAAATGATGTTCCTGCAAAAGTGGTTAAATTACCGTTTTACAAGAAATAAGTTTTGACTTTATAGTTTAAAAATGCGTTACGATTGTAACGCATTTTTTTTTCTTCAAAATAGGCAAATTCAAGTTAAATTATTTGGTGTACGTTCGTTTAACGATTAAAAACTTTTCATTGTCGATATTTTGCTAAAAAACCTACAATTTGTAAAAAAATTAGTGTAACTTTAATCATGAACCCATGAATTTCCATTTATGAAAAAGATTTCACTACTCCTTTTTTTGCTGACATCAACTATATCCATTGGTCAGAACAGCGCAGAAACTTGTGAAATATTAAACAAAATAAATGCGCTTATTCAGGCAGAACACTTACGGCCAAAACCAGTTGATGACAGTCTTTCTGTGTTTGTTTTTGACAATCTTATTAACGAACTTGATCCTTCACGCAATATTTTTTTTAAGAGCGAATATGACGAATTGGCTCAGAAATACCGTTACAATCTCGACAATTTAATTTTAAAGAACGACTGCAGTTTTCTTACCGATATTAAAGCTACATACATCAACGGCCTTTTACGCACTAAAAAAGTTTTAGAAAAAATTCAGACCATTCCGATTGATTATACCAAGAAAGATACGATCCGTTTTTATAAAAAATCTTTTGCTTTTTACTTGAAGAAAGAAGACTTAGAAAAGGTTTGGGTAAAAAAACTGCGTTATCAAATCTTAGATGATATTGTTGAAACGAGCGATAATCTCGATTCTTTAAAAACCAATTTCAAATCTATCGAACAAGCCTCTAAAAATCAAATCCTTACAAATGAAATCTGTCGTTTTAATTCGCTAATAGATTCTAACACCAAACAGGAAGAAAAACTATACAATTTCTTCTGCACCTATTTTGACCCTCATACTGCTTATTTTAGCGATGATTCTAAAACGAGTTTTGTTGCTTCTTTGTCTAAAGAACATTTATCGCTTGGAATGACGGTAAACCTCAACGAGAAAAACGAAATTATTATCGATGAGGTAGATCCAAACGGACCGGCGTATCAGACTGGACAGATAAAAAAAGGCGATCAGATTATTTCGATTTCCAATCAGAAAGAAACACTTCAAGTTTCTTGTGCTTCTTTGGAGTCTATATCGTCCATGATTTTATCTGAAAACAATAAGCATATTACGCTTACTTTAAAACGCAATTCGGGCAAAAATTTTGATGTTTATATTGAAAAACAAATGATGAAAGATGAAGAAAATTCTGTTTTCAGTTTCATCATTGGCAAAGACAGTAAAATTGGATATATAAAAATTCCGAGTTTCTATGCCGATCTTGATGGCAACAGCAGAAAAGGCTGTGCAGATGACGTGGCGCGCGAGGTTATAAAACTGCAAAGAGACAGCATACAAGGACTTGTTATTGATCTTATAGACAATGGCGGCGGCTCTATGGAAGAAGCCATAAAACTGGCTGGAATGTTTGTAGATTACGGTCCGCTTTCGATTGTAATAGATAACAAAAAAGAGAAATCTGTTATTAACGATCCGTTTAAAGGCGTTATTTATCGTGGTCCAATTGTAGTTTTGGTAAATAGCAATACGGCTTCAGCAAGCGAGTTTTTTGCTTCTATTATGCAAGATTATAACCGTGCGCTTTTGCTAGGAAGCAATACCCTCGGAAAAGCCACAATGCAGACTATTCTTCCGCTTGAAGAAGATAAAAATACCGATTTCTTAAAAATTACAATCAATAAATTTTACAGGATTACGGGCAAAAGTCATCAATATATCGGCGTAAAGCCAGATGTTGTACTACCTGAATTTTACGAAGATATTTACCAAAAAGAAAGCGACTTTCCGACGGCTATAAAAAACGACAGCATCGAACCGTTCTTAAAATACAAGACGTATGTAAAGCGAAATCTGATAGACAAAATTGCTAAAAACAGCTCGGCGAGATTATCAGACAATTATTTTTTCAATAACATTAAAAAGATTAACCTTAAAATAGATCAAATTGTGAATGCTCCTAAAGCCGAAATTCCAATGACATTAGATTCGGTTTTCAAGCAGAAAAAGACATTAGGTGAACTTTGGACAGAGATCAATACTTTTAATGATGAAAATAATCCGCTTGATGTGTACAATTCTAGCGTTAATCAGTTTCTTCTAGGCGCTTATCCAAATGATAAAACGATCAATCAATATCAAATGGATAATCTTAAAACCAATCCGTACCTCAACGAAGCTGTAAATATCATTAATGAGTTTAACGGAATTAGTAAATAATGATTTTGTTTCAGGTTTCAGGTTTCAGGTTTCAGGTTTAACTGCATGAGATTTTTTTTACCGCAAAGTGCGCAAAGGTTTACGCAAAGAACGCCAAGAAGTTTTTTAAGTTAAGTTATAAAATAAAAGAGTTCGCAAAGCTTTATCTATTTCGCTTTGCGAACTTTGTGTTTATAAGCGTAATCTTAAATAAAAAAAACTTTGCGCACTTTGCGTTTAAAATCAGCGTAAGCATTCAACTTGAAACAAAAAAGAACAAATATCTTTAATGAGTTTAATGGAATTATCAAATAATGATCTGGTTTCAGGTTTAACTGCATGAGTTTTTTTTTACCGCAAAGTGCGCAAAGATTTACGCAAAGAACGCCAAGAAGTTTTTTAAGTTAAGTTATAAAATAAAAGAGTTCGCAAAGCTTTATCCATTTCGCTTTGCGAACTTTGTGTTTATAAGCGTAATCTTAAATAAAAAAAACTTTGCGCACTTTGCGTTTAAAATCAGCGTAATCCAATCAACTTGAAACCTGAAACAAAAAAGAACAAATATCCAAAGCTATATAAATAAAACTTTGCGAACCTTGCGTAAACCTTTGCGCACTTTGCGGTTAAATTCAACACAACCTAAATAACTTGAAACCTGAAACCTGAAACAAAAAAGAACAATTTTGTTTTTGTAAAAATTAGGAAAACCTTATTTTTGCATCACAAAACTAAAAATTAGAAATGGGAAGAGCGTTCGAATTTAGAAAAGGAAGAAAAATGAAACGTTGGTCTGCAATGGCCAAAACGTTTACCAGAATTGGTAAAGATATCGTAATGGCTGTTAAAGAAGGTGGACCAAACCCAGATGCCAATTCTAGATTAAGAGCTGTTATACAAAATGCGAAGGCTGCCAACATGCCTAAGGACAATGTGGAGCGCGCGATTAAAAATGCAAGTAATAAAGATACTGCTAACTATAAAGAAATTTTGTTTGAAGGATATGCTCCTCACGGAATTGCAATCTTAATTGAAACTGCTTCTGATAACAATAACAGAACTGTAGCTAATATTCGTAGTTATTTCAACAAATGCAACGGAACAATGGGAACTCAAGGTTCTGTTGAGTTTATGTTTGACCACACTTGCAACTTCAGAATTGCAAAAGATGGTATCGACGCTGAGGAATTAGAATTAGAACTTATCGATTTTGGTGCTGAAGAGGTTTTTGAAGACGAAGACGGAATTTTAATCTATGCTCCTTTTGGAAGTTTTGGTGCTTTGCAGAAAGAATTAGAAAATAGAGGTCTTGAAATCCTTTCTTCTGGTTTTGAGCGTATTCCGCAGATCACTAAAGAATTAACTGAAGCTCAAATTGCTGATGTTGAAAAACTAATCGAGAAAATCGAAGAAGATGATGACGTTATGAACGTTTATCATACCATGAAAGAAGAATAGTCTTTCTATCAAATATATTAAAAAAGCTCTGGATTTTTCTGGAGCTTTTTTTTACCCTAAATACAAATTCGTAAAATGATGAATTCTTATTTTAATAAATTTCAGGATGGAATATTTGTAATTATCAAATTAGACAATAAGCCATCTATTTATTTTGGAGAAAATTCATGGTGGCTTTTAGACGATTGGGAAAATGAAATTCTGAACAATAAATACTTACAAGAAATAGAACCTTTAAAAATTGAATTTGAAAGTATTTATAATGCATTTAAAACCGAATATTCCAATTTAAATAAAAGCACTTATAATAATTTTCTTCCAAGTTTGTACATTGATTTTGACCATAAAAAGCTTTATAGCAACTTCTTTGATCAGTCTTTAGAAAATAGAATTATGGAAGGCTGGAAAGGTATTTTTATAGAAAATCAAGTTCAGTTTTTAGAACTGATTCCTGAAAATTACAAGTATTGGAAATATAAAAATTAAAATTTCTAAAACTTTTCCTGTTTCAATTTATTTGGGCTTTAGTTTCAAATAAAAAATTATATTTGCTACTATCAGATATAAACTAATTTAAATCTTCAATTATGCAATCATCAAAATTTATGAAATTTGCTGTAATAGCCCTTGTAATCTTATTTATTGTGATTAGTGTTATTAGCTAAAAAAATATAAGTCTTTTGGTTTTCAGAAGACTTTTTATTTAAACAAATTCTCTAAATGAAACTAATAGAAAATTTCTACTGTATCCAATCTGAAATTTTCGGTGATGGAAGCACAAATAATCTTGAAGGAATAAGTTCAATAAAAACAGAGTTGATAAGACCTTCAATAAAAATCTCAAATATAGAATCTGCAGAGAAAAAGACCTACACAAAAAGATTAGTTGCTGATGATACTTTTACAATAAATGAGTTATTATTTTTATCCAAAACATACGGATTTGAAATTGAAGAACATGCTCGTTATGAAGGATATTACGTAAGCGTTCTAAAAATCCATAAACTGTATAATAGTCCTGGCGATATTACTTTAATTGAATCTGGCGATAAAGAATATCTAATGATTGAATTTCGTCGCTGGCAGTATGAATATCAGCCTAGAGGAGCTGGAGAAGATAGTTTAGGAGAAGATGTAACTTATATTCTTGGAATTTGGGAATCTCCATTACTGACAGATGAAATAATTGCAAAAATAAAAAGGCGATAATTAAAAGTCAGGCTACTCAACTATGACCAAAATTTCAATTATAAAAAAAATACAATTAGGTGGCGAAAGATCGTTTCCAATTGAAACTCCTGATTCTGAAGTATATTTTAATTTCTACTGCGGAAACGGAGGAATAAAACATGAAGTTATTATTTCTTTTAAAAACTCTAATTTTTTAAGCTCATTAATCGAAACTGGTTTGATAACAAATCATGATTTAGCCCAAAACAATATAGTTAAACTAGAATATTTGGAGGATCAAAACGCACTATTTTCATTTAGGTATCAGATTTGTAATTTTAAAGATTGCCAGAACACTTATCTTTTAATTTTTGAGGTTCATGAAAATAGAGGTTATTATGGCTTTTTTATACATGGAGTTTTACAGATAGAAAAAATAATTATTGAATAGTTTATGGATAAAAAAGAGCTTTTTAAAGACGCACTTATCAATGCAGGATGGTATGAAGGAAGAAACATAAAAGACGAAATTGAAAATACACCTCTTTATAAAATGTTTCCACCGAAAATTCAAGATTTTTATTGTGAATTTGGCGGTCTGACCCTTCATGCTGAGAATAAACTAGAAACAATGATTATCAATATAGATCATTTTAGCAATCTAAAAGTTGTAGAATACTATAATTTTAAGATTTATAGAATAAATGATGAAATTGATTTTAAAAAGGATAATCTTGAGTATTATTATTCAACATTGATTGGCACACCATTGTATTATGTTGCTGGATTAATCGAAAATAACTCAGTCCATATGGATGAAAATGGCAATTTTTATATCATAGACTTTATCCCCCAATTTACTTGGGTTTCAGATAATGCTTTTGAGGCTCTTCTCAAAATAGTAATAGGTTCAGCATATATGTACATTTTTAATGAGCACACTATGAAATGGATGCCTCCCGCTGGAAAAGAATTACCTCACCCTCTGCCTATTAACCCATTGTTTAAAGATAATCCTTGGGATTAAAAACCTTTGAATGGAAAGAAGAGTCGTTTACATTCGAAAAAATTATAAAATAACTCATCTTAGAACAATGAATTTAAAAAACGAATTAGAAAAAACTTTCAATTACCTTTTTTTTGACGGCTTAAAACTGTATAAAGTAGCCAATCAATACTATGATTGGTTTAGTTCTGATGATTACGCTATTTGGAGTAATTCGTATGTAGAATTAAACCATAAAAGAATTTATATTATTAAAGAAAATGTCAAGGTATTATCGACCTTTAGATTCTATACTAAGGAAGAACTCGAATCAATATCTTCAAAATATAATTTTCAAATCAAAGAAGAAGATGGCGTTTATTATGCTTTTACAGAAGCTCACAACTCTAGACAATTTGAAATTTCAGAAAACGATGAGCTAATTGTTATTTACTGCACCAATGGAAGTTATGCGCCTGAAAGCATTTTCATTTATGGAGTTTATGAAAAATAAAAAATGACAAGAAACTATTTGAACTCATTTTAAACTAGACCTAAAAATAGCTAAAGATAACATTTAGATTATATTTGCAACACCTCAAATAATTAAAACTAAAAAATGCAAACATCAAAAATCACAAGAATTGCTGTAGTCGCACTAGTTCTTTTGTTCCTAGTATTAAGTGTAATTAGCTGCAGTACACATACACACGTTCACAACCACCCTGCTCCATCTGGTAAAAAAATACCACCAGGACAAGCCAAAAAAATGAATGGAGATAAAAGCGCAAAAGCTTATGCTCCTGGCCAGCAGAAAAAGAGATAATTTACAAGCCTTCTGAAATTCAGAAGGTTTTTTTATATGAAAATAAATTTAACTTAGCATTAATGAGAAAACTGCTAGCCTACATTACATTAGTCTTTGCTATTGGTGGATTAATTTCTGAATTAACACATAATTTCAGGGATCTCAAATTAATATATTATAATTTGGATCCAGCCAAATATTATGAAAAAGATAAATTATACATTTATAAGATAGAGAATAATAATTCCTCCAATTCAAGCGGATCTAATTCTTGGTATTATGGTGTTTTAGAAAAACAAAAAATAAATGAAAACATATACTATTCTACTTCTTATTTAATGGAAAATACCTCGCTAGATACAAAGGGACAATATTTAAAAGTGTGGTATTGCAAAAATGTAAACAAAACTATATTACGAGATACAAATGAACTACAACCTACAATTTATATTAAAGGTATAATTATTTATGCACTGATTTTACTCATAATTCCTTGTCTGATTTCTATTTTTAAAAAAAGTAAAAGTTAAACAGTTGTTCTTAAATCTTATTTCTTTAAATTCTCAAAACGAAAATGAAGGCTACTTAATTAAACGCAACAAAGACATTACACAAACCTTAATGATTATTTTTTAGAACCATTAATAACCTTAATCAAATAAGTTCCTTCGGGCAAATCAGTAATATTAGAGGCATTGGCACTCATTATTTGCTTTCCTTGTGAGAAAACCTCAATGGTTTTACCACTTTTATTGGTTTCTGCTGAAGTCGCGGGAGCTGCAGTCTTTACAGGCATAGCTGCTACAACAGCTTTTTTTGATGTAATTGAAGTTGCAGGACTTGAGACGGGTACGCTTTCCGTTATTGGTCCACCACTTGGTTTTGAACTATTATACGCTTCCCTCACTTGTTCGTCTGTCATGGCAACACTATACAATCTTAAATCGTCAATATCTGCATTGATACTCGTTGAGGTATTCAATTTTCCAAGATTTAAAATATAACCTTTTGCAGAACGCTGAATTCCTTCGGCAGATTTTAGCAATTCGCCATTTCGGTAGATTTTAGAAATATTTCCATCATAGGTAATACTATAAAAATACCAAGTTTCTTTTACTAAAGGCACAGAAACAATTACATTATTTGCGTCTCCCCATCCTACCAAACTCAAATCTGAATTGCTTCCAGACACAGGCTGCTGCACTAATCCAAAGTATTGTCCGTTTACTGCTGCACCGTAACCCAAAATATAATTCGGAATATTTACCGCATTAAATTTTACCCAAACCGATATTGTTTTGGGTTTATTATCCTGAGGAAGCTCACCTACTACTGCCTGATAAGCCTTACTGGTAAGCCTTAAAGCACTTTTAGGACTTCCCGTTCTGTCATTTACAAAAAGCGGCGTGCCTAAAAACGAAATCGTATTATCGGTACTGTTCAAATTTCCATTGAAATTAAATTCCTGTACCGGATTTTGCGCGTTAGCAGTTAAAAAATTTACAAACATTAAAGTGAGTAATATTTTTTTCATAGTAGTAGCTTTTATCAGAATAGTTTTGGTTTAGGGCAAATAGCAACTGACTGTAAAATTTAAATTCATTAGATTTTACAGTTCTAAAATTTCGTTTATTATTTTTAGAAAATTTGTTAAAACTATAATTAAAATTCAGCATCTCCAAACAATTCCTACATACAAATGCATAATTCTCACAAAAACACTTAACAGCTTAAATAACCGCTTCTTCCAATTGCTTTAAGCGCTCTTCAACTTATCCATAATATTGGACAACATTCAAAACACTATTTTTTTGCTATTCTATCTTACATTACGTTTTTATTTCTAACTTTAACATTACAAGCTGGAAATCAAAGAAATAAATCTAGACATGAAGAAAATTTTACTATTATTTTTTCTTTTATTTTTCTTAAAAATCACTGCACAGATTTCTGACACTCTTGTATTGAAAAACAATGATATTATTGTAGGTGAAATAAAAACCATGAATAAAGGCATTGTACAGATTGAAACCGATTACAGTAAAGACGATTTTAAATTAGAATGGAAATACGTTAAAAGCATTGGCTCGGAAAGAGTTCATATTATCAACCTTTCTAATGGCAATCTATTAAACGGAAAAATTACCAAAACCAAAACTCCCAATAAATGTGAAATCACCAATGTGGAAACACAAACCAAAAGCATTGTTAATCTTGCCGATATTGTACGTATAAAACCGGTTGATGATAGTTTTTGGCACAGACTCGATGCCAGCTTTGATGCCGGAATCAAATTAACCAAAGCGCAAAGTTTACAGCAACTAACAATAAACGTAAATTTAGGCTACACTGCAAAAAAATGGTATGGAACTGCTATGTTTAAACAAATTCAATCGATACAAGATGATAGCGATCCTATACGAAGAATTGATACCGATGTTAGTTATGTACATTTACTGCCAAAGGATTATTTTATTCCGCTATCGGTGGTGACTTTAAAGAATACAGAACAGGATATTGATCTTCGTGTTGTTTCAAAAGCAGGTTTCGGAAAATATATCATTCATAGCAACAAAAAATACTGGGGAATCGCTTCCGGATTGTCTTTTAACCACGAACGTTTTACAGAAACTCCTGAACCGAATAAAAGTTTGGAGCTATTTTTAGGCAGCGATCTTAACTTATATGATATTGGTGATTTTAGCATTCAGTCTAAAGTGACCTTTTTTCCTAGTTTAACAGAAAGCAAAAGGATTCGTACCGATTTTTCTGTTGATACGAAATACGACTTGCCACTAGATTTTTTTATTAAACTTTCTTTTGTTTACAACTACGACAACAAACCAAAGCCAGGGGCATCTAAAGATGATTATGTGTTTCAGACCACTTTTGGATGGAAATTAGACTAAAAAAAAAGCCTCCTGAATACAGAAAGCTTTCCTTACTATTCCAAAAACTCAATTGCTTACGCAATAAAAAAAACTAACTAACATTTAAAAACTAAAAAACCATTTATTTTGAGGTAATTTTTTTTGATGGAGTACTGGTAATTTTTAATAAATAAGTCCCTTCTGGAAGATCGCTTATATTCGTTGCATTACTACCCATTAACTTTTGTCCTTGCGAATAAACTTCTACACTTTTTGTTATTCCACTAACATCGCCCGAAGCAATAATAGTTTGATTTGTTTTTGCTTTTACTGCCGATTTAGCTGTTTTAGCCTCTGCAACTGCTGCTACAAGCAAATTAGAAGCCTTTTCGCTCTCATATAACTCATTTACCTGATCTGGGGTCAGCGCTATATTATAAATCTTTAAATCGTCTATATCAGCATTTATTCCAACCATTGTATTAATTTCGCCCAATCTAAAAATATTTCCATTAGTAGACCTTACCATACCCTCTAGATATTTCAATAATTTACCATCGCGATATATCTTAGAAGTAGCTCCTTCGTAGGTAATCGTATAATTATACCAAATGTTCTTTTCAAGCGGTGTAGATACAATAACATCATTAGAAGCACCCCAAGCAGCCAAACTTAAATCGGAGTTAGAAGAAGTTGTTCCTTGCTGTAATAGCCCGCAATATTGCGCAGTAAGAGGACTTCCGTAACCCCAAATATAGTTTGCGTTTGAAATATCATTAAACTTAACCCAAATACTAATTGTTCTTGAGCTTTTTCCTTGAGGCAGGTTATCGATTACAGCTTCTAGAGCTTTATTATTTAATCGTTGAGCTCCTTTTATAACTCCAGCTCTGTCTGCTACAAAATTGTTGGTACCGATAAACGAAGTGGTGTTTGCCGTATTATTTAAAGTACCATTAAAGTTAAATTCCTGAATCGGTGTTTGCGCATTCACATTCAAATAACTTACAAACAATACTGTTAGTAGTAATTTTTTCATAATAGTAGATTTTAGGGATTAAACAACTATGTTATTTTAATACCTCTAAACTATATTATTATGGTATCGAGCTAAAATATTTCCGACAACTTACCTAAATACTCGTTAAAATAACGTTTTTTAATCATTTCATCTATAAAAAGTCATTTTTTAAAACTCAATAATTTTATTAAAACTTTAAATTAAATTTATTAATCTTAATAATTTCCTACGTATAAATACGGTATAATCAACAAAATAATAAATTTTAACTTTTACATGTTTGTTTACTTGCCGAAAAAGAAGCCAACAAAAAAAAACTCCATTCGAAATTACGAATGGAGTTTCTATATTAGAATAAAGTACTTTATACTACTTTACGAATTCAATTTTTTGAGCTTCTTCTTCGTTAACACTATCAAAGAAACCTTGCTCGTTCATCCAGTCATCGCTGAATACTTTACTCATGTAACGAGAACCATGATCTGGGAAGATGGCAATAATATTACTCTCTTTTGTAAATTCTCCTTCTTCAGCATATTGCTTAATAGCTTGCATTACTGCTCCAGAAGTATATCCAACAAATAAACCTTCTTTTCTAGTAATCTCTCTAGCAGAGTGAGCACTTTCTTCATCGGTTACTTTCATGAATTTATCAATAATATCAAAATCTGTAGCCGATGGGATTAAGTTCTTACCAAGACCTTCTATACGGTAAGGGTAAATTTCTTTGCTATCGAATTCTTTAGTCTCGTGGTATTTTTTCAATACAGAACCAAAAGCATCAACTCCTAAAATTCTAATATTTGGATTTTTTTCTTTTAAGAATTTTGCAGTTCCAGAGATAGTTCCTCCTGTTCCGCTGCAAGCAACTAAGTGCGTAATTTGTCCTTTTGTTTGTTCCCAAATCTCTGGACCTGTAGTGTTATAGTGAGCATCAATATTTAATTGATTGAAATATTGATTAATGTAGACTGAACCTTTTGTCTCTTCGTGCAAACGTTTTGCTACATTATAATAAGATCTTTCATCATCTGCAGAAACGTGAGCCGGACAGACATACACTTTGGCGCCTAAACTTCTCAACATGTCAATTTTATCTTTAGATGATTTTGAACTTACAGCCAAAATACAATTGTAACCTTTAATAATGCTTACCATTGCTAAACTAAATCCTGTATTACCAGATGTTGTTTCGATAATGGTATCTCCCGGAGATAGAATTCCTTTTCTTTCGGCTTCTTCAATAATATATAGTGCTATTCTATCTTTTGAGGAATGACCTGGGTTGAAAGCTTCTACCTTTGCGTAGAAATTTCCTTCTAACTCTTCGGTAATTTTATTTAGCTTAATAAGGGGGGTGTTTCCTATTAACTCTAAAACATTATTATAAGCAGTTATTTCTTCTTTCATAAAAAAATAGTTAATCAAAGGTCTTTTCTAAATTAACCTTGATAGGTTGCAAATTTAACAAAAAATTTCTAATTAGCTTTTAATTTTTTCTAAATCTAATAAAAAACTAAATTCTTTTGCTAAGTCTTTTAAAGCCTCAAAACGTCCCGAAGCCCCGCCATGACCTGCATCCATGTTGGTATCTAAAAACAAAAGTTTATTATTTGTTTTCAAATCTCGCAATTTTGCAACCCATTTAGCTGGCTCCCAATATTGTACCTGCGAATCATGAAGACCAGTAGACACATACATATTAGGATATTCTTGTGCTTTTACGTTATCGTAAGGCGAATACGACAACATATAATCGTAATATTCTTTCTTGTTTGGGTTCCCCCATTCGTCATACTCTCCAGTTGTAAGCGGAATACTGTCGTCCAACATCGTGGTAATTACGTCTACAAAAGGCACCTGAGCGATAACGCCATTATACAATTCAGGAGCTTCATTTACAATCACTCCCATTAAAAGTCCTCCAGCAGATCCTCCTTCAGCATAAAGATGTTCAGGAGAAGTGTACTTTTGGTCTATTACAAATTTAGAGCAATCGATGAAATCTGTAAAGGTATTTTTCTTTTTTAACAGTTTTCCGTCTTCATACCATTGTCTTCCTAGGTCCTCGCCTCCTCTAATATGGGCGATTGCATAAACAAATCCGCGGTCCAGAAGTGACAATCTTGTCGAAGAAAAGTACGTATCCATCGTAATTCCGTACGAACCGTATGCGTAAAGCAACAACGGATTTTTACCATTTTTCTCCAATCCTTTTCTGTAAACCATCGAAATAGGCACTTTTACGCCATCTCTGGCTGTTGCCCAAACTCTTTCTTCTATATAATTGTTCTTGTCAAATTTCCCTCCCAAAACCTCTTGTTCTTTCAAGATTTCTTTAGTTTTAGTCTTCATATTAAAATCAATTACAGAAGACGGCGTTGCCAATGATTGATAACTGTAACGCAAAATATCGGTATCAAAATCAACATTGGTTGTCGTGTACGCGTTATACGTTTCACTGCCAAAAGGAAGATAATAATCTGGCTCATCGCCCCAAGGCATGATCCTAATATGATTTAATCCGTTAGAACGTTCTTCTACGACCAAATAGTTCTTAAAAATTTCAATATCTTCCAACAAGACATCTTCTCTATGCGGAATAAGATCTACCCAGTTTTTCTTTCCTGTTTTACCTTCAGGCGTTTTCATCAATTTAAAATTGGTCGCCTTATCTTTATTGGTTAGAATATAAAAAGAATCTTCGTAATGAGAAATACTGTATTCTAACCCGCGTACACGAGGCTGAAAAACTGTAAATTCTCCATCTGGATTACTTGAATTTAGAATTCTATATTCCGTCGTTAATGTACTTCCAGAACCAATAACAATATATTTTCTTGATTTTTCTTTACTGATGGACACATTAAAAGTATCATCTATTTCATCAAAAACCAAAACATCATTTTCAGATGCTGTATTTAATTTATGTCTAAAAACCTTATCGGCTCTCAACGTAACTTGATCTTGTCTCACATAAAAAATAGTACTGTTGTCATTTGCCCACACTGAAGCACCTGTAACATTTTCTATTTTATCTGCTAAGATTTCACCAGTCTCTAAGTTTTTTATTTGAATCGTATAAATTCTTCTTCCAACAATATCTACTCCAAAACTAGCAAATTTGTTATCTGGACTAATGCTTAAACCACCTAATTTGAAATAAGCGTGTCCTTTTGCCATTTCGTTACAATTAAAAAGAATTTCTTCTTCGGCAGAAAGACTTCCTTTTTTTCTTGCAAAAATTGGATAATCCTGACCTGTTTCGAAACGTGTAATATAAAAGTATCCATTATAAAAATAAGGAACAGAAGAGTCGTCTTCTTTAATCCTTGATTTCATCTCTTCAAATAGACTATCTTTTAAATTTTGGGTATGAGAAGTCATGCTTTCGTAATAAGCATTCTCCTTATTTAGATAATCAATTACTTCAGAATCCTCTCGGTCATTAAGCCAGAAATAATTGTCAATCCTAGCTTCTTTATGTTTTTTTAATGTCTTTGGAATTATTTTAGCCTTTGGGGCCGATATATCATTTTGCATTTATTGAGCATTAATTTTTAAATATGAAGACGCAAAAATAGCACAAACCCAACAGAACAGAATTAATTTTTTCTTAAATTATTCTATTGAATTCACACAGCAATATAGTAATTTTGTCTGAAATAATTTAAAAAATCAACAAAAATGGATTTAATGGGAATGATGGGCAAACTTAAAGAAACCCAGCAAAAAATTGAAGATACTAAAAAGCGCTTAGATACTGTTTTGATTGATGAACAAAGCGCTGACGGATTATTAAAAGTTACTATCACTGCTAGTAGAAAAATAAAATCGCTTTCTATTGATGATTCTCTTTTAGAAGATAAAGAGCAATTAGAAGATTATTTGATCGTAACGCTAAACAAAGCAATTGAAAAAGCTACAAATGTAAACGAAAGAGAATTAGACGCCGTAGCCAGAATGGACATGCCGTCTATTCCTGGAATGGATAATCTTTTTAAATAAGAAAGATACAGAGATACAGAGTTGCAAAGATACAAAGGTTTCTTTTCTTACCTTAAAAATAAAAAAAGACGCATATTGCGTCTTTTTTTATAAACTTTGTTACTCTGAACCTTTGTCACTTTGTCACTTTCTCTAAAACTTCGAAAGCGTATCAATTACATAAGTATGCATTACTTCTTTATAATCTAAATGCGTTACAATACGAAGTTTGTTATGCCCCAAAGAACTTATCAAAATATTTTTCTGTTTTAATTTTTCGATTAGCAATTGGTCGCTGTAACCTTCTGCAAGCGAAAAAATCAAAATATTGGTTTCAACGGGTTCAATAGATGCAATCCAAGGCTTTGTGCTTAAAATCTTTGCAATTTCTTTCGCTCTGCGATGATCTTCTGCCAATCTTTCGATATTATGAGCCAAAGCATATAATCCTGCTGCGGCCAAATAACCAACTTGACGCATTCCCCCACCTAATATCTTCCTGATTCTCAACGCTCTGTAAATATCAGCTTTACTTCCAAGCAGTACAGAACCAATTGGTGCGCCTAATCCTTTAGACAAACAAACTGAAATGGTATCGAAAATTGCCCCAAATTCTCTAGGATTCTGTCTTTTAGCTACTAACGCATTCCAAATTCGAGCGCCATCTAAATGGAACTTTAAATTATGAGCATCACAAACCTTTTTTATTTCTCTTAAATCTTCTAATTCATAACAAGCTCCACCGCCTTTATTGGTTGTATTTTCAACACAAACCAAACTCGTTAACGGGCTATGATAAAACTCTGGATCGTTTATTGCAGCTTTTACTTGCGCAGCAGTTATCATTCCGCGATTTCCATCCAATAAACAGCAAGAAACCCCGCTATTAAAAGAAACTCCTCCACCTTCATAATGATAAACATGAGCATATTTATCTGCAATTAATTGCTCTCCAGGCTGCGTGTGCAGCTTAATTGCAGTCTGGTTTGCCATAGTTCCAGACGGAAAAAAAAGCCCAGCTTCCATACCAAAAAACTCCGCTGTTCTGTTTTCTAATTCAATCACCGTTGGGTCCTGTTTGTATACATCATCGCCGACATGAGCGTTAAACATATACTGAAGCATCTCATAAGTAGGCTTTGTTATGGTATCGCTGATTAAATTTATTTCCATATTCTAAAAACTATATCTTATTTTTGTATGCAAAATTACGTATTACAAATAGTTATTCTTGGCAAGTTTAATAAAATTTAACTCGCTCGTTTCTATAGACCAAATTAACGTAATAATTCTAAAAAACATATAAAAACCTATTAATTAATTTATGACAACAGCCGAACAAGTAAAAGGTATTGTGGAGCGCCTTGGTGCGTTGAGGAGGTATCTTTGACGTCGATGCTAAACTAATCGAGATTGCAAACGAAGAAGAAAAAACTTTTGCTCCTGATTTTTGGAACAATCCCAAAGAAGCAGAGAACATTGTAAAGAACCTTCGAAACAAGAAAAAATGGATTGAAGATTATGACAAAGCCGTATCACTTACAGAAGAATTACAGCTGGCTTATGATTTTTACAAAGAAGGAGAACTTTCTGTAGAGGAATTAGATGAACAATATGAAGCGGCACAAGCACATATTGAAAATATCGAATTCAAAAACATGCTTTCTGATGAAGGCGACAGTTTAAGTGCAGTAGTTCAAATTACTGCAGGAGCTGGCGGAACAGAGAGCTGTGACTGGGCAGGAATGCTGATGCGCATGTACATGATGTGGGGAGAAAGCTATGGTTACAAAATCAAAGAGCTTAACTTTCAAGAAGGCGACGTTGCCGGAATTAAAACCGTAACTTTAGAATTCGAAGGAGATTACTCATTCGGGTATTTAAAAGGAGAAAATGGTGTTCACCGTTTGGTTCGTATTTCGCCTTTTGACAGTAACGCAAAACGTCATACTTCATTCGTATCGGTTTATGTTTATCCATTAGTTGATGATAGTATAGAAATCGACATTAATCCTGCCGATATCGAAATCACAACTTCTCGTTCGAGTGGTGCGGGTGGACAGAATGTAAATAAAGTTGAAACTAAAGTTCAGTTAGTTCACAAACCAACTGGAATTCAGATTCAATGTTCTGAAACAAGATCTCAACAAGACAACAGACAGCGTGCTATGCAAATGCTTCGTTCTCAATTGTATGAAATCGAATTAAAGAAACAACAAGCGCAACGTGCTGATATTGAAGCTGGAAAAATGAAAATTGAGTGGGGTTCGCAAATTCGTAATTACGTTATGCAACCTTATAAATTAGTAAAAGACGTTCGTACAGGTTACGAAACCAGCGATGTTGACGGCGTAATGAACGGAAATATCGATCCTTTCCTTAAAGCCTATCTGATGATGATGGGACAGAAGGAAGAGGAGTAGTATTCAGTCGCCAGTGTTCAGTAGCAGTGTTCAGTGGCAGTGTTCAGTTTTTTTAATATTCACTTGCAGTGAACCTGAAACTTGAAACCTAAAACTTTAAAACAAAAAAGTTATGATAAAATGGGCAGATGTAATTCATTTTACAAATAAAGGAAATCCAGCTCCAGACAAAAGAGTGGAGAAAACGGATGAAGAATGGAAACAAATTCTAACTCCAGAAGAATTTCAAGTTACACGTTTAAAGGGAACTGAAAGATCTTTTAGCTCAGAAATGTGCAGTTTGTTTGAACCTGGAATTTACGAGTGTAAATGCTGTGGCACTTTATTGTTTGATGCCAGCGAAAAGTTCGAATCTGGAACAGGATGGCCCTCTTTTACACAACCTGTAAAAGAAAATGCGGTTGGATATCATGCTGATAGATCTCACGGAATGATCCGTGTTGAAGTAACCTGCAATGTTTGCGATTCGCATTTAGGTCACATTTTTCCCGATGGTCCGCCTCCAAGTGGTTTACGCTACTGCATTAATGCAGTTTCTTTATCAAAAATCACAGAATAATACATAAAAAAGCGATTCCTTAAAACGAATCGCTTTTTTTATTAAACCCTCACTACAAGTGATTTAACAAAACAAATGTAAGCTATAACCTAACAATTAAATTATTTGTTTTCTATACCCAATTTTCAATTATTCTAAACAAAATATCCAAGCATCTATTACTCAATTCATTAAAAAACCCTCATTAAATTAATACACTGAATGTTAATTTTGTAAAAATTAACATCTTATTTTAAACATTTATTAAGAAACATGAAAAAATAATTAGGTAATTAAAATCTAATTCATTTTATTTGGCAAAAAATAACCCTTTAGTCGATTAAAATTTGTCAATGAGATCCTATTCAATTCAAGAAATTAGCGAAGTTATTAATGGTGTAATTTACGGCAGTACTTCACAAAGCGTAACTGCAACAGAACAATTAGAAAAAGCAACGACTTCGGAAATCTCATTTATCGGAAATAAAAAATACGAAAAATACTGGTCGACATCTAATGCTTCCATTGCAGTTGTAAACGAAGATATTTCAATAGAGCCTGGAGAGAACCGCGCTTTTATAAAAGTAAAAAATGCCGATTTGGCAATGTCACAAATCCTTGCCCTTTTTGCTCCCCCTGCCCCAATCTTTCATAACAATATTCATAAAACAGCCACTATAGACGAAACCGCTATAATTGGTGAAGGCGTTAAAATTGGCGCTGGCTGCTACATTGGTCCAAAAGTAGAAATTGGCGCTAACACCATAATTTATCCTAACGTGACCATTTTAGACGAATGCACAATCGGAAGAAACACGATTATCTGGTCTGGAACTGTTGTTCGTGAACGTTGTCATATCGGAAGCGAATGCATCATTCATCCAAACGCAACAATTGGTGCAGATGGTTTTGGATTTCGTCCTTGTACGGAAAAAGGATTGGTAAAGATTCCGCAAATTGGGAATGTTATCATTGGAAATGGAGTTGAAATTGGCGCAAATTCTTGTGTGGACCGAGGAAAATTCAGCTCTACAATTCTGGGAGACGGATGCAAAATTGATAATTTAGTCCAGATTGGACATAATAGCAAATTAGGCAAGTTCTGCATTATGGCCGGAAACAGTGGTTTAGCAGGTTCTGTAACCTTAGGAAACGGAGTTATTATTGGCGGAAGCGCTTCTATAAAAGACCACACTACAATTGGAGATGGAGCAGTAATTGGCGCCGGATCTGGAGTTACCGGAGATGTTCCTGCAGGAAAAACAATGCTTGGGTACCCTGCCGTTGAAGCTCGTGATGCTTTAAAACAATGGGCATTGTTAAAACAAATGGTCTGCAGTTCAAAAAAATAATTCAATTCTATTTATAAAAAAACATCCGCAAAAGCGGATGTTTTTTCTTTTATAAAGCTTCACATTCAAAGCCAATAACTTTCATCAGGAAAATTACTTTTTCGACAATATCATCTTTACATTCAAATCTGAGAATATTATCTCGATCTTCAAGATCAAAATTCCATTTTGAATCTGGAAACAAACGATTCAGTTTTGGCGTGACTTTCTTCACTTTCGAAATGCTGTCAACATTTGTTTTGAATACAAAAATCATGAGTTACCCGTTTTTAATCTTACTTAAAATTTTAGAATCAATATAAAAAGTACCAAAGGGAATTACACAAGCCAAAAGCACTTTCCATGTTGTAGTGGCAAACTTCCAGTTCTGCTCTACTCCAACGCTTATTGTATTAAATATAAAAAGTAGAAATAAAGCACCATGAATGGTTCCTATTGGCCTAGTCAAAAATGGCATTTCAAAAATATATTTCATAGGCATTGCTATAAAAAGCAAAATCAAAAGTGAAATTCCTTCAAGAAATCCAATAATTCGTAAACGTCCAGTATTGGTCTGAAATAAATTTTTCATAATTATCTAAAATAAGGTCGGTTAGCAAGAGGTGAAAATGGCCACGGAATGGCAATAAAAATGATTATTAAAGCGATAGAAAACCAAATAAGCATGGTTTTAAACTTCTCTTTGTCAGAAAGTTTTCTTTTGGCTAAAGCAGATCCAATTGTTATAAAAATAATCGCTACAAGCATTAAAGTAATATGAATAATTCCGAAGAAAGAAGCATCCAGATTTTGAACAGCATCTTTATAATTTCTCCAAAAATATTTCACAATCGGACTTTGCACATATACCAATATTCCAAAAAGAAGCTGAATATGAGCAATTGTGGCTGTCCAGTGTCGGAGGAGGTTATCCTTTTTGGTAAAAGGAAGTTTTTGAGAATACCCCTTGTAAGCAATGAAAATAGAATACAATAAGCTTACTAATACAAGCCACCTCACAAACGAATGGCCTTCTAAAAGTGTTTGATACATTGTTTTTTGATTTAGACAATGCAAATATATTCAAAAACATACTAGTTGGTATGTTTTTGAATATTAATTTTATTTCAAACCATTCAAATAAACATTAAGTTCCTTTAAATAAACCAGATAAGAAGAATTATCGTTCTGAAGTTTCCCGAAATTTCGTATTCCCCAATAACCCGATAAGATAAAAAATGCTACTTGTTCGCCAACAACATCTTTGCGAATTAAACCTGCTTCTTTTCCTTTTTCAATTGAATTGATGATGGTTGCCTTCCACAAATCAACCAATTCGGCTAAAGCTTCACTGAATTTAGTATTCCATGGCGTCATTTCCTGAGTAAGATTTCCAACAGGACAGCCATACTTTGCCTGCAGGAAAGGATCTTCAAGCAACAGATACGAAATCATATTATAAAAATCTTCAATTGGATTTTGAGAAGCTTCTGTTGGTTTTATGAAATGTTCCTGCATCGTTGGCTTTAGAATTTCTTCAATAATTGCAACTCCCATTTCATCTTTCGTTTTAAAATGATAGTAGAAAGCACCTTTTGTTACTTGAGTTGTCGCAATAATTTCATCAATACTAGTGGTTTGATACCCTTTGGTATAAATCAATTCAAATGCTTTATGAAGAATTGTAAGCCGTGTATTTGCTGCTTTTGACATAAAAAATACTAATTAGTATGAATAGCAAATTAAAGAAAAATAATTGGTGTAAATGAATTTTAACACATACGAACATAGAGCAGAAAGATTAAAAAAGGTGTTTCAATTGTTTTACATCATATCCTAATTTAAATAAAAAACCAGAATTATAAACTTTTTCTTAATTCACAAAGCGATCGGTTTATTTCAATTGATTTTGTAAATTAGCCAACACTATTTTACAAAATCAATACTATATCATGGATTTAAACTTCAATAAAAACGAAGATCACAATAAATTACTTCTTTCTGAACTAAAACAAAAATTCGCCAAAGTAAAATTAGGCGGAGGCGAAAAAAGAATCGAGAAACTGCATGCCGAAGGCAAAATGACCGCTCGCGAAAGAATCGCTTATTTATTGGATGAAAATTCTAAAAGTATTGAAATTGGAGGGTTTGCTGGAGAAGGAATGTATCCAGAACATGGTGGTTGCCCTTCTGGAGGTGTTGTGGTGAAAATTGGCTACATCAAAGGCAAACAATGTATTGTAGTTGCCAATGATGCAACTGTAAAAGCCGGAGCTTGGTTTCCGATTACAGGAAAGAAAAATCTTCGTGCGCAAGAAATTGCGATGGAAAACCGACTTCCTATAATTTATCTTGTAGACAGTGCAGGAGTTTATCTGCCAATGCAAGATGAAATTTTTCCAGACAAAGAACATTTTGGACGTATTTTTAGAAACAACGCTCAAATGAGCAGCATGGGTATTACCCAAATTGCTGCTGTTATGGGAAGCTGTGTTGCTGGCGGAGCTTATCTGCCAATTATGAGCGACGAAGCGCTAATCGTTGATAAAACAGGAAGTATTTTCCTTGCTGGAAGCTATTTAGTAAAAGCGGCTATTGGAGAAACAATAGACAATGAAACTTTAGGAGGTGCGACAACACATTGCGAAATTTCAGGCGTTACCGATTATAAAGCCAAAGACGATAAAGATGCTTTAGACAAAATAAAAAATATTGTAGATAAAATTGGTGATTTTGATAAAGCTGGCTATAGCCGAATCAAATCGGAAAAACCGGCATTAGAACCAAATGATATTTACGGAATCCTTCCAAAAGCCAGAACCGAACAATACGATATGATGGAAATCATTAAGCGTCTGGTTGATAATTCAGAATTTGAAGCTTACAAAGAAGGTTACGGACAATCTCTAATTACAGGTTATGCCAGAATCGATGGCTGGGCTGTAGGGATTATTGCCAACCAAAGAAAAGTGGTGAAAACCAAAAAAGGAGAAATGCAGTTTGGCGGTGTTATTTATTCTGACAGTGCCGATAAAGCTACTCGTTTTATTGCCAATTGCAACCAGAAAAAAATTCCATTGGTGTTTTTACAAGATGTTACTGGCTTCATGGTAGGTTCAAAATCTGAACATGGCGGAATTATTAAAGACGGTGCCAAAATGGTAAATGCTGTAAGTAATTCGGTTGTTCCAAAATTTACCGTTATTATCGGAAATTCATACGGAGCAGGAAACTATGCAATGTGCGGAAAAGCTTATGATCCTCGATTAATATTTGCTTGGCCAAGCGCAGAACTTGCTGTAATGGGTGGAACTCAAGCCGCAAAAGTATTAGCGCAAATTGAGGCTTCTTCGCTTAAAGCGAAAGGAGAGAAAGTCGATGAAGCAAAAGAAACAGAGCTATTCAATAAAATAAAAGCACGTTACGACGAGCAGACTTCACCTTATTACGCAGCCTCAAGATTGTGGACAGACGCAATTATTGATCCATTAGAAACCCGCAATTGGATTTCTATGGGAATTGAAGCTGCAAACCACGCTCCTATTCAAAAAGCATTCAATTTGGGAGTCATTCAAGTTTAGTAATTTAAGAATTCTTAAAGAAACATTAAATTAAAAGCAAAAAACTTATTTTCAAGATGTTAAAAATAAATATTTAATTAAAAATTAGTAACTTAGTATATAATTTTTAATCACACAACATCATGGAAAATGTAAAAAGTTTGAATAAATGGGCAAATTCGCACACTTATTTACCAGTTGATTTAGTACGTATTGTTTTGGGTGGATTTTTATTTATGAAAGGTGTCTCTTTCGTCACCAATATTCAATACCTGCATGATTTGATTTCCCCTATCGATAAGTATGGCGGAGGTATGTTTATGCTGCATTACATTGCTCCTGCCCATATGATTGGTGGTATAATGATTATTTTTGGACTTTTAACCAGATGGGCAATTGCAGCTCAATTACCCATTTTATTTGGGGCTGTTCTCATTAACTTTATGGGACAAATGCACTCCGAAAGTTTAGTTTTAGCATTAATCATTTTATTTGTCTGCATCTTTTTCCTATTCTATGGAAGCGGTAAACACTCGGCAGATTACTATTTTAAAATGCAACAATAACTCTTAAGCCCCCATTTTATTGGGGTCTTT
Organism: Flavobacterium chungangensis; assembly: GCF_042654045.1. Classification (NCBI taxonomy): domain Bacteria; kingdom Pseudomonadati; phylum Bacteroidota; class Flavobacteriia; order Flavobacteriales; family Flavobacteriaceae; genus Flavobacterium; species Flavobacterium chungangensis. The sequence goes on from NZ_JBHSFY010000006.1 coordinate 25,466, forward strand.
TTTTGAGTGTTAATTAATTCTATAAAATTTCTTTAATTGCGTTTTATGACTTAAATTCGCCAGCATGAATTGGATTCGTAAAACCGTTATTTTTATTACGCTTTTGCTAGCGGGATTGTTTGCTTATCAGGCAGACCAAGATTCTGCGCGCTCAATCGAAACAGAAAAATCGGATTCCAATTTCTGTAAAGACGTTTTAGATTCGTCCGCATTTATACAACCTCAGGGAAGTTATCATTTTGCCGCAAACATCAAAACAAATCCTAGCGGAATTATTAAATGTTTTGACACGTTATTACCGCTAATCCCACAGCATCAAACCGTTACTTATAACACAGCATATACTAAACTCTTTACTACTCAAAGTAAAAAGGTTTTGGTCATACTATATGCTTTCCATTTTTTCTGGTAAATAAATACTTGATTTTTCCCTAGAAGATTATTCTTCTAGCATTTAATTAGCCGTTTTCAAACTGAAAACCGCTTTACATCATTTATTTATTTCATTAAAAACATCATGGAAACTACTACCACCATTATGGGTATTGTGATTTTAATTATTGTCGCTATCCCAGTATATTTTTCTGCGCGCTCCTCTGCAGCTAGCAAATCAAGAATTTTAAACATCAAGAAAAGATTCAATCCAAATCATCCAGAAGATTTTGATTTGACAGAATCAATCAATAATAAGACTTTAACGATTGATCAGAAAAACAATAAATTCATTTTAATGAATTTCAATCCAAATCAGCAGGAATCAACCTATGTCGACTTAAATACGATTGCTTCTAGCAAATTAATTCCGACAACAGATGCTGGTTCAGATACAATCATCAAAATTGATTTCGAGTTTCAAGAAAAAGAAACATCCAAAAAAATATTAATTCCATTCTATGATTTTGATGACGACCGCATCAAACAGATTAGTGTCTATCAAGATCATCAGTTTGCGAAAAAATGGCTTAAAATCATCCAAGATTCTATATCACGTTAGTTATTTAATTCAGTAAAGAGGCTCATTTTGGGTCTCTTTTTTTTTACAAGTTATATGATATTTGTCATTTTATGTCTTCGGCTTAAGTCTTAATTTTGACGAAAACTAAATCCGTCATTATGAAAATTTCTTTGACACAAAAGTACAATGTCCCAGGTCCAAGATATACTAGTTATCCTACAGTTCCATATTGGAATGAAGCTGACTTTACATCAGAAAAATGGATTACTACTTTAAAACAATCATTCTCAGAAAGCAATTCAAAGAACGGAATCAGTTTATACATTCACCTGCCTTTTTGCGAAAGCATGTGCACTTTCTGCGGATGCAACAAACGTATTACTAAAAATCACTCCGTAGAAGAGAAATACATTCAGGCAGTTCTTAAAGAATGGAAAATGTATTGTGATTTACTTCCAGAAAAGCCCGTTATTAAAGAAATACATTTAGGCGGAGGAACTCCAACATTCTTTTCAAAAGAAAATCTGGAGAGCCTTATAAACGGAATTTTTAAAAATGCTGTAAAAGCAGCAAATCACGAATTTAGTTTTGAAGGGCACCCAAACAATACAACTTACGAACAGCTTAAAAAACTTTACGAATTAGGCTTTCGCCGAGTAAGTTTTGGAGTTCAAGATTACTCTGCAACTGTTCAAAAAGCTATAAATAGAATTCAGCCATTTCATAATGTTGCCAAAGTTACTTTTTGGGCAAAAGAAATTGGCTACACATCAATTGGACACGATATTATCTTTGGACTTCCGTTTCAAACTATTGAAGATGTAATAGATACAGTTGAAAAAACCAACTCATTAAAACCAGATAGACTAGCGTTTTACAGTTATGCACACGTACCTTGGATAAAAGGGAATGGACAACGTGGTTTTAATGACGAAAATCTACCTAAAGATTCAGAAAAAAGAAAACTGTATGAAATTGGTAAAAAACTTTTAATCCAAAATGGTTATCATGAAATTGGCATGGACCATTTTGCTTTAGCAGATGATAGTTTATATAAAGCCGCACATAATGGAAATCTGCATAGAAACTTCATGGGCTATAGTGCTTCTAAAACGCAGGTTATGATTGGACTTGGCGTATCTTCTATTAGCGACAGCTGGTATAGTTTTGCACAAAACACCAAAAGCCTAGAGGAATATTACGAGATTTTAGAGTCTGACCAACTTCCTGTTGTAAAAGGCCATATTTTGAACGCTGAAGATCTAATCATTAGAAAACATATTCTAAATTTAACCTGTGAATTGGAGACTTCCTGGACTGGAGAATCTCTAAATTTTGCCGAACTTCCTGAGGTTATTATTGCTTTAAAGGAAATCGAAAACGATAATTTAATTGTTGTTGAAAGTAATAAAATCAAAATTACAGAAGAAGGAAGACCTTTTGTACGTAATATTTGTATGGCTTTTGATTTACATCTAAAAAGAAAGTCACCGGAAACAAATTTGTTTTCGATGACTGTATAATAACTTAAAATATATCTTCTAGTGACAGTTTGGAGTCTGCTGCACAAATAAACTCATGTTTGAAGGAGAAATATAAGGAATGCCTAATCCTAATCCACGAAGGATAAATAAAACTCCAATTATAACTGCTACATAAGGAATTGCCTTTTGAATTTTGTTTCTGAAAGGCAGTTTCAGCAATGTATTGACATAAACCACAATCGTCATCAAAGGAATTGTTCCGATTCCAAACAAAAGCATATAAAGTACACCAAGACCTGCGCTCTGCATGGCTATTGCTCCAAACAAAGCAACATAAACCATTCCACAAGGCAAAAATCCGTTTAGAAGACCAATTGTAAAAAGAGATTTATAACTCTTGTTTTTAAACTGACTTCCCAAATTTGCTTTAACTTTAGAAATGATTTTGTATACTGGTTTAGAAAAATTATACTGAGCAAATTTCTTCTCAGGAATCAAAACCACAACAATCATAATTACACCAATAATTATTGACATTTTCTGCTGTAATCCTGCGAGAAAAAAACCTCTTCCGAGCAATCCAAAAATCAGCCCAATTGCTGAATACGCAGTTAATCGACCAAAATGATATGTCATAATCTGTGTTACTCTTTTGGCTTCATTTTGCCTGTCTACAGGAAGCATCATAGCAATTGGCCCGCACATTCCAACACAATGCAGACTACTTATTAAACCTAAAAATAAAGCAGAGAATAACATTTTGATTTAGTTTACGTAAATGACTTCTTTAGTGAGATATTTTTTTCCTTCGTATTGCCATTCCATATTCACATCCCAACGACCCTTTATTAGTTTTTTCTGTGGAATAATAATTTCTGAATTGTTTAAAGCAATTTGAGTATTAAAATCGAATTTTTTGTTTGAAGGTCTATACAATTGAATATTACCTTTCACCTTATCACTTTCAAATCCTGCAGGAAAAATTACCGCTACCCCATCTTCAGTATATTTTATTGATGGCTTATGCTGTAAATCGTGTGCATTTTGAATCCTTGCCATTTCTTCCTGAAAATGCGTATCGTGCTTGTAATATTCTTCAACTACCAGATCATTATCGTATTTAGAATTTGACTGCACTTCAAAAACAAAATATAAAATGAATGTCATAAACAATCCGAATGCAATGACGATTCCAGTTCCCCAATTAAATTTCATAATACTATATTTTAATTAAAACTACGCGGTCCTAAGAAATTTGTTGTTGTTGTTTCTATGAGTTCAGAACCATTATAAACCCCTATTTTTACCTTTGTTTTATCACTTTCCAATAAAACTTCATCGATTTCAATGAATAATGTTCCTTGAGAAATTCCTTCTTTTGCAACCTTAAAATGTCTCTTCCCAACATTTTTAATTTCTCCCTTCTGATCTATTAATTCAAAATGAATATCATTATAATCTTTCATAGTTTTGTTTACAATTTTATAGGTGTAAACATTACTAATTTTTTCTCCATTATGCTGGAACAACTGACCTGGTAAACGTAAAACTACCGCTTGAACATCCGTTCTTAAAAACAGCATTCCAACAAAAATACTCAATAAAATAAAGAGAACAGCTGTATAACCTTTCATTCTCGTTGTAAACTTAAAAGGTTCTTTTTTAGCAATTTCATCTTCAGAAGCATAACGAATAAGACCTTTTGGCAATCCTACAGATTCCATAATATGATCACACTCATCGATACAAGCTGTACAGTTTGTACATTCTAACTGTGTTCCGTTTCTAATATCAATTCCCATAGGGCAAACATGAACACATTGAAGACAATCAATACAATCTCCTTTTCCTGTTAATGCTCTATCTTCTTTTTTATTGAATTTTGCACGGCCTTCTTCTTTTTCACCTCGTACAAAATCATAGGCAACATTTATTGATTTATTGTCTAAAAGAACACCTTGCAATCTTCCGTACGGACAAGCTATAATACAAACCTGTTCGCGAAACCATACAAAAACAAAATAGAAAACCCCAGTAAATATTAGTAATGCTATAAAATTGCTTGCCTGTTTTATCGGGCCTTGCTCAATCATTAAAAATAATGTGTCGCTTCCTACCAAATAAGCAAGAAAAACATTAGCAATAAGGAAAGAGATCAGAAAGAAAATAGTCCACTTAATCAGTCTTTTTCTAATTTTTTCTGCATTCCATTCTTGTTTCGCTAAACGAGTTTGCGCTCCGCGATCTCCATCAATCCAATATTCTATTCGACGGAAAACCAATTCAAGGAAAATAGTCTGGGGACAAATCCATCCACAAAAAATCCTTCCAAAAACAACAGTAAATAAGAGTATAAATACAACGCCGATCAGCATTGAAATTACGAAGAGATAAAAATCCTGTGGCCAAAAAGGGAATCCAAAGATATTAAAACGACGCTCTAAGATATTGAACATCATAAACTGATTCCCATTAACCTTGATAAAAGGATTTATGAATAAAATTGCCAACAAAACATAGCTGACAATTTTTCTATAATCATAAAATTTACCAGACGGTTTTTTAGGAAATATAAATTTTCGTTTTCCACCTTCATCTATTGTTCCAATGGTATCTCTAAAAGCTTCGTCTGGTAAATTTGACATGATATTCTAATTATTTTTTAACTTGTGTGGTATCTTTTGGTGCTGTAGCGGCCGCATCTGTTTTGGGAGCACTATCATCTACCCAAACTTCTCCTTCAGCTTCTTTTGGATCTTTAGGATTACTTCCTTGTAAAGAAAGAATATAACTTGCCACTTTTTGTATTTCTTTTGGTTTAAGGGTTCCTTTCCAAGCAATCATCCCTTTACCATCTCTACCTCCATTTGTAATCGTGTGGAATAGATTTTTAATTCCTCCTCCTAAAATCCATTTATCATCTGTAAGGTTAGGCCCGATTTGACCTCCTCCATCTGCACGGTGGCATGCGGCACAATTGGTTGCAAAAATTGTTTTACCTTCATCCAAACTTGGTGCATCAGTTAGTAAAACAACTGTTTTTTCATCCATTAAATCTGGTGCTGTTTTCATGTATTCTGCAACATCAATCTTTGCTTGAGCTAATTCTTTTTTCAGCTCCATTTCTTGATCATCAGCTCCTAAAACATCGTAACGAACTACATAGATTACTCCAAAAATGATACAGATGTAGAATAAATATACCCACCATGGCGGTAAATTATTATCTAATTCTTTGATTCCGTCATAATCATGATCCATCAATAAATCAGCTTCTTTTTCAATCGGTTCTGTTTTAGTCAATTTATGCATAAGGTTTTTAAACCAAGTGCTTTCTTTGAAGCTTAAACTTTCTTCAAGTTCTTTTTGCGCTTTTTCTTCTGGTGACAGCAATTGATACATCACCCGATTTACAGCACTAAGCGTAATTTCGATTGCAATCAGAATAAATAAAAAGACGAATAAAAAGAGTGCTACCATTGGGAACTTTACAAAAGCGGGCTTATCGCCTGAGTCTATAAAATATTCCATCAAAGCAAATACGATGAAGAAAATCAACGGTACTCTAACATATACTGGGAAAAACTTTTTCATTTTTATCTATCTTTTGTAATTACACTAAGTCCTTCATCTAAAGGTATATTACTCATTTCTTGAATTTTTTCTTTTCTATAAGAGAATACCCAAACGCCTAATCCTACAAAGAATAAGAAGAAAATTAAGAGGGAAATAATCGGGTAAACTTCTATACCCGATATTGTTTCCATATTGTGTTTTATTTGTTCAAACATAATGCTGTTATTTTGAAGTTTCTTTTACTTTAATATCAGTACCAAGTCTTTGAATATAAGCGATCAAAGCAACGATTTCTCTTTCGTTCATCGGAATGAATTTCTCGCCTTTTGCTTCAGCTTTTTTGCGGCTGTCTTCGTAACTCTTAACAAAATCAGGATCGCTTTCTAAGTTTTTTTCTATCTTAACAGCCTGCTCTCTTAAAGTTCTTTGTGCATTAGCAACCTCTTCTGGAGTATATGGCACCCCTAAAGAAATCATTGCCTGCATTTTCTTCTGAGTCAATGAAATATCCATCGGTTCGTTATCAAACAACCATTTGTAACCTGGCATAATTGATCCCGCAGATGTACTTTGCGGATTCCACATGTGGTTAAAATGCCAATTGTCATTGTACTTACCACCTACTCTTAACAAATCTGGCCCTGTACGTTTTGATCCCCATAAGAATGGATGGTCGTAAACAAACTCACCTGCTTTTGACTGAACTCCATAACGTTCAACCTCACTTCTGAACGGACGAACAGACTGAGAGTGACATCCAACACAACCTTCTCTGATATATAAATCACGTCCTTCAAGCTCTAACGGCGTATATGGTTTTACACTTGAAATAGTTGGAATATTTGATTTTACCATTATCGTTGGAACAATCTGAATAATACCTCCAATTAAAATTGCAATAGTTGCTAAAATGGTTAACTGGATTGGTTTTCTTTCTAACCATGAGTGGAATTTCTCTCCACTTAATCTACTGCTTTTTATTATTTGTAAAGCTGGAGCCTGAGCCAATTCATCTTCAATTGTATTACCAGCTTTTACAGTCATAATAATATTATAAACCAAGGTCAGCATACCTATTAGATACAAACTACCTCCAATAGCTCTCATCCAATACATTGGCATAATAGCCGTTACAGTTTCAAGGAAGTTACCATAAGTTAAAGTACCATCTGGATTAAATTGTTTCCACATTGATGCTTGTTGGAAACCAGCCACATATAACGGAATTGTATATACAATAATACCTAAAGTCCCAATCCAGAAATGGAAGTTTGCTAATTTCTTAGAGAATAGCTCTGACTTTGTCATTCTTGGAATCAGCCAATAGATAATACCAAATGACATGAAACCATTCCAAGCTAAAGCCCCTACGTGTACGTGTGCTACGATCCAGTCCGTATAATGCGCAATAGCATTTACGTTTTTTAAAGATAACATCGGACCTTCAAAAGTTGCCATACCGTAACCTGTAATTGCAACTACGAAGAATTTTAAAACAGGTTCTTCACGAACTTTATCCCAAGCTCCTCTTAATGTAAGAAGACCATTGATCATACCTCCCCAAGATGGAGCAATTAACATTACTGAGAATGCAACCCCTAAATTCTGAGCCCAGTTTGGCAATGCAGAATACAATAAGTGGTGAGGTCCTGCCCAGATATATATAAAGATTAAAGACCAAAAGTGAATAATAGATAATCTATAAGAATAAACAGGTCTGTTTGCAATTTTTGGAACGAAATAGTACATTAATCCCAAGAACGGAGTTGTAAGGAAGAATGCCACCGCATTGTGCCCATACCACCATTGTACAAGCGCATCCTGAACACCTGCATATACAGAGTAGCTTTTTAAAGCTGAAACTGGAATTTCTATATTATTAAAGATATGAAGTACTGCTACCGTTACAAATGTTGCTAAATAAAACCAGATTGCAACATACAAGTGACGCTCTCTACGACGCAGCATGGTTCCAATCATATTGATTCCCATTACCACCCAAATTAAAGCGATTGCAATGTCAATTGGCCACTCTAGCTCTGCATATTCTTTAGAAGAAGTATAACCTAACGGAAGTGTAATTGCGGCTGCTACAATAATTAACTGCCATCCCCAGAAATGAAGATTACTTAAAAAATCACTAAACATTCTGGCTTTTAGCAATCTTTGTAGCGAGTAGTACATACCAGCAAAGAAAGCATTACCCACAAAGGCAAAAATAACTGCATTGGTGTGTAACGGTCTCAAACGGCCGTAACTAAGCCACGAAATCCCATCTGTAATGTTGGGAAAAAGGTACATTACCGCAAGGGTAAGTCCCACTAACATACCCACAACACCAAATAGTATTGTGGCGTAAATGAATTTTTTTACAATTTTGTTGTCGTAATAAAACTGTTCCATTTCCATAATTATACTTGTTTTTCTTCGATTGGTGAATTATTATTTTGGGAATTAATTTTGGTTTCGTCATCAAAAAGAATTCTGACTGAAGGGGTATAATCATCATCGTACTGTCCAGACTTGACAGCAGCGATAAAGGCAATAAAGAAACAGATTGCCACAAAAATACTTACTGAAATTAATAGATAAATAACACTCATACCTTAGATTTATATTAACAAAATTACTTCGTTAAGGGCGTATAAAATATGATAATTATCATAAACAAAAAGATTGTTAAATTTATAAAAAAAATCTTATAACACAAATTATAATTATTATAAATTTCTGTTACTGAAATAGTTAGACATTAAAGTCACAAAACTTACAATAGTAATTGTACTCAACGGCATAATGATAGCGGCAACTAACGGAAGTAGGTTTCCTGTAACCGCAAATGCGAGCCCAACAACGTTGTAAAGCAAGGAAAGTCCGAAACTCATTTTAATAATAGAAATCGCTTTATGTGAGAGCTTTAAAAAGTAGTTTAAACGTGAAAATTCTGTTGCATCTAGAATTGCATCACATGCAGGTGAAAAGACATTTACATTCTCCGAAATAGAAATCCCGACGTTGCTTTGTGCCAGCGCTCCAGCATCATTCAGCCCGTCGCCAACCATCATTACATTTTGCCCTTTTTCCTGAAGTTTCTTTATGTATTCGAGTTTTTGCTCTGGTTTCTGATTAAAGATCAACTCAGTTCCTTTTGGAAGAATCGCTTCTAAATTAGCCCTCTCACCATCATTATCTCCAGAAAGCACTTTGATTTTATAAGCTTTACTCAAATCTGCAAAAAGTTTTTCTAAACCTTCACGATATTGATTTTGAAAAGTAAATTTCCCAAAATAATCCTCTCCTATTTTAATATGTAAGGCCGTCTTTTCAATTTCCGAACCATCTGCAACTATATCATTTACAAATTGTCCTGAACCAATTCTAATTTCTTTATCCTCAACAGTTGCCAAAATTCCTTTTCCTGTAATCTCTTCAAATTCTTCTACAGCGACACGTTTAGCATCTGGAAGAAAATCATAAAGCATTCGGCTTAATGGATGATTTGATCCTCGTAATACATTTTTAATCAATACAATATCTGAATCCGAAATAGCATTTCCTTCATACATTATATTCGATTTTTTATTCGTTGTAATTGTTCCTGTTTTATCAAAAACAATTGTATCCACCTTAGCAAGTTGTTCGATTACAATCGCATTTTTTAGATAAAACTTCTTTTTCCCTAAAATTCGCAATATGTTTCCAAAAGTAAACGGAGCTGTAAGAGCTAGTGCACAAGGGCAAGCTACAATTAATACGGCTGTAAAAACATTAAAAGCAGTATTGGCATCAATAAAAATCCAATAACCAAAACCACCAAATGCAATTAGCAATAAAATAGGGGTAAAATATCGGCTTATTGCATCTGTTATGGTTTTGTGTTTTTGATCTACTTTCTTCTGAAAAATTTCGTTACTCCATAACTGAGTCAGATAACTTTGTGAAACAGAATGCAATACCTCCATTTCTATTACTTTTCCAATCTGTTTTCCTCCTGCAAATATTTTATCTCCAGACTTTTTAGTAATTGGCACTGCTTCTCCTGTAACAAAACTATAATCTATCTCTGCGCTTTCGCTAATTAAAATTCCATCAACGGGTATAAGTTCTTGGTTTCTAATTAATAATCGGTCTCCTTTTAAAACATCATAAATAGCGACATTATCTTCGGTAGCATCTTTATTTATTTTAGTAACAGCAATTGGGAAATAGGATTTAAAATCTCTTTCGAAACTTAAAAAGCTATACGTTTTAATTTGAAACATTTTACCAAGAAGCATAAAGAACACTAAACTGGCTAAACTGTCAAAAAATCCTGGACCGTGATCCATTAGCATGTCGTATGTACTTCGAATAAACATCACGATAATACCTAAAGCAATCGGAATATCAATGTTAAGCATTCTAGTTCTAATGCTATGATAGGCAGAAATATAATAGCCGCTTGCCGAATACAAGAAGCTTGGTAATGCTAAAAGAAAAATCAGTAATCTGAAAAACGGCTTGTAACTATCCAACCAGAATTCTTTCATTTCGAAATATTCTGGAAATGAAAGCAGCATAATATTTCCAAAACAAAAAAATGCGACCCCAAGTTTATAAGTTAAACTCCTGTCTACCTTTGCTTTTGCCGTTCCGTAATTTTCTAGACTTATGTAAGGTTCGTAACCAATAGAACTTAAGCGATAAACAATTTCTTTTAAAGAAACGACATCTGAATTAAATGTAATTCTAACTTTCTTTTCGTGAAAGTTAACCTGAGAAGTACTAATTCCTGGCTGAAGACGATTTAGGTTTTCTAAAATCCAGATACAAGAACTGCAATGTATATGCGGAATATTGAGCGAAACAATCGAAGTGTTTCCTTCCTGAAATTCCAAAACCTTTGCTAGTATGGTTTCATTTTCTAAAAAATCATATTTTCCTTTGATGTCTTGCGGAGTGGCGCCTGGAGACTTTTCAAAATCATAATAAGATGTTAGGTCATTGATGCTGAAAATTTCGTAAACTGTTTTACAGCCTGTGCAACAAAACTTTTTATCATCAAAATCAATTTCTTCATTTTGTTCAATAGTTAAACCACAATGAAAACAACTTTGCTCCCTCATAAACTTGTTTTTATTTGTTGCAAATTTCCAATTAAAGCGTAATTTTTAAGATGACAATTATCATGTTATTTTGAAATCGGATTTCTAAATTTATAAAATATAAAGCTCCAACGAGAGTAAACCCTAATTTATAATAATTTTACCTTATTATGGTGGTTAAAACCCTTAAATATGCTTATTTTTGCAGCAAACAAATATTGTCATGAACAAATGTGATCAATGCATTGTACGTCAGCTAAGCTCATTAAAAGCCCTTAACAAAGAAGAAGTTATTAAATTAGCCAGCAGTAAAACCTCTTATAAGATTAAAAAAGGTGAAGCCATTTTTGAAGAAGGCGAAGTAACCAATGGCGTTTTTTGTATTAAAGATGGTGTTGGAAAGCTTTCAAAATTGAGTGCAAACGGAAAAGATCAAATTGTAAAACTAGTAAAATCTGGTGAACTACTTGGACAGCGCTCGATGATTAGTAACGAGCCGGCAAACTTGACTGCAAAAGCGATTGCCGACATGGAGGTTTGTTTTATTCCTAAAACTGAAATCATCAATTTCTTTAACAGTAACAATCAGTTTTCTTTAAATCTGATGCAGTCTGTGTGCGAAGATTTAAAAGAATCTGAAAACGAAAAAATTGCTTTAGTACAGAAAACCGTTAAACAGCGACTTGCCGAAACTTTATTGCAATTACATGACGAGTTTGGAGAAGATACTGATAAAACACTTAAAGTTCAGCTAACTAGAGAAGAACTTGCAGGAATTATTGGTACAGCAACAGAAAGTTGTATTCGCTTATTATCTGATTTTAATAAATTGGGATTAATAGAATTGGTTGGTAAAAAAATTATGCTTAAAGACGTTCGCGCTTTAAAGAAATTAGCCGACAACTAGAGTTTTTTAGCTTCATTCCAGAAAACGTCCATTTCTGTAAGTGTCATATCCATTAATGGCTTACCTAATTCGTTTGCTTTACTTTCTAAGTATTGAAAACGCTTAATAAACTTTTTATTGGTTCTTTCTAGTGCGTCTTCTGGATTTACATTTAAAAATCTTGAGTAATTAATCATAGAAAACAAAACATCTCCGAATTCGTCTTCGATTTTATCTTGGTTTCCAGATTTTACCTCGTCTTGCAATTCTTGTAATTCTTCTTGAACTTTATCCCAAACCTGATGAGGTTCTTCCCAATCAAAGCCTACTCCTTTAACTTTATCTTGAATTCGGCTTGCTTTCACTAAAGCAGGAAGACTTCTTGGCACACCTTCTAAAACAGATTTTTTACCTTCTTTCAGTTTTAGTTTTTCCCAATTTTGTTTTACTTCTTCTTCATTCTCTACTTTTACATCTCCATAAATATGAGGATGACGATGAATTAGTTTCTCGCAGATTTCATTACAAACATCAGCAATATCAAAATCATTGGTTTCGCTACCTATTTTGGCATAAAAAACAATATGAAGCAGTAAATCTCCCAATTCTTTTTTAACTTCATTTAAATCATTGTCCAGAATAGCATCGCCTAACTCGTAGGTTTCTTCGATTGTGAGATGTCTCAATGTCTGCAATGTTTGCTTTTTATCCCACGGACATTGCTCACGAAGTTCATCCATGATATTCAATAATCTCTCAAATGCTTTTAACTGGTTTTCTCTGCTCATTTTGAAGTTTTCTTTTGATTTAAACTCGATTCTGTAAAATTAAAAAATCCTGTCAAGAAAACATCTTAACAGGATTATTTTATATTTAAAGAAAAACTACTATTCTTCTTTTTTAGCTTTTGCTTTTTTAGCTGCTGGAGCTTTTTTTGGTTTCTCTGCAGCAACAGGAGCTTCTTCTTTTGGTTCTTCAACTGCAGGAGCTAAGTCTGTTACTAAACCTTTTGCTTGAAGCGTGTTGTACCAATTTAATACTTTTTTGATATCTGATGGATAAACTCTTTCTTCGTCGTAATCTGGAAGAATTTGTTTGAAATAAGCAGACAAAGTAGCGTTATCTTCTTTATGAGAAATAGCTTGTCCTTTATTTTCTTTAACGGCAATCTGCTGCATTACTTCAGTTAACGGTTTTTCACCTTCATAAGTATAAATCGAAATTTCAGACAATAAACTTACATTGCTTTTTAGATTTACAGTAATCTTCTTCCCATCAATTAATGATTCCGCCACAAAACCTGTACGAGTTTGTACTTTTAATTCGTATAAACCTGGTTTTCCTGAAATGGCTAAAATTTTCGTTAAATTCATTTTTATTAAAATTAGTATTAAGAATTTGATTTATTTTTTGTTTCTAACTATTTAGAAAACTTACCTTGCTTTTTTAGCTGCGAAAAATTTCATTCTATATTCCTGAGACGTTTTTCCCTCAGTAATATTTTTCAATTTCTTTTGGATTAAACGCTTCTTAAGAGATGATATTTTATCTGTAAACAAAATTCCTTCAATATGATCATATTCGTGTTGGATAACTCTTGCGATTAATCCGTCAAATACTTCCGTTTTCATTACAAAATCTTCTTCACAATATTCGATTGTAACAGTTGGTTTTCTGTAAACGTCTTCACGCACATCTGGAATACTCAAACAGCCTTCATTAAATCCCCACTCTTCTCCTTCTTCTTTAACGATTTTAGCATTGATAAAAGTCTTCTTAAAGCCTTTCAAATCTTTTTGTTCCTCTGAAGGAAGATCCTCATCATCACTAAAAGGCGTTGTGTCTATAACAAACAAACGAATTGGAAGCCCAACCTGCGGTGCAGCAAGTCCAACTCCATACGCATTGTACATCGTCTCGTACATATTTGCGATCGTTTCTTTTAGGTTTGGATATTCTGGTGTAACGTCCTGCCCTACTTTTCTTAAAACAGGATCACCGTATCCTACAATTGGTAAAATCATTTGTTTTTATTTATATTTAATATGCTGCAAAAACAGAATTAAAGTTATGCTATTTCAGCTGGCAAAAATAGTAAAAAATAGTCAAGAATGATTCTAATAATCTATTATATCGCATTTTTTACAAGCTGTTAAAAATCTCAACCATAATTATGCCAAAATCACTCCTACAATTCTTACCTTTGTTAGTAAACCTCTTTTTATGATTGATAAGATTTCAAAATTTACAAACAGCACTTCGTTTTTCAATGCTTCCAAAGTAACTATTGCTTCTGTTGTCCCTGTTTTAGTTTTAAATTTCTTAGGCCATTTTGAAATTGGGTTCACCATCGCACTTGGAGCTTTTTACACCTATCCCAGCGATATTCCGAGTTCTCTTAGCCATAAAATAAAAGGATTAGTTGCTGCCTCATTTATTGTTTCAGGCGTTAATTTGCTAGTAAATCTCGTCTATCCATATCCTTTTCTTTTTTATATCTTTTTAGGATTTCTATTGTTTTTATGCTCTATGATTTCAGTTTACGGGCAGCGAGCAACTCTGATTTCTTTCTCGGCTTTATTATCGATTTCTCTTTCTTTTGGACATTTACATGAAGGTTGGGAAGCTTTTGAATATTCTGGCTTTATTTTTATTGGAGGAATTCTATATTTGGTAGTATCTCTTGTTTTTCATTTTGTACAGCCCTATAAATATGTAGAATTACAAATTGCCGAAGGAATAAAACTTACTGCCAAATATCTAAAACTAAGAGGTGATTTATGGAGCCCTGAAGCCAATAGAAAAGCTATAATCGAGAAACAACTAGCTGTACAGGTAGAATTGAATCTTATTCATGAAGATTTAAGAAAAATGCTGATTGGAAACCAGAATGCATCTGGAATTACGAGTCAGAATCGAAAAATGCTTTTAGTTTTTATTACTTTGGTCGAAATTCAAGAATTGGCGTTGTACACTTCTTTCGATCACAGCAAACTTCATGAAAAATTCGCCAAACATCCCAATGTTTTAAGAACCTATCAAAATGTTGCCTATAAACTGGCTTCAACCCTTAAGAAGCTTTCAAAAAATGTACGTCATATTAGTGTTTATGTTGATAAACATGATTTGAAAAACGAATTGGATGCTCTAGAATTTGCCATTTTTGATTATGAAAAAACATTAGGCAAGGAAGAAGCCGCAGAAGGGGTTTTAATGCTGACCAATATGCTGAAATATGCTAAAAATCAAGTTGGAAAAATCAAAACCATTCAGCGTGCACTTTCTCTGGCCATGCAGTCTTATAAACTAAAAGATAAAGACAAGGAACTTGAAAAATTCCTTACGCCGCAATATTATCCGTTGCGAACTTTAATCGAAAATTTAAGTTATTCTTCGTCAATTTTCAGGCATTCGATACGATTAACCATTACTATTTTAATTGGTTTCTTTCTCGGACAAGTGCTTCCATTTCAAAACGTATATTGGATTCTGCTTACTATTGTAGTAATCATGCGCCCTGGTTACGGCTTAACAAAAGAACGATCTTACAACAGGATGTTCGGAACTGTTTTGGGAGGATTTATAGCTTTCGGAATTGTATCGATTATTCAGAATCACGTAGCATTGAGCATTTTCTCTATTGTATGTATGCTTTTGGGAATTTCATTTACCCAAATCAACTATAAGATAAGTGCGACATTTGTTACGATGTATGTCGTTTTTATTTACGGAATTCTTACCCCAGATATCAATGAGGTAATCCAATACAGAATACTAGATTCGCTTGCTGGAGCTATTTTAGCCTTTATTGCCAATCAGTTTTTATGGCCTGCGTGGGAATTTATCAATACGCCAATTCATATCGAAAACACGATTCGAGCCAACAGGAATTACCTCAAAGAAATTGCAGATTTTTATAATAAAAAAGGAGAAGTTCCTACTTCTTACCGTCTTGCAAGAAAAAATGCTTTTGTTGAAATAGGCAATTTAATGACTTCTTTCCAGCGCATGATGCAAGAGCCAAAATCGAAACAGAAGACAATGCCTTTGGTGAACAAATTGGTAGTTTTAAACCACTCTTTATTATCTGCTTTGGCTTCATTGTCAACTTATATTCAGTCGCACCAAACCACTTCTGCATCAGATTCTTTTAATTATATCATCAAAACAATTTTAGCCAATTTGGATCATTCTATTTCTGTTTTAAGAAATGAAGTTATTATAAAGGATACTTTTTTTGAAAAAGAAGATGTGACTTTGCAATTTGAAGAATTAAAACGAAAGCATTTTACGCGCTTAGCCGAAGATGATGATTTGGATAAAGAAACGCGTCAAGCTAAAATGCAGGAAGCGCAAATGGTAATTGAACAATTGATTTGGATGAGTAATCTGGCAGAAAAAATTCTAAAAAACACAACCGACCTAAAAAAAACAAATCCAGATTAATTCATCTGGATTTGTTTTTTATTCAAATAAGGAGAAGATTAATTTAATTTTAAAACTTCTGCTGTTTGTTTCCTAAGCTCTTGTAAAAGTTCTGGCTTATCATTTAAAGTCTGACCGTAAGAAGGAATCATTGTTTTTAATTTTGCTTGCCATTCTGGTGTTTTAATTTGATGCGCAAAACATCTGCTGATCAAATCAACCATAATCGCTACAGCTGTAGAAGCACCTGGAGAAGCACCTAATAAAACCGCCAACGTTCCGTCATGCGTATTAATTACTTCGGTACCAAATTCTAAAACTCCACCATCTTTTTCATCTTTTTTGATAACCTGAACACGCTGTCCTGCTTTTTCCAATTTCCAATCTTTTGAACGTGCTGTTGGAAGATATTCGCGTAAAGCTTTCATTCTATCTTTTGGAGACTGGCGCACTTGCTGGATCAAATATTTCGTTAATGGAATATTGTGATATCCTGCAGCCAGCATCGGAATTAAATTGTTAGGTTTAATAGATAACGGCAAATCTAAATAAGAACCATTTTTCAAGAAACGAGTTGAAAATCCTGCAAATGGACCAAAAAGAAGTGCTTTTTCTCCATCAATTACACGAGTATCAATATGCGGAACAGACATTGGAGGAGCTCCAACACTTGCTTTTCCGTAAACTTTTGCTTGGTGTTTTGCAATTACCTCAGGATTTGTACATTTTAGCCATTGTCCGCTTACAGGGAAACCTCCATATCCATTTCCTTCTGGCACATTTGCTTTTTCTAATAAAGGAAGAGAACCTCCTCCTGCACCAATAAATACAAATTTAGTATAGGCTTTACGAGTTTTTCCTGTCGACAAATCTTTAATTTTAATTCTCCAAGATTTATCCTCACGCTGTCTTAGTTTTTTAACTTCATGATTAAAGAACAAAGAAACACCGTCTAATTTTTCTAAGTAATTGAACATACTTCTTGTTAAAGCACCAAAGTTAACATCGGTACCAATTTCCATATGTGTCGCCGCTAATCTTTCATCGGCAGTTCTGCCTTCCATTACCAATGGCATCCATTTCTGAAGCTGCTCAAAATCGGTACTGAAAGTCATATCAGAGAAAATTGGATTGCTTTGAAGCGCTTCAAATCTCTTTTTTAAATAATCTACGTTTTTATCTCCCCATACAAAACTCATATGAGGTACGCTTTTAATAAAATTATCCGGAGACGGCACTTTATTTTGCTGCACTAAGTAAGACCAAAACTGGCGAGAAATCTCAAATGACTCTGCGATGCTTATTGCTTTTTTAGGGTCGATGCTACCGTCTGCCTTTTCTGGAGTATAATTTAATTCACAAAAAGCAGAGTGTCCCGTTCCTGCATTATTCCAAGCATCAGAACTTTCAGCAGCTGCAACATCTAATCTTTCGTAAATTTCAATTTTTATATCTGGTTGTAATTCTTTCAAAATTACTCCAAGAGTGGCACTCATTATTCCAGCGCCAATGAGTACTACATCACTATTTGAACGTATGGTTTCGTCAGGCATAACAGTATTTTTATTTAAAGTGCAAAGGTACTTTTTTAATTGCAAAAAAAAACTAATTTTTAGATGATAAAAGTTAGGATTTTCTAAAAACCATTAAATTATAAATAAAAAATACGACGAACAGCGTTATTTTTTTGAGGAAAGATAATCTTGGAGCAGAATTGTAGCAGAAATTTCGTCTATCAAACCTTTGTTCTGACGTTGCTTTTTATTTAAACCGCTATCAATCATGGTTT
Organism: Flavobacterium chungangensis; assembly: GCF_042654045.1. Lineage (NCBI taxonomy): Bacteria > Pseudomonadati > Bacteroidota > Flavobacteriia > Flavobacteriales > Flavobacteriaceae > Flavobacterium > Flavobacterium chungangensis. Next base: position 43,665 of record NZ_JBHSFY010000006.1, read on the forward strand.
GAAATGCCATTTTTGAAGTAAAACGCTCATCAACACGAATTACTTTCATATCGGGGAAAATATTCGAAAAATGAGTTACAAAACCATTAATCACAGAAGCACTTTCAGACGGAAGACCGTTCATTTGTTTGGGTTCACCAATCAAAACCGCTTCGACTTTTTCTTTAGCAAAATAATCTTTCAAAAAGTCAATCAAAGTATGAGTCGGAATTGTAGTTAAGCCCGAAGCAATAATCTGCATTTCGTCTGTAACAGCAATTCCTGTGCGTTTTTGTCCGTAATCTATTGAAAGAATTCTTGGCATGTTGTAATTTTTCAGCAAATTTAGTTCAAAATATTTTTGTATTTTTCCATTTCACTCAAAATAACTTTTCCAAGATAGTTTTCAATAAAAAATCCGCCTTAAAAATTCAAGACGGACTTTTATCCAAATATTCAAACCTAAAAAATAACTCAATTTATCTTCCAAACAATCGGCCAAAAAAACCTCTGTGTTCTTCTTCCTCTCCTGCATCTTCTTCTTCACTGTAATTAGCAAACTTAGATTGAGATTTTTCGTGCTCGTAAATCAGCTCCTTAATATATTCAACGTATGTTCTCTTTTTCTCTTCTAAGAATCCTATTAAATACTTTTCGCTAAATTCAACTCCGCTTGCGGCTTCAATCTGCAATAACTTTTTATATAAAGGTTCAATATGCATCGCAATAACTTCTTGCGGTACAGCTTGTCTTCTTCCGAAATAATTTACAATAACATCGTTTTCGTCTCGGGCGATTTCAAAATCTGTAATTACCCAATAGTATCTTCCAGACTTTGCAAGGTTTTTTACAATAGCGTGAAAGTTTTTCCCGTTTTTAAGATTTTCCCATAGTACTTTAAAAATAACTTTTGGCATATCGGGGTGACGTATGATATTATGAGGCTGCCCCATTAATTCATAGTCTTCGTAACCACAAACATCTACAAACACTTCGTTGGCATATTCGATAATACCAAAAGCATTTGTTTTACTCATAATAACCTGAGTTTTATCCCAGCTTACTTCTTTGTCTATAATTACTCTGTTTTGAAGGTGATTTTCTTGATTCATATTTTACTGCTTATATGATTTATTTATGGAATGGAATTGTTGATCAACACTGCGAAATTAAAGCGAAGAAAAAGCAGAAACCCTGACTTTTGTCATATTTTGATATAAAAAAAACTTCTAGTGGCAATGGTATTAGTAAAAAATACATGTTACCTCATTAACCATACAAATAAGAAACAAAAAGTTAAATCTGTAACATTTTCAAACCCTTTTACTTTTTTGCATTTCTACAAATACCTTATCTTTGCCAAAAAATTAAACGTATGAATTCTTTACAGACTATAATTGAACAAGCTTGGGAAAATAGAGCTTTATTACAAGAAACCGCAACAACTGATGCTATTAGAGAAGTTATCGAATTAGTAGACGCTGGAAAATTACGTGTTGCTGAACCAGTTGGTGACAAATGGCAGGTAAACGAATGGGTTAAGAAAGCGGTTGTGATGTATTTCCCGATTCAAAAAATGGAAACATGGGAATCTGGTATTTTTGAGTACCACGACAAAATGTTGCTAAAAAGAAATTATGCTGAAAAAGGAATTCGTGTAGTACCAAATGCTGTTGCTCGTTATGGAGCTTACATCTCAAGCGGCGTTATCTTAATGCCAAGTTACGTAAACATTGGTGCTTATGTAGACGAAGGTACAATGGTTGATACTTGGGCAACTGTAGGAAGCTGTGCTCAAATTGGCAAAAACGTACACTTAAGCGGTGGTGTGGGTATTGGTGGTGTTTTGGAGCCATTACAAGCTGCTCCAGTTATTATTGAAGACGGTGCTTTTATCGGTTCTCGTTGTATCGTGGTTGAAGGTGTTCACGTTGGTAAAGAAGCAGTTCTTGGAGCTAACGTATGTTTGACGGCATCTACAAAAATTATCGATGTTACAGGTGATGAGCCAGTTGAAATGAAAGGTTATGTACCTGCTCGTTCTGTGGTTATTCCTGGAAGCTATACAAAGAAATTCGCCGCTGGAGAATTCCAAGTTCCTTGTGCATTAATCATTGGAACTCGTAAACCATCTACAGATTTAAAAACTTCTTTAAACAATGCACTTCGCGAATACGATGTTGCGGTGTAAGCTTTAAAAAGTCTACAATATTTAAAAATCCAAATTCCAATTTATTATTAATGGAATTTGGATTTTTTTATTATTTATTTTTTTGAAGTTTAATAAGTTTAGCATATTTCATGTAAGAAAAAAAAGCCTGAATCATTGCGATTGATAATCCGTCAAGACCGTTAAAGATTCCTTTTTTAAAGAAATAGCATCTAACAAAAGCTACAGTTCCGTTCAAAACAGGTTTAAAGGCATTAATTCTTTTTCCTTGATCAAATAACTGTTGTGCATGCCAGCCCGAGTATTGATTCTTTTTAGCAATGATTTGATCTAAAGAATCCCAGCCATAGTGCAAAATATGTACAGCAACTTTTTTCTCATTTTGAGCAACAATTTTCTGATGCACTTTAGAATCTGAAGGATGCGCTGTTTGCTTATTAAAAAAACGGACTTTATGGTCTGGATACCAACCTGAGAAATCAATTAGTTTATCTGCCAAAAAGTTTTTTACTCTAAAACTCATGGCATCGTAATTTCCTTCCAAATATTTTTTCTTTAGAATAAAATCTTCTGCGTCTTTGTCTAAAAACTCATCTGCATCAAGGTTTAAAATCCAGTCATTTTTACAAAAAGGCAAACCGTGCGTACGCTGCGGACCATCTCCTAAAAATGCCTGCTGGACAACCTGCGCTCCTTTTTCTTTAGCTATTTCTACTGTGCGATCTTTGCTGAAAGAGTCTACAATAATAACTTCATCACAAACTTTAAATAAGGCATCTATACATTTTCCAATGTTTTTTTCTTCATTGAAAGTAATAACCAAACCGCTAATTCCCATTATAAATTTTAATTTGTTGACCACAAAAATATAACTTTTTAATTTAGTTTAATCTTATTACCGCCATCACTTGTGCACTTCATAAAATAGTTTGTACTTTAGCTTTCAAATTGAATAAAAAACCAGATGAGAATATTAGTTATCCAACAAAAAAGAATTGGAGACGTTTTAACAAGCACAATTATTTGCAATAACTTGAAGAGCAAGTTTCCTGACGCTACAATTGACTATATGTGTTATCCCAATTCGATTGATGTTCTAAAAGAAAATCCGAATATCGATAACATCATTCCGGTGACTAATAAAATCCGAAAATCGACTTTTGGATTCCTTAAATTCATTTTTGAGATTCGAAGAAAAAAATATGATGCCGTAATAGACGTTTACAGCAAATTAGGAACTAGTTTAATTACGTTTTTTTCTGGAGCAAAATATAAAGTTTCGTATCATAAATGGTATTCTAATATCTTTTACAATTATAGTTATGAACGTTTTGATGCCATAAAGTCAGAACATGGTTTGGCAATTGAAAATAGATTATTGCTTCTTAAACCTTTTTTTACTGAAAAGATAACGAATGTAAAACCGAAAATCTTTTTAAAAGAATCTGAAATTGCAGAAGCAAAAAGCATTTTAAAAAGCTACAATATTGATCCTGAAAAACCTCTTATTATGTTTGGAATTTTAGGAAGCGAGCACTACAAAACCTATCCGCTTGACGGAATGGCAAAAATCATCGATTTTACAGTAGCAAAAACAAACGCTACTATTCTCTTTAATTATATTCCGAACCAGAAAGAGGAAGCTTTGGAGGTTTATAACCATTGTTCTGAAGAAACAAAAAAGCATATTATTTTCGATTTGTACGCTACAGATTTGCGTCAGTTTTTAGCAATACTTTCTCAATGCGAGATGTTGATAGGAAACGAAGGAGGAGCTGTAAATATGGCCAAAGCACTAGAAATACCTACTTTCTCTATCTTTACTCCTTCTGTTAGAAAAGAAACTTGGCAGTTGTTTGAAAATGAAGCGAAAAATGCTTCAATTCATTTAAAAGATTTAAAACCTGAGATTTACGAGAAGCACACCGAACAATACATAAAAGAACATACTTTTGAATATTATGCTGAATATCCGTTGGAACTTATGCTTAAAAAATTAGAGACTTATTTTCAGGAATATAAAAATTGAAAAAGCAAAGCATCACCAATGAATAGTGAAAAGCAAAAATTATCAGTATTGATTATTACGCTTAATGAAGAACATCATATAAAATCACTTCTTGAAGACATTGATTTTGCTGATGAAATAATTGTTGTTGATTCTTACAGCACCGATAAAACGGTACCTATTGTCGAGTCTTTCGAAAACGTAAAATTAATTCAGAATCCTTTTATTGATTACACCTCTCAGCGAAATTTTGCCTTAGAGCAAGCCAAAAACTCATGGGTTTTATTTATTGATGCTGACGAAAGATTAACACCTGAATTAAAATCTGAAATCGTTACTGCAATTAATGCTGAAAAAGCCGCGAGCGCTTATTTTGTCTATCGTATTTTTATGTTTAAGGAGCGCCAACTAAACTTTAGCGGCTGGCAAACCGACAAGATTTTTAGGCTTTTTAATAAATCAAAATGCAGATACAACGAAGAAAGAACCGTTCACGAAAAACTGATTGTAAACGGACCAATCTCAACTTTAAAAAATAAAATTATACATTTCTCCTACTCTTCTTATGAGGATTATAAATCGAAAATGTACAATTATGGAATTCTTAAAGCCAATGAAAAATTTGCAAAAGGCATAAAACCTTATTTCCCACTGCTATTTCTTCATCCTTTATACACTTTTTTGTACCAATTTATAATCCGATTGGGTTTTCTGGACGGAGGTAAAGGTGTAACAATCTGCTATCTTAATGCTTACAGCGTTTTTGTTCGCTATAAAGAGTTAAGAAGAATTACTTCTTCCAGAATTTAAGTTTCTTTTTCAGACGTTTTTTTCGATAAAATTTTTCTTGAAAATCTGAAGTATCTTTCCATAAAGTATTGAAAATCTTCTCTTCAGGTTCATTATAATATTTAGCATATTCGTTACTCATTGTTGCAACCATTTCTTTTAATGGAGTCAAACGGCATAAGTTTTTCATACGAGTTTCAAAAGACATTGTAGTATGAAATTCCATTCTGTTCAAATCAACTAGAAAAAAATCATAATTTCCGTTTGCATTCTTTTTTATTAAAGTGTTTCCTGGAGAATGATCTAAAAATTCAATTCCCTTTTCATGAAGATCAAAACTGAATTTGGTAAATTGTCTTAGAATATTATCACGATCCGGATAATCAGGCACTTCTACAAGCTCTCTGTAAGTTAAATCAGCATTTAAGTGTTCGCTCACGTAATAGCTGTCTTTTAACCCAATACTATTAAAATTTTCAAGAAATGCAATAGGTTCAGGAGTTCCTATTCCTTTTTCTAATAATATAGTTGCATATTCAAATGAACGTCTTGCTTTTGATTTTCTAAAATACCTATAAGCAACTTTATTAATTAAGTTTGGAATTTTAAATGATTTTATGTTTATAGTTTTACCATTTAAATCAAACAGTTTTATTTTATTACGATCGCCATTTCCAAAAAGAATTCCTGCATTATTAAAATCTTTAATACTGTCTAGAATGGAGTCTGTATTATTCTTGAAAATTGCATTTACTTTAAAATTCATCAGTATATTTTTATTAACTACAAAAATACATATACAATCTAACACTTCAAATTAATATTGTATTTTCGTAAAAAAATAAAGGATGTCACAACAAAAGACTGTTTTTCTAGAAACCCATAACATAAATAACAGAGCTACTGGTTTAGGAACTTTCAATTATGAATTAATAAAAGGTTTATCTCAGTTAGAATTTGAAAACTTAAAACTAACATTAAACGCTACGGATATAAAATTTCTTGAAAGCGAGTTTGGAAAAAAATTCAATTACAACAAGTACAATAATTTATCACGAATGAAATTCTTTAGAATTCGTAAAAAATATGACTTATGGCATTCTGTAAATCAAAACATAAAAGTTGAGCCTTTTACAAAAACAAAGTATCTACTTACAATTCACGATGTAAATTTTACCGAAGAAGTATCTTCTGATATTAATCATAAAAGAAACAAACTTTTTTTAGAAAAGCTAAATAAAGCAACTGCTGTTACCTACATATCAGAATTTGCAAAAAAACAAACGCACCAATATTTTAATGTTCCAAACATTCCAGAATATGTTATCCACAACGGAAATCCAATCACCGAATTTCTAGACACATCTTCATACGTACCAAATGTTCCTACAGATAAGCCTTTCTTTTATACAATTGGTGATTTTATTGAAAGAAAAAACTTTGAATCAATCATCAACATGATGAAATTAATCAAAGATTACAATTTAATTATTTCTGGTAACAATGATAAAAAATACGGCGAAAAAATAAAACAGCTTATAAGTCATAATGGCTTAACGGATCAAGTTTTTTTAACGGGAAAAGTAACCGATCAAGGCAAACAGTTTTTTATGAAAAATTGTACTGCATTTCTTTTTCCTTCAATCAGAGAAGGTTTTGGCCTACCGCCCATCGAAGCAATGAGTTTTGGAAAACCAACTTTTTTATCTGATAAAACTTCTCTACCCGAAATTGGAGGGACTGCTGCAAAATACTGGTCAGATTTTGATCCTGAAAATATGAAAACAGTATTATTTGACGGATTAAATACCTATGAAAATAATAAAAATGAAAATGAATTGTTTTTTAAACAAAGAGCAGCAAGTTTTAATTGGAAAACAGCTGCAGCAGAGTACCTAAAAGTATACAATGAGATTTTAATGTAAAATTACAAAAAAACAATCAACTAGTACTAAGTAAAATATTACAAATTATACCTATAAAATTGAGTTAGAAACAAATCAAGCTAATTAATGAATATAACACTAGTAAGCCTAGATAATTTAGGAATGAACGAATGCATTTCTTCAGCTCTAGAAAAACAAGGACATAATGTACGCCATATAAATTTTAGAGATTATAGATACAAATATCCTTCTGTTTTTCACAGGGTTTATAATTTTATTTTGAAAGCTTTTTTTAAAAAGAATCTAAAAACCCTACATCACGGGAAAGAAATACTGAAAGAATTAGAAAAAAACCATGAGATTCAAGATGTAATTCTAACTATAAAAGGCGATTTTATTGATTCTAATAGTATTTTAAAATTTAAAAAATTCACTAAAAAATCCATCGGCTTTTTTAATGACAATATTTACCGCTGTCCAAAAATTAAACGAGTTATTCCTAGTTTTGATGAAGTCTATTCATTTGAAAAAGAAGATTGTGCAAACTTTAATTTGAGTTTTGCTCCTAATTGGATTTATACGAAAAACACATCTTCTAATAAAGAAATTCCCGCAGAATATGGTGTTTTTAATATTAGCACAATAGATAAAAGGCTTTCTACCTTAATTCGAATAGCTAACGAATTAAAATCTAAAAATATAAACTTCAAGTTTATTGTTTACGATAAAAAAAATGAGCCTAAAACAGGAACTGATGGCATTACGTATATTAACAAGCATGTGCCTTTATCAGAAGTTAATGACTACGCAGATCGATCGAAAGTACTGTTAGACATTCATAGAGATGGACAGATTGGATTAACTTTTAGAATTTTTGAAAGCTTAGGACTGGAAAAAAAAATTATAACAACAAATCACGATATTAAAAACTACGATTTTTACAATCCAAATAATATTCTGATTATTGACAAAAAAAAACCGGTTATACCTGTGGCTTTTTTTGAAAATGAATACGAGAAAATTCCAGATTCCATTTTGCATCAATATACTATCGAAGGATGGTGCGAGAACGTAGTTTTAAAAAAAAGCAGTATTTAAAAAAACTTTCCTCAAATTAAAATTTCATTGTCATAATTGCTTTTTCATTTTAAATATCAATTTGAGGCTAAAAAGATTTTTACGTCTTTGTATTTTACTATCTGATAACATTTTTAACCCTATACAATCTTTTTTTCATCAACCCTTTACTTTAAATTATTATTTTTTTTTTTTACAGACTATTCTTTCAATAATTATTTAGGATTGAGTATGTTTGCAAAAAAAACAATAATATCTGTTCATTTTTTCAAGTTAAGAATTGAAACAACAGTATACTTTATCACACAGTAAAAATGAATTTCACCATTTACGCATTTTTTATTCCAATTCTAGTTGTTTTAGTACTCTCCGTTTTGCTCGTAAACAAAATAATAAGAATCGATCTTCCAGAAATGAAATATCCTGAAATTGACGGGTTACGAGGCTACTTGGCTTTTTTTGTTTTTTTGCATCATGCGTTTATCTGGCAAGTATTTCTAAAAACTACAGATTGGAAAGATCCTGAATCTAATTTATTCAATCAATTTGGAGAAACTTCAGTCGTCTTCTTTTTCATAATTACTAGTTTTCTATTTACAACCAAATTACTCACTAATAAAACTAGAGAAATTGACTGGTCAAACTATCTTAAATCAAGATTTTTAAGGCTTTTCCCAATGTATATTTTTTCTATAATTGTCATTTTTATTCTAGTGGCCTGCTTGACTAATTTTAATATTAGAGTTCCATTTTCAGAGAACTTAAAAAGTGTTCTTTCCTGGATATTTTTTAACGTCAGCAAGAAAAATTCAAACTTAAATGGCTTAGAAAATACTTTTATTCTAAATGCTGGAATTACTTGGACATTGCCTTACGAATGGGTTTTTTACTTTTTATTACCTCTTATTGCATTGTTCTTTAAAATAAAAATCAACTATAAGGCTTTAATCGGTTTTACAATTACCGCCGCAATAATTATGGTTATAAACAAATCGTCATTAAGGCATTTTATGCCTTTTGTTGGCGGAATTTGTGTTGCATTATTAATAAATACAAAAAAGTTTAATACGATTTTAAAACAAAAAAAGTACACCATATTAGCACTGTTATTATTAGCTGTTTCAGTCTATTTTTTCAACAGCGGCAGAAAACCATTTCCAATTATATCAGCATCAATCGTATTTTTAATAATTGCTTCTGGAAACAATTTTTTCGGAGTTTTGTCAAGTGCATTTTCTCGCAAATTGGGTCAAATTACTTACAGCATATATTTACTTCATGGTATTTTACTTTTTATTATATTTTATTATATAATTGGTTTTGAAGAAGCAAAAGCATTAACTAATATTGAATATTGGTCTATTATTACATTATCAATCATACCTTTAATTCTTATTTGTCAACTTAGCTTTAAATATATTGAACATCCTTTAATGAGTTTAACAAAAAATAGAAATAAAAAAAGTCAGTTATAATAAAAACTGACTTCTAAAAAAACTTATCATACAACTAAAAAAAAAATCGGTTCTCAAATAGAAAACCGATTTTTTTTATTAGTTGTATATTTTTTTTACCAGAATCTATTCTATAACTACCATATTCATTTGGAAAGATTCTACTCTCAATCCTTGTCCAGTAGTTCCTGCAATTTCACCATTATTTACATATGGCATCCAACCAATGTTTTGAACATAAACCCTGTAAACAACCTGATTTGCAAAACTTGCTGGAACAAAAATTTGAAAAGCTTCTGCTCTACGTTCTTGCCCTGTAGTTCCTACAACATCTCCCAATCCCACATATGGCAACCAACCGTGCCCTTGTACATGGGCTCTAGCCTGAAAAAATGGTATAGAAGACGCATTTGAAAATTGAATTGCCTCTAATCTTCTGCTTTCTCCCATTGTACCGACTGGTGTACCAAGTATAAACCAAGGTAACCAGCCATGCCCGTTTTCCGGTTTCCCAGTTACATGGGCTCTGTATTGAAATGTAATTTGAGCTGCAGATTTAGCAGAAGAACTAGATGATTTTCCAGCAGAACCAATTAATTTCATCGTTCCATTATCATCTTTATACTTAGCAGTCAAAGAAGCTGCCTTATCATTCTCATTTGCTTTTTTAAGATTAGAAATTATTTTTTCAAATGCCTCAGTTTGTATTGCTGTAACTATAGTACCATCTGTATTTTTCATAGATACTTCTTTTTTATCAGCAACAGATAAAACTTGTTCTTCATCATTATTACTACATGAAAATAACGATGCGGCAATTAAAACACTAAATAATAATTTTTTCATTTTTGGGTATTTTTAAGATTAAACGTATAAAAATTTACACAAAATTAAGAATAAATTTACTTTTTTAAAAAAAATATCATTAAAAATAAAAAATATATTACAAAAATAAAATTAAAAAAGTAACATCAAAATTTATGTAGCGAATTAATGATAAATTAATAAATATCTAATTCGGGAATTTGAATTATTATCTTTGCCAAAATAAAAGTCTTTTTCTAATGGAAAATATCAATCAAGAAATTATAAACGCATACGAAGTAATCAAAGAAGGCGGAATCATTCTTTATCCGACAGATACAGTTTGGGGAATTGGCTGTGACGCTACAAACCCAGAAGCTGTTGCTAAAATCTACAAATTAAAACAGCGTGCAGAAACACAAAGCATGATTGTTTTAATGAATGGCGAAAAGATGCTGTACAATGTGTTTAAAGAGATTCCTGAAGTTGCATGGCAAATCTGGGATTTATCGGAGAAACCAACTACTTTAATTCTTGATGATGCTAGAAATGTTGCTCCAAATATTATTGCTGAAGACAAATCGCTAGGAGTTAGATTGGTAAAGGAACCTTTCTGCTTCAAATTGATGGAGAGAATGAAAAAACCTTTGGTTTCTACTTCTGCTAACATTTCTGGACAACCGACACCAATAGCTTTCAAGGACATTAGTCCAGAAATTATTAATGGTGTTGATTATGTTGTAAAATTAAACCAAGACAAAATAAACGGGAAATCGTCTACGATAATCAAATTAACTAAAGATTCTCAGGTAAAAGTTATACGCAAATAGCTTTTTTGTTTCAAGTTTCAGGTTTCAGGTTTCAAGTTTCAAGTTTCAAGTTTCAGGTTTCAAAAACTTTGAGTTTAGTTTTTACCGCAAAGTACGCAAAGAAGCTTTTGTTGAGAATCTAAATAGAGTAAAAAAGTTCGCAAAGCTTTATCAAAACAAGCTTTGCGAACTTTTTCATTTTAATGGCTCTAAAAAAACTTAGCGACCTTTGCGTAATTCTTAGCGCACTCCGCGGTTAAAAAAACTTAGAATCTCAGCATCTCAGAACCTTAGCAACTTATACCGTTTTCAAGCTCTCGATAAGCCAATCGATATCTTCTTTGGTGTTGTAATGACTAAATGAAATTCGGAGATTTGGTAATTTTAAATCGGTCTCCGAAAGCATTTCGTTTAAAACGTGCGATGGTTTAATACTTCCAGACTGGCAAGCGCTTCCTCTAGAAATAGCAATTCCTTTCATATCTAAACTAAAAAGCAACATCGAAGTTTTGTCTGACGAAAATGGCAGAATGATATTGATAATGTTATAGAAATCTTCTTTTTTTCCGTTAATTCTAAAATTTGGAAAATGAATTTCTAATTGTTCTATTAGATAATTTTTTATTCCTAAAATATAAATTCTTTCTTCCTCTAATTTTTCATAAGAAATAGACAAAGCTTTTGCCATACCAGCAATCTGATGCACCGCTTCGGTTCCTGCGCGAAGACCTTTTTCTTGTTCTCCTCCAAAAAGCAAAGGTTGCAGACCCGAATTTTTTCGAATAAAAGCAAATCCAATACCTTTTGGCCCGTGAAATTTATGTGCACTCGCCAAAATAAAATCAATAGGCGTTTTTTGCAGATCGATTTCTGTTTTTCCGATAGATTGAACTGTGTCTGAATGGAACAAAGCACTATACTGCTTGCAAATCAAACTTACACGATCTAGATCTAAAATTGCCCCCGTTTCGTTATTGACATGCATTAAACTAACCAAAGTCTTTTTTTCTTCGGATAATAAATTAGACAAATGCGTTAGATCTAAACTACCATCTGCATTTACATTTACATAATCAACTTGAATATTGTATTCTTCCTGAAGCACCCAAACAGTATGCAAAACAGCATGATGTTCAATTTTTGAAGTAATAATTCTCTCCACCTTCAAATCTTCAACAGCAGAGCGTAAAATCCAGTTGTCGGCTTCTGTTCCGCCAGAGGTGAAAATTATTTCTTGAGCAGTGCAATTTAAGTGTTTTGCAATACTCTTTCTAGAAAGTTCTAATATGGTCTTACCGTTTCGACCAAAACTATGTGTAGACGATGGGTTTCCGTAATCCTCAAGCATTATTTTTGTCATTTCCTGAATTACTTCAGGACGCATGGCAGTTGTTGAGGCATTATCTAGATATACTTTTTTCATTGCTGCAAAGTTAAGAAATATCAATTGTCAAATCTTAAATATCATTTGGCAATTTTTTCACTATTTTTGACCCAAATAAATTTTACGATGAAAAAATATGCTGCCCTCCTATTGTTCGCTCTCTTTTTGAACGGATGCGATGATGGAGATTTAACTGTAGACGAAATAGATTTTGCTGATGTACAGGAATCGTCAGCCTGTGATCCGTTAACCAATACTTTAATTTATAAACTAAAATCTCAGGAAGCGCTTTTGCTTCAATTGCCTCAAGGAGCAATTATTAATGATCAAGGAACCTACACGTATACTATTGACGCAAATGGAAAAGGATCATACCGTGTAGTTTATAGAGCTTATGACGGAACTGTAGCAAAAGATAATATTTGTGGCGCAATACCTCCTACCACTCCAAAAGTAACTGAAGAATGGAATGCCGTTGAAGGTTTGATTGAAGTTGCGACAACTCAGCTAGTAGATTCAAGTGCAACTGATGGAAGCACAAGAATAAAGGGTTACGAACATAGCATTATTTTTAGAAATATCACATTTGCAAAACCAGCAGGAAACCAAACAGAAGCTGAATTTGTGTTTGGAACATACAACACAAATGTAACTAAGGCCGATTTGACTTTCAAAACCAATCCGAATGGGTCGGCTTATGAATGTGACAACAAAACTTACAATTACAACAATTCATTTTATTTATCGATTGAAGATATCGATCCTGCTTTGATCGTAAATGTAATTACAGCTAGCAATCAACCTCGTACAAGTTTAATAACAGCAACACAAAACAAAGTATTTTACAGAACCGCATTGACAGAAACTGGATCTATTACACCAGCTTTTATTTGCGCTAAAGTACAGCCAAGTTCTCCTGCAATCGATGAAACATGGACAGGCCAACTGGGTGTAGCAAACGCAAGTGGAATTATTGAAGTAACGACGACGCGAACAGGGCAAGTTTATGAACACACGATTGTTCTTAAAAACGTAATTTTACAAAAAGGAAAAAGTAGCTTTAAACTTGGAAGCAGTTTCGTTCTTGGAAAAGTTACCAGAGATGCAACCGACTAAAAATATAGATTTCTAAAAAGAAATCAGCCGAAATAATTCTTACAAAAAAAAACGTCTGTTTTTTGTCTTGATTTAAGTATAAATCTTTTCAAAAAACAGACGTTTTTTTTATGCTTTGCAATTTATCTTTTCCCTTAAAAAAAGCGGTTTTATTTATTGTTTTGTTTTATATAAACTTCAGTTGCTCCAAGTCCATATTTTTGATAATTGGCATCTTGGAAATCAATTCCGTCATAACGGCCCAATAAAAAATCAAGTTCGGCTTTCAAAATTCCTTCGCCCACACCATGAATAAAAACGATTTTCGGAATGCGATTTCTAATCGCAAATTCAATATGTCTTTTTGCCGTTTCGGTCTGTAAGGTCAAAATATCATAGTTAGACATTCCGCGTTTATTTGGAACTAGTTTTTCGATATGCAAATCAAATTCTGGAACACCAACATCGCGTTTATCTTTCTTTTCTTTAACAAAACTTCTCGGTTTTGGCTCTGTTTTCTCTTTTGAAAATTCATCTAAATCAATTCTTTTAATAGAATTCATTAAATTACTGGTTTCTTGTATTTTAATCAGTTCATTGACCAAAAATGTCATCATGAATCCGTCCTCACTTTCAATCAAAACTTCATTGTTTTTAACCGAAATCACCGTTCCGTTTATGGCTTCATCAAGTACAGAAACCTTATCTCCTTTTGCCAGCATTCTACTCTTCTTTATCGTTATTTTTACTTGGTGTTTTAGCACTAAGCTGCATCATTCCGAACATGAAAACTACAATTGCAGCAATCATGATATAGATGTTTTTTTCCTCTGAAACTTGCTCATAAAGCGCAACCGAAATCGCAAGAATCATTATTATAATTTTAAAAGTTTTCATCCTTCCTGTATTTTAAGATTTCAAAAGTATAAAACTTTCAAGTACTTGTTCTATACCACTCCAAACGTTTGTCATATTTTTTTAGTAAAATTGCAAAAAAGATTCACCATGAGCTTAGAGAAATACATGATCCCTTGCCTATTCAAAACCTTCTTTGGTTATGACTGTTTAGGGTGTGGATTTCAGCGCTCTCTATTCTTACTTTTTCAAGGTGATTTTTTTGGTGCTTTTAAAATGTATCCGGCCATTTATACTTGTCTCTTACTCTTCCTTTTTATCGTGTTTCATTTCTTAGATAAGTCTAGAAATCACAAAAAAATCGTTTGGAACATTGCCGTGGTAAATTTCATTTTTATGCTCGGCGGCTATTATTTCAAACACTTTTATTTTTAGATTTTAGATTTTAGATTTTCTAAAAATTCGCTTCACTCCTTTTGGAATTTGGGATTTAAAAAAATTGGTATTTTAACAACTTTTTATTTCTTAATCTGATCCAAAATATCATTCATCATTTCGATTTGCACTTTCTGAATTTCGATTAGTTCTTGCTGCTGATGCATAATTAAATGATCAATTTTATCATGAATTAATCTAATCTCCAATTCCGATTTCAGGTTGATCATAAAATCTTTTTTAGCGCGATTACGATCTTTTTCTTCCTGACGGTTTTGGCTCATCATAATAACCGGCGCCTGCAAAGCTGCAACGCAAGAAAGTATTAAATTTAAAAGAATGAATGGATAGGGATCAAAACCTTTGTTTAGAAAAATATAAACATTTGAAGCAATCCAAATCGTAATAAAAACAACAAACGAAATAATAAAAGTCCAGCTCCCACCAAAATCAGCTACTTTATCGGCCACTTTTTGTCCTAAGTTTCTAGCTTCTTCCTCCTCTTCTACAATGCTTACAATCGATTTATCTTCTTTTAATGAAGAAATGACATTTTTCTCCATTGCCGAAAGTGCTCCTATTTCGGTAGAAAGATAATTTGAAATGTATTTCTGGCGGTAGACATTCAATTCATTTATAGAAATGCAATCTTCGGCATTAAAATCAGGATATTCCTTTTTAATCAATCCCAAGATAGGATCATGAATTGCTCTTCCGTAAATTTTCTCATTTTCATTAAAAGAGATCCCAGAAATTGCACTCGTAAATGTTGGCTTATTTTTCATTTTAGTATATTTTGAAAGCTAATTTACGCAATTAACTTCTTAAGAATTGCATAAATAAGAACCGTTTAGAATTTGCTTTTTATCACAAATCAAACCTCTCAAAGTAAATTTCTTTCGTTAAATCGTGATTTTATTTCCAAAAAACGCCTTACTTTTAACGTTCCAAAATTATTCATTCATTTTTACCATTGTGACAAAAGACAATATCATACAAAATATAAGAGCTTTAAAGAGCCACTCACACATAAATTACGGTATTAAAACCAAAACAGAAGACTTTACAGAAAAGCTTTTTTACACGCTTTTTGATTCGAATGCCGCACTTGACGAAAGCATTGATGAACTAGAGTTTCGCTTTAAAGAAATTGCGGTTTTGGCTTGTAAAAAACCTCAAAATTTATGCGAATCGATCTGGGATCGCTTTTTAGAGAAACTTCCTGGAGTTTTAGAAAAACTAAATCAAGATGCCGAATATATCCTTGAAAACGATCCTGCATCAAACAGCATTGATGAAGTCTACTTGGGTTACCCAGGCTTTTATGCCATTGCAATTTACAGACTTAGTCACGAATTATATCATTTAGATTTATTGTTATTCTCTCGATTAATGAGCGAATACGCACATAGAATTACAGGTACAGATATTCACGCAGGAGCCGATATTGCATCGCCATTTTTTATCGATCACGCTACTGGTATTGTAATTGGTGAAACTACCGTTATCAAGAAACATGTAAAAATCTATCAAGGTGTTACGCTTGGTGCATTAAGCGTAAGCAAAGACATGAAAAATGCAAAAAGACATCCGACCGTTGAAGCCAATGTCTGCATTTATGCCAATGCAACAATTCTGGGCGGAGAAACTGTGATTGGAAAAAACAGTGTTGTTGGAGGAAATGCATGGGTTACCAAATCTATTCCAGAAGATTCTATCGTTTTAAACACCACTACGACCGACGTTAAAATAAAAGAAAAAAAATAACATGAATTCACATAAATTATTAAACCTAATTGGCAATACTCCTTTGATGGAAACGGTCAATCTAGTTAAAAATAAAAATGTAAAACTTTTACTGAAACTAGAAGGAAATAATCCTGGAGGAAGCGTAAAAGATAGAGCGGCATACAATATGATTGCTGCAGCATTAGAAAGAGGCGATATCAAAAAAGGAGACAAATTAATTGAAGCAACCAGCGGAAACACTGGAATTGCGCTTGCTATGATTGCTCAGTTATTTGGCATTGAAATCGAACTGGTTTTACCCGAAGATTCTACCAAAGAACGTACTCAAACTATGCGTGCTTATGGCGCAACAGTTATTCTTACGCCTGCAAGCGAAGGAATTATTGGTTCTAGAGATTATGCCGATAAAAAAGTAGCGCAAGGAGGCTATTTAATGCTGAACCAGTTTGCTAATGATGATAACTGGAAAGCGCATTACAAAACAACAGGGCCTGAAATTTGGAATGATACTGACGGAACGGTAACGCATTTCGTTTCGGCAATGGGAACAACAGGAACTATTATCGGGACTTCTACTTATTTGAAAGAAAAAAATCCAAATGTTCAGATCGTTGGCGCACAGCCAAGTGACGGTTCTCAGATTCCTGGAATCCGTAAATGGCCACAGGAATATCTTCCTAAAATATTTGATGCTTCTAAAGTGGACACTGTTGTAGATGTGAGCGAAGAAGAAGCACGAGAAATGACCAAAAGATTAGCGCTGGAAGAAGGTGTTTTTGCAGGAATGAGCAGCGGAGGCTCTGTTGCAGTTGCCTTAAAAATTGCAGAACAATTAGAATCTGGAGTTGTGGTTGCCGTAATCTGCGACCGCGGTGATCGTTATTTGTCTTCGGATTTATTTGACTAAAAAGATACTAAGTTGCTAAGGTTCTAAGGTGCTAAGATTTGGATAATTTAAAAAACTTTGTGTCTTATAATCTCAGCAACTTTAAAAAAAACTTAGAATCTCAGCAACTTAGAACCTTAGAATCTTAAAAAAAAATGAACTACAGAAAACTAGGAAAAACCAATTTTAATATCTCTGAAATTTCACTTGGAACTTGGCAAGTTGGCGGAAAATGGGGATCGGGTTTTGATGATAAAACTGCCGATGAACTTTTGAATACTGCTATTGATAATGGTGTAAACTTTATTGATACGGCCGATGTCTACGAAAATGGATTAAGCGAAACTGCTGTTGGAAGAGTGGTTCGTTCTCGTTCTGAACGTATTTTTGTTGCCACAAAATGCGGACGCCAAATTAATCCGCATGTGAATGAGGGATATACGCCAAAAGTACTTCAAAAATTTGTTGAAGACAGTTTAAAAAGAACGGGATTAGAAACGCTTGATTTGATTCAGCTGCATTGTCCGCCGACTGAAGTTTACTATCGTCCAGAAATATTTGAACTTTTTGATAGACTAAAAGATCAGGGAAAAATTCTTAATCTCGGTGTAAGCGTTGAAAAAGTTGAAGAAGCTTTAAAAGCCATTGAATATTCAAACGTAACAACGGTTCAGATTATCTTCAATTTGTTTCGTCAGCGACCTTCAGAATTGTTTTTCGCGGAAGCTAAAAAGAAAGATATCGGAATTATTGCCCGAGTTCCATTAGCAAGCGGACTTTTAACAGGTAAATTTGATGCAAAAACAACTTTTGACACTCAGGATCACCGAAATTTTAATCGTAACGGAGAAGCGTTTGATAAAGGCGAGACTTTTTCTGGAATTGATTACGAATTGGGCTTAAAAGCTGTTGAAGAATTAAAAGCTTTATTTCCAGAATCTAAAAATCTAGCCGCAATCGCGTTACAATGGATTTTGAGTTTTAATGAAGTAAGCTGTATTATTCCTGGAGCATCCAAAACAGAACATGTTTTATCAAATTTATCGGTTTATGACACTCCAAAATTAACTTCAGAGCAGATTTCAGCAATGAATAAAATCTATAATGACCTTATCAAACCTTCTGTTCATCAGCTTTGGTAAATCTTTACTGTTAAAATAAAAAGGCTGTCAAGAATAAAATCTTACAGCCTTATTTTTTTTTTATTTAAACGTCGAATTCTATTTTAAATTCTGCACCTTTATTTTTTCCTTCGCTAGATGCGGTCAATCGACCTTTGTTTCTTTCTATGATTTTTTTGCACAAATACAATCCGATTCCTGTAGAACCTTCGTTTGCGGTTCCTAAACGGCTCATTTTGGTGAATTTTTTAAATAATTCCTCAATCTGATTTCGATCAAAACCCATTCCGTAATCTTTAACCGTTATAATCAATTTTGAATCTGCAGAAAAGATTCTGACTTTAATTTCGCTATCAAAATAAGAGAACTTAACGGCGTTGCTTATTAGATTTACCAATACCTGAACCAAAAGTCCCTCGTCTATTTTCAGTTTTGCTTCATTACATTCCAAAACCAAATCCATTTTTATATTTTTATCCAACAAACGCTGCTCAACTTGTTCGTTAATAAAAGGCACAATATTCGAAAACAAAACTGTCTTCACTTCTGGGTTTACTTTTACAACATCATCTTGTTCTTTTAACAATTTGATAAAATTTTCGATGTATCTAAATTGCAGTTCAGTGGATTCGCAAATTAGCTCGGCCATATTTTTAACCGATTCTGATGGTTCTTCGCTTATAATAAGCTTCGCTAAACCTTGCGGATTTCCTGCAAAATTTTTCAAATCGTGCGAAAGCATATACACTAGATCCTGTTTTTCGTTTATAAAATTCTCTGCTTCGTTAATAGATTCCTGTATGTTACACAAAAGCAGACCTGCTTCGTCTGTGTAATCTGTTGGCAAAGCAGCTATTTTTCTTGAATCTCTATAGTCATCTAATGCTTTTGAGGCTATAGCAATTGGCTTTATCAGTTTATTCAAAACCAAAAGCGTTATTGCTGTTGCCAGCAATGTCATAATTAAAGAAAAAATAAGAATAGAAGCTGAGGATACTTTATGTTCAAAAAATAGAACAAAAAACAAGATTCCGATTAAGGGAATATGTATACCGATAAAAGCAACAAATAAAAATTTGAAAGCATAACTTTTTTTAAGAAAGCTGATTTGTGAAAGTTTGTGATACAACTTCATAAAAAGATAAAAATAGCAGGTTAATATGTAATTTTATTGGGATTATTACGAAAACAAAATTAGCTTTTATCCCCAATTAAACTAATATTTTGAAGAATTTCTAAATTTTTTCTAAAATTAAATTTGTAAAAGTTTTCAAAGGCTTATTTTTGCGCTATGGGAAGAAAAAATACAGACAAAATTGTCTTTCATCAAATTCAAGTTCTTGATGCTGGTGCAAAAGGGGTTTCAGTAGCCAAAGCACCTGACGGAAAAGTTATCTTTATTCCGAATGTGGTACCTGGAGATGTTGTAGACGTACAGACACTAAAAAAAAGAAAAGCGTATTACGAAGGTAAAGCGGTAAAATTTCACGAATTATCTGAATATAGAGTAGAGCCAATATGCGAACATTTTGGTGTATGCGGAGGTTGCAAATGGCAAAATATGAAATACAGCCAGCAACTTGCATTTAAACAAAATGAAGTTAAAAATCACTTACAAAGAATAGGAAAAATCGAACTTCCGGAATTTGAAGAAATTTTAGGTTCTGAGAAACAGTTTTTCTATAGAAATAAAATGGAATTTTCTTTTTCTAACAGCCGTTGGTTAACTGAAAAAGAAATTGGAAGCACTGAAGATTTAGGGAACAGAAACGCTTTAGGTTTTCATATTCCTAAAATGTGGGATAAAATCTTAGACATCAACAAATGTCATTTACAAGAAGATCCTTCAAATGCCATTCGTAACGAAATTAGAGCTTTTGCAAACGAACACAATTTAGCGTTTTTTAATCCGAGAGAACATTCTGGATTATTAAGAACGGTTATGATTCGTACAGTTTCTACTGGAGAAATCATGGTTTTAATTCAGTTTTTTGAAGAAGATAAAGAAAACCGAGAATTAATTCTTGACCATTTATTCGAGAAATTCCCTCAAATTACTTCATTACAATATGTTGTAAACGGAAAACCAAACGATACAATTTACGATCAGGATGTCATTCTTTACAAAGGAAGAAACTACATTTTGGAAGAAATGGAAGGTTTAAAATTCAGCATTAATGCGAAATCTTTCTATCAAACCAACTCTGATCAAGCTTACGAATTATATAAAATAACACGAGATTTTGCTGGACTTACAGGAAATGAAGTAGTTTATGACTTATATACAGGAACGGGAACCATTGCTCAGTTCGTTTCTAAAAAAGCAAAAAAAGTAATTGGAGTAGAAAGTGTTCCTGAAGCTATTATTGATGCTAAAGCCAATGCAGAACGCAATAATATTACAAATTGCGAGTTTTTTGTTGGTGACATGAAGGTAGTCTTTAATGAAGCTTTTATTGCACAGCACGGAAAACCAGACGTTATTATTACAGATCCGCCTCGCGACGGAATGCATAAAGATGTTGTAGAGCAAATTTTAAAAATTGCTCCTAAAAAAGTGGTTTATGTGAGCTGTAATTCTGCAACTCAAGCACGCGATCTAGCTTTAATGGATGAAAAATACAAAGTAACTCGTGTGCGCCCTGTAGATATGTTTCCGCAGACGCATCATGTTGAAAATGTTGTACTTTTAGAACTTCGATAAAAAATACATGAAAAAATTAATCTCTCTTTTACTGCTCTTCACTTTCGGCTTATCTAGCTGCGAGAAAGATGACATCTGCGATGCCAATACACCAACTACACCAAGATTGGTTATGACATTTTATGATATTTCTAGTCCGACGAAAACAAAAAATGTTACCAACTTAAAAGTTATTGGTGACGGAATGGAAGAAGGGATTGTTTTTAATGAGAGTCTTGCAGAAGATGACTCATTGAGATATGTAACAAGCGGAAGTACGGTATCAATCCCGTTAAAGGTCAATGATACTACAGCAACCTTTAAGTTTATTTACAGCTCGTTAAGCACCACAGCCATCAATACAGATGTTATTAAATTTAACTATAACACGCAAAATGCATACGTTTCGAGAGCTTGTGGCTTTAAAACTATTTTTCAGCTAAAAAATATTCTGCCTTTTGTACATACTGATCCAGACGGAGATACGTTTTGGATGACCGAAGTTGATTTAGAAAACCCTAACATTGAATCTGAAAATGAAACACACATTAAAGTTTATTTCTAGTCTTTCATTATTGTTTTCAATGTTTTTAGGTTATGCGCAGGATGTTCCTGAGATTTCTAAAAATTTGAAGGACACAGTAGCGACTAAAAAGCCAAAAACAGAAACTGTAAAAACGGCAAAACCAGAAATTCAGGAAGCTCAAGCCCTAAAAGATAGCGTTGTAAAAACAGACCGTTACGGACTTCGTGTTGGTGTTGATTTGTATAAACTTACTCGTGGTCTTTATGACAAAGATTATAAAGGAGTAGAATTTGTTGGAGACTGGCGATTAACCAAAAAGTATTTCTTAGCGGCAGAATTAGGCTACGAAGATAAAACTACAGAAGATGACCGTTTGACTTCTTCTGCTAACGGAACTTATATAAAAGCAGGTTTTGACTATAATTTTTATCAAAACTGGCTTGATATGGAAAACCTTATCACGATAGGACTACGTGGCGGATTTAGTAGTTTTGCGCAAGAATTGCATAGCTATAAGATCTATAACCCGAATCCGTATTGGGGAGAATTACCTCCAATAGCAACAGACAATAAATATAGCGGCCTTACCGCTACTTGGATCGAAGTTGCATTAGGACTAAAAGCCCAAGTTGTGAAAAATGTATTTGTTGGTTTCGGTGTTCAGCTTAAACTTCTGACTTCTAATAAAGAACCAAATAATTTTGAAAACCTTTATATTCCAGGTTTTAACAGAACTTATGATGGAAGTTTTGGAATTGGTTTCAACTACACAGTTTCCTACTTTATTCCAATTTACAAGAAAAAAACAATGGCATCTGAAACAGTAAAAAAAGAAGAGCCTAAAAAGAAAAAATAGTTTTTTTTAAGGTTCTAAGATGCTAAGATTCTAAGATGCTAAGTTTCTGAGATGCTAAGTTTCTAAGACTCTAAGATACTAAGTTTAAAAAAAAGCGGTAAATTCAACTTGAATTTACCGCTTTTTTATGTTGTTAAGATTAAAAACTTAGAACCTTAGCATCTCAGAATCTTAGCATCTTTTTTAAGTTAACTGAAAATTAATCGCTGCTTGTGTATGTATTAAAGTTGTATCAAAAATAGGGACAATTAAATCTCCTTCTTTTATTACTAGCGGAATTTCGGTGCATCCTAAAATAATGCCTTCTGCTCCATTTTTGATTAATTCATTTGCAATTTCAAGATAACGCTTTTTCGTTTCTTCAGTTGCAATTCCCCTTCCCAATTCTTCGAAAATGGTGTAATGAATAAAATCTTTGTCAGCTTCGCTTATTGGTATTATTGCTTCAATTCCTTTTTGAGCAAGTTTATCTTTAAAGAAATCCAATTCCATTGTGAATTTTGTTCCCAGCAAACCGACTTTTTTCAAGTCTTTTTTCTGAATTGCAATTGCTGTTTCTTCAGCAATATGAATAAGCGGAAGTCCAATAGCTTGCTGCAGTTTGTCTGCAATTAAATGCATCGTATTGGCACATAAAACAATAGCTTCTGCCCCACCCGATTTTAAAACTTCTGCCGCTTTTAGCAACATATTAAAAGTCGAATCCCAGTCGTTGGCATCATTATTCTTTTTAATATCAGCATAATTAAAAGAGTAGATTAGACATTCAGAGAAATTTAGTCCGCCGAGTTTTTCATTAATTCCTTTATTAATTAAAGTATAATAATCAGATGTAGAAACCCAGCTGATTCCTCCAATAAGTCCAATTTTCCTCATATATTTTCCAAATTATCCGATTTCTTTAATTCCTTTTATAAAAAGCC
The DNA here is from genome assembly GCF_042654045.1 of Flavobacterium chungangensis. Lineage (NCBI taxonomy): Bacteria > Pseudomonadati > Bacteroidota > Flavobacteriia > Flavobacteriales > Flavobacteriaceae > Flavobacterium > Flavobacterium chungangensis. The sequence goes on from NZ_JBHSFY010000006.1 coordinate 67,154, forward strand.
ATTTCATAAAAAGCTTTTCACCGTCTTTAGTTCTTACCGCCTGAAATTTAGGTCCAATAATAGTTCCTATTACAAATGCCGTCATCGGAATCCAGATTCCAGTTAATCCCGTGTAAGCCGCAATCAAATATCTAAATAAAAGAAATAAAATTGCAAAAGCAGCCAATTGGTATAAAAAAGCGCGTAGTTGTAGTTTTGACATTTTTTTTTGAGTTGCCAAGGTTCTGAGAGGCTAAGATGCTAAGTTTTTTTCCTTGCAACTTATATTCTTAGAAACTTGATATTTATTTAAAATTATTCTTTTTCCCATTTTGCTAAAACTCTTAGCATCTTAGAGACTTAGACTTGAAATTTCGTTCTCTTACTTCCTTCGTACATTTCGTATTTTACCAAACGTGCTTCAAGGCTTCCGTTAAAAAGTTTGATTTTTCTGGAAGGTTTTAATCCTACGAATTTTAAGGCTTCTAGGTTGGCTGTAATAAACCAAGCATTTGTTCTTGGATAATTTTTCTTTAAAGTATCTCCAATGCTGGCGTAGAATTTTTCCATTTGAATATCTAAACGCTCATCGTAAGGCGGATTGAAAACAATATGCAGTTTACCTTCTGTTTCTTTTTCTGTATCAAAAAAGTTCTCTTCGTAAATCTTAATATAATCTTCTAAATTAGCATTTCTAATATTGTCTTTCGCTTTGCTTACAGCACTTGGGGCTTTATCAAAACCTTTAATTGTATAATGAAACTCTCTAGTTTTTTTCATTAAACTATCAACAATCATATCAAACAAATCATTGTCCCAATCTTTCCATTTTTCAAAAGCAAACTCTTTTCTGTTAATGTTTGCTGGAATATTGCAGGCAATCATAGCTGCTTCTGCCAAGAAAGTTCCAGAACCGCACATAGGATCCAAGAAATCACTTTGACCATCCCAACCAGACAATAAAAGAATTCCAGCTGCCAAAACCTCATTAATAGGCGCAATATTAGTAGCCGTTCTGTAACCACGCTGATGAAGCGAAGCTCCAGAAGTATCTAAAGAAACCGAAACCTGATCTTTGTCAATATGAATATTTATACGCAAATCTGGATACTGTTTATCAATACTTGGACGCTGTCCTGTTCTTTCTCTAAACTGATCTACGATCGCATCTTTACATTTCTGAGAAATAAATTCAGAATGATTGAAATAAGTCGAATGCACCGTGCTATCAATCACAAAAGTCTGATTCGCATTTAAGTATTTAGACCAGTTTATACCCAAAATTCCTTTGTACAAAGCCTGTTCATTATTAGCTCTAAAAGAATAAATTGGCTTTAAAACTTTAAGGGCAGTACGCAAAGACAAGTTGGCTTTGTACATAAAACCTTTGTCTCCTTTAAAGCTTACCATTCTCACACCTTTTTCAACATCTTGAGCGCCAAGTGTGCGTAATTCTTTTTCTAGTATTTCTTCAAAGCCAAAAAAACATTTGGCAATCATTTTAAAATTTTCTTCCATTTCTTTTTCAATTAAAAAAAGCTAATCGCTATAACATTTTATTATACTGTTATAAATAGGTATCGAAGCGAAATAGTTATTTTTCGGCAAAAATACACTAAATTTGCCGGACTTTTGAATTAATTGAAATAGAATAAATGTCTGTAAAACATAACGCACCAATCCAAAATCAAGAAGATGACAATCAAAACTGGTATTCTTCGTGGTTTGACACGCCATATTATCATATTCTTTACAAGGATCGTAATTATCGTGAAGCTCAGGTTTTCATGGACAATTTAACGCATTATCTCAACTTGCCCGAGAAAGCCAAAGTATTGGATTTAGCGTGCGGAAAAGGCCGTCATTCTATTTATTTAAATCAATTAGGCTACGATGTTTTAGGCGCAGATTTGTCTGAAAACAGCATCGCCGAAGCTAGCAAAAACAGCAATGAAACCCTTCATTTTAAAGTGCACGACATGCGCGAGCCTTTTGAAGAAAAGTTTGATGCTATTTTCAATCTTTTTACCAGTTTTGGCTATTTTGAAAGCGACGAAGACAATCTGACCACTTTAAAAGCAATTAAAGAAAGCTTATCAGAATACGGTTTTGCTGTAATCGATTTCATGAATGTACCCAACGTTATTGAAAATCTTGTTCCCGAAGAAGTAAAAACAGTTGACGAAATAGATTTTCACATCAAAAGATATGTCGAAGACGGGCATATTTTCAAAGAAATTGATTTTGAAGACCAAGGCAGAAAATATCATTTTACAGAAAAAGTAAAAGCACTAACTTTGAAAGACTTTCAGGATTTAATGGACGAGGCTGGAATTTTTCTTTTAGACATTTTTGGAGACTACAAACTCAAAAAATTCCATAAAACCGAAAGCGAAAGATTAATCATGATTTTTAAGTAAATTAGTTAATCATTTATTTGTTGAACCGTTTAATCGGTAAGCAAAAAACGATTAAACAAATCAACGGTTAAACAAATACAAATGAACTATTTATTACCCTTATTTTCTGTACTTTTAGGATATGGCGTGGCTTTATTTATAAAACCAGAAAACAAAAATAATTTAAAATTACTACTCGCATTTAGCGGTTCTTTTTTATTATCTTTAACCGTAATGCATCTTCTTCCAGATGTTTACGAATCGCACAATCATAATATCGGAATCTTTATAATGGTCGGAATTTTATTCCAGATCGTACTTGAATTTTTCTCAAAAGGTGCCGAACATGGACACGTTCACGGTCACGCAAAAATGTCTCAAATTCCATGGCTTTTATTTATCAGCCTTTGTATTCACGCCTTTTTAGAAGGGTTTCCAGTAAGCCATCATCATGGTTTAGCAGTAGGAATTGCCATTCATCATCTGCCAATTGCGGTTATCTTAACCACATTTTTCATCAATGCAGATTTAAACAAAAAAGCCATTTTTGCCTTCATGCTGACGTTTGCCATCATGACGCCACTCGGAACTGTAGCTTCAGAATATTTACCCTTTTTAAGTAAATATTACACCGAAATAACAGCAATCGTAATAGGTATTTTATTCCACATCTCCTCAACAATCATTTTTGAAAGCAGCGAAGGACATAAATTCAATATTGCCAAAGTTTCTATGATAGTTCTAGGAATTTTGTTGGCATTCTTTTTATAATCATCTGGGCGTGCCCAAATTTACAAAAGGCGCAATTTAACAAACCGCTTACGTGCGCCTTTCGCAAATTCGGTCGGGCTATCCGCATTACTTCGGTAATTTGCTCCTATCCCTCACGCAAGAAAAAGTTTCATGTTTCAGGTTTCAAGTTTCAGGTTTACTTTCGCATTTCAGGCTGAGCGGAATCGAAGTCTTTTGTTAGTTGCCCTTCGACTTCGCTCAGGGTGACATTAGTTTGTTTCAGGTTTCAGGTTTTACTCTCGCGTGTCAGGCTGAGCGGAGTCGAAGCTCTTTTGTTAGTTGCCCTTCGACTTCGCTCAGGCTGGCATTAGTTGTTTCAGGTTTCAGGTTTCAGGTTTCAAGTTTTACTCGCGTGTCAGGCTGAGCGAAGTCGAAGCCCAATGAAAATTATCTAATTCCTTAATTCCCCACCCTCTTCTTCTCGTCCTGATTTCCGAAAGCACGCTCCTTCACATTAATCTTTTTATTTCCGAAATTGTAAACCAAAGACAAACGCACAAAACGATTACTTTCATTTTGGCTATAAACCTGTTTTACTCCATTTACAACCGAAGTGAAATCTTTCAAATAAGAAGTATTAAAAATATCATTGGCCAAAAATGCAATCTGAAGCGTTTTATTCAACAAATCCTGTTTAAAACCAATATCAAAACTTGAAACATAACCAATCTCATACAAACCACTTTTAAAAGGCGAACTATAATTAAAATCAATTTGAAGTTTAGTGCTTTTTCCTAATACAAAAGTATTATTCGTCGTAAAATCAATCTGTAAACTATTTGATGGCGTTGCATTAATATCTTTTATAAACTCCGTTTGAGCGCCTAAAAAGTACAAACTATTTTCACTCTGCCACCAATCTGTAAAAGTGCCCGAATAAGTTTCTCCAACACCGTAATTTATACTTTTAAAATAATTTTCACGCGTTACAATCTGTGTATTCGTTTCTGGGTTTGAAGTAAACAAAACGCCATAACCATTTGAAACTAAATTCACAAAAACGCTGGTTCTCAAAATTTCTTTATATGAATGAGCAAACTCAAAATTATCACTAAATGAAGGTTTTAAAAACGGATTTCCTTCAGAATAACTGTTACTATTAATATAAACTCTAAACGGATTCAGCAAATCAAAACGTGGTCGGTTGATTCTTTTTCCATAATTCAAACTAAAAGTATTGTTCTCGTTTTTCTTGTACGAAGCATAAAAAGTTGGAAACAACTTCAAATAATCATTTACATTTTCCTGATTCATGGTTTCAGAGAATCCGCTTGTTTGTGTGTTCTCCAATCGTAAACCCATTTGCAGATTCCATTTTTCATTTAGTTTTTTATCCCCGTTAATGTAAAACGCCTGATTATTTTCAGTGTATTTAAATTGATTTGACTGACTAGGATCTAATTCTGGAGTGCCAGTAATAGTATTGTAAAAAACCACATCGCTGATGCTATTGGTAAAACTCATTTTTGCCCCATAAGACAAATTAAAAGTTTCAAACGGATGTTCCATATCTGCCTTAAAACTCCAGTTATCAATATCTTGATTGGAAATATTTCTTCCCGCCTGATTGACATCAATAAATTCCATATCTGGATTAAAATTGTTCGCTATAAAATCTCTATCAAATTTTGAGTTGTAATTGAAATAATCCACATCAAAGGATAATTTCTTTTTCGAATCAAATTTGGTAATCAAATGCGCATTATAAGTCTGATTTTTAGAACCTTTATCTGTAAAACTTTTATTCAATGTAACCTGCTGTAATTCGTTTTGCGTATTGTACTTTTCAATTCTAATATCCGATCCAAAATCAGGATTATTTCTGTCATTCATAAACTGAAAACCAATTGTTGTACGTTCAGACAAATCATAGTCTAATGCCAATTTTCCAGAAAAATTCTCATTTTTAACTTTTGTATCGGCATCCATTGTAGAAAGTCCATCAGGAAAATACATATATAAATTCTCTATAGCATTTTTATAACCTGTTTTACCATTCACGCTTGCCGAAAATCTAAACTTATTTTTGCTATAGAAAAAATTATCTCTCAAAGTGTAAATTCCATATTTATTCTGGTCGTAAGAAACTGTAATCGAATTTTTCCACGAATCGCGGACTCCTTTTTTCATAATGATATTAATAAGTCCACCTGTTCCATCTGCTTCATATTTTGCGGGCGGATTGCTTATAACTTCAATATTTTTGATATCTGCTGCCGAAATTGATTTCAAGAAATTGTTCAGTTCTTCGCCAGTCAATTCAATTAAACGTCCGTCGATCATGACGCGCGAAGTTCCCTTTCCTAAAATGGTTATTACATCATTTTTCACTACAACTCCAGGCGCAGTATTAATGGCACTTAAAGCGTCTCCTCCAACATTTGTAACATTGTTTTCTAGATTATAAACCAAACGATCTGTTTTCTGTTCAATAGTTTTCTTTTTAGACTGAACCACAACTTCAACTAATTTGGTTTCGTTTTCTTTTAAAATAATAGTTCCTAAATCGGTGTTTTTTTCTAATGAAATTTCTTTTTCATAATCGGCAAAACCCAAAAGACTGATTTCAATTTTATAAGAGTCATTTTTTAGGTTGATTTCAAAAGAACCATCTTCTTTAGTCGTAGTTCCATCAATAATTTTCCCTTCTTTATTTAATATTGAAATTTCAGCCCATTCTAAAGATTTCGTTTCACTAGCGACTCTTCCTTTTAGTGTTGATTGTGCTAAACAAAATAAAGGCAATAGTAAAAAGACTAGGAGATTTAATTTTTTCATGATTTCTAATTTTAACTTGTTCGATTAATTTGAAGCAAAGTTGCCTTAGAAAATCTTCCTACGCGACCGACAAAAAAAGTCGAACCATTTTCTCAAATAGAAATTGGTTCGACTTTATATAGGCAAGGCGTTCGACTTTTTACAAACCCTTTATTTTTAGCTATTTCTGTAGGCTGTTGGGGTTAAATTGGTATATTTTTTAAATGAAGTATTAAAAGAAGATTTGGAGTTAAAACCAACTTCGTACAATATTTCTAGAACAGTTAATTGATTTTTTGATTGATCTCTTAAAATTTGCATGGCTTTTTGAATGCGATATTCGTTCACAAAATCAAAAAAATGCTGATCGATATGGTGGTTAATTAAAATAGATAAATCGCGAACAGGAATACTAATCTGGTTGGCCAATTCCTGAATAGTAAGCGACGGATCGAGAAATGGTTCTTTCTCAGTCATATATTGTTTTAAAGTACTAATTTGTGCATTGATCAAATCATTTTGCTGGTTTACAGCTTCTGGCTTTTCATCAATTTCTGGCAAAATATCTTTTGTTAATACTAATTTAGAATTTACACCTCTAAAAAGTTCTGGATATTTTAAAGCTTTCATTATAAACCAGCACGTTATAAATAAAGCTATAGTTCCAACAAGGACATTTGCCCACAAAAAAACTTCTTTGAAACCACTATACCTCAATATATTTTTTGAAAGTACAATAGAATGTGCAACAAGAAACACGCATGTCATTTGAAAAAGCCATTTATAAGTAGAAACGCTCGGATTGGCGTAGTTTTCTAGATAAATTTCTTTGTATTTCTTCAAGATCAAAAATACACTTACGATATAAAAAACGTACTGAAATTCTATTAAAATCTGTATAAAATAGATCTCAGACATTTCATTTAAAGGACCTATAAAGTTGCCATTTACAATACTTAAATATATTCTTGGTATAAAAATTAAATTGACTATTACAAAAGGAAGCAAATGAATGAGATGTTTCCATTTTAACTTAAAGTCTGAATAACATACAGATAAAACATACAAATAAAATGATGGCATTCCCAGTAAACAGAAAGTTGCTCTAAAAATTTCTAAATTTCTGTGATCTTCTGTATACAGATACATAAAAAAACCGCTAAGATCAATTGCCGAAAAAATAAAGAACAAAGCAAACAAGCGGTTTGCCAGTTTATTTTCTGTTTTAACGGTTAGCAGAAAAAATGCCATTAATAAGGAAACGAAAACAGAAATTCGAGCAATTCCCTGTAGTAAATCTAATTGATCCATCTATCTTTTTATATTAGACAAATATAATATTTTCGTTTTTGTAACAAAGCCACAATAAAACCGTCTTTAGAGAGAAAAAAATAGAAGAAAAAAAATGATTTTAAATCTCTGAGACTTTGCAAGATTGAAATAAAATATATTAATTTTGACGAGTCTAAATAACGATAAAATGACATTTACGAAAACTACTGAACAAGCCTCAAAATATGAACATTTAGAGAAGATGTCTGTTCATGAATTGTTATCTAATATAAACCAGGAAGATAAAACTGTACCTTATGCAGTCGAAAAAGCTTTACCACAAATAGAAGCTTTGATTCCGCAGATAGTCGACAAATTAAAACTTGGCGGCAGATTGTTTTATATTGGAGCAGGAACTTCTGGCCGACTTGGTGTTGTTGATGCTTCTGAATGTCCGCCCACTTTTGGCGTTCCTTTCGACTTAGTAAATGGCATTATTGCAGGTGGCGACACAGCAATTAGACGTGCAGTAGAAAACGCAGAAGATAATCCTACACAAGCTTGGATTGATCTTCAAAACCATAAAATCGATTCTAATGATGTTGTGATCGGAATTGCTGCTTCGGGAACAACTCCGTATGTTATCGGCGGATTAGAAACTTGTAACCAAAACAATATTATCACCGGTTGTATTACTTGTAATGCAGGAAGTCCGTTGGCACTGACGGCGCAATTTCCTATTGAGGTTGTAGTTGGACCAGAATTTGTAACAGGAAGCTCAAGAATGAAAGCTGGAACTGCACAAAAACTGGTTTTAAACATGATTTCGACTGCAGCTATGATTAAGTTAGGAAAAGTAAGAGGAAACAAAATGGTCGATATGCAGTTAAGCAATGTAAAGCTGGTTGATCGTGGTGTAAAAATGATTATGGATGAAATTTCAGTTTCGTATGACGAAGCGTCTGAATTATTGAAAAAATATGGCAGCGTAAGAAATGCTGTCGACAATTATAAAAATTAAAAAGTTTTATTGTCGTTTAACCGCAAAGTTCGCAAGGTTTTTGTCCAAAACTTTGCGAACTTTGTCATTATAAAAATATAGCATATAAAAAACTTAGCGTACTTTGCGATTAAATACAAGCCAACAGCTTGCAACCTTAAAATTGAAACAAAAAAGATGGCAACAAATAAAGAATTACTAAAAAAAGGAGTGAAATATTTATCAGGCGCGCTGCCTTTAATGTTTCTTGGCCCAACATTGATTTATAATGCTTTTATGAATCAGCATACCAACTGGCATTATCTTGTTTTAGGAATCGGAATTGTGGCTTGCCTGAGTTCTATGCTTTTGATCTTTTTGGGTTTGAAAATTATTATGAAAGGTATATTTAACGATTAAGAACTGAAACCCTAAATTTCAAAAACACTTATGGAAGCTCTAATTCACATTCAGAAAACATTTGAGAAAATTGTTTATATTGATAAGAAAATAAACAATCGCGAGTTTGAAGATTGTGTTTTTAAAAACTGCGACTTTTCTAACAGCAATTTCAATTCTAATACCTTTCTTGACTGCGAGTTTATTGATTGTAATTTATCAATGACAAGTTTGGCAGGAACAAGTTTAAAGAACGTCACTTTTAAAAACTGTAAACTTCTCGGAATTGCATTTAACGAATGTGACGATTTTCTATTCCAGGTTTATTTTGATGAATGCGTTCTCGATTATGCATTGTTTTCAAACAAAAAAATGCCAAAAACTAAGTTCATTAATTCTTCTGTTCGCGAAGTAACTTTTATTGGAACCAATTTAACGAGTTCCGTTTTTGATAATTGCGATCTTGATGGAGCTATTTTTAATGAAACACAATTAGCATCGGTCAATTTTAAAACCGCTTACAATTACAAAATCGATCCAGAATTTAATCCGATGAAAAAAGCACAATTTTCTACAGAAGGAATTGTCGGATTATTAGATAAATATGATATCAAAATCGTTTAGTTATGAGTGCCGATCAATCTTATTTAGAAAGCGTTAAAAAGCAGTTTTTGTATTATAAAATGCTTGGCGAAAAAGCAATGGATCAACTTGAACCAGATCAGCTTTTTATTTCGGTAAATGAAGATACCAACAGCATTGCTACAATAATAAAACACATTTCGGGCAATATGCTGTCCCGCTGGACTGATTTTCTTACAACAGATGGTGAAAAAGAATGGCGCAACAGAGATTCTGAATTTGAAAATGATTTACAATCTAAAGATGAAGTTCTTGAACTGTGGAATAAAGGATGGAATTGTCTCGAAAATGCTATTGAAAGCTTACAACCCAATCAGCTTTCGGACATTATTTATATTAGAAATGAAGGCCATACGGTTATAGAAGCTATAAATCGACAATTGGCACATTATCCGTATCATGTCGGACAGATTGTTTTTTATGCCAAACAGCTGAAAAACAGTGAATGGAATAGTTTATCGATTCCGAAAAACAAATCGGGAAATTATAATGCTGAAAAGTTTGCCAAAGAAAAAGAAATCAAGAACTTTACCGATGATGAGTTAAAAAGATTGAAATGACCCGTTTGTCAGTCTGAGCGAAGTCGAAGACCTTTTTGTGACATAAAAATGAAATCTCTAGCTCTAAAAAAACAACTTAATTAAAATGAAAAAAATAGCATTCTTATTCCCTTTTCTAGCTTTAGTTTCATGCTATAATGCAGAACACAATTGCAAGGATTTTAAAACCGGAAAATTCAAATTTGAAACAGATGTCAATGGCGTAAAAAAAACAACTTACTTTGAACGTAAAGACGATATTGAAATTGAAACTTACGAAGGAAAAACCGATACTGCTACAATACGTTGGGTAAGTGACTGTGAGTACGTGTTGCAAAAGAAACATCCTAAAAATATGGCTGAAGAAAAAGCAATCAGCATGAAGATTTTAAATACTTCTAAAGATTCTTATACTTTCGAATTTGGCTTGGTTGGTTCTGAAGAAAAACAGCGAGGAACGGTTTATAAAGTTGATTAAATAATAAAGGCTCCAATTTTGGAGCTTTTTTTATGCCACAAAGGCACAAAGTCTCCAAGTTTTTTTATTCTCATTTTTTAAACTTTGCAACTCTGAATCTTTATCCCTCTGTAACTAAAAAAACAAACGTGTTTCTTTTACATTTCTATTTTAAATAGTACATTAGAACTCTAATCTAACCAAATGAAAAATACCATTTCGCAGAGAGTTGCCGATTTTTTAAAGAATTATCCGCCGTTTAATTTTCTTCATCAGAGAGATTTAGAAAAGCTTTCTGAACAGATTTCTATTATTTATAAAGAAAAAGATGCTGTCATTTTTGCTGAAAATGACAAAACCCACGATTCTTTTTATGTGGTTCATAAAGGCGCTGTTGCACTTAAAAAAAGCACTAAAAATACCGTTTTAGATATGTGCGATGAAGGCGATATTTTTGGATTGCGTCCGTTATTGGCACAAGAAAATTATATCATGGAAGCGGTCGCTCACGAAGAAAGCATTTTGTACGCCATTCCTATTGCAGTTTTTAAACCTTATGCACTCGAGAATAGAAATGTTGGTAATTTCTTGATTGAAAGTTATGCTTCGAATACTCGAAATCCTTATTCAGACATTCATAAAGATAAATTATATGGTGATGATCAATTAAATGAAAATCTGCATTCGAGCAATCATTCTTTTGACTTGGCACCCATAAAATATTCTAAAAAAATAGTTACCTGCAGTCCGTCAACCACTGTTAAGGAAGTAGCGAAGATTATGAATAAAAAGAAAGTCGGTGCTATTTTGATTGTTGATGAAATGCTTCCGATTGGTATTTTGACAGATAAAGATCTTCGAAATAAAATCGTTACAGGAGATTTTCCAATTACAACTACTGCCGAAACGATAATGACTAAACCTGTTATTACGTATCCTAAAAAAATGACGGTTACTGAGGCGCAAATGGCCATGATGAAAAGCAATATCAGCCATTTGTGTTTGACGAAAGATGGAACGGTAAATACAAAAGCGGTTGGAATTTTATCGAAACACGACGTTATGGTTGCGCTCGGAAACAATCCTGCAGTTTTAATTAAAGCCTTAAAACGAACTAAAAAAATTAAGGAAATAAAACCTATTCGTAATCGTATTATGCAGTTATTACAAGGTTATTTGGATCAAAATATTCCGATGACTTTGATTACTAAAATCATTACCGAACTTAACGAAGCCTGCACCACTCGTGTTATTGAGATTTGCTTAGAAAAAATGAGCAGTCCGCCGCCTGTGAAATTTGCTTGGCTCGCGCTTGGAAGCCAAGGTCGTGGCGAACAAATGTTACATACCGATCAAGATAATGCCATTGTTTATGAAAATGTTAATGAAGTTTTTAGAGAAGAAACTAAAATCTATTTTCTAAAATTTGCCGGACTTGTCAATAAAGGGCTTTTTGAAATTGGATACGATTATTGTCCTGCCGAAATGATGGCTTCAAACCCAAAATGGTGCATGAGTGTAGACGAATGGAAAAGCAATGTGCATCATTGGATTACAAATCCGGGGAAAAATGAGGTCTTATTGTCCTTTATTTTCTTTGATTATAGTTTAACTTACGGAGATACCGAAGTAGCAAATCAATTGTCTGATTATATTTTTGAAGATTTAAAAGCAAATCCTATTTTTTATATGCATTTGGTGAGTGGAGCTCTGCAAAGCCCTTCTCCTACGGGTTTCTTTAGACAGTTTTTGGTGGAGCAAGATGGCGCAAACAAAGATAATTTTGATATTAAACGAAGAGCTTTAATGCCATTAACCGATGCTGCACGCGTTTTAATTTTATCACACTCAATAAAATCGATTAGCAATACAGCAGAGCGCTTTGAGAAATTAGCAGAACTGGAACCTAACAATAGAGAATTGTATTTATCGTGCTCCTATTCGTTCAAAGCTTTATTAAAATTTAGAACCAAGCAGGGTCTTCTGCATCATGATTCTGGTCAGTTTATCGAATTGGAATCTTTGACCAAAATGGAAAAAATTAAGCTGAAACGCACTTTTAAAACCATTAAGGAACTTCAGGAACTTATTTCGGTGCGTTTTAATATCTCAAATCTAGTATAATAATGAGTTTATTTAATTTTTGGAAAAAAGAAGAGAATAATCTATTCGATGAAAATATTACGATTGAAGAAACTCGTTTTGTGGTTTTGGATACCGAAACAACTGGTTTTGATTATGAAAATGACCGTATTCTATGCATTGGCGCACTAGTTCTTCAAAACGGAATTATTAATGTTCAGGAAAGTTTTGAAGTATATTTAGAACAAGATCATTACGATAAATCGACCGCTCAGATTCATGGTATTTTAAAAGATTTACTAATTAAACGTCCTACTGAAATGGAGGCATTACAGCAGTTTCTAGATTTTCTAGGAGACTCCATTATCATTGCGCATCATACTATTTTTGATGTTACAATGATTAATAAAGCTTTAGAAAGAAACGGACTTCCTCTTTTAACGAACAAAACCTTAGACACGGCATATTTGTATAAAAAGACTTTAATTCAATCTCATTTATTTGAACGAAAGGATCATTACACCTTAGATGATCTTGCAGACAAATTTGATATTTCTAAGAAAGATCGCCACACAGCACTGGGCGATGCCTACATCACTGCCATTGCTTTTCTTAAGATTGTAAAGAAATTGAGAGAGAAAAAAGCAATTAATTTAAATCAGCTTTTCAAACCTTAAGATTTTTTTATGAATCTTAACTTTACATTTAAGCACTATAATTTACCATTTAATAATACTAGACTTATAAAAATTAGCAAAAAAGAAAAATAGCCATAACCTGTATTTTGTTTTTGAAAGATAGCTTTGTCGTAATCAAAAAAAACACAAAAACAATTATGAAAGCTAACTTTTTAAAATCAATTACCTTGCTTGGAATTGCAGGCCTTTCTGTAATAAGCTGCCAAAATGACGACAAAGATTCGAATAGTGTAAATGCTAGTATCGATTTTACTTCGCATTCAAAAGTGCCACCTTTTGTTTATCCAATGACAGGTTTTGAAAATCTAAAAATCAGTACTTTAATTGCTAGTACAGATGTTCTTCCAGAATCTCCTTCTTTTGTTTATGGTGCACAGCCTGATGGAGCTGGATTAATGAAAGATCCAAATGGCAATGGATATATCTTGATTACCAACCACGAAATTCTGCAATCTGTATCAAGAGTTTATTTAGACAAAACTTTCAAACCAGTAAAAGGTGACTATATTGTTGATGGCGTTGGTGGTTTAACTCGTTTGTGTTCTGCTACATTGGCAACTCCAGAAATTCACGGATTTGGACCAATCTTCTTAACTGCTGGAGAAAGCGGACAAGAAAGTATGGTGCACGGAATCAATCCGTTGGGACAATCTTCAGATAAAGCAAGAAAAGATAGAGTTTTACCCGCTTTAGGAAAAGCGAGTATGGAAAACGCTGTTCCGCTTCCTAAAGAAGCTTATCCAGGAAAAACCGTAATTCTAATTGGTGAAGATCAATCTTACGCAACTTCACACGTAAGTGCTGGACAATTAATTATGTATGTGAGTACTGTTGGTGATTTGTCTAACGGAAAATTATATGCCTTAAAAAGAACTGATGGAAATCAAGTTGAAACGGATATCAAATTAAATAGCAGTTATCCTGTTGAATTTGTTGAAATTCCAAATGCAAAAAACCTTACTGGCGCTGTTATCAATACAACTGTTAACGACTTAAAAGCGATTCGTTTTTCTAGAGTTGAAGACGTAGATTACAGAAAAGGAAGCGCAAGCAACAATAGAGAAGTTTATTTTACTGCTACAGGTCAAGCAACTAACAATGCTCCTGTTGACGGTTACACAATGTGGGGAAGAGTTTACAAAGTGAAACTAGATGCTGCAAATCCGTTAAAAGGAACTTTAGAATTAGCCGTTGAAGGTGACAGTACTCCAGGAACTGGAATTATTAACCCAGATAACTTATGTGTAACAGAGAACTACGTTTACATTCAAGAAGATGGTGACAGCTACTATGCCGATGCTAAACACGATTCATATATCTGGCAATATAGTATTGCTACAAAGCAAAACAAACCTTGGTTAAATATGAACCACAAAAGAACCGATGCGGCTTGGAATACTTTATACAACCAAACTGGCGAAATGAGATTAGGAAGCTGGGAGTTTGGTGCTATGGAAGATATTTCAGATATCATTGGTGTTCCAGATACTTTTACCGTAAACATTCATCCGCACACATGGCAAAGTGATGCATTCAAAAATGCAGACGGTTCAGGAACTCAAACCAACAAAGAGGGAGGACAAACTGTAATTATCAGAAACGTACAGAGATAATAATTTCAGTCAAAATCTATTAACAACCCTTATTTTTCGATAAGGGTTGTTGCTATTAAAACACTATTATGAAATTAAAATATTTTTCATTTCTATTTTTAGCACTTTGTTTGTTCTTTTCGTGTCAAAAAAATGAAACCTCTAAAACAACAATCAAACAGAATCTTCTTGTTGACTTAAACAAATTAAGCAATGAAATTACCCAATTTCAAAAGCTGGTAGACCGTGATGCTTCTCCAAAAGAAATTGTAGAACAGTTTAAAAAATCACGTTTGTTGTATAAAAAAGCGGAATGGGCAATTGAATATTTTATTCCCGAAACGGCTCGTTTTATGAATGGTCCAGCCTTGGATGAAATGGAACTGGAAGAAAACAGATCTTTTGAGCCACATGGTTTTCAAGTAATCGAAGAAATGATTTATCCTGAATATAAAATCGAGGATAAAGAAAATGTCATAAGAGAATTGAATATTTTTCAATCTAACATAAAGCAGCTGAAAACCACATTTGAAGTAATCACTATTTCTGACGATTATGTTTTGGATGCACTTGAACAGAATATATTTCGTGTTATTGCTTTAGGAATTACAGGTTTTGATAGTCCAATTTTACAATCTTCAATTCCTGAAGCCGGAGAAAGTTTATTATCAATTTCTAAACCTCTTGAAATCATTAATTCCGATAATAAAGCATTAGCCGATTTAAAGAAATTAATCGCAGAAGCACAGCAATATTGTAAAGAAAACAATAATTTCAATGCTTTTGACCGAGCCTTTTTTATAACAGAATATTTGAATCCGATTTCGAAAAAAATTAAAACTTTTCAGAAAGAAGAAAACATTAAAAACGTTAAGAAAACAAGTCCTTTAAAACCCGAAATTGAAACATTGTTTGATAAAGATGCTTTTGATGTAAATGCGTTTGTACTTTCTAAAGATTACAATTATACCACAGATAAAGCCAAACTGGGAGAAAAACTATTCTATGACACCAGCCTCTCCAAAAATAACGACAGAAGCTGCGCAAGTTGCCATCATCCAGAAAAAGCATTTACAGATGGTTTAAAAACAAACGTTTCCTTAACAGGGTCTAATCTTGCAAGAAACACACCTACTCTTACGTACGCTTCTTTACAAAATGCTCAATTTTGGGATATGCGTCAATTAGATTTAGAAAAACAAAGTGTCGACGTAATTCAGAACAAAGATGAAATGCATGGTTCAATGGATGCTATTCACGCTAAAATTCTATTGAATGCAGCATATATCAGCCTTTTCAAAAAAGCATATCCAAAAACTTCAAAACCCGAAGCTTGGCAGATTCAAAATGCTATTGCGAGTTATGTGCGTTCTTTAAACGCCTTCGATTCAAGATTTGACGAATACATGAGAGGAAACAAAAATGTTCTGAACAATCAGGAAATAGAAGGAATGAATCTTTTCATGGGAAAAGCAAAATGTGCAACCTGTCACTTTACGCCTTTGTTTAACGGAACCGTTCCTCCGAGTTATTCAAAAAGCGAAAATGAAGTTATTGGAACTCCTCAAGATGTTTCCGGTAAGAAATTGAGCGTAGATCAAGGACGGTATTTATACAATAAAATGCCTCAATTGGTTGGCGCTTTCAAAACTCCAACAGTTCGAAATGCAGCTGTAACAGCTCCCTATATGCACAATGGTGTTTTTAAAACTTTAGAAGAAGTCGTTGATTTTTACAATAAAGGAGGCGGTCAAGGTTTAGGCTACGAAGTCGAAAATCAAACGCTCCCTTTTGATGAACTAAAGCTGACTAAAATGGAAGAAAAAGCACTCGTAGCTTTTATGAAAACACTTACAGATAAGAAATACCAGTAAAAACCAAAATAGATTTCAGTAAATCAAAAACGCCAGAACTTTAAGTTTCTGGCGTTTTGTTTTATTCGTTTTCTATAAAAAGGCGGTACGGAAATACATTTGAGGATCTGTTTTTTAAGTTCTTCATAAAACTCTCACACAAATAATCCCATTCTGTTGCCGATAGATACTCTTTCTCAATCGGATTTACTTTTAAATGAATATCGACCGTTCGGCTAAAACCTGCTTTTACCGAAATCTCTTTTCGAGTTCCTTTCTCTATTTTAATATCTAAAATACAGCTTTTAAAATGATTAAATCCAAACGCCTTTATATCTGCAAACGTCACAATTCTACCGCGCGTTAGCAAAGCATTACGGTATGCTAAAATTCTATCTTTATTATTTTGTTTGTTCATTCCGCCAACAGTATTGGTAATCAGTACGGCTTCTTTACTTACAAACTGCATATCTTCTTTGGTTTCTAAAACAGTTCCTGCTTTTATATCATTTCCTTCTTCTGCACAAGTAGACCAATAATGTATTGAAAATGATTTCCCTAAAGATTCATCAAACTTTGGTTTAATCATTAAATAAGGATCATTATTTTTAGAAAAACTACTTTCTTTAGCCTGCTGCTCTACAGAAGCCAAAAGCTGATTAATTTCAACCAAAGAACTGTTCATAAAGTCTTTTCCTAAACCTGCAAAAGAAGAACTTTCATCTTTTAAAAGATCTAATACGTTCTGAAGCAGTTCTGATGCACTTCTAGAATCAAATCTAGAAACTCCACCCGTTCTTAATACTGCATTTCCTTCTTCAATAACACCATCTTTAAATTCTTTTATTTCGTAATGATTATTGAATCCATCGACAACAGTATCAACATCCAAATAGATATTATTGTCTGTTTCCAAAGCAATGTACGACAAGAAATTACCAAGTGTTTTATTTATAATGTGCTTCTTTTTGTTAATTACTGGAAAGCAATTTGCGGTAAAAGAAACATTATCTAATATTTGAGGAATTAAAGATTCTGGAAAAACCATTTTCACCCAAATAATAGGATTATCATTTCTATTTGTTATCGCTTCAAAACATTTGTATTCTTCACCATATTCTCTAATAGGCTTATGTTTTAATGCTCCTTTTAGCGTGTAAAAGTTATCAAAATAAAACTCATTTACCTCCTGCATTATCTCGCTCAAATGTGTATAATTGCGGTTTATAATGCTTTCTATATCAATGTTATTTATAGGAACATTATATCCTTCTTCTACCATGATTTGTACATCATCCTGAAAACACTTCATTTGTTTCAAGTAGTAATGAAACATTTCTTTCTGATGCGTGTTCTTAATATCGATGTACAGCATTAAATCTTCCAAATCCAGTGCTTTTGGATTTTTTAATTCAATTCCCATAAACACAATACCAGAAGGAAGAGAATGTTTATAATCACGAATCGCATCTTTATAAAAAAGATTCGAAATTTCGAATAAGTTTCTCTCGTAAGCAATATACTTTACCTCAGCAGACGCTAATTTTACTTCTAATGTCGGCGAAAGTGCAATTTCTTTGGTTATTGGGGCTAACGGATTGTAAATATTATGAATTCTTCGACTTGCCGACATTTGATTCTGCAATGAAACTTTCATATTATTATCTATTGGCAAAGCATGCAAAATGGCTCTTGCTGGCTTTACTCCCGCCGTAACTTCTGGAAACATAATTTCTAGAACTCTTTCTACAACTCTTGTTTTAGAGTCTTCAAGTTCATGGGCTACTTTCTCCAGTTCGTAAGACAATGCATTAAGCATCATTGATACAACAGGATCGAAAGATGTTTCCATCTCAACATCTGAAAAGCCCCATGACCTAGCTGCTCTTTTTAGCACTCTGTCTTTTATTCGATCTTGTCTCATTGTGTTGTTTTAATTCTGTTTTTGTAATTGGCTTGTAATTTTTGTAGGATACCCCGCTATAGTTCGAGCGTCTCTCTCGTAAGTGTTAATTCCCGCAAGCGTCCGCTCGTGATAACTTCTCTTGATAAATCATCAAAACTTATAGCTCATCGAAATCAACTATAATAATATTATTACCTTGATCTTCTATTTTTTTGTTATTGATTGTCGATGTACAATACCGGCAAACTCTAATTTTTCTATGACTTTGATCAAATCCTTCCTCAATCAGATTAGAGAAATTGTGTATTTTGATTATCTCATCTTTAACATTAATTATTAAGGTATCCTTCAATAATATTTTCTCTGATATACCGATATTATAATTATTTGCATACAAATAATCTTGTAAATCTTCTTTGATATATTTAACATTTCTGTTTTTAACATAAATCTTAAGATGTTTTAAATCTTTCTCTGAATACTTCTTTGAAAAGTTTTTAAAAGATATCCAAAAGCCTTCTCCTCCGGCCACGTAAGTATTGCAGTTATTAGCTTCTTGCGTGTTGCAACTAAACAAAACAAGAAAAAATATCAATAATATTCTATTTAACTTTAATGTATCCATTATAATTTGCCATAAAAATGATGCATTTTAAAAATCTTTTCCTAGAAAAATCTCATTATAGCCGTAAAAATTATAAACTTTACCATTTATTGTTGCATTGAGAATACCGCAATGAAAATTACCTTTATCCTGTCCTGCATTTGACGCCGTTTTTGAAATCATAAATTTTATATATTTTATCTTTTAGCAAAATAGTTAAAGTATCTTCAACTAGAATCTTCGAATCTATATAAAAATTGAGATTACTTAAAGTATCTATTTTATAATCATATTCTTTATTATTTGATGCTTTAATCTTAATTTCTTTTAGACTCAAATTTTTAAAATGTGGATCTAACCTTATCCATACCCTTTCCCCATTAGCAACATATTCAGAAGAGCTACACTTATTTGCATTTCGATAATCTCCTGCTCGCGCGAGCGTCTCGTTCGTGCACCCAATTTAGTTATTCTTAATAAATATCACGAGCGAGATACTCTAGCCTGCGAGAGAAATACATCTAATTTTTCACATTAAAATGATTAATTACTCACTTTATCTTTTACAATCCACTACCTAATACATATATGTAAAGCGTTATTTTCGTAATGAGAAACACAATCATCATTAAAAAAAATAACCAAACTCTTTTGGGTTTATTTTTAAAGAATAATCCTATTAGACAAATAGGTATTTGAATTATTTCTAAAAAAGCTCCGTATATAAAAAATATAAAACTTATGGAGAAATTTATTATTTCAAACTTTATAGAAACAACATAAATAAAGAATAAGATAAATACTATTAAGTTTATATATAGATTAATTTTCCAAAATAATTTCATGGTATCTCTTGTTTAATTTTACCCGATAGCGCGGATTTGCAATCCGTGCCCGCAACAGTTTGACAGAATAAAGATCACTAAAACAAATTATAAACAATTCTTTGTGGGCACGGATTACAAATCCAAGCGATAGTTTCGGAGATAAATCTGCGCGATCGGGTTATCCCACGCTGGTGCAAGCGTCTCGCTCATGAGTTCAATTAAGTTATTCTTACAAATATCACGAGCGAGATGCTCATATTATGGAGAGGCTTAGTTTTTTACAACATCAATTCTTCCTGTTTCAGAATCGATCTTTGCTAAATATGCTAAGTGAGGATTTTCAACCCCTCTCTTTTCTACTGGTAAAGATCATAGAATGTTAATTCTGGATCCGTCGTGAATAGTTTGTCCTTCCTGATTATCTACTCTATAATACAATAAAAAACAACCTATAAAATGTTCTCCATATGCATATTCAGCCTCGTTTTCAAACCCATGAATGTATATAGATTTGTTATTACTAAATGTTATTTTTAAACTGTCAGTGGTATATAATTTATGCTGTTTTGGTTTTATTTCAACATTACCATTTTTTTTTGTATAGTTCAATTCTCCAAAAACTTGACCTTTCCTTATTACCTGCATTGTCATTTTCTCTTTAGTCATTTTTTCATATCTTTTACTAAAAATTAATGACAAGTCTCCGTTTCTTAAATTAACGATTGTATCATTTGTACAATTTGTGCAAATTTCAGATTTTATGTTATTTTGTCTACGATCCATTAAATATATATACAATCCAATTGCCAAAATAAAAAGTACAAACCAAAATATTTTTTTCCTCATTCCTTTTATTTATTTTAACTTGATATAGCCATTATAATTATTCATAAAATGATTCGATGTTATTTTCTTTCTTAAATATTTAGAACTACCAAATGGATCAGTCCCCCAAGTATAAACATTGAAATCTATTTCATCTTGATTTGCCCCAAAAAGTCCAGGCTTATAATTCCAAGTAATTGGAGATTCTAATACAACCCAATGCAAGTCTAAAGAGGAAATATCCCAAACGTCGTCAATTAAATCAGAGTCTATCATTAATATTAATCTATACCCAGAACTTAATTGTTTATTTATATCGTTAATTTTATTTTCAACATCCAATGTTGTATAAGCCAAAGACTTTACAGGATTGTAAACACCTTTAGAATGAACATCTTTGAAGCCTAATAATTTTTCACTTAAAGTAGTCATTAATGGCGGCCAATTAATTGCCTGAAATTCTTCATCTCCTCCTTTGTAACTTGAATTATCCGTATTCCTTGTACTGGCCATTGTGATATAATCTACAAATGGCATACCATTAGCGCCTGTATTCGGAATTATTTGTTTTATTTTGCTACCATTTTTTATAATTTTAATGTTTTTATCTAAAACTTCAATACTTGGCTTTACTGTATAACTATTAACAGTAGCAACTCCAGTTCTAAAAAGTTGCTTTGCAAATTTTTTATATGTGTCTGGCTGTTCTTTAGCAAACAAATAAAATATACATGCCATACCACACAAAGAAGTTCCCGACTGGTTAATTAACCAAGGTTTACCATTGTCTGTACGGTCAGTTATTTCGTCTTCAACAAACATTCTATCAAACCATCTAAAACGATTATGTTTCCATTCTTTATATTCACCTTCTTTCTCTGGATCTTTTATATATGCTCGGACATAAACAAAACGTCCGCACATATCTTCATCATTCATCGTTATTGTTACTGAATCTCCTTTTGTTGAAAGAGGTATTTCCAACCACTTATTTTGTGATAAACTATGGTACTTAA
The DNA here is from genome assembly GCF_042654045.1 of Flavobacterium chungangensis. NCBI lineage: Bacteria > Pseudomonadati > Bacteroidota > Flavobacteriia > Flavobacteriales > Flavobacteriaceae > Flavobacterium > Flavobacterium chungangensis. Next base: position 88,772 of record NZ_JBHSFY010000006.1, read on the forward strand.
TCATCCATTTTATATCTCTGATATTTGCTGGAGGACTTTTAACATAACTCTTTACTTTAAAATGATATGCTTTCCCAAAAATCATTCCGAGCTGAGTAGTTCCTGACCTATCATTCTTAGACCCCAGATCCAAAGCTGTCAAAAGCTCAATTTCCTTTACAGCTTCATTAACTATTTGTACAGGCAAATCTTTAGGTTCTCCGTGAGTAATACCTGTATCACTTGTTAAACTAACTGATGTACCAGAATTATAAACAATATTACCGTCAGAATAAATATTGTGATCTCCTCCTGTAGTTTTGGTTATAGTACCTCCAACTATTCTTACTCTACTCATACCTTAGTGTGATTTAGATTTTTCGGCACTATTAACCTGTATTTCTTTTTTAGAGTGTTTATTTATTCCGCCTTCACTACTATTATCAATTCCTTTAACTCCAATTTCCTGTCTCTCTTTTGCAGTATGTGACTCCAAATTACCTTCAATATTTTCCATGAAGTTTCCTGTAACTGATAACATATTGTCGCCACCAACTGTTGTATTAAGCATCATACCTACAACACTAGTTTTGTCAGCACCAGCACTTTCTGTAATATTCATTCCAGCACTTACACTAATATTCTGAGAAGCATTAAAATTGATGTTTTGTGCATTAAGATCAATCGTATTGTTTGCTGTAATACTAATATTACCACCAACAGTATCCATTACTATCTCGTTACCATTTTTATCGGCAATTATGATGCTTTCGTCTTCCGTAAATTTTATTACGTGTCCGCTTCTGGTATGAATTGCTTTTATATTATTCTGAGCATCAGCATAACCGCTTGAATCTTGTCCGTTATATTGCGCACCAATTACGTACGGATTTTGGACGTTATTGCCTTCAAAACCAATTAAAACTTCTTCTCCGATTTCGGGAACAAAATAAAATCCTTTTCCTGGTCCAGAATAAGGCTGTACCATTCTTATCCAATCTGTAACTGCTGTACCGCTTGCACCATAAAATTCTACTTGTACACGTCCTAATCCTTCTGGGTCATTATTGTCTTTTACCTTTGCTGGCTGTGTTTCTGCTTTACCGTATACAAAAACATCTGTATAATGTGGAGCCGATACATCGGCAGGGATTGCTTTAAATTCGCAAGAATAATTTCCGTGAACCTGAGAATGGTGTACAACTTCTATAGCAATTAGCTCATGTACTACAGTTTGGTTTACTATTGTAAAAACCTGTCCAAGACCAATTGGAAAATAAGAAATACCGCTGTAATATACACTGTTGGCATCACTACCCGCAGTTTGCAGTTTAATCATTTCCTCTAGTTCTTCTTTATTTGTAGCATTTGCAGTATAAGCACCATTATTTAAATCAGAATTTGCAACCGTTCCCTGATTATAACCAACAATAGCGGCAAAACTATCTTTACTTCCGGTGGAAGTCTTAGCGGCAGCATCACGAAAGGTTGCTACATTTTCATAATTATAACCAGTCAGTGAAATTTTATGCGAGCTCATATTAGCTTGTATCTTAAAACTATGCAATGAAGCCCCGTTAATTAACTTGGTCTGACTACTTTTTGTTTGTCCGAACTGCATACGCATTCCGTCAAAATAAAACCATTGCCCATAACGCTTAGCAACTCTTTTTAAGAACTCAAAGCTAGTTTCGTTATATTGCAAAAGGTTTCTAAATTCTTTAAGATAGGTTGATTTAATAGAATCTCTTTGATAAAATTCTCCAGGTCCTTCAGCAAAAATTCCCAGTACGATATCATCCATACTGCGATCTTTAAATGTTCTTGACTTTTTCATATCGTCAATTACAATACTGTGGCTTACGCCAGAAACGTGTAATCCAGCTGGACTTCCATCAAGATCAATAGAAGAAAGTTCCGTAATGATTCCTTTACTCATTAATCGAATTCCAGTAAGACTTTTAAAAGTAAAAATAACCTCATCACCAAGATAGGTTCTAAGCGCTTTTGCCTGATCTGCCGGATTAATTACTGCTCTACCTGTGTATTGCCAAACAAACGAAAAATGATGATGATCGGCCATTTTTTGAGATAGCTTTAAATCATAATAAACAACGTTTTGGGTAAAACCTCCTATAGTTATATGTACTTGTTCTGAAAAATGTGCCATAATAATGTGTCCTTGTTTTTTAATGAGCTTTTAAACAATTAATCTAACGCAATCCAATTATTTGAGAATTTAGTGTCTCCAAAAGTCAATTCTTTTGCCACTAATTCCATAGTAATTCTCATTGGGATTTCGGTAGTGCTTGTAAATTGCTCATCGTAACCAATACAAAATGCTTTAGTAAACGAAAGCTCTTTCATTTTACTTAATGCATCTCTTCTATAAAAAACAATTTTACCATCTTTGGTTAAATCTCCGTTTAACATCCAAGACAAAAAATGACTGTTCTGACTTGCTTCGATAATCATTTTTATTACTCCGCCTTTAGCGTTTCCTGTAGGTTTGCTTGTTGTGTCAATTTCTTGTTTGAAACCAATATTAAATTCAAGAACATTATATTCTTCGCCGTCTATATGTAATTTAGATAAAAAACTCATTTGTAGATTTGTTTAGATGATTAATTTAGGAAGTGCGAAAATCCAGGTAATCGGGAATTGAAAACCAGATATTCTAAAAAAGAAAACAAAAAAGGAAGTCCACTTATCGGACTTCCTTTTAGTTTAATTAAGATTGATAAAGTCCAAAGGATTATACCCAAGCATTATCAAATTCTCCTCCACCCATCGAAATTTTACGAGCAGAAATCATAAAAGTTTCAGTTAATGGATTTTCACTGTTATGATCAAAGTTTTCTTTGTACTTAACCATGTAAGCTTCTGTAAACTTTAGCTCTTTTAAAGTAGCATTTGAATCACGTTTGATGAATTTTACTGACCCGTCTTTTCTTTCGAAATTGTTAGTCATCCACTCAAACAATTCAGTACTTCCAGTTGATTCAACCTCGATCATGATTCTTCCTCCACGTGTTACTGTAGATGGACGCCCAGAAGCATCTGTTTCTTGAGCTAAATCATAACTAACGTTTAATACTTTGTAATCTTTTCCTGCTACTGTTAATGATGTTAAAAACGACATAATGAAAAATTTTTAATTATTAATTTATTTATTTATGCTGTAAATATATAAATAAAATCTTATTATAATAATTTATTTAATAAAACTTTCTTTACAATATATAATTATCAAATTATCAGATATTTAAAAACTAAAAAAACACACTTTTTTAGCTTATTGAAATAAAAATCGCACTAAAAAAAGCTATTTATAAGATAGCGGTCCAACAAAAAAGTACCCTCTAAAGTCAAAATCACGATTTGTACTTTTAATTGTTGCTTCAATTATTATATCGACTTTCTTTTTTGATCTGCTCACATCATCAACAAAATAGATCGTTTCAGATAATTCAACTTTAAGCTCGTTTACTTTTATTCTCTTTTCATGAAAAGCCAAAGACTGTTTCATTGTTTTTGAAATGATTTCTTTTAACGTATTTTCATTCATCAGCAAATCAAAGTCGATTTCCCAGATTTTTGAACCAAACGTTTCATCAAACTTGCACTCACCAAATGTGGTAGTAGCCAGTAAAATGATCTGTTGGGCGATAGAATGCTCAATCGAGGTTTTTTCTAACTCTTTTTTTTGCATTACGCTGTTAAAATCTATTGGAAGTTTGTAAAATGCTCCTTTCATAATTTTGCTTCTTAAATATAAATCAACTTATTAGCTTGGCCTTTTTTATCTGTTTCCATTTCTTTAGAAACTCGTCTGCGCTTAATGATATGCAGTTTAACCGATGGTGTTAGCTTTAGAAATTTTTCTCTATATAGTATATCGCCAATGAATCTTTGTCCTTTTTTCTCATCAACAACTACAAAATAGCTTATTCCCTTCTCTACTTTTAGCGTATTAATATCACCAGCAAAAAGCTGAATATTTTGTTCTCCTTTCTGAAAAGTATAAGTCAATTTATCTTGATCTAGCTTTCTGTATTTTGAAATTTCATAGATTTCCATTTCTTCTTTTAAAGGTTCGAAGGGGATATTTTCAAAAAGAAAATTATTAGGAGCTAAGAATTTTAAACCCAAAAAACTCCATAATCCTTTTTTCTTTGTTTGCTGTTTATAGAAAAAAGTATCGCGAGTAACTTTGTAGATTTCTTTTTCGTTTGTTTTATCATCTGTAACAATCATTTGATAAACAGGAATTTCAATTTCAGCAGGAATTTCGACATCTTTTAAATGTGTATTCAAATAAACGGATCCAACCTCTTGTTCTGAAATTGTGATATTGATACTATGCTTTTTTAAAGCAGAATCTGTTTTTACAATCACTTTTCCTTCTCCGCTTCCCGCATAGAAAACAGAACCGTCGTTATCTGTAAGTCCTAATGAAAGGTTCAATTCTGGAAATGGCATATCTTGATTTTTTATTAGAGATTATATTTAGGTTGCGTCAAATTATGTCAATCGAATTCTATTTTTTCTTTCTCACTTTATAAAGCTTTAAACAGTGTAGATAAAACCTTATATTTTGATTATCAGCTTCTGTGGGACTAAATTCATAGTCTTTTTTAAGTGTGAAAAATTTAATTGTATTGATACTATTTGACATTAATTTCTTGATGTCTCTTCGTGAAAGTTCAAGAGCTGCAGTTCCATCACAATTTACCTTGAAAGTATTTTTAAGAATATACATTTCTCCATTTTTAAAATAGAGTTCCAGTGGCTGCTCTTGTTTTACACAGACATTATCTGTAAAAATTTTAAAGTATAAATAAATGCTGCCTCTTCTTTTTCCTAACTGAAAAACAGCGTATTCATAGTCTTCGTTGTAAACACGAAGTAAAATTGGGGTCGCACTTGCAAATAACTTTCCTGAAAGCAATAAATCGTTTTGCGTAATAGGGCAACTTAAAGTATCAATTTGTTTTACTTTTTGTGCTTTAATCGAACTTGATATGAAAAACAAACCGACTAAAAGTAAAATTTTAAGTACGTTCATGAATTTGAATTATTTGGTTTGATCATTCAAAAGATCAATGTTTTGTTGAAAAAGGAAGCACAATTTTATGTGCTTCCTTTTTTTATTTACTGTACAATTATTTTTGCTCGTAATCTGTATCCCATTCTGTTCCGTCATCTCCTTTGTGTCCATCCATTTTAATAAGGAAGTTTTTAGCAGGGAAATAAGGTTTCATGTGGATATCCATATAAATTCTGTCTTTTTGAATTGGATCTTGTTCGAATCTGCGGATTTCAAAATTCTCGATCAATTTATCTGGACCTGTGATTCCGTCAAGGAAAGCCACAATCTGATTCATAATCTCTTTACGTGTTTTAGCAGTAAAGTTTTCGAAAGCACGACGATTAAGGAAATCCATTAATACTTTAGTTACATAATCAAAAACACGAACTACAGAATAAGTCTGTAAACCTAAGTTATCTCCGCTGAATAATGTTTTAGCAGAAAAAGCCATAACTTTTCCGTACTCGTTTACCATTGGAACCAAACCTAAGTTTTCAAGATTTGCGATTTCGCTTTTCTTAAGATCAAATTTTACTCCGTCTACTTCATTAATTCCTCCAAATTTCTTACCTGCAGTAACTTGAGACATTAATGTTTTGTAAATTTTTCCTGCTAATGCTGCAGAAGGCGCAACGTGTAAATCTTCGCTTTCTCCAATTTGATCAAATCTGCCACGTCCAACAAGCCAGTTACACGTCATGATTACGTTAGAACGGTAAACATCTCCTCCAGTTAAAGAAGCAGCATCAAACATTTCCATTACATCATCCGGTTCATCTAAGTGTTCGAAATCTGTAACCAGCATTACTTTATTTTCATGCGCGATTTTTGCCCATTTTTCAATCACTTTATTAGAACCTAAATATCCAGGAATTACTAAAATTCCGTAGTTATTTTTAAGGTCTAAACGATCATAATTATCCACTAATTCTGAGTGAATTGCATCGATAAAACGAGTGTTGTCAAGATCTTTTAACTGATCAAGTTCAGCATTTACAATCGTAACATTTTTTACTTTATCTGTTTCTGTATTTTTAAAGAATAAAGCTAAAGTTCTGTAAGCCGCTTCAATCTCTCTTGTATCTTCAACAGCTTTTGCAAGGTTTTTTTGTAACAAAGCTTCAGATTCTTTGCATTTGTCTTCACTTTGCGCTACCATGTCAGTCAAAGCTTCATTATTGCTTAAAACCGAAGTCCAAAGTTCTAATGTTTTCAAAAGCGTTTCTCTTTCTTTTGCTTTGTTTACTTCGCCTAAAAAGATTTTTCTTCTTGCTTTTCTCTCCGGATTAAGATTTTGAACTCCTTCAATCGACATTTCCAGTAAATCAAAACCACCGTATTTAGCTAGTTTTTCAACATTTTTTTCAATCGAAATTCCTTTTACTGCCTTAGGTTCTAATACCGCTGTATCAAGATCTCCTTTATATGCTTCTTTATTTGACATATCTAAAATATTTTAAGATTCTTATTTGTTCTCTTTTAACTCATTGATCAATGCTCCAAGACTTTCTAATAAAGCTTGTTTTGCTTCTCCATCTTCTAAAGCCGCTTTTAAAATCTTATTTGATTTTAACTGACGGATAATTTTTTGATATTGATCCTTTTCTGTCTCAAGATCAGATAAAAAACTACTTTGTGTAGTAATTCCTTTTATTCCAAAATCTCCTAAATTTTTAAAGTTTAAAGCTTCTACTTTAGTAGCTCCGTCAACAGTTTCAAAATTTACTTTTACTTCTGGCTTAAAGTGTTCGAATGCTTTTTCGATACTTGTAATTCCTTCTACCAATTCAGGTTTTACTGGAGCATCAACTGTTAACTTCTGAGCAACAAGTGTTCTGTTTTGAGGGATTGCAGTGATTGCTTCATCTGCATCTATTTTTACTTCGTTACCTCCAATTCCATAATTTGACAACATAATTTGAATTTTTTAAATGATTGGTTTATTATTTTTTACTCTTATTTCTGTTTATTGATTTTGATAAATCTGACGACATACATCTAAATCTCTGCTTACTTTTTCCAATTCTTCTTTGTATGTTTTGGCCGATTGGTTCAAACTGTCTATTAAGTGAGAATTGTGCGTAAGGCTTCTGATCTGCTTTTTGTAATCAATAATATTCTTGTAGGCCAGAATAACATTGTTGTATAATTTTTTATTCTCAGTCGTATCTTTTGGTACTTTCTGATAAATATTCGCAATCATAACATTTGCCAGACGCTGCTGAAAATCATTATCTACTTTTGGCGAATTAATCGAATCGATTGTCATTCTAATACTATCGATTTTAACCGAAAAGTTAGTTTGATAATCGTATTCTCTTTTCATCATTTCATTCTCTGCTTTCAGCATTTTATTTTCTGCTACTGGCATATAAAAGTTGAACGAAACAGCAAGCAGCATAACGCAAAAAGTTAGGATAAAGGCAATTAAAAAAGCGATAAAGGCTTTCTGGCGTTCTTGTTTATTTAATACTTCCATAATTTATATTACTATTTTACTTTTTAATCTTTGATAAAGAAACCGTGACGTTTTGGGTTATGAACGATATCTTTTTTATCTGTTTCTGCCACAAACAATTCGATGTTTTCTTTCTTCTTGCCTATGTAATCCAGTTTGTTTAATGTTTCAAACAACTTCTCTATTCTCGCCAAAGCATTCATTACCAATGAAGCTGTTTTATCAATATGCACGTGATCGTAACCTGCATTAATAAGAGTGGTAAACATAATCTCCAAATCTCCCTGTGAAATATCGCACCACTCAGCAAAATAATTCAACAACTCTTCTTTTCCAGCTCCCGATTTCGAGTCGATAAAATTCTTCATCACTCTCGCAAACGATACTACCGAGCCTAACATTGAAGCGGGATGCTGATGCAGTGAAAACCATCGAAATTGTGTTAGAGTACTTCCTAAATAATACCCAGTATTGTCTGCCAGCTGCATTACAGTCTGCGGTAAAACTCCTGCCTGTTGCCCTCTGTTTATTTTTTGAGAAATCTGAACAGCATAAATTTCAATCTGACCAAACGAACGGGCGATCTGTGCCTGCATGTCAACTAATTTTGGATGACAAGCCACTGTCACTGATGGCGGAATATAATCTTCATCTAAAACTGTAGTGTCTCCAATAAGCACTTTACCTATTGCCAAGTAAAAACCGCCATACCCAATTCCTGAGCGGAATTCTTCAGCTTTAATTAAATGCAATTTGTATTCTGGCTGTGTATACGGATATCTTGGCGGAACCTCATCTGGATCTGGCTCGCCAAAAGGAATTCTCTTTTTTGAATTAACCGATATACAGGCTAATAACACCAATTGTTCTCCGTCTTTTATTTCATAAGTGTCTTCTGGATACGGAACCTGAAGATCTAATGTATCGGTATTGCTTTTACTGATTTCGATTCTTGATCCGTTTGGCGTTATAGCGTGGCACTCTTCTACTCGAACACGAAGCAGTTTGTGATTGTCGATTCCTAAAGTAATTTTTGTAGTTTCTTTATTTTGGTTTCCAGAATCCAACAACCCATAACTTATTGGTGTGGTATGAATACCAATTGCATCGTTTACCAACTCAGAAACGTTGTCCTGAATAGATAAAAAATGACTCTTATTTATCTTCATCCCATCAATCCAGTTTACGGGAAAATGACTTAATTTTTCTATCATAATTCTATTAGTTTTTATTTTGAAATGAGAATTTTTAACTCCTCTTTTTTTTGGTTAGATTTTGATTATTACTGTTAGCTCTATTATTATAACAAGATTTTACGGGTTAAATAGATACAATTGTGCGCATTGAGCCTGATTTTCAACTTCCCTATTTGATTTATAATTTAGATTTAAAACTTCATTAATTGTTGTAATGTTTTTTTTATTCTAATTACAAAAATCAAATGCGATAAACTTATATGAGTTGTCTTTCCATTTTATCCATTTCGTAACATCTTTATATTCTTCCACATAATCACAGGACGTTTTAGAAACAGATTTAATCTTCATAGAATCTCCTTTTACTTGAAGTACTTCATAATAATATAGCTTCTCCTCTTTCGAACTATTTTTAACTTTTGGCGTCAGGTGAACAAAAGCTGTCTTTGCATATGCTTCCCATGAACTAAACTTATATTTAACTCTCTGTTTACTAATTAATCTTTTTTCTTTATTTATATAAATAATTAAAAAATTATTATCGCTTTCAGGTTGTTCTGCATCGAAGCAGAATATTCTATATTCAACATTTGGAATCAACTCCCTTGCAACAACACTTTTTGGTAGTTTTATATCAAAAGGTTCTTCTACATTGCTATTTAATTTTATACTTCCAAATACAGTTTTATCAAAATTTAAAATTTCGATATCCATATCGATTAATAATTGAACTACACCATCACCTCTTAATTTATCTTCAGTGTAAAATTTAATTCCACCGTATTCTGCAATCATTGTAGTTAATGTATCTATTAAACCATTATCTGTAAATTTTTCCTTATCATTATTCGAGATTGATTTGTTCGAATAATTTATTTTTTCTACACTTTTATCATTACTTTTTATTGGTTTTCCAGTACAAGAAATTAGCAGAGCTATTATTAAAAAATTAAACATTATTTTCATTACCATCTAAACTATAAGTATCATTAATTTTTCAAATTTTTATTAGTCGAGCCTTTTTTCAATATTTTAAAAAAGTTGTATAACAAATTTTAATTATTTAATAATTACAATTAAGCCATTTTCATCTATTTTAAATCGCTCTGTGTTTTTGATTTTTAAATCTTCACCGCTTTTTGATTTAGTATTTATCACAAAAACATAATCTTGATCTATTTCAAATTCTGTTATTTCAGATATTGTATTTGGTTCATCAATATCTTTAGCAAAACCAATATCTTGCTTTGTAATAATTTTATCATTTTTTATGGTTACTAACGTATAGGTAAAATCATCAAAATTGAAATTTGCTAAAATAAAAACCTTAACATCTTTTATGTCTGGTAATCTTAAATAATCTTTATTGTCTAAATTGGCTATATTACAATCTAGTTGATTCCATACATTATTACCATTAATAATTTTATTTGTTATAGGTAAATTTGTAATCTTAGTCTTTGAATAACAATCATCTTGATAATTGCCATTTTGCCTTTTAAAAAACACCAGATAATCATCAAATGTTATAATAATTGTATTATCAGCAATAATTAATTCGTCCCAAGGAATTTCACAAGCCTTTTCAGGATATAATGATTGATAAACCGTAATTTCATTGCCAAACTTTATTTTGTTTTTTACAAATATATCCTCATACAGTTTAGCCGTTTTAGTACTTTCATAATATTCTGTTAGGCTTTTATTACTTTTATAATAATCATAAATACATAATTCTCCTATTTTTACTTTCTTTTCATCAATTTCTATTTTAACATTTTTAAATTGACTTACAATTTCATCTTTCGTCATTTTAGATGTTCCTGAGATAGAATTTTCAGAAATTTTATAAAATGACCAATAATTCCCTGCTAAACTTTTATCATTTAACTCTTTGTCTTGACTTGATTCTAATTTAGAAGCTATTTGTATTGAATCTTCTTTTAAGTCTTTTCCTAGACTGGCATTGATTTTTGAATCTCCTTTACAGTTTACAAACAATAAAGTCAAAATTGCAAAACTTAATATTTTTTTCATTTTATTTAATTTATAAATTCCCTCAGCTAACAAAAGAAAAAATCTTTTGCTAGCTGGGGCTTTTCTTTTCAATATGTCAAGGAGCTTTCTTTACTTTAAAATCGTATTATTTATTTATTTTTTTAAGGATATGATTGTGAAATAAATCTCCCTTTATCAAATTTCTTTATCATATCTACTGGACCTTCAGGAGAAAAATTCCAATCACCGTTTCTTAATTCATTAATATAATATCCATCTTGAATTATACTTTTGCCATATTCGAATAAATACCTTTTCTCAACCCAGTAACCATTTTTTAAATGATTATTTGTTTTTCCTTTCAATAGATATTTAAAAATTTCTTTTTGACCGAAAATTTCCCTTTCACCCCATTTTTCATCAACTGACTGATTGTCAAAATAATCTAAAAACATACCATCTTTTAACTGAAAAAATAAGTTTTCGACTGTATTAGGACTTTTAAAACTAATATAAAGTTTGTCTGCTTTTATTTCACTAATTCTCAAATATTTTACTTCAGAGTTTAATTCTTCATAAACTATCATACTATTATATTCGACATTCAAACTTTCATTAACCAATAAAACACACTGAAAATCAGCATCTTCATAATCTATTTTTATAAAATATGATTTAATTTTAGTCGCATTAATTTCAAAAAATTTATAATCATAAAATTGCAATAGAGTATCATTACTTGAAACAAAAATATCGAACATATAGGGTCTCTCGATTTGTCTCTCTAAGGAATTTTTCAATATGCTTTTTAATTCCTTAATCTTATTCAATTCCTTAATCTTTTTACCAATGGCACTTTTATCTATCGAGTCTATTGAATAATTTTCTTGAGTTAACTTTTCAACTTTTACATCATTATTTGATGAATCTTTTGACTCAATATTGGTTTCGGATTTGCAATTTTGAAATTGAATAAAAAAAACCAAGTATAATAAGTATTTCATTTTAAATTTCTTTTAGTGTTGGCGAATATCCTTGTATATGTAGATGGTCGTTGTGATCATTGTCTTTGTCATTAGTACATTTATTATTCTAATGTTTTCTTTTCTTTACCAAGATCTATTAAAAAACTTCATTTAGGTTTAGCTTTTATGTAATAAGATATTTTAGGTATTATCACATTTTATAAATTCAGTTTTTTTTCAATATAAACATATTCTAAATCACTTTTTAAGTCAGGGCTAACTGTTGAATATTTAGCTATTTTATCTTTTTTAAACTTAAATACTAATGTTCCGTTACTAAAAAAAATACTTAAAAAATCTTTTATCTGAGTTATTTCTGAATTTGATCTAGGTTCTTTAATGTAAAATTTATCAACTAAATCCTTTTTATTTAATATTATTACATAATACCAATTTGTACCAATATCTGCTAAAGCTTCAATGATAATTATTTCTATATCTTTATTCTTGCTAGATTCATAAGAATACATAGAAAAACCAGGCCCTTCATAATTTGTTTCAGATAAATCAACATCGGTAATTCCAAATTCTTTTTTTGTTAGCATAAAGCTATTATCTGTCTTATAGGTTAGTCTCGTATCAAAACATATATAAGAATTTTCAGAAGTATCTTCTTTAAAAGAATGAATGATGTCAAATGAAATCTCTTTTTTTACATAAATACTATCTTTTTTTTCAGCGATTGAAGAGACCTTTGTAGAATCATCCCGTTTAATAATTACTTCATTTTCTTTTGAGTAAGATTGGTTCTCCTGCTTACAACCATTTACTATTATTCCAAAAAGTATAAATGATTTTAAAAAAGTTTTATACATGCAATTTTTCATTTTCATATTTTTTCATTTAATTCCCTCAGCTAACAAAAGCATTGCGCTTTTGCTAGCTAGGGCTTTTCTTTTCAATATATCAAAGAGCTTTATATCTATTTTTTGAATAAAATAATTTTTGAATCTAAACTAAAAATATTTACCAAATCTTATTTAATATTTTCTAAATGCGAATAGGTATTTTTCCATTTCCCGTTTGATTGAATCTGAAACTTAGATGTTTGAAACTGGCAACACCCCGAAGGATAAATTATTGTTAATATTTTTTTACCTTTATTAATTTCAGATGGAAAAAATCTAACATTTTCTGTTAGATATGAATCCAATACAAATTGCTTATTTGCTTTTTGAACATAATAAGCATATTGAGGTCCTCCATTACTTCCCTGATAATTTATTATTGCAAAATCTTCTAACCCATCAAAATTTACATCTAAAGCTATCAACATATGACCGCCTTCTATTTCTTGATAACTTTTTATAATTGATTGTTCTTTACCAAAATATGATATACTATTTGCTGAGCTTCCATCAAATTGTGTTACTAATAATTTAGGAGTGAAATCTATTACCTGAATTTTATTTGTTTCCTTGTTTTTAAGGTTTATTTTAACTTTTTGTATTTCGTTTCCATCTTCATTTTCAATTTTAGATATTGAGAACTCAAAAATAAAGTTTCTTAATAAAGTTATATTTTCTGTTTCACTAATATTCTTGTTATCATTTAATCTCAAATCTTTTTTTAAAGAAAATAATTCTGGAAACTGTTTGCTGAAAAAATCACGTTTTCCAATTAATGGTGCATTTGTTTGTGTTTTTTTTAGAAATTTCCATTTATTCTCTAATGCATCATATAGATAAAAATATAACTCTGTATTATTTTTAAAAAACATTGCCTCTTCTGATACTCCATTTGATATATCCAAATATTTTTTAGGTATATAAACTGCAAAAATGTTATATGAACTCAAATCTTTATTGATTATTTTTTCAATTGTTGAACTTTGTGTCGCTTCATTTGAGCTCGAACCCTGAAGATAGCTTGACCAGTATTTATGTAAAGAAATGTTTTTTGGCACATAACTTATAGCAAACCACTGTATCTCTTTATTTTCATAATTATAATAATAGCGATATGGATGTTCTGATATATCTTCATCTCCAAAGGAAATCTTATAACCATTGAAATATTTTTGGTCAAAAAAATCAACAGGCGGCTGTTCTTTTATATTTTTAGTTTGTTCTTTATCCTCATTTAAAACCTGATTTTTCTTATTTGAAACTTGCCCATTACATGAAATAATCAATAAAAAGATTAGAATTACTTCTATAATTTGTTTTAGTTTACTATATTTTCTCACCATCAATATCAAATTTAGTTTTCATATAATCCTCAGGATTTACTCTTGAAGAAGCAACATTTTTAAAAGTAGCAGTCCCAGCAACATAGCTGGTTGAAGCCTCGATATGAATATGATAATTTTCTGGAGAAATACCATGTATCAATTTTCCATTTTCATACACTGAACCAGCATTACCTGTAGAGCCCGAAATCCCTATTACATCGTTATGCTTAACTTTATCATTCTTAGCTACTTTTACAGAGTCTAGATGACAATACATTATATAAACTACTTCATCATTTTTATCTTTCGATTTTACAACAACTAAATTACCTAGACTAGTTGAGTTGTATTCATTTGTAGCAAATGAGGTCACTGTAAAGACTACTTCACCACAAAGTAAAGAATGAACATCAACTTTATTATCTCCAGTATAAATATCGACACCTCTATGTGGGTTTTTCCTTCCTCCTGCTGAGTTAAATCTATTGTTTTTCTTTCCTCCATTATCAGTACTTATTTGAGGATTTGGAACTACATCAGCATACTGAGTACATTTTTCTTCAGTACAATCGCCTAAATCACAACTACATTTAATATCAAAATCTTTCAAAAACCCTTGTTTGATATGTAGATTACTTTTTCCTGCCAATTCATCTTTTAAAAACTCTTCATAATAATCCAATGTCTCTTGCATTTTTGCAGTGGGTTGTCCAGCTGTTGCTCCAGGAAGACTCACCCATATTCCGCTTGATTTTGAAATTGCTTCCTTAATATCTTTTTTTTGAAGAGCATTTATTACTTTGGCATCATCTTTTAATATAGCAACACACAACTTATCTTGTGCCTCTTTAGAAAATCCTTTTGCATCGTATTTTTTAGCTTTATCATACTTTTCAATATATTCTTCAGGGAGTTTTTTTTGAAAATATCCATCCTTAAATACTAATGTATATCCATTTAGGTTATCATATTTCCAACTCATAATTTGATAAGCACCAGCAGCTGATGATCTTATCGTATTTGTACTATTGCTGTTTATTACTCGTGGATGATCATCTGATAAAGTAAAGTTATTTCCAGCCCCACTAAACCAAGTTGTATATCCTAATTCGGGGTCTCTTGCTTGTTTAGTTCCTTTTATATATTCTCCTGTTCCTTCTGCAATGCGTATTACCCTCATGAATGCTCTTATTCTTGCTTCACACTCACACTTTTTCCCAATTATAAAATAAGCCCCATCTCTTTTCAAAAATTCTTTTTCGTGTTTAACAGTCTCACCTTGACATTCGGCTTTTAACCAAAGGCTTTCGGCTTGTGTTTTATAGGTATCAAAACTAATTGTGGCACCACTGCTGTAGGTTTCGCTTTTTAACGCTTTTTCAACATCATCTGCAAAAGCCGTTTTTCCGGTTGCTATCTTTGCATTGCCTTGTTTTCCTTCTTTTGCATTGTTTAGTATTATTACTGCAAATTGTTTTTTATTGCTATCTGTAATTACGGTTTCGTTTTTAAATGTATAGCGGTAAGCTTCTTCTTTTTTTCCTTTAAGCAGTTTTTCTTTCCATTCTTTTAAATCTTCATCTGCTTTTGGGCGAAGCTTTATTTTTACTTTTGCTATGCCTTTTTCAACCGTTGCTTTTAGTGTTGCAAGTTCTGCTCCATCTTCTTTGGCTTCCAAAACAGGTACGTTTGCATCTGCATCTATCAGAATGGTCTCTTTTTCTTTTATTGTAATAGATACTTCTTTGCCGTCCAATAAAAATGTTTTTGCTACGACATATACTTCCTCTTCCAAAGGAGCACTGTTTATTTTTATATAATTTGCTCCTAACTTGTACAAATTAAAAGAAATAGAAGCCCCCTTTTCATAAGTCCTCTCTGTAAGCGCATTTTTAATATCATCAAGTTTAGCATATTTTTTATCTGCTTTTACTTGTGGGTCTACATTTTTCTTAATAATGGCAGCAATCTTGTCTTTGTCAATATTGGCATTTCTATTTTTAAATTTATATTCGAATTGGTCAGCAACCTCTGCTGTTTCCAACGAAAATTCTTCTTTAGCAAAATATGCCGTAATAATACCTTCTGTTTTTATTTCTTCCTCTTTAGGAGTGTTATCAATAGTAAAAGGAGTTGTATTTGTTGGTGGCTCAAATACAGGTATTTGTATTAAACTTTTATTTTTTATAGTAAAAGATATTATTTTGTCATTCCCACTTGCATTTTTAAGATATTCTCCTTTACTGTCGAGTACTTTTATGTGAAATTTTTCTAAATCGCTAGGCAAACCTTGAACTCCCCTATAACAAGCCATAGTTTTAAACTTAGTCTTAAGAGCTCCATCTATGCATTTTTCTTTTGCTTTTTCTATACGTGTTATTTTTTTTTCACTGTATAACTCCAATGTTAGTGTCTCCCCATTAACTCCTTCCGCTTCTAATGAGATAAATAGGTCATGTCCATAATTTATTTCACTATTATCTGCTGTATTTTCTTTTTTACTCCAAGAAGAAGAAGTTATTTTTTTTTCACATTTACTAAATACATATAATCCCGTATTTCTTTCATCATGTCTACCATATAAACCAACTTCTAAGTAGAAGGCATATAAGCCACATAATTTTCTAGGAATAGTAACACCATAAGGCACTCCTGCAGGTTTCATTGTTTGGTTAAAAATTTTTCTCTTTTTCTGATCCATCCATAACCATGAGACATTTCTTCTTTTTTCTTCTTCCGTGGTTTCACTATACCATTCACCAACGAGAAACGAAGCCTCTTGATTTGGGTTTATACAAATTACTTCACCAGCGTTATAATAATTGTCAAGTTCATAGCTGTTTGATAACCTCTTTATTTTTTTTACTCCCTTTGCCATTTTTATACTTTTAGAAAATAATGAAACTATTTCTTAACTATATATTATTCCTTCGTCTGTATGCTCAATTGCGAATAGCTCCTTTACATCAACCATTGGATTTATTTGCTTTAAAACTTCAGATTTAGCATTCTTCAAATTCTGTCTGTTCAATTCTGCTTTTTGGCCGTGTTTATCCACTTCTATACAGTCAGCTCCACCAATAGGACAAGTTCCTTTACTGTCTTCCAATAAAATTTTTCCTTTGTTAGATAATGTAACTTTTTCATAGAAACCACTCCATTTAGTAATTACTGCTTGACATGGCAAGTAATCTCCGCTTCCGTTAGGTTGCATTTTACATTTTCCAAAAGTATTTTTCTCAAGTGTCTGACCAATTTCTTTATCGGTTGCTATGAGTTTGCTTTCAGCACCTTTATCATTAGCATAATGCCTACTATGTGTTTTAACCTTAAGCGTATCCAATTTAGGCTCTACGCTAAACTTACATTTTAAAGTTGCTCCTTGTACTACTACATGTTTTTCACTCATAACTTTACTTCATTTAATGTCAAAACAATCCTTGATATTCCTTGATTTTAAACTTTTATCTTCCTTATTATTCTAAAAGCTCAATCTTAATAGTATTTTTTATATACTTATCTGATAAAATATTGCATTCTACATTCATTTTCTCAATTGTATAAGTTTCCGAATTCAAGAAGTAAATAGCGCTATAATTCACTTTTGAAGGAGTATATCCATATAAAAAACCTAAACCCGAATCCATATAAGAACCTTTTTGACCTATTTTAATAAAACCATCATCATCTAAAAGAGGAGTGATTTTTTGCATAACTTCAAAAATAGCTTCTACTTCTTCCTCTAAAGGGAAAGAAACTTCATTTTTAAATGAATAATCTGCTGTATAACCAACATAAATTCCATTAAAAAATGTCCTGAAAAAAAAATCTGAACGAAGCGATCTTAATAAAGTATCTGAATTTGTTAAGGTTTTTTCCGTATGATCAATATAAGCTTCCGTTAATTCGCCTTCGTAATAATCCAGAATTTCATTTTTTAAATTTTCCCACCGACTTTCAATTTCATCATAATTATAAATATCAACCCATTTACCAAATTTGTCTACCACAATTTTTAGAGGATAAAGCATTTCTGCGTTTTTTGCTCCAAGTTTCTCAATCAAAGAACTAGGAGGCAAACCATTGATATGAACAATTTTACTTCTGTTAATTTCAAAAAGATGGTATCGATTTTTATCTGTAGCAAGCCATTTTACATTTATTGCCATTTCTGTGACATCAACATGGTCTCCAACCTCAAATGTATATTTTACCTTGTATCTTTCATTTATTCTTTCTGGCAAAAAGGGTAGACCATAATCATTTCCTAAACTTACTTTTTGTCCCTTTTTCTCTTCTTTTTCTTTTCTTTCTTCAATATATTTTTCCGGAGCCAGAATCAAAAACTGAGAATAACTTTTAAAATCAGCTTCTATTAAATCTTGAATCTCACAATACATATTATGATACCACCTAAGCTCATCGGCCTCAACGCCAAGATCTTTGGCTACGCTTGCAAGTGTATCTCCTTTTTTGATCTTGTAAGTACGGAACTTGTCGTATGTTGACTCTTCAGGTTTATCTATATGATACATATTGTCTCAAAAAATGTTAAACTTCAAGCTCTTTTTCTTTATTTTCCATCTTAGGTTCAAACATAAAGTCTTTGCCTTTTTCTTCTTTTTTTGTTTGAGTAATTTCTTTTACTCTTTGTCTTTTACAAATAATGACTGAATTTTCAGTGATGCCGTTCATCCCTAAAGTATATTTTGCATCCACATATTTTGCTGTCTGATACCATTTAGGTTGCAAAAAGAAAACCCAATTGTAATTTTCTCCATTATGCTTTAAATCAATTTTACTTTCCGCATTATGCTCATTATATCCTGAAACGGTATGATAAAATAGAGCGCCAAAATCAATTCTAACCGGACCTTTTGATCTAATTGAGGTATATTTTGTATCGCTTTCTTTTTTCTGAATCAATAATGTTATCAGTAATAAATCCTTCATTTGAACGTTTTCTATCTCAGGAAAAGGATTTTTTCTTTCGGGTATTCTCCAAGTAACATACTCTTTAGGAGGTATCTGCATCATATAATTAAATACAGCATAAACTCCTGTTGGAACGATAAATACCAAGAAGTGAGAACACATTAAAAAAGTCAAGGCAATGCCGTTTAATGCCGTGTAGATAATGACAAATAATACGCTTGAGTAAAGTGTTATTAGTAAAGAAAACAACAATTCTATACCGACAGATCCTTTTTTATTGAATTCGTTAAAGTACCATCTGTACAGGTAAACATTAAGGATTCCGAACAAAAGTGATGCTATTTGATAAAATCGAAATTCGTCTGATAACTCTGTGAATAATTTGTTATAGCCCAAAAAACCAACAAGGGCATATATCAATACAAATGAGAAAACATAGATGTAAAATTTTCTTTTATACTGTACTACAAATTCTTTTATTTTATCGCTGAATACCATCGTAAGTATAAAACTCACCGCTATAATCGCTACTAAAAATACAATAAGCCTAATATCAATAAGGGCTAATAAATGTTTTTTTACCATTACTAAATTCGTGTTGTGTACCCTAACACAGGTTCTTTACTAAAATTAAACTCTTCGGTTTCTTCATTAATCAATAAAACTGTTTTTACTTCTACTTCCATCGGAAAGAAATGTTCGCAAAAACAATCTATAAATATTTTTATCTCGCCGTTTTTAAGATAATGCTGATACGGTTTATTCGCTATCGGGCCTATTTTTATGGTTAAATTCATCGAATAATCCATGTAATTTTTCCCGGTAATAAAATCAACTCCTAATCTATTTTCACCTAACTTAATCTGCTCTCCTTCTTCACTATATTCTTTCGAAGTAGTCGTTGTATAAGTTACTTTTTCTTCAATAATACTAGACAAACAATGACAAGCCAAGTCTATATCTCCCACTATTTTATACGCATAGGGTAAAAGCTGAATAAACTTTGAAACTAAAATTTCTGGATAAATGTGCGACAATCCCCAAAAATCATAGAAAAACTCCAATGGCTTACTTCCATTCAGCTGATACAGAAAATTCCTTTCAACACTTTCAATTTTAGTTCGATAATGAAAAATCTCATTTTCAAAAGGAGTAAAAAAAACACGAGCTTCTGCTTCTTGCTTTTTCTGGTGTTTATGCTCCTTAATCATCTGTTTTACAGATTTATCCGCATTATTTTCAGTCAAACTATGAACAAAACCCTCAGGTAATGCATCATACATACTATCTCGCGACAGCCTAATATTAAGATATTCCTGTTTGTCGTAATTATCGTCCTGAATTCCTGCTCCTAGAATATCACTTCTGTATGCTCGTGAAAACTGTCCATGGTTCGAAATCGTGATTTCGTCTTGTGCCACGGCTTTATTTTCAAGAAGTTCATTAGCAACAACTTCTGCCCTTATATCATAGGAAATACTCTCTATTTCGTATGCAAGCTCCTCAAGACTTTTTTTACTTTTTCTTTCCATCTTCGTTGATTCGTCCTGCGCCTATATATCGTAACTGAAAGTATTCATCATTGAAATTATATATTGCCAAACCTTTGTCTGTACAAGCCAGAATTCGGTCATTATGCAAATACAAGCCAACATCAGATATTGGATGATCTTTATCATATCTAAAGAAAACCAGATCGCCTTCGGCAAGAAAACTCCTCCCCGTAAAAATCTGGATCGATTTAGATTTCCACATTCCAGCAGGATCTTTAGGAAGAGTAACCTTGTAAACATCACTGTATAAAGACTGTAGAAAATAAGAGCAATCGATTCCTTTTTTAGAAAAGCTTTTCTCTTTATACGGCGTGTTCAACCAAGGATCTATGTAGGAGTATAATTTGTAATTGGTGATTTTATTTGGCATTACAGCCAGAATAATAGAGTATTTCTCTTTGAGAGCCAATACTTCGTCGCTTAAATTCTCGGAGTTATCATTTACGACTGTTTTATTCTTTAAACCTGTTTCGGTCATTTGAGACTGTTTTTTTAACAGCTCCAGAGAATAATCATATTTGAAGGGAATTTGGGAAATATATTTTTGAGCATGGCATTCTGTAAATAAATGCATCATAAGAATCATTATAACAATTTGCCTCATAAAAAATAATATTAATACGCTCTTTTTAGATAATTAAAAAATAATTGACTTCCCAAAATGGGTCTTTTTTTAAAATTTCAGCAACATTACAAACAAACTTATCGCTCATTTTTCCTTTTTCAACCTTGAGAAAATTCTCATTTTTGGACGTAACTCGTTTATTATGAATTTATTTACATTTTGGAACGAGGTGGTTACAAACCTAACAAAATATTTTGTAAGAATACAAATCTTTTTTGTAAAATTTATAGTATAAAATATAAGTTTTTTAAAATAATAAAAACTACATTTGCTTCCGTTTTTTGTTAAAATTATCTTACATAGTAAAATATTCCAAAATTTCAAAATGAATCAAAAAAATATCGATATTAGGATTGTGTTTTTTTTCACCATCCTGCTATTAGCTGGAATCATTGCCTTTATAGTTCAATTTTTTAATCATGTCGATTGTGAAGACGCAAAATTTTATATCTTTTCAGACCAATCGCAATCAGAAGAATCGATAGAATTTTATGATAAAACTCCTAATGCAAAATCATGGGTTTGGGACTTTGGAGACGGATCAGAAAAAGATGTCAGAAAGCATACTTTTCATATTTACAAAAACCCAGGAAAATACTATGTAACACTAACCATAAACGGTGGTTGCACCCATACAAAAGAGCTGGTTATAAAAGACAAATTTGCTGCCGATAAAATAGGCACGCCAAAGATTATTGCACCTAGAACTATCACCGTTGGACAGCCTGCTTATTTTAAGTCAATTTCTGAAGATGCCAAGACTTGGGAATGGGCATTTGGTGAAAATAAAGGCATCGATGAGACTTCTTCAAACCCAGTCTACAACTTCATTACTCCTGGTGAAAAAACAATTACGCTGGTCATAAATGGCGATTTTAGCCGTGTCGCAAAAAAGATAATTTATGTGCATCCAAGAGTTATAAAAAAGACCAATCCGTTGGATGTTAGTTCGTATGAATTTGAGAAAAAAGCAGAAGCTTTTGCGCTTCCTCGCGGTTCTGTAAAAAAAGATCCTCTGGAAGAAATGTTGCAGTACGTACCCGTTGCTCCTAAAGCAAAAACAATAAAAGACAGTACTGCCACAGTCAAAAAAGCACCTAAAATGTCTGAAGATCAGTTTGAGATTTTATTTAAAAAAGTGGCTGAAGGCAGTAAAGTAAAAGATGATTTTGCCGAATTTTTATGTGATGATCTTGATATTCCAGTTGTAAAAAATGACGCAGATTTATTGACTTTTGCGCAATTATGCGCCTCTGTTAAAGGGAAGAAGATTAAAATCGAATCAATACGCTTAAACAAAGACAAACAAACTAACTGCATTAAAGGACTAAATATCAGCTACAAAGTAAAAAAGTATTTGATATGGTCTAAAGATTAAATTGGATATGGAAGAAGAAAAAAACATTTTCAGTACAGAGCTGTTAAGCGCATTAGAAATTGCTAAAAAGATTGCTAAAACCAATTCAAACAAGTATTACTCGGCTCCTCATTTGCTAAAAGCTATTTTAAATAGAGATTTATCGCTTTTAAAACGACTAGAAGCTATGGGTAAAGATGTCTATTATCTTGATGAATGGGCTGAAGTACGAATTGAAGAAGAACCTAAAACGACTAATGTTTTTGATGCTGAACCACACGATCTCATTGACGAAATTATAAAGGAATCTGAATCTGTTCGAATAGCATTAAATGAAGACGAAATTAGCCTTTATGCTGTTGTAATTGCCATCAGTTCGCCTGGTGTAGCTTTCAATTTTGACCAGATGAAATCATATCCTATTTCCAGAAATGAACTATTGGAGGATCAGATTGTTATTCCACAAAATAATAACGCGGTCAAACAAGAAGTTAAAAAAGGCTTTTTGGGCAAATACTGCATTCATAAAAATCTTGAAAAGAACAAGAAAAGAATACCTGCAATAGGCCGTGAAGCCGAATTAAATACTATTAAAGAAATTTTATGCCGTTTCTCTAAACCCAATGTATTGCTAATTGGTGATCGTGGCATTGGAAAAACCATTTTAATTGATGCTCTGGTCGAAAATGTCATTAATAATAAAATTCCAGACGTATTAGACAAAGTGCAGTTATTCGAACTGGATTTATCTTCTTTAATTGCTGGCGCTTCGTACAAAGGAGAAATTGAAGACCGTTTAAAAAACTGTATTCAGGAGTTAAAACAGTTTCCAAAAGCAATTTTAATTATAGAAGAGATACATACTCTTTTAGATAAAAATGGCGGAGATTCTGGAGTTTCGAATGTCTTAAAAGGCGAGTTGGCAAAAGGTTTAAACATTATTGCAACCTCGACAATTGATGAATTTACAAAAAGGATTGAAAAAGAGCAAGGGCTTTCGGGCATGTTTGAAATTGTGAAACTGGAAGAATCTGATGATGAAACCTTGTTTCGAATGATCCGCGAATCAATAAAAACATATCAGGAACATCATAAAATACAAATTGATGACGAAACGATTTCTGAATCTATTCGATTATCTAAAAGGTATTTAAAAGAAAAAAGTCTACCAGAATCAGCTATAAATCTGATTGACCATACAATGTCTGTTCTAAAAACTTCTGGTGAAACTTTTTTAAAAGAAAAAGTTGCGCTTGTTAGCAAACTGGAAGCTCTTAAACAAAATGAAAAGGGCTTATCTGAAGAACAATTAATTAAAGAATGCAATTGGTTTTTAACCGATTTAGCAAACAAAACTGCTTTTTTAATGCTTGCTGATGAGGAGAATAATCCTAAAATATTTGAATCTTCTGATGTTATCATCGCTCATATTGAAAACCTACTGCAAATAATCGAAAAGAGAGCTTTAGACAAACGTGTTCATATTGAGGCTTTTGATTTGTCTCTTATAATTGCACAAAAGACCGGAATTCCGGCAGGCAAGTTAAACGAAGAAGAAAAAAATAAACTTAACACAATTGAAGAGGTTTTAAGCAAGAGGGTGATCGGACAAGATCATTGCATTGCCACGGTTGCAGGTTCTATTTTAGAATCAAGATCAGGTTTAAGTAAGGCAGGTCAACCAATTGCATCTTTTTTCTTCTTAGGTCCAACAGGAACTGGAAAAACAGAATTAGCCAAAAGTTTAGCTGAATTTCTTTTTCAAGATGAAAATGCAATTATCAGATTTGACATGTCTGAATTTAAAGAGGAACATTCTGCAGCTCTTCTATACGGTGCGCCTCCAGGATATGTGGGTTATGAAGAAGGTGGTTTGCTAGTCAACAAAATTAGACAGAAGCCCTACTCTATTGTTTTATTTGATGAAATTGAAAAAGCGCATCCATCTGTTTTTGATGTCTTCTTGCAAGTTATGGACGAAGGTAAACTCCATGATCGTTTAGGAAAAGAAGGTGATTTTTCGAATGCTATTATCCTTTTCACATCCAATATTGGAGCAGATCACATTGTAGAAACCTTTAACAGCGGCGAAATTCCGAGTTCGACTTCTTTAATGGAAATTATGGCAAATTATTTCAGACCTGAGTTTTTAGGAAGATTAACTGAAATTATTCCGTTTGCTCCACTTAGTAAAGAAAATGCTCTTAAAATATTTGAAATACATCTTAAAAAAGAATTTACGGACTTATTGAAAAACATCAATGTCGAAGTCGAAATTCCGATTGAGACTAAAACTTATCTCGCCGAAAACGGATTTAATGCCAAATATGGAGCAAGACCAATTAAAAGCATTATTAGAAGCCACTTGAGAAGGCCTTTGGCAAAGAAGCTAATTTCTGGAGAAGTTAAAGATGGCGATATCGTTACGGTAATTATTGAGAATAACGAAGTCAAATGGATTAAAGAAGAAATTGTTCCTGTCGAAAATTAATCGAAGAATCCATCTATAAAAAAACGCTAAGAAATTAATCTTAGCGTTTTTTATTTTTTATTCTAAAACCAAGCCTATCTGGCCATCGTCATCTAATTCTGTTTCGACTGGATCGTCTTCTGAAATTTCTGGTCTTTCAGGAACTTCTTCAACAGGTTCTTCATAAGGAAGCGGATCTAATAAGTTTACCTGCTTTAGTTTATCTGTTGTCAACTGATTTCCTAATGCTTTGAAACCTTTTACGGCTATAAAGTCTTCCACATCAATATGTAAATCATCTTTTTGAACCCCTTTTACTTTGGCAAAAACCAATTGTGCAACCGGACGATAATCTGTAGAAACAATCTCTAACTGCGAATTCGGGTGATCGGTAATAAAGCTTTCTTCCTTACCTTCATTTTCTACAAGGAAACGTTTCAAGAAATAGCGCTCTTTTTCACCATCATAATAAATTGCAGAAATTGGTTTTTTAGGTTTCCATTTTTCCAGAACGATCATATCTTCATCAAAATGAGTCGATAATTCAGGAATAATAACCTTCAATTTACCCGATTGACTAATTACCAATATTTTATCACTTGGTTTAAATTCGCCTAATAATTCTCCTCTTGCATCAACATTTAAACGTTTTACTGTATCATCAAACCAAACTTTTCTTGGCAGTAAAGTCGAAATTCCTTTTTCTTTTAATTCGATTTTCTTAATTGGATATTTGGTAACCAAGTTTCCTTTAGAACCACGTCCTTTAATCGCTAAATTAGCAAAATCAATATCAAATTTCAATTTCTTAATCGTTCCAACCTGACGAAGCAAAATAGTCACAACCTCAGCTTCTCCATTTGGATTATGTGAAAAATAAACGACCTGAGAACCGTTTGTTCCATTAGTTAAATCGTAAGCTTTATCACGTGTTACACCTGTAACATTAAAACGTTTTATATAAGAAGGTCCCGATTTACCATCGCGGTACATCATATTATAAATGGTGCGTTTATCGTTTTTATCAAAAACTGCAGCGTGTATAATGTCTTTTCCGATAAATGTTTTGGCATCTACTTTTGTGATCATCAATGTTCCGTCTCTTAAAAACACGATAACATCATCAATATCAGAACAATCGCCTACATATTCGTCTTTCTTTAAACTTGTTCCAACAAACCCTTCTTCACGATTTACGTAAAGTTTTGTGTTTCTTAAAACCACTTTTGTAGCTTCAACGTTATCAAAAACACGAAGTTCTGTTTGGCGTTCACGGCCTTTTCCGTATTTCTCTTTTAATTTCGTAAAATAAGCAATGGCAAAATCTGTTAAATGTTCCAGATTATGCTCTACTTCTTTCATTTCGTCTTCCAACTTAGCAATTAAATCATCCGCTTTATCAGAGTCGAAACGCGTAATACGAATCATCGGGATTTGAGTCAGTCTTTGTAAATCGTCGTCATTTATTTCTCTAACGAATGATTTTTTGAAAGGCTCAAAACGATCGTATAAATATTTGTAAAGTGATTCTCTGTCTCCATACAATTTGAAGTCAATATACATTTCTTCACGAATGAAGATTTTCTCCAAAGTAGAAAAGTGCCACTTATTTTTTAATTCTTCTAACTGAATTTCTAATTCCTGACGAAGTAAATCGACTGTTCTTTCTGTTGAAATTTTCAACATTTGAGAAACACCGATAAACAACGGTTTATTATCTTCGATAACACATCCTAAAGGCGCTACAGATGTTTCACAAGCGGTAAAAGCAAATAAAGCATCAATAGTTTTATCTGGAGAAACGCCAGGGAAAAGATGAATTAAAATTTCAACATCGGCAGCGGTATTGTCTTCGATTTTCTTGATTTTGATTTTACCTTTTTCATTGGCTTTCAAAATACTATCAATTAAACTCGAGGTATTGGTCGAAAACGGAATCTGCGTAATCACCAATGTATTTTTGTCTAATTGCGAAATTTTAGCACGCACACGCACACGCCCGCCACGCATTCCGTCGTTGTAATTGGAAACGTCGGCAATACCTTGCGTCATAAAATCAGGATAAAGCGTAAACGGTTTTCCTTTTAAGATTTTTATTGAAGCATCAATTAACTCGTTGAAGTTATGCGGTAAAACTTTTGTTGATAAACCAACTGCAATACCTTCTGCCCCCTGCGCTAAAAGCAATGGGAATTTTACCGGAAGATTGTTGGGTTCTGCACGACGACCATCATACGAAACTCCCCAATCGGTAATTTTTGGAGAATATAAAACCTCCAAAGCAAATTTAGATAAACGTGCCTCAATATAACGCGAAGCTGCTGCTCCATCGCCCGTTAAAATATTACCCCAGTTTCCTTGACAGTCAATTAATAAATCTTTCTGACCAATTTGCACCATTGCATCACCAATACTTGCATCTCCGTGTGGGTGATACTGCATGGTGTGACCAACAACATTGGCAACTTTATTATAACGACCATCATCTAACTCTTTTAAAGAGTGCATAATACGACGCTGAACAGGTTTAAATCCGTCCTCGATAGCAGGAACTGCACGTTCCAAAATTACATACGAAGCGTAATCCAAGAACCAGTCTTTGTACATTCCGGTTACTTTCGTAATAACGTCTTCGCCTTCTTCTTCCTGATTTTCGTAAAAATGCTGCCCTTCAAAATGTCTAGCATCTACGTCGATAATCTCATCATCTCCATTTTGATTGTCATCAATTTGGTTTTCATCCTGATTATTCTCCTCGTCGTTTGGAATTATGTTATCGTCTTCTTCGTCTTTCATTTAATTATATTCTAATTATAATTCTATTTCTTTTCGAGTAGTTCTTTTAAAGCTTCAACACTTGGTAAAACGGTCTTATATTTACTTGCAAATATCTGCTCATTGTTTTCTGGCAAAGTATATTTTACCACTGCTTCGCTTTTAGTCTGGCAAAGCACAATTCCGATAGTTTTGTTTTCATCTTCCAATCGCATTTCTCTATCGTAATAATTGACATACATTTGCATCTGGCCTAAATCCTGATGTTTTAATTCGCCTATTTTTAAATCTATGAGAACAAAACATCGCAGTATTCTATTGTAAAAAACTAAATCAATTCTAAAATGTTTATCATCAAAAGTAATTCTTTCCTGTCTAGCTACAAAAGTGAAACCATGGCCTAATTCTAATAAGAAATGCTCCAGTTTACTAATGATTTCTTCTTCTAACTGCGATTCTGAATATTGATGTAATTCTGGTAATCCCAAAAATTCAAGAATATAAGGATCTTTAATAATATCTTTTGGTTTCTCGATAATCTGACCTTCCTCTGAAAGCTTTAAAATTCCTTCTTTATCTCTGCTTAAAGCCAATCTTGTGTAAAGTGCCGTATCATATTGACGTTTTAACTCCCGAACACTCCAATTATTTTTTTCAGATTCTATTTTATAAAAGCGTCTTTCTTTTTCATCTTCAATTCGCATTAAA
Organism: Flavobacterium chungangensis; assembly: GCF_042654045.1. Lineage (NCBI taxonomy): Bacteria > Pseudomonadati > Bacteroidota > Flavobacteriia > Flavobacteriales > Flavobacteriaceae > Flavobacterium > Flavobacterium chungangensis. The sequence continues at coordinate 117,116 of NZ_JBHSFY010000006.1, forward strand.
AAGACATAATGGGTAAATGTCAATTTAAAAAATGAAGCCAAAGTTTGATAATCTACTTTATTAAATTCCGCAGACACTGTCTGCGTTTTTTCAGATTTGAATTCCGCGGTCAGCGACTGCGTTTTTTGAATTTGTAAAATCCGAGTCAGTGACTCGGAAATTGAGAAAGTCAAATAAAACTTTCTCATATTACTTAAATTATCAACTGAAAAACCTTTACCAAACTCTTTTGTCAACTGCTGAGAAAGAGTTTGTAAGAGCTGTTTCCCATATTTAGCCCTATCTTTTCCATTTTGCTCTTCTTCAACAATAATTCTTCCAATTTCAAAATAGGTAATTGTCATTGTTGAATTTACGGTACGCAAAACCTGTTGTCGGGCATTTTGCAGTAGCTCGGCAACTTGCTGGAAAATAACTTTATTTTGAAGACCGTCTGACACTATTTGTTATTCTAAAAATTCTTATACCTCCTCCAACTCATCAATCTCCACCTTCAAATTCTTGATGATAAACTCTTGTCTGTCTGGTGTATTTTTACCCATATAAAAAGACAATAATTGCTCAATCGAAGTGTGTTTATCCATCATAACCGGATCAAGGCGAATGGTGTCTCCAATGAAGTTTTTGAACTCATCTGGCGAAATCTCTCCCAAACCTTTAAATCGGGTGATTTCTGGTTTTGGTTTCAGTTTCTCAATGGCGTCTTTTCTTTCTTCTTCAGAGTAACAATAAATAGTTTCTTTTTTATTACGAACCCTAAAAAGAGGTGTTTGCAAAATATACAAATGCCCTTCTTTGATTAATTCTGGAAAAAATTGCAAAAAGAACGTAATCAAAAGCAAACGAATGTGCATTCCGTCGACATCGGCATCGGTTGCGATTACGATGTTGTTGTAACGTAACTTTTCTAATCCGTCCTCAATATCAAGCGCTGCTTGCAGTAAATTGAATTCTTCGTTTTCATACACAATCTTTTTCGTCATTCCGTATGAATTCAAAGGCTTACCACGCAAACTGAAAACCGCTTGTGTATTAACGTCACGCGACTTTGTAATCGATCCAGAAGCCGAATCTCCCTCGGTAATAAAAAGTGTGCTTTCTAAGTTTCTTGGGTTTTTGGTATCTGGAAGATGCGCACGACAATCTCTTAATTTTTTATTGTGAAGATTTGCCTTTTTAGCACGATCTGTCGCCAGTTTTCTAATTCCAGATAATTCTTTACGCTCACGTTCTGCCTGCAGAATTTTTCGCAACAAAGCTTCGGCAGTTGTTGGATTTTTATGAAGGTAATTATCCAGTTTGGTTTTGATGAAATCGTTAACGAAAGTACGAACAGAAACTGCTGGAGTTCCATCATCAGAACCCATATCTGTAGAACCTAATTTTGTTTTGGTCTGAGACTCAAAAACTGGTTCCATCACTTTAATACTAATCGCACTTACAATAGATTTACGAACATCTGATGCTTCGAAATTCTTATTGTAAAACTCACGAATTGTTTTTACAACCGCTTCACGGTAAGCCGCTAAGTGCGTTCCTCCTTGTGTTGTGTTCTGACCGTTTACAAAAGAGTGATATTCTTCGCTGTATTGCGTTTTACTGTGTGTAAGCGCAACCTCGATATCATGCTCTTTTAAATGAATAATTGGGTATTCCAAATCGTCTTCATTGATCGTTTCTTCTAATAAATCACGAAGTCCGTTCTCTGAATAGTATTTTTCTCCGTTGAAAATAATAGTCAAACCATTGTTCAAATAACAATAGTTTTTAACCATTTTGATTACATATTCTAAACGGAATTTATAGTTTTTGAAAATCGTTTCGTCTGGAGTAAAAATTACTTTTGTTCCTTTACGTTTTGTTGTATCGATAACGTCTTCTTCTAGAACCAAATTTCCAGCAGAGAATTCAGCTGCTTTTTGTTTGTCATCACGAACCGATTCTACACGGAAATAATTAGACAAAGCATTTACTGCCTTTGTTCCGACACCATTCAAACCAACCGATTTCTGGAAAGCTTTAGAATCGTACTTTCCACCAGTATTCATTTTCGACACTACATCGACTACTTTACCCAATGGAATTCCACGTCCGTAATCACGAACAGAAACTGTTTTGTCTTTAATACTTACCTCGATAGTTTTTCCGGCACCCATAACGAACTCATCGATACAGTTGTCTAAAACCTCTTTTAAAAGAATATAAATACCATCATCTGGTGATGATCCGTCCCCTAATTTCCCGATGTACATACCAGGACGCATACGAATATGTTCCTTCCAATCGAGTGAACGAATATTATCTTCGTTGTATTGATTTTGCTCTAGCATAAATGAATTTAGGATTTTTGGCTAATGTACCATTTATCGGTAAAAAATAAAAGCGTATTTCTTTTTTGTTATGAATAATAACAGTTTAAATTCTATTTCAATTGATTTTAAAATAAAACAAACACTAAAATTATAAAAAACTGCTTTTTCAGCAAAAAAATACTATTTGATTCCCAGTACTTGTTTTGCCAGCGCAATCATTTCGGGCGTTCCTGTGTTTTTGTTTTTTTCGTCAGAAAGTTTAACAACTCCCTGCCAATGTATGTTGTCAGGTTTTGTATCGGTCAATTTTATAACCATATTCATGGCTGGTAGACCAACATCGTTGGTGAAATTTGTCCCGATTCCAAATGACATTTTTATTTTGTCCTGACAGAAATCTACAATCTTTTTTACTTTATCGTAATTTAAAGAATCTGAAAAAACAATAACTTTTGATTTTGGATCAATTCCCATTTTGGTATAATGAGCAATTACTTTTTGGGCAAACTCAATTGGATCACCGCTGTCATGTCGAACCCCATCAAAAAGCTTAGAATATTTTTTATCGAATTGGTTGAAAAATATTTCTGTAGTATAAGTATCCGTTAAAGCGATTCCGAGATCACCGCCATAAACTTTTGTCCAGTTTTCGAGACTTATAAAATTCGCGACCTGAAAACCATATTGCGCGGCATGAAACATAAACCATTCGTGCGCATGTGTTCCTAAAGGACGCTTATTATTGACCATTGCAAAATGCACATTGCTTGTTCCAATAAAACTTTGCCCACCATAATTGCTCAACGTTTTATTTACTAAGTCGTGAACTTCATAAGAATGGCGCCGTCTGGTTCCAAATTCTAAAACTGAAACTCCTAATTTATTATAGTTTTCAATTTTTTCTTTCGTAAGATTCTTTATGGCTTCATCATTTAAGCGAATCAGATGGCTCGCTTTATAAAACAATTCTGAAATCAATGCCATTAGCGGCACTTCCCACAAAATTGTTCTATACCAAAATCCTTCTACGGTAACACTGATTTCTGAACCTTCTTGACTGATTTGCACCTCAGAAGGATCAAAACTATATCCTTGCAAAAAATCTAAATAAGTAGGATCTAAATAAGGGCAATAATGAGCCAGATAATTTTTTTCTTCTTTTGTTAAACGAAGATCCGACATTGAATCTACAGAAACGCGAAGTAAATCTGCAAAACCTTCTGGAAAAATATGTTTACCACGATTTATAAATCCGTAACGGACTTTTGCCTTTGGAAAAAGCTTTATTACAGCATGCTGCATTGTAAATTTGTAGAAATCATTATCTAAAATTGATTTCAAAAAAGTTGTTTCCATAGCATCAAATTCTTTTCATTTCCCGCTAAGATACGGCAATTTCAGAAAAGATAAAATATTGATGAACTCTTATTTTCTAGACAATTTTAAAAGACACAATACTATCGGTGTCAACAAAAATCGTGATATAATTACCAACATTGCTATCAATAAGAATTTGAAACTCTAGACTTCCTCTTTTTTCCTTTGGATTTTGAACTTTAACTGGTTGATTCTTTTTATTTAAATAAAAAACCTGATTGGATTTGGAAACATTTTTAATTTCGACAGTTATTTTATCTCCATTTTTTACTTCCATTATTCCGGAACTTGGAGTTTTGATTTTATAATCGTTTTCGATCGTTTTATTATAAATCAAAGGGCCGTTTAAGAAATCATCTTTGTTTAATCGATCTCCTAAAAACGATCCAGAATCTGGAAAATGTTTGGCAAAAAAGTAGTCAGGATCGGTATCAAAATAAATCGGATTAAAGTCATTAACCATTCTTCCTTTATTACTATCATAATAGCCTTGACCCCAAGTAACATCGATCAAGCGCCATTTTTTGTTAATCAAAACCATATTCCAAGCATGGTTTGACGAAGTATTTTTTCTTCCAATGTCAGCCAGTCTTGTTTTAGAATCTCCTTTAACAATTTCGCATTTCAAGCCAACTTGTTCAGCCAAATTCTGATACAAAGCAGTAAAGCCTTCACAAACCGCTTTTTTAGAGTTAAAAGTCTTTTGAATCAGGTTATCATTCAATTGTTTTATTTTTCGCTGTTTTTCGGCTTCTGTAGAATAACTGAAACCCTGCACTCTTGGCGGATTCAAATAGGCGTTGTAATCATATCTTATATTAAAAGCAATCCAGCTATAAATAGCGCGTGCACGCTCAGCATCCGAATCAAAATCTTTCTCGATTCTGTCGGCTAACTTTTCGGTGCTGTCAAAATTTTTTGGATATTTTGCAACTATTTTATCGACTTCGCTAATCTTTTGAGCGAAAATGAAATTGATAGAAAAAATATTTAATAAAAGGAAAATAAGGGCAATCTTTTTTTGTGGCATTTAAAAATTTGATTTAATAATGTTTTTCAGTTCATTATCTAACTCAACGTTAGAAATTTTATTTTCCTGTAAATCAAAATTCGAGCCAAATGCTGGCAATGAGAAACTTCCCTTAATTTCTGCGCCATAACGCGGGAAAAGATTCTGGGCAATTCCTAAAACAGATGCGCCTCCTCTTCCGCCTGGAGAAGTTGCTAATAATAACATTGGTTTATGTTGAAAAACATCTTTTTCAATTCTAGAACTCCAATCGAAAACATTTTTAAAAGCAACAGAATAGTTTCCGTTATTTTCTGCCATTGAAACAACCAGAATATCAGCTTCTTTAAGCTTATTTAAAAATGCTTGCGCCACTTCATGCTGACCAATTTCTTTTTCAAGATCTACACTAAATACAGGCATTGCAAAATCGTTAAGATCTAAAACTTCAACTTCTGAATTTTCAAACAAACTTGACGCATAAGTTGCTAGATGCTTATTGATTGACTGTTTGCTGTTACTTCCTCCAAAGGCTATAATTTTCATGGTTTCTTGTTTAGTTATTTTTCTTCAATTAGTTCTTTTTTTGGTTCGTCGATTTCATAAATCTCCTTTGCAATTTCTACAGAATATTCGTTAGGATAGATTTTTCCTCCGTAAGACTTTGCATAGACCTTAGTAAATTCTGCTCCAAAATACAGAATTATTGCCGAATAATAAACCCAAACCAGAATAATAATCACAGAACCCGCTGCACCATATACAGAAGCTACTGTCGAACTACCTAAATAAAATCCAATGGCAAATTTACCAATCATAAAAAGTATTGCCGTAACTCCTGATCCTATAAAAGCATCTTTCCATTTTATTTTTCCGTCTGGTAATGTTCTAAAAATTATAGCAAAGAGAAGTGTAATACTGGCTAAAACAATGACCACGTTTACAATGTAAAATAGGTAGACGGTACTTTCTGGAAAATAGACTTTTAAACGTGCACTAAGTAAATCTAAGGTTGTACTTATAAAAAGACTGACTAGCATTAAAAACCCAACTGAAGCAATCATAGAGAATGACATTAATCGATTTTGAATAAATTTCTTAATGCCTTTATCTGGTTTTGCACGAAGTCCCCAAATAAAATTAATAGAACTTTGTATTTCGGCAAAAACTCCCGAGGCTCCAATTAATAGCATTACGATTCCAAAAACGGTTGCAAAAACATTATCGCCAGATAATTGCACATTTTTAATAGCTTCCTGAATTTGAGTAGCAGCGCCATTACCTACCAAACCATTAATTTGTCCGTACAATTCTCCAGTCACCGCTTCTTCTCCAAAAAAGAAACCGCAAATTGTGATAATAATAATTAATAAAGGTGGTAACGCAAATATGGTATAATACGCCAATGCAGCGCTTAACTTAATGGCGTTATCATCGTTAAATTCTAAAAAGGTATTCTTTAAGAGAAACCAAGTTTTGGAGAATATATTTTTGATTTTCATGTGCTGCTTATTTGATATTCTCTCAAATTTACGCAATAATGAAAACTCTTGAATTCTTGCTTTTTAATGGAATTTTACATTTTTTCCATGTTTATTTATAATGACAAAAAATCCCCTTATCATAAACCGTCCACAAACTTGCTTTTTGATTGGCTGCTTTTAAAGCATTATTTGCCCAAGTGTTACAAGTATAGAAAAGGCTATAACTTCCTTTAGCTTCATAAAAAGCATCTTTTTTACCATAACTGTGGCCTTCAATCCATTGTGGACGAACTGGATCGCTGAAACTATCTGAAATATAAGTGACTAACTTTTGATAATCTTCTTTTGAAACCAAAATACGCTTGCAGTCGTCTCCTTCTCTTAATTGTTTAAAAAATGTAGCATGCACCGCAGATGAACTGATTCCGAAAGCGGCTTTGAAGGCTGTACTGGCTTTTAAATCTGACCATTCTGGCGTTTCGAGATAAAATCCTTTATCGCCCCAGCCAAAAGCAATATAATTCATTAACGAATCTTTTGATTGAGTTTGACTGAATTGAATTTCGTTTCGCCAATCTTTAACTTCGTTTTTAATTGGAACTACAATATCCGTATGCACTCCGTTTGAAAGAATGTAAATCGGAATAGCATTTTGTTCTTCGACTTTTGCTATATCGGAGTTGACTGTAATTTTAGAAATAATTAAAACAGAAGTAATGTACAGAGCAAGAAAACTGAAAATTCCGAAAAGTGTCCAGCCTAGAATTTTAAAAGATTTTTTTAGCATTTTTATTGGTTGATTTTAGATTAGTAATTGGTTAACTTTTCTCTAACCAATTTTTAAGCCAAAAATTTTGTTTCCTGAAAATGGTACGCAGATTTTACTGATTCGCTTTCGCGAAAGCACAGATTTAAACGGATTTTTTATTCTTATTTTTGTCATCCTGAGCGTAATCGAAGGACACACAAGAAGCTCCGAAAAGTATCAGACAATCTTTGCGTGGGCTTCGACTTCGCTCAGCCTGACAAAACAGAACTTTGATTTTTGGGTATAAAAAAACTGCTGAATCTCTCCAGCAGTTTTAGTCTATTCTCTTTGTTCTTTCTTCTTTTCTCTAAAAAAGATTAAACGTTAAAACGGAAATGCATTACATCACCATCTTTTACAATATATTCTTTTCCTTCAACTCTGAATTTTCCAGCTTCTTTTGCTTTTGCTTCAGAACCGTATTGAACGTAATCATCATATGAAATTACCTCTGCACGAATGAAACCTTTTTCGAAATCAGTATGAATAACTCCCGCTGCTTGTGGTGCAGTTGCTCCAATATTGATTGTCCAAGCACGAACTTCTTTTACACCAGCTGTGAAGTACGTTTGCTGTTTTAACAATTTATAAGCTGCACGAATTAAAACTGAAGCTCCTGGCTCTTCTAATCCCATATCTTCAAGGAAAACCTGACGCTCTTCGTAGCTTTCTAATTCTGTAATATCTGCCTCCGCTCCTACTGAAAGAACAATAACTTCAGCTTCTTCGTCTTTTACTAATTCGCGAACTTGATCTACATATTTGTTTCCGTTTACTGCAGAACTTTCGTCTACATTACAAACATATAAAACTGGTTTAGCTGTAATTAACTGGAAAGCTTCCATTAAAACTTCTTCATCATTATTTTGAGGTACAATTGTTCTAGCAGATTTTGCTTGTAACAAAGCCTCTCTAATTCTATTTAGTAAAGCCTCTTCAGCTTGAGCTTCTTTATTTCCTGTTTTTGCAGCACGTTTCACTTTTTCTAAACGTTTTTCAACAGTTTCTAAATCTTTTAGCTGCAATTCGATATCGATAGTTTCTTTATCACGAATTGGATTTACGTTTCCATCAACGTGTACAATATTATCATTATCAAAACAACGTAAAACGTGAATAATAGCATTACACTCTCTAATGTTTCCTAAAAACTGGTTTCCAAGACCTTCCCCTTTACTTGCTCCTTTTACCAAACCTGCAATATCTACGATATCTACAGTTGCCATTTGAACGCGCTCTGGTTTTACCAATTCCTCCAATTTGTTGATTCTTGGATCTGGAACGTTTACAACACCAATATTTGGCTCGATTGTACAAAACGGAAAGTTAGCACTCTGCGCTTTTGCATTAGATAAACAATTAAATAATGTTGATTTTCCAACATTTGGCAATCCTACAATTCCTGCTTTCATCTGTTTGTTTCTATTTATTTATTCGACCCTTTAAAAGGTCTGCAACATTAAACCCTGTTATTTAATGTATTATGATTTACATGTTTTTCTTTATTTCTGCCAAAATGATATTTTTTGGCTTTAAAATTTTGCAAATATAAGATTTAATAGCTCTTGCACGAAGTAAAAATGTTCAATAATATAATTTTAGCCCTAATCTTAAAAATTTTTAAACACTTTACTAATTTTTTGTTAAAAAAAAGTACTTTTATAAAACTAATCAACAAAAAACAAACCAAAAAACCAAATGCCATGAAAAAGATTGCATTATTACTATTTCTGCTGAATTCAGCGTTTCTTTTTGCACAAAAAGAAGTCTCGGGTATTGTAAAAGACAAATCCGGTGCACCGCTTCCTGGTGTAAATATTGTCGAAAAAGGAACTTCAAATGGTGTTTCTACCGATTTTGAAGGTAGCTATAAAATAAAAGTAAAAGAAGGCGCTACTTTAATTTTCAGTTATGTAGGATTCGCAACAGTCGAAAAAGTAGCTTCTGTCGACAAAATCAATGTAGTTTTAGGCGAAAGTGAAGGTCAAGTTTTAAGTGACGTTGTTGTTACAGGATCCAGAAGCACGAAGAGAACTGTTGTAAATTCTGCTGTTCCCATTGACGTTATTAGTGTAAAAGATGTTACGACACAAAGTGGTAAAATTGAAATTAATCAATTACTTCAATATGTAGCTCCGTCTTTTAATGCCAACAAACAATCGGGGTCTGATGGTGCCGATCACGTAGATCCCGCTTCATTAAGAGGTATGGGACCAGACCAGACTTTGGTTTTAATAAACGGAAAAAGAAGGCATCAATCGTCTTTAATTAACTTATTTGGAACAAGAGGTCGTGGAAACACAGGAACAGATTTGAATGCAATTCCGGCTGCTTCTATTAAAAGGATCGAGATTTTACGCGACGGGGCTTCGGCGCAATATGGTTCTGATGCCATTGCGGGAGTAATCAATATCATTACAAACGATAATGTAAACGAATTAACGGGATCTGTAACTTACGGTGCTTTCAACACAAAGGCGAAAGGCGATTTTCTTCCTGGAACACCAAATACAAAAGGTTTTAGACTAGATAAAGATGGAAACGGAAATTCATACGGAAAAGATCAGGATTTTGACGGTGGTTCTGTGAGAGTTGCTGCTAATTACGGAGTTGCTTTAGGAACTAAAGGCGGTTATGCAAACTTTACAGGTGAGTTTTTGAACAAAAATAAAACCTTAAGACCTGCTTATGATTTTAGAAAAGGTTTTGGAGATGCAAGTATGCACGGAGTAAATTTATTCGCCAATCTTTCTATTCCGATTGCAGACAAAACAGAGTTTTACGCTTTTGGAGGAAGTAATTTCAGAGACACAGATGCTTATGCTTTTACCAGAAACGATGGAGAAAGAGTGGTAGAATCAGTTTATCCTGGAGGCTACACGCCAAGAATTACATCAAAAATTAATGATAATTCTGTGGCTGCCGGAATCAAAACAGAATCTACGGGAGGATGGAAATTTGATTTGAGTAATACTTTTGGAAAAAATAAATTTCAATACGATATTAAAGGAACAATAAATGCTTCCCTAGAAGAAAAATCTCCTCATGAGTTTGATGCTGGAGGCCATAGTTTGCTTCAAAACACCACTAATTTTGATATTTCTAAAAGCTATGATAGTGTCCTTGAAGGCTTTAATATTGCTTTCGGAACCGAATTTAGAGTAGAAAAATTTGAAATCTTTGCTGGCGAAGAAGGATCATATACTACTTACGACACCAATGGCCAACCTATTACTGATCCGACCACCCAGAGTGCACCAATTGATCCTATTTCAGGAAATCCTAGACCTGGAAGCTCGCAAGGTTTTCCTGGCTACAGCCCTGCAAATGAAGTAAATGAAAGCCGTACCAATTTCTCATTATATGCTGATGGCGAATTGGATATAACTAAAGATTTAATGGTAAATGCAGCCGTTCGTTTTGAAAACTACAGTGATTTTGGAAGTACAGTAAATGGAAAATTAGCCTCTAGATTAAAACTCGGCGAACACTTTAATTTAAGAGGTTCTGCAAGCACAGGTTTCCGTGCTCCATCATTAGCACAGATTTATTATAATTTACGTTTCACCAACTTTAATGCAAGCGGTGCAACTGAAGTTTTATTGGCGCCAAATGACAGCGAAATTACAAGAGCTTTTGGAATTGGTAAATTAAATGAAGAAAAAGCAGTAAATGCGTCTTTAGGTTTTACAGCATCTTTTGGAGATTTCACTGCAACAATCGACGGTTACTATATTCAGGTAAAAGATCGTATTGTACTTACTGGATATTTTGATGCAAGTGCTTTAAACCTTGGTGTTTCGGAAGCACAATTCTTTGCCAATGGTGTAGACACGAGCACCCACGGTCTTGATGTGGTTTTCTCTTGGAAAAAAGGATTCGATTTTGGTCAGCTTAGTGCCACTTTGGTTGGAAACATCAACGATATGAAAATTGACAAAGTCAAAAACGGCACTCTTGATGAAGCAACTTTCTTCGGAAAACGTGAAAAAGCCTTTTTATTAGCTTCTGCTCCAGACAACAAATTCAGTTTAAACTTAAACTATGCTAAAAACAAATTTGACGCCGGACTAGCTTTTACTCGTTTCAGCAAAGTTGTTTTGGTAGATTACGCAGACGAAGATGATGTTTACAACCCGAGAGTGGTAACCGATTTAACTGTTGGATATCAGTTTACTAAAAGTCTAAAACTAACTATCGGAAGCAACAACTTATTCAACGTATATCCGTCCAAACAAGATGAGCAAGGAAACACAGAAGCTGGAGGATATTGGGATGCTGTACAAATGGGATTCAGTGGTGCTTATTACTATGCAAGACTTGGATTTACTTTTTAATAATTAACAAGTGGCTTCAACTCCGCTCAGCCTGACAATTAAATGAGTTATTTTTTGTCTTCCTGAGCGAAGTCGAAGGACACACAAGAAACTCCACAAAGTACATCTCAAGTCATATTGGGCTTCGACTTCACTCAGCCTGAAATAAAACAAAAAATCCTGAGTATAACGCTCAGGATTTTTCTTTTCTATTTATTTAATTACAATTTAAACTCTAATGATGCAATAATAGCTTTTTCTTGCTCTGTTGCTGTAAATCCCGAAATATCCCAATAATTGGTCAGGATTTTGTTTTTCTTATTAAAAAGCGATTTTTCTTTAAAAACATCACTTTCACTATAAGTGAAATTCTGTTTATTGAAACCTGTTGTCACAAAACTATTTCGTACTTGAACATTTTTTGTTTTATCTTTCAAAACAACATTATAGCCAATTTCTTCATTCGAACTCAATAAATAATAATCCGTTCCGTCCCATCTATAATTTACTTTGACAAACGATTTTGTAATATTCTTTTCGCCTTCTTTGGTCTTCTCTTCCACTTTATCCAATGTTGCTGGCGTAACTGAAATTGTAAATTCTATTATAATTTTTTTCTCAGGATCGTAAATAATTTCAAAATTATCAATTGCTTCTTTTGCTTTATCTAGCGGAACAATTGACATTATATAATAATCTTTATTTTTTGAATGTCCTTTTGTTGTAAAATCATATTCCTTTTTCGCTTTGGCATCCAACAGCGGATCTAAATACTTAAAGTTAGAGTAATTTTCCATGATATCATTCAAGTCATATCCTTTCAAATCAGCACTAACATCTGTGTCTATCAACCCATAAGAACGATTTTGTTCTACTAATAACGTAGTTGTATTGTTTTTATTGAATTGAAAGTTAACTAATCCATCATTATAATAAGAATATTGATTGTCAAGCATGAAAAATTCACGAACATATACTTTTAATCGATGTGCAACGCTTATTTTTTGTTTCGAATTTGAAACTACTTTCTGAAGCATTTTTTGGGGATTTTCCTTTGAGACTACAACTTCGTCTAAGTTTTCTTTTTTATTTTTAAGATAAACTACAAATCCGCTTTCTTTTAAAGCGGCCCAACGAACAGTCAGATTTTCATAATTCATTTCTGAAACCTGTATGTTTGATCCTCCGCTCAAAACAAAAGTTATTTTACCATCTGCATTAGTCATTAAAACCTGTTTCGTTTTTAAGACCATTACAGTAGCATTCTCAATAGGCTGTAGGGTTTCAATGTCTTTTACATAAATAGAATATTCATCATTTTGTGCAAAAACATTCAAATTAAATAATACGACAAATAAAAGTAGCAGTTGCTTCATAGGCGTTGTTATATTTTCAACTAAATTATTGTTTTTTTAACAATAAAGCAACCCCAGAAAAAATAAAACATTAATTACCAACAAACTAACTTTTAAAAATACCTGATATCAGGGGGCAAAAAAAATCCTGAGTTTTACAAATCAGGATCCTATTTTATTTAGATATTCAGAAATAATTATTCGTTATGCAAAAACGCTTGTCTTTCTAACAAAGTTTCTTCGTCTTCCACATGATTATCATCTGGTACACAACAGTCAACAGGACAAACAGCAGCACACTGCGGCTCATCATGGAAACCTTTACATTCTGTACATTTTCCTGGTACTATATAGTAGATTTCGTCAGAAATTGGAGTTTGAGCGTCATCTGCGTCAACTTCAGTTCCGTCAGGTAATACAATTTTTCCAGAAAGACTTGTTCCGTCTTTATATCTCCAATCATCTGCTCCTTCATATATTGCTGTATTAGGGCACTCTGGTTCGCAAGCCCCACAATTGATGCATTCGTCAGTTATAATAATTGCCATCGTTTATTAGTCTTAAGGTTAAAAGTCTTAAAGTTCTAAAGTCAAAATAAAGGCAAGCATAGCTTTTGACTTTATGACTTTTGACTTTCGACTTAATTATGCTTATTTTTGTGCAAAATTACAATCAAAACAATTCATAAACAAACATTATGACATTAGAAACAAAAAAAAGTGTTTTTGTTGAATTAGGAAAATTTTTAAGTCAGTTTTCTGAAGGTGCTTCTGCGCAAAAATCCGATGTCTTATATAATGATATCTTTTTTGATGATTTCAATAATCTGATTCATTTATCGCAATCTCATAATGGATGGTATACCCCTGAACAGGTTTATTTTTCTATACAATCGTGGGCTGAAGCTTTAACCACTGAAAATATTGACAAATGGCTTTCGGCTTACAAAATGGATCAGAAAAGCGATGTAAAAACTGTTGCTTTGATTTTAGCTGGAAATATTCCGCTAGTAGGCTTTCATGATTTTTTATCTGTTTTAATTACAGGAAACAAAGCTTTAATCAAAACATCGTCAAACGATCAGCATTTATTGCCATTTTTGGCTAAATATTTAATTGCTGTTGATGAAAATCTGAAAGACAGAATCACTTTCGTGGAAGGAAAACTAGAAAATTTTGATGCTGTAATTGCCACTGGAAGCAATAATACTGCTCGTTATTTTGAATATTATTTTAAAGATAAGCCTTCGATTATTCGTAAAAACAGAAATTCGGCCGCTATTTTAACCGGAAAAGAAACCACTGAAGAATTGGAAGCGCTTGGTGAAGATATTTTTAGATATTTTGGTTTAGGATGCAGAAATGTTTCCAAACTTTTTATTCCGAAAGACTATTCTTTTGATACTTTTTTTCAAGCAATGTTCAAATACCAAGACGTTATCCATTACGAAAAATACGCTAATAATTATGACTATAATAAAGCGGTATTTTTAATGAGTAATTTCAAATTATTGGACAACGGATTCTTGACTTTAAAGGAAGACTCAAGTTACGCCTCTCCCATTTCGAGTATTTTTTATGAATATTATGAAAGTGTAGAAGAACTTAAAAAACGCCTTCAGGACGACACAGACCAAATTCAATGCATAGTTAGCAATAATCTAACTGCAGATAGTATAGCATTTGGAGAAACCCAAAAACCGCAATTGTGGGATTACGCAGATAATGTCGATACTATAACGTTTTTGTTAACAACAAAGTAATAAATTGTTTAATTATTTCGAATATTTTAACGCTTTTTCGGCTCTTATTACCGAAATTTGCGTCTTTAAAATTTTCGACTATTAACAACAACCATGAAAAAACACAACTACAGCGCAGGACCAAGTATTTTACCTCAGGAAGTTTTTGAGAAGGCATCAAAAGCAATTTTAAATTTTAATGATTCAGGGTTATCGATCCTTGAAATCTCGCATCGAAGCAAAGATTTCGTTGCAGTTATGGAGGAAGCTCGTTCCCTTGCTTTAGAATTATTAGGACTTCAAGGAAAAGGTTATCAGGCTTTATTTTTACAAGGCGGTGCAAGTACAGCATTCTTAATGGCACCCTATAACTTAATGAAAGAAAACGGAAAAGCTGCTTATTTAGATTCAGGAACGTGGGCAACTGCGGCGATCAAAGAAGCTAAACTTTTCGGTGAGACTGTTGTCGTAGCTTCTTCAAAAGAAGACAATTATACTTATGTTCCTAAAGGTTACGAAATTCCAGCCGATGCTGATTATTTCCACTGCACAAGTAACAATACCATCTTTGGAACTCAAATGAAAGAATTCCCAGCAACAAATGTTCCTGTTGTTTGTGATATGAGTTCTGATATTTTTTCACGTGAATTAGATTTCTCTAAATTTGATTTAATCTACGCTGGTGCTCAAAAAAATATGGGACCTGCAGGAACTACTTTAGTAGTCGTTAAAGAAGAAATCTTAGGCAAAAACGGAAAAACTATTCCAAGTATGCTAGATTATGCTAAACACATTAAAGGAGAAAGTATGTACAATACTCCACCTGTATTTGCTGTTTACGTTTCTCTTTTAACTTTACAATGGATTAAAGAAAAAGGCGGAATTGCTGCTGTTGAAAAATTAAACAACGCAAAGGCAGAATTACTTTATGCTGAAATCGACAGAAACCCATTGTTTAAAGGTGCTGCTGCGGTAGAAGATCGTTCTAACATGAACGTAACTTTCTTATTGAACAATCCTGAACACACTGAAACTTTTGATGCTTTATGGAAAGCGGCAAATATTTCTGGATTGCCAGGACACCGTTCTGTAGGTGGTTACAGAGCTTCTATTTACAACGCTATGCCTATCGAAAGTGTTCAGGTTTTAGTAGATGTAATGAAAGCACTTGAATCTAAAGTTTAGTTCTCAGTCTCAGTCTCAGTCTCAGTCACAGTTTACAAAAAAGAAAAATCAAATAGCTGGTTTATCGATTAAACAATTAAACGATTAACCAAATAAACAATAAATACAATGAAAGTATTAGCAAATGACGGAATTTCTAAAAGCGGAATTCTAGCCTTAGAAAAAGGTGGTTTTGAAGTTATCACAACAAAAGTAGCTCAAGAACAAGTAGCTAACTATATAAATGAAAACAACATTGACGTAATTTTAGTTCGTAGTGCAACTAAAGTTCGTAAAGATATTATCGATGCTTGCCCTGGTATCAAAATCATCGGACGTGGTGGTGTTGGTATGGACAATATCGATGTGGATTATGCAAAAAGCAAAGGAATCCATGTAATTAACACTCCTGCTTCATCTTCAGAATCTGTTGCTGAATTGGTTTTTGGACACTTATTTTCTGGTGTTCGTTTTTTACATGATTCTAACAGAAATATGCCTCTTGAAGGAGATTCAAACTTTGATGGTTTGAAAAAAGCTTACGCTAACGGAACTGAATTAAGAGGAAAAACTTTAGGTATTGTTGGTATTGGTCGTATCGGACAAGCTACAGCAAAAATGGCTCTTGGTTTAGGAATGAAAGTTATCGCTGCCGACAGTTTTATCCCAGAAGTAGATGTAAAAGTTGAGTTTTTTGACGGACAATCTATCACAACTAAAATTATTTCTCAATCTTTAGAATCTTTATTTAAAGAAGCAGATTTCATTACACTACACGTTCCTGCACAAGATGGATACATCATTGGAGAGAAAGAATTTGAAATCTTGAAAGATGGTGTTGGAATTGTAAACTGTGCTCGTGGTGGTGTTATTGATGAAGTGGCGTTAGTAAAAGCTTTAGATTCAGGAAAAGTTGCTTTTGCTGGTTTAGACGTTTTCGAAAGCGAGCCAAAACCAGAAATGGCAATCTTAATGCACTCTAAAATCTCTTTGACTCCACACATCGGAGCAGCTACTGGAGAAGCGCAAGATAGAATTGGTACAGAATTGGCTTCACAAATTATTACTTTGTTGAGCTAAATAAAAATAGATTAAATTCGATTAAAGGGATTTACTACTTACCTGTAGTAAATCCCTTTCTTTTTTATACTTTCGCGGACACTTAAAGTACAACTATGAATACACATAAAAAAAGCTCTAGACGTAAATGGATCATTCGACTGATTCTAATGGCAATTGCAATTGCTTTGTTCTGCACTTCTATCTTTGGCAATATATTTTCGCTTATTATTGAAAAAGAATATTTTATACCTGAGCAGTCTTCCATTTTTACTTTTAATGAAACTATCGGCAATGAAGGCTCAAGCGATGTGTGGATATATGGAGAAGATTACAGCAACTATTACTTCAACCTGAGTACATTTGATAATGATGTGTTATTTTTCCCTAAAAAGAACATTAATAGTTGTCCTGGATTTAATCCTAAAGATGTTACAACCTGGTGCAAAGTAATACTAAGTTTTAACAATGGCTTTAATTTAAGTCTATATAAATAAGGTTTTAGCGAATTTCTTGAATTTGCCGAACCAAGTAATAAAAAAATAAAGTATCTTTAAATGGATTATTACTACATTTGTAGTAAATATCTTTCTTTTTTTCATTAATTTTGGCGTGTAATTTTAAACCTTAAATATCATGTTTGAACAATTAACCCAATTAGTACAGCAATACGGAGGCGACGCTGTGGTAAACAATAACGCTGTCCCAAACGAACATAATGAAGCCGTAATAAACGAAACAAGCAGTTCTATTTTTGAAGGATTAAAAAAGATTGTTTCCGAAGGCAATACAGATCAGATTGCCGGATTATTTAACGGAAACACACCCATTGACAGCTCAAACCCTGTTGTACAGCAAATTCAACAGCAATTAAGCGGAAGTCTTGGTCAAAAATTCGGATTAAGCAGCGCCGATTCAAGCGGAGTTGCTTCCAATTTGATTCCGCAGATTTTAGGCTCTTTAGTAAATAAAGCAAAAGATCCAAACGATAGCAGTTTTCAAATTTCTGATATTATAAATTCCATTTCAGGAAACAGCGGACAAGTTTCTGGAATAATGGATACTATTTCTAAATACGGAATGCAATTTGGCCTTGACCAAAACAACGACGGAAAAGTTGACGTTGCAGATGTATTAGTAGTTACCAAAAGCAAAGGAGGAATAGCTGGATTTATTGGAAAGCTGTTTGGAAGCAAATAGCTCTTTAGATACAAAGGTCCAAAGTAAGAGAGACTTTTAATTAAAATAAAAAAGGATTACAAAATTGTAATCCTTTTTTATTTTAATTAGCAAGAAGTTAAACCTTTGTTACTTTGAACCTTTGCCTCTCTGAACCTAAAAAAAAAAATCGTAAATTTAGGCTATGAAAAAATGCATTTCCATATTAATTGTTCTACTTACCATTGTTGCATGTTCTACAGCTTCGCAGAATATTGCCAGCACTGATACTTCATCTGCATCAAACAAAAAAGTAAACGATACTGTTAGGATTGCAAACGATTCATTAGAATATGAAGTCATTATAATCGATAACGGATTCTCAACCTGGCTTGCCTCTCGAGCCTATCCAAGAAACTATTACTCCTTACAATACCTTGAAAACAAAAACTATTTGTATGTAACAGAATGGAATAATCGTGTTCTGCAGCCACAACGTTATAGCCCAAGGTTATACGAAATGTCTATTGATTATCGTCCAGACATTCATTATGGCTACGAAGTAAATTACTTAATTTACAATTACATGATTTATTTTCAAAATACTTACAAACAAAAGCTTTGGGGCTATGTTCCCTCAAGATAATATACTATATTTGTAATCATTACAAATAGCAATGAACAGATTAAAAAAACGCTGGGGAATTACCTCAAATTTACAAGCCATAATTATATTTATCGTTTTTGCCATCACAGGATCGGCATCTGCGTGGCTTTCTAAACCTTTCTGTGTTTTGCTGGGTATTACTAAAGAAGATTTTGGTGGCTGGTTTACACTCATTCGCCTTATAATTATCTTCCCCATTTATCAAGTTTTACTAGTTGCGATTGGAACTATTTTTGGGCAATTTAAATTCTTTTGGAACTTCGAAAAGAAAATGCTTAAAAATATGGGACTAGGGTTTTTATTCAAAGAATAACTCCGCTTTTACCCACTTAATAAAAAAACCGTTCTGGTTAAGATCGTCTCTTAAGCTAAAATTTTATTTAATTTCATTTTTTAGACCGTTTACTATTTTTGAAACTGCAGTTTAATCAATCCCTGCATTTATCAAGCATTACATATTTAAAAAATTGGCA
Source organism: Flavobacterium chungangensis (assembly GCF_042654045.1). NCBI lineage: Bacteria > Pseudomonadati > Bacteroidota > Flavobacteriia > Flavobacteriales > Flavobacteriaceae > Flavobacterium > Flavobacterium chungangensis. The sequence continues at coordinate 136,039 of NZ_JBHSFY010000006.1, forward strand.
TAAAAAAAATACATAACATTTTTTTTATGCCAATTTTTTATTTAATCACTACACAGAACAGGATGGTGCAGGATAGTTATATTTTAAGTAATAACAAACTTTACAATAGTTAGAAGCATTTATTAAACTTGATAATCAAACAATTAATGTTTCTAACAAAAATTATTACTTACTAACCAAACCACAATTTGACATGCTGAAAAATTACTTTAAATTCTCCGTTATCGTGGCGATGATTTGTCTCATTGCACCCGTAAACAAGGTTTTTGCTCAAAATCCGATTGTAAAAATCGACTTTGACCAATCAGGAAGACCGAAAGCCGAAGTAAATGATCCCGATTACACCGCTTGGGTAATTGCTTCTGGAAACACTAGTTCTTATACCGAGAATGGAGTTACTTTTACAATTAGTCGCGCCGGAACTAATGGAGACAACTTAGGAACCAATTGGTACAAAGCAGGAATTCAAGCCCCTTATTACGCAAGATTGGTCTGTGATGGACTTACAGTAAAAGGCACAACAGCAAATCTTGGCGCTCAAATCGAACTCAAAATAAGCGGTTTAGCCACAGGAGAACATACCTTATTAGCTTTCTTCAACAATGTAGACAGCCCAACCACAAATACCTTTAGTCCAATTGATATTTCTGTAGATGGAAATGTAGTGGTCAATAATTTAATTCCAACTGTAAGAGCAACTAAAACAGCTGACGCAGCGTCTTCTTATTTAAGATTTCAAGCTACAGCAGGAACCGATGTCGTAATTTTAATCGCTGCAGAAACTTCGGGAACAGAAAATGTTAAAAACTTCATTTTCAATGGTTTTGAATTAAACACACCCAATATTTCTCATCAAGCCATAAATCCAGATCCAAAACAAAACAACGAACATGTAGAATTAGTATCTGGCGGAAAATTGTTGCAATGGACTGCTGGGTCAGGAGCTGTTTCGCATAATGTCTATTTTGGAACAGATCCAATAGCGGTTGACAACGCAACGACAGCTTCACCAGAATATAAAGGAAATCAAACTTTAGCCAATAATTCTTATCAAGCAAACGGATTGTATACGGGAGCAACTTATTACTGGCGTATTGATGAAGTTTTATCAAATGGAATTGAAAAAGGAAATGTTTGGCGTTTTCGTCCCGCACAGCTTGCTTTTCCTGATGCTGAAGGATATGGCCGTTTTGCACGTGGAGGACGTGGCGGAAAAGTTGTTGCCGTGACTAATCTAAACGACAGCGGTCCAGGAAGTTTTCGTGAAGCCGTTACAAACGATATTGGTCCGAGAACAATTGTCTTTAATACTTCTGGTGTAATTCAATTGCAATCACGTCTGGTTTTAAGCCAGCCTTACGTAACAGTTGCCGGACAAACCGCTCCAGGAAAAGGAATCTGCATTCGTTCTGCTCCTTTTGGCGTAACAGGAAACGACGCTGTTGTACAAAATCTGCGTGTTAGAGTTGGTGCAGGACCTACTTTTGACGGAATGGGATTAACTGGCGCAGACAATAGCATTATCGACCACTGCTCTATCAGCTGGACTATTGACGAATCTTTCAGTTCTAGATCTGGAAAAAACATAACCCTACAGAGAACACTTATTTCTGAGGCTTTAAATGCAGCAAATCATCAAAATTACCCAGCAGGAACAGAACATGGATATGCTGCTACAATTGGCGGAGATATCGGGAGTTTCCATCATAATCTATTAGCCCATTGCTATGGCAGAAATTGGAGTCTTGGCGGCGGATTGGACGGAAACGGTGCTTATGCAGGAAAAATGGATATTACCAACAATGTCGTTTATAACTGGGGAGGAAGAACCACAGACGGAGGAACCAAAGAAGTTAACTTTGTAAACAACTATTACAAACCTGGCGCTGGTTCAAAAATATTTGTTGCTTTTAATCAGCAAAATGAAGGTGTTGGAACCGGAATGCAGCAATGTTATTTTAACGGAAATGTAATGCCTGGTTATTTCGACGAAACCAACCAGACTGCTGGAAGAAAAGCGTCAGGAAATACGGTCCCATATAACAACTTTGTAAATACACCTTTTTTCCCTTCTTATGTAACGACGCAATCAGCTAAAAATGCTTATAAAATTGTTCTTTCTGATGTTGGATGTACCCAGCCAGAATTTGACGAACACGACCAAAGAATTATTTCAGAGACATTAAACGGAACGTATTCTGCAGTTGGAAGCGTAACAGGCAAACCTGGATTTCCAGATAATGAAGCAGATGTTGGTGGTTTCGAAAACTATCCGACTGTAGTGAGAGATGCCAATTGGGATAGCGATCAAGATGGATTGCCAAACTGGTGGGAAAACATCATAGGAACCAATGTAAACTCTGCAATTGGGGATTTTTCAGATGCAAATGCCGATCCTAATTTAGATGGTTATACTCATTTAGACGAATATTTACAATGGATGTCACTGCCACATTACGAATCTCCAGACGGAACAAAAATTGACATTAATATTCAAAAATTGTCAAGAGGATTTACAAGTGGCGTTTCTTATGCCATTTCGAATGCACTAAACGGAAATGCAACTCTCAATTCAGATGTAGTTGCATTTACACCAACTTCAAACGGATTATGCTCTTTTGAATTTACCGTAACAGATTCTGAAGGTGGTACAATGAAAAGAAAAGTGAATATTATAAGCGGACAAAGCTTAACATTAGGAACCGAAGACATTATTAAAGAAAGCAAAAACAATGCTTTTAATGTCTGGCCAATTCCAAGTAACGGATCTTTCTCTGTTTTTATTGATAATGAAGAAGCAGAAATTTTAGATCTTAAAATCTACGATATTTCCGGAAAAGAATTAGTAAAACAAAAAATTAAAGGAGGCACACAAGAAACAATACAATTGCATTCAAAAGGTGTTTTCTTGATTAAAGTAGTAAATCCGCAGACTAAGAAAACACAATATGTAAAAAAAATAATCATTCAATAGTTAAAACTAAAGCAATTAAAAAAGACGGCCTAAAACCGTCTTTTTTTTATTTTTTCTGAAAGAAATAAGTATAAATCCAAGTCAAGGTAAATGACGGAATAACATCTGTAAAAGGCAGTATTTCCTCAAGAAAAGTCAAAACACCCGCAACCTTCCCTACTCTTCCTTTATACATTCTTGCCATAATTATTGCCGCAATGGGAGCCCAAACCACATCTGAAAACTCACCCAGAAACGGAATCGAGAAAGAAATCATACCAATTCCATCCAAAACCAGCCCTATAAGTAGTTTTGACATTCTGCTATCTTCTGCAACTTCTAAATCTTGCATAACACATTCATTTTTAAGTTAATCGAAATTAAAAATAATTCCCGAAATACTATTATCTCTTTCCTAAATTTAATTTCCATTATTCCCATATCAATTTACGTACCGATTTTAGATTTTAGATTTTCTAAAAATCGCTTCGCTCCTTTTTGGAATTTGGGATTTTGAAATTTGGAATTTGAATTTCACATATTGGAATTTGATTTTGACCATAATCTTCGTTTCTTTGTAAAAACAGTTTCACTAAATGATACACGCAAAAAACATACATAAATTTTACGACAAACTTGAAGTTTTAAAAGGAGTTGATTTACATATTAAAAAAGGCGAAATTGTTTCTATCGTTGGTGCTTCGGGTGCTGGAAAAACTACATTATTGCAAATTTTAGGAACACTAGACAAACCAGATCATAATCCCGATTCATCTTTAACCATTAATGGTAAAAATGTACTCGAGTTACAAAACATTAAAAACAATAGCTCAAATCAAGAAAAAGCATTCAAAATCATTACTTGGTTAGGTTCTTTTTATATTATTCTGCTTGCAGTGTTTTTAGTGCTTTTTAGAAATAAAATAGAGAATGATATTTTGGGTTATATCAATTGGGGAATATTACTTATGCCCATTATTTTACTATTAGGGTATTACAATCGTTATTTCAAAAAGAAAAGCAGACAAGACAAAATTTTATCCGATTTTAGAAACTTAAATCTTGGTTTCATTTTTCAATTTCATCAGCTTTTACCTGAGTTTACAGCGCTAGAAAACGTATGTATTCCAGCTCATATTGCAGGCAAAAAAACCGCTGAAACCGAAGAAGAAGCAAAAAAACTGTTGAGCTATCTTGGTCTTTCACACAGAATTAACCATAAACCTAGCGAACTTTCGGGCGGAGAACAACAGCGTGTTGCAGTTGCAAGAGCCTTAATCAATAAACCAGATGTCATTTTTGCCGATGAACCTTCTGGAAATCTAGATACACATTCTGCCGAAAACCTGCATCAGTTATTTTTTCAGCTTCGAGACGAGTTCGGACAGACTTTTGTCATTGTAACCCACAACGAAGAATTGGCCAATATGGCCGATAGAAAATTAGTAATGGTCGACGGACAAATTAGCAATTAAGTTAATTAGGAGCTATTTCCTGCTGTCCGCTATATCTTTTCCTGGCTAAAGAAGCCAGAAAAAGGATGCCGCTTCCATCAGGGCTAGGGCACTCGAACATAAAAGAATATTTCATTTAAAATGAACCAAAAAGAACTCAAAGAATTTCTAGACGAAAAAGTCTTTCAATATAACAATCAGGATTTTATAGAAAGTGATCCTGTACAGATTCCGCATCTCTTTACTCAAAAAGAAGATATCGAAATTGCGGGTTTTCTTAGCGCTTCTATTGCTTGGGGAAACCGTAAAATGATTATCAAGAATTCGCATAAAATGATGGAATTAATGGGCAACACGCCTTACGATTTCGTTATGTCACATTCTGACGAAGACTTGGCAAGACTAGAAACTTTTGTGCACAGAACTTTCAACGGACATGATTTTGCTGGCTTCATAAAAGGCTTAAAAAACATTTATCAAAACCATAATGGACTGGAAAATGTATTTGCTAAAAATCAGGAAAAAGACAGTTTGCAGAAAAGCATCAGCGAATTCAAAAAAATATTCTTCGAAACCGATCATTTGGCGAGAACTCAAAAACATATTTCAGATCCGTTAAACAATTCAGCTGCAAAAAGAATTAATATGTACCTACGCTGGATGGTTCGCCAAGATGCAAAAGGTGTCGATTTAGGAATCTGGAAAAGCATTTCACCTGCCGTTTTATCTTGTCCGCTAGACGTTCACTCGGGTAATGTTGCCCGCAAACTTGGCATTCTTTCGCGAAAGCAAAATGATGCTAAAGCTTTATTAGAATTAGATACAAAATTAAGAGAAATGGATGCACAAGATCCTGTAAAATACGACTTTGCCTTATTTGGCTTAGGTGTTTTTGAAGGATTTTAAATTGTTTAAAATCTAAAAATATACTATTGTCAGGCTGAGCGAAGTCGAAGCGCACGCTCCAATCGTAACGCTCTTCGACTTCGCTCAGAGTGACATTCAAAGTGGCAATACAGCATCAAAAATTACAAATCCCACAAAAAACCACGAATTTAACGTACATTTGCACAAAATTTAAAGCAAATGAGCACTTTCGAAAAATTTAATCTTCCAAAATCATTACAAAAAGCAGTTGACGAATTAGGATTTGTTACGCCTACTCCTATTCAAGAAAAATCTTTTTCTGTAATCATGTCTGGACGTGATATGATGGGAATTGCACAAACCGGAACCGGTAAAACATTTGCTTATTTACTACCTCTTTTAAAGCTTTATAAATTTACTCATACCAATACGCCAAAAATTGTAATTCTAGTTCCAACTCGTGAGCTAGTGGTTCAAGTAGTTGAAGAAGTAGAAAAACTGACTACCTATATGTCGGTTAAAACGTTGGGTATTTACGGAGGTGTAAACATCAATACGCAGAAAAAGGCCGTTTATGAAGGTGTTGACATTTTAGTTGGAACGCCTGGACGTACTATGGACTTAGCCCTTGATGCTGTCGTTCGTTTTGACGAAACACAAAAATTAGTTATCGACGAGTTTGACGAAATGCTGAATTTAGGTTTCAGACCACAGCTGACTTCGCTTTTTGCGATGATGAAAACCAAACGTCAGAACATTCTATTCTCTGCAACGATGACAGATGAAGTCGATGATTTATTAAATGATTATTTCGATTCTCCTGAAGAAGTTACATTGGCACCATCAGGAACTCCACTTGAAAAAATTACGCAGCTTACTTATAATGTTCCGAATTTCAATACCAAAGTAAATCTTTTAAAACATTTACTGGAAAACGATGAAAGTATGAGTCGTATTTTGGTTTTCGTAAATAATAAAAAGATTTCAGATATGCTTTTCAATCGTATTGATGAGCTTTTTGAAGGACAATTTGGTGTAATTCACTCTAACAAATCTCAAAACTACCGTTTGAGCACAATGGCCGAATTTCAAGAAGGAAATCTTCGCGGCTTAATTACAACCGACGTTATGGCAAGAGGTTTGGATATTTCTAATATCACGCACGTAATTAACTTTGAACTTCCAGAAGAGCCAGAATTGTACATGCACAGAATTGGTCGTACGGGTCGTGCAGACGCAACGGGAACTGCAATTAGTTTTGTTACTCCAAGAGAAGAAGAATTCAAAATTGAAACGGAACTTTTAATGGATCAGGAGCTTAAAATCGCTGATTTCCCTGAAGAAGTCGAAATTTCAGCAAAACTTATCGAAGCTGAAAAAGACAAATTGCCAAGAAAGTTTTTAATGAAAAAACCAAAACTAGAAGGTGATGGCGCTTTCCATGAAAAATCTAAAAAGAACCAAAAAGTAAATCTTGGTGGTCCTTCAAAAACCAAAAAGAAAACTCACGGTTCTGTTAACAGAAACATGTTGAAAACAAGAAACGAGAAGAAGAAAAAAAAATAACAAGTTATTTTTTTTAAGTTACAAAGGTTCAAAGGAACAAAGTGACAAAGCAATAAAAAAGGCTCAAAAGTATAGGACTAAACCTCTGTACCTTTGAGCCTTTGTTACTTTGAACCTTGTTGAACTATATTTTCGTGAATAGAAGTCCTACTGGCGAACATAATTGGATTCTTCTTCCAGTATCTGTCAGTTTTCCTGTTGCGATATCTCTTTTAAAAATAACGATATCATTAGTATATTGATGTCCTACTAAAAGGTAATTTCCTGTTGGATCAATCGCAAAATCTCTTGGGCCTTTTCCTAAAGTGCTTTGCTGTTCAACCAATTCTAAAGCTCCTGTTTTAAGAATTTTGTAAACTGAAATTGCATTGGCGTCTACACGATCGGTAAGATATAAAAAGTTTCCGTCTGGCGAAAGCTTAATTGCCGCTGCTCCTGTTCCTCCTTTAAAGTCTTTTGGAAGAATGCTTGTTTCTGCAACGACCTTCAGACTTCCTGTTTTATCCCAGCTTAATGTTGTCAAAGTTCCATCCAATTCCTGAACTAAATACACAAATTTTCCATCTTTACTGAAAGTCAAATGTCTAGGGCCACTTCCTGGCTTTACATCAACACTTCCTTTTAATGTCAAGATTTCGTTTTTAGCAGCTGGATTATATTTATAAATAAATACTTTATCTAAACCTAAATCGTTCGAAAGCACAAACTTTTTATCTGGAGAAAAAACAACCATATGAACATGCGCTTTTTCTTGACGCGCTGCGTTTGGTCCTTTTCCTTCATGCTGGATTAACTGCTGTACTTCAGCAATACTTCCGTCTGTGTTTTTCTTAAAAACCGCGATACTACCGCCAGAATAATTGGCTGCAATTACATGCTTATCATCATTTATTAAATGACAAGGATCTGCTCCTAAAGCATCATTTTTATTCAACAGATTGGTCTTTCCAGATGCTGAATCATATGAAAATGAACTTACTGTACTTTGTGTTCCATTTTCATTTACTGCGTAGATAAACTTGTTATCTGCAGAGACAGATAAATAACTTGGGCTTACCACATTCTCAGAAGAACTTTTTAATTTATATTCTCCCGTAGAAGCATCAAACTCATAAACATAAATACCATTGCTTTGGCAGGTATTGGTGTAAGTTCCAACTAATAAATTGAACTTATTTTGAGCTTTAACAGCTGTTATAGATAAAGCGGAAAACAAGATTAAATATATTTTTTTCATAATTTGTTTTTTTTGAATTAGCTAAAATAAACAATATATCTATTTGAAACAGTCTCTTTATTACAAGAAATTACAAAAGTTACATTTTTTTCACGTATATAAGAAGCATAAGCTTTAGACTTTACCAATAATCTCTTAAATGAACTTATATGGTTTAATAATTTTTAATTCGTATTTTTGACCAGCATCTTCGCGAAAAACAAAACGTAGTGAAGTAAATCGAAGCCAGAATGCATTTTAAACATCCCGAAATTCTATACTTTCTGTTTTTATTGATTGTTCCAATTTTGGTTCATTTATTTCAATTAAGACGATTTAAAACTTCTTTTTTCACCAATGTTCGATTCTTAAAAGAACTTGCCATTCAGACTCGAAAGAGTTCTAAAATCAAAAAACGTCTTTTATTAGCAACACGTTTATTATTGCTTACTTGCGCAATTATTGCGTTTGCACAGCCTTTTTTTGAAGCTGCCGACAGCAAAAATGCTTCAAACGAAATGTATATCGTTTTAGATAATTCGTTTAGTATGCAGGCTAAAGGTAAAAAGGGCGAATTATTAAAAAGAGCTGTTCAGGAATTACTCGAAAACACTCCAGAAAACACTCAATTTTCGCTTTTAACAAACACCGAAAACTTTTGGAATACGGATATAAAATCATCTAAAAGCGCTTTACAAAATCTAAAATACAGCGCAACTTCTTTTGATCTTTCAGCAATTACGGCTAAAATTAAAGCACATAAATCGGCGCATAAAAAAGATATTGTCATTATTACCGATGCCGTTGGTTTAAAAGAAAAAGATATTGCAACTATAGATTTTGAAGAAAAACCTTATTTCATAGTTCCAGAAGCAGAACAGAAAAACAATGTCTCTATTGACAGCGTTTACATTAATCAGACTTTAGAAAACTTCTACGAAATTGGCATTAATTTGTCTGCTTATGGCGAAGATTTTAAACCGGTTTCTACAGCCTTATACAATCAAAATAAACTGATTGCTAAAACAATTATCAATTTTGACACCAAGAAAAAGAAAATCAATTTCACCATTCCAAAAGAAGCTTTTCATGGATATGTTGCAATTGAAGATAACGGTTTAAGTTATGACAACAAATTGTTTTTCAGCATTTCTAAAAACAAAAAAACAAACGTTATAAGCATTGGTGAACCTGAAAAAAGCAATTTCTTATCGAGAATTTATACCTCGGCAGAATTCAATTACAACAATTATCCAATTGGCTCTTTAGATTATAATAGTTTAGAAAAACAAAATACGATTATTCTAAACGAATTAATTGATATTCCGCAGGCATTGCAGACGACTTTAAAAGCTTTTGTTTCTAAAGGCGGAAATTTGGTTGTAATTCCATCCGAGAAAACTTCTCTTTCGAGCTTAAATGCATTATTGGGGAATTTTGGAAAAATTCAATTCGGAAATTTAGAAACTAACAGCAAATTAATCACTAAAATTAATTTCGACCATCCTTTATTTTCGGGCGTTTTCGAAAACAAAATAACCAATTTTCAATATCCAAAAGTAAATAGTTCGTTTGCCGTTTCGAGTTCGTATCCAGCTGTACTTTCATTTGAAGACCAAACTGCTTTTGTAACTGCTGTTCAAAATCAGGTTTCTGGAATAACGGTTTTTACCGCGCCAATAAATAGTGCCAATTCCAATTTTCAGCAATCGCCTTTAATTGTTCCGTTATTTTATAAAATCGCTCAGAACAATCAGAAAACGGGCGTAAATGCTTTGACAATTGGAAACAATCAGCCTTACTTTGTAGATGTTTTATTAACTAAAGATGCAATTTTGGAAGTTAAAGGAACAGATGATTCTTTTATCCCAATTCAGCAGATTTTAAACAATAAAGTCAAATTAACATTCAATGATTTTCCTGAAACCGCTGGAAATTATAGCATTTTTGATAAAAAAGAATGGGTAGAAAATATCAGTTTTAACTACAAAAGAACAGAAAGCGATTTGAGTCAAGTAAACACGAATGTAGTTTCTGATTTCAAAACTGCCGATACCATTTCGACCATTTTTAATACACTACAAACAGAACGAACAGACAGCCAAATTTGGAAATGGTTTGTTATCTTTGCACTGTTATTTTTAGCATTAGAAATGGCAATTATAAAATTTGTGAAATGATTTTTTTACCATTAAGACATTAAGATTATTAAGTTTTTACTTTATGAACTTACTTTTTTAATGTTTAGAAAATTAAGTTCTTCTCTTTATTAACTTAATTTCTTAATGGTAGTAAATAAAAAAACATTTAATGTTTTAATAAAAATAAATATTCAAAATATGAAACTAATCATCAAAAGCGCCAAAATTATCGACTCAAAAAGTCCGTTTCACAATCAGACCGTTGATCTTTTAATTGCAGATGGTGTAATAGAAAAAATAGGCGTTTCTCTTCCAAATGACGATGCAGAAGTAGTACGATTTGATGATCTTCATGTTTCTCAAGGTTGGTTTGACAGCAGTGTCTCGCTGGGCGAGCCAGGCTACGAAGACAGAGAAACGATAGCAAACGGATTGAATGTTGCTGCCAAAAGCGGATTCACAGCAATTGCATTACAGCCCAACTCTTTACCAATTATTGACAATCAATCTCAGGTAAATTTTGTAAAAAATAAAGCAAATGGTTTTGCTACAGAAATTTTCCCAATCGGTGCTTTAACTAAAGCCAGCGAAGGAAAAGATATGGCAGAACTTTTTGATATGAAAAATTCTGGAGCAATTGCTTTTGGAGATTACAACAAAAGTATTGACAATGCTAATATCCTGAAAATAGCTTTACAATATGTTCAAGATTTCGACGGGTTGGTAATCGCTTATTCGCAAGATCCAAACATTAAAGGAAATGGTGTAGCAAACGAAGGAATTGTTTCGACAAGATTAGGTTTAAAAGGAATTCCGAATCTGGCAGAAGAACTTCAAATTTCAAGAAATTTATTTTTGTTGGAATATACGGGCGGAAAACTTCACATTCCAACTATTTCTACAGCAAAATCGGTTGAATTAATTAGAGAAGCTAAGGCAAAAGGCCTACAAGTAACTTGCAGCGCATCTGTACATCATTTGGTTTTAACGGATGAAAAACTGGACGGATTCGATACTCGATTTAAAGTAACACCACCACTAAGAACAGAAGTTGACAGACAAGCTTTGCTTAACGGAGTTGCTGACGGAACTATCGACTTGATTACTTCAGACCATAATCCGATTGATATTGAATTCAAAAAAATGGAATTTGATACAGCCAAAAACGGAACTATAGGTTTAGAAAGCGCTTTTGGAGCTTTATTGACGGTTTTACCGGTAGAAACAATTGTAGCAAAATTAACTGCAGCAAGAAGCATTTTTGGTTTGGAAAACAATACAATCGAAGAAGGTGCAAAAGCTAATATTACTTTGTTTGCAACAGAAGGAAAATCAACTTTTACGAAAGAAAACATTCTTTCAAAATCTAAAAATTCTGCTTTTTTAGGAACTGAACTTAAAGGTTCTGTGTACGGAATTTTAAATCAAAATCAACTAGTTACAAAATAATACAAATGAATAATTCAGTCGAAGAAGGAAAACCAATTGCTATAACGAGTTACATTCTAATCATTGGTGTTTTGATCGCCATGAGCATGAATTCTGAAAACAAAAATAGTTTTGCTTCTTTTCACATTCGTCAAGCTTTAGGTTTGTCTTTAACTTTTATTTCTTTAGGAGCAATCATCAGCAATTTTGATAGTTTTTTTATCACTTTCCCAATGTGGATCTGTATTTCAATTCTATGGACTTTTGGTATTTTTAATGCTATTCAAGGACAAACGAGACCTATTCCGCTAGTTGGGGAATTATTTCAGAAATGGTTTAAAAAAATTGGTTAATTTTTAAAATCCCAAGTTTTAAAAATCCAAATTCCAAAACTGGAATCTGAAATTTGGAACCTTAAAAAACTTTGTCAAAGTTTGAAACTTTGACAAAGATCAAGCTGAACACTAAAAACCTAAACACTGAACACTAAAAAAATGAATCTATCTTTAGAATATAAAATAAGAGAACCAAAAGTAATTTTAGATAAAAATCCGTTATTGCTTTTATTACACGGATACGGCAGCAATGAAGCCGATTTATTTTCTTTTGCTTCTGAACTTCCAGACAACTATTACATTATTTCTGCTAGAGCACCTTACGATTTACAATATGGCGCTTATGCTTGGTACGCGATTAATTTCGATGCCGATCAAAATAAATTTTCTGATAACGAACAAGCAAAAACTTCTCGTGATATAATTGCTAATTTCATTGACGAGTTGGTTGCCAATTACCCAATTGATGCTAATAATGTAACTTTAATCGGATTCAGTCAAGGATCTATTTTAAGTTATGCTACAGCACTTTCTTATCCAGAAAAAATTCAAAGAGTTGTGGCAATGAGTGGTTATTTTAATGAAGAAATCATCAAAGAAGGGTTTGAAAACAATGATTTCAAAAACTTAAAATTCTTCGCTTCACACGGAACTGTCGATCAAGTTATTCCTATTGAATGGGCAAGAAAAACTCCAGCAATTTTAGAGAAATTAGAGATTCCAGTTGTTTACAAAGAATATCCAGTTGGACATGGAGTAGCACCTCAGAATTTCTTTGATTTTAAGAATTGGCTAGCGTTATAATTCAAAAAAGAGAGAAAAAACATACATTCCTTCACGTCCTTTCAAATTATATATTGTACTTTAGCCTTACTAAACCTAACTTGGTTTAGTAAAAGAGAGTAAAGTAATTAAATACCCAAAAGTTTCTCCAAAAGGAAACTTTTGGGTATTTTTGTATAGCAAGAAAATGGAAAAAAATTTTGATGTAATCTTTCTAGAAGAAGTTTTTGATTTTCTAAAAAATTTAAAACCCAAACATTCAGAAAAAATAATTTATAATATTCGAAAATCGCAAACAAAAAATGATCCTGAGCTTTTTAAAAAGTTAAATGATGAAATTTGGGAATTTCGGACTTTATATCAAGGAAATCACTATCGGCTATTAGCTTTTTGGGATAAAACCAATGCACAAAACACTCTTGTAATTTCTACACATGGATTTATAAAGAAACAAGGTAAAGTACCTGATAAAGAAATATCAAGAGCGCAAAAATTGAGGTTAGAATATTTTAAAGATAAAGATTAAATTCAATTTTAAAAACATGAAAACATATACTTTAAATCAAGTAACCGATGAAATCATTGGCAAAACTGGAACTCCTGCAAGAGATCGATTTGAACATGATTTACAAATGGATTTGATTGGAAATGCGATTAAGCAAACTCGTAAAGAACGCAATTTAACTCAAGAAGAGTTAGGCAAACTTATTGGTGTTCAAAAAGCACAAATATCCAAACTTGAAAAAAATGCGGGAAATGTAACACTAGAAACTGTAATCAAAGTTTTTACAGCACTAAAAGCTACAGTCAAATTTCAAATAGAATTAAAAGACTTAACAATCAGTTTAGATAAATAAACTTTTTTCATCATTACAATACTATATAAATGAATACTACAAAACTTAATAAACCCGCATTGATTTTAATTGATATTCAAAAAGGTTTTAACGATGTTGCCTATTGGGGCGGAGACCGAAATAATGTTGACGCAGAAGAAAAAGCGAGTGAACTTTTGGAAATTTGGAGAGCTAAAAGCCTGCCTATTTTTCATGTTCAGCATTGTTCTTCAAATCCAAATTCGATTTTAAACGAAACAAATCCTGGAAATCAATTTCAAGATGTGGTGAAACCTCTTGAAGGAGAAGCCATTATTAAAAAGAATGTCAATAGTGCTTTTATAGGAACGAACTTAAAAGAACTAATTGACAATGCTAAAATCAAGAATCTAGTGATTGTAGGTTTAACTACAGATCACTGTGTTTCTACAACAACTAGAATGGCTGGTAATTTTGGCTATACAGTATATTTAGTTTCTGATGCAACCGCAACTTTCAATAAAAAAGGTCTAAACGGAGAAGAATTTTCTGCCGAATTAATACACCAGACTGCTTTAGCAAGTTTAAACGAAGAATTTGCTCAGGTTGTAAGCTCTGAGTTTATTAAAGAGATTGTTTAGTATTTAGTATTTAGTGTTCAGTCGCAGTTTTCAGTCTTGAATTATAACAAAAACTTTGTCAAAGTTTGAAGCTTTGACAAAGTTCTAAACTGAATACTGCGACTGAACACTAAATACTAAATACCGAACACTACTCTCCTGTATAAAGAATCTTCCCTGCTTTTTTCAGAACATACCCTTTCCAAGGAATTAACTGCCAATCGCCGTTAACCCAAGAATCACCTTCTGATTTTCTTTCTAGAATGATAGATTCTTTCTGAGTATCTAAGAAAAGCTCTGCTTTATTTCCGTCAAAAATTACATAGGAAACTGTAGAATATGTTTTTCCATCTTCAGCATGGTTCAATTTTGTACTATTTTCAAAAACCCTGATACACTCTTTTTTAAGCGTTGACCAAGTATAACCAGCCGAAGCTTTACAGCCATGAGAATCAACATCTGCGCCTACAACAGCTTCTTTTTTCGGTTCTTTTGGAGTTGTATTTACATTTTCCTGAGAAACCTTTTTAGCGCAAGAAAACGCGCTTGCAACAATCAAAAACAAAAACATCTTTTTCATAATCCTAATTAATTTAAAGGTCAAAAAAAATAGGATTATAAAATCCTATTTTTGATATAACCAAGTTTGATTTACTTCAAAGGTAATATTATCGTCGTTATCAACAAAGTATTTTAACAAGACTTCTCCCCATAATTCTCCATTGCTGTAATCTGCAATGATCCATCTGTGGTTTAAAATTTTTACTTTATTGATGATAAATTTGTTTGGACCTATTTGATCTTGCCCTGTATAAGGATTCCCTTTTGGATTTGCATTGAAATCTAGCAGCTTTTCAGTTACTACTGGAATTAGTTTCTCATACAAAATCACTTTTCCGCCAGAAGCACTATTATCAAAGTAGTTTTGTGCATTTTCGTTATGCTCTAAAGAAAAATAATCAGCTTCTGCCAATTGAGTTTTTACTAGACTAATACTATCTCTTAGTTTCTTAGTTGTTTTATCATATCTATTCTGCGCAAATTTTACTTCACCGCTGTAGAACGAATAAGTAAAGACATTCATTAAAATAGCAAGAATAAAAAGATAAAGCATTAAGGATTTTTTCATTGTGTGGTATAATTAAATTGTAATTTCTAAATTATCGTAAGCCAAGAAAACATTTTCAGGAAGGCTTTGCTGCACTTCTTCATGAAATCCTAAAACGTGGCTAATATGCGTTAAATACGCTTTTTCGGGCTTAACAAGATTAATAAAATCAAGTGCTTCTTGCAGATTGAAATGAGTATTGTGAGGTTCTACGCGCAAAGCATTTACAACCAAAACTTTCAGTCCTTTTAGTTTTTCAATTTCAGCTTGTTCGATGGTTTTTACATCTGTCAGATAAGCAAAATCATCTATTCTATATCCAAAAACCTGCAAATCACCGTGCATAGCATTTATCGGAATTGCCACTTTATCGCCAACTGCAAAAGGTGCATTGTTTTGCACTTCGATTGTTTTTACACTTGGTGCCCCTGGATATTTGTTTACGGTTTCAAAAACATAATCAAAACGACGTCTTAGATTATCTAAAACGCGTTCATGTCCGTAAATTGGAATTTCTCCCTGTCTAAAATTAAACGGGCGGATATCATCTAAACCTGCAGTATGATCTGCATGTTCGTGAGTAAAGAGAATTGCATCCAATTTTTGGCATCCGCAAGAAAGCATTTGCTGTCTGAAATCGGGGCCGCAATCTATTACATAAGAATGCTCGCCCCATGTTATCCAAATGGATACACGAAGCCTTTTATCCTTAGCATCAGTGCTTTTGCAAACGGGATGATCGATTCCGATAATTGGAATACCTTGAGAAGTGCCTGTACCTAAAAAATAAACCTTCAATTGAACTTAATTTTTTTACAAAAATAGGATTATTTCTCTTTCATTAGAAGCCTAATTTACTAACTTTGTAACAAATCTATTTAAAACAAAATGGGTACAGAAATAAAACTCAAGGGTGACAAGGTCATCGAACAGATTCCTTCTATAAAAGACAAAGCGTTACGCATTAATTTAAACGAAAATATTTACGGAACATTTGCTGAGATTGGTGCTGGACAAGAGACAGTTAGACACTTTTTCAGATCAGGAGGTTCGTCGGGAACTATTGCAAAAGCGATGTCTGCCTATGATAAAGATTTTAGTGATGCCATTTATGGGACTGAAAGCGACGGAAGATATGTTACTGAAGAGCGACTGAAAAAAATGCTTACACATGAAGGACAAATCATCGAAGAGCGTTTAAGTCGTGAAAAACACCCTACAAAACTTTTTTTTAGCTACGCAAACACGGTTGCCACAATAGATTTTGCCAAACAATTTAAAGGCCACGGCTGGGTCGGAATTAGATACCAAATTGAACCAGACGAAGCGTATAACGAAATTATCCTACATATTCGTTTCAAAGAAACTGACGCTAGATTACAACAAGAAACACTGGGAATTTTAGGAGTTAACTTAATTTACGGTGCTTTTTACAAATACAACGATCCAAAACGATTACTTCGTTATTTATACGATCACTTAGACAAAGATCAATTAGAGATCGACACCATTAACTTTTCTGGACCTCGTTTTGCCGATGTAGACAATCGTTTAATAAGTTTGCAATTGGTTAAAAACGGAATGACAGATGCCGTAATGTTTAATCCTGAAGGAAAAAACATTCTGCCAGCAGCTATCTTATACAAAAAGAATCTTTTAGCTTTAAGAGGAAGTTTCCGTCCTGTTACTAAAGTAAATATGGACATGTATGAGAAATCATTAGAAATGTTTCTTAAAGAAAATAAAGTTGAAAAAAATAACACTCTGGTTGTTTTTGAAATCACTCTTTCCAATTTACGTTCTGACGGTGAGATTGACGAGCGTGACTTTATGGACAGAGCAGAATTACTTTGTTCTCTTGGCCAAACGGTTATGATTTCGAATTTTCAAGAGTATTATAAAGTAGTAGAATACTTCGCCAATTACACCAAAGCCCGTATGGGATTAGCAATGGGCGTAAACAACTTAGTTGATATTTTTGACGAGAAGTATTACCGCCATTTAAGTGGTGGAATACTAGAAGCTTTCGGTAAATTATTCTATCGTGATATGAAAGTGTTCTTATATCCTATGTTAGATGAAGATGGCTCATTAATGAATTCGAACAACTTGAAAGTTCATCCTAGAATGAAAGAATTATATAAATTCTTTAAATTCAACGGAAAAGTGGTTGATATTGAAGATTACGATCCGAATATCTTGGATGTTTTCTCTAGAGAAATCCTAAAAATGATCAATCAAGGCAAACCTGGATGGGAACCAATGCTTCCTCCTGGAATTCCTGAAATTATAAAAGAACATCATCTTTTTGGATATCATCCGCAGAAAGAATTAGAACAAAATACATAATAAAAAGTCCCTTTATTGGGACTTTTTTTATGTTTCAAGTTTTGTTTGTTTCAAGTTTCAGGTTATTGTTGGAGCGGGTATTTTTTTACCGCAAAGTTCACAAAGTTTTTTCGCAAAGCTCGCAAAGGTTTATATAACTTAAGCTTTACGAACTTTGCACTAATTATCATTTTTTACTATTCTGTTTGTCAGGCTGAGCGAAGTCGAAGCCCCGCATTCAAATTGGAGTGCCCCTCGACTTCGCTCAGGGTGACAACTTGAAACTTGAAACCTGAAACCTTAAACTTAAAACAAACGCTCTATTTCAAAATCTGCGAAGCGTGTTCTTTTGTTTTTACTTTTTCGATTACTTGTTCTATAATTCCTTTTTCATCGATTACGAAAGTTGTTCTATGAATTCCGTCGTATTCTTTTCCCATGAATTTCTTTGGCCCCCAAACTCCAAATGCATTAATAACCGATTTGTCTTCGTCTGCAAGTAAAGGAAATGGCAATTCGTATTTTTCTTTGAATTTTATCTGCGCTTTCTGACTGTCGCCACTAACTCCAAGAAGCTCATAATTATTTGCTTGAAAACGGTGAAAATTATCTCTTAAATCGCAAGCTTCAGCCGTACAACCTGGGGTACTTGCTTTTGGATAAAAGAAAACAACTAATTTTTTTCCAGCATAATCTGCCAGCTTATGTGTTTTTCCGTCTTGATCTATTCCTGAAAAATTTGGCGCTTTATCTCCTGCTTTTAATGTTGTCATACCTTTTTTTATTTTAGATTGTTGATTTTAGATTATTCACAAATATAACTCACAACTCTTAACTCATAACTTATAATTCATAACTTTTTTATGCCCCAGATTGAAGTGAAAACCCCGGAATTATGATAGTCTGCATTTTTTGTATTTAAAAAGCGACCGAAGGAAGCTCTTTTAAATACTTAAAAATGTGACTAGCATAATGAGGAGTTGAAACGGAAAGCTGGATTAGGCACATCATTAAAATTATACTATTTTTACAACATTAAAAATACGGAAATGAATAAAGAAGCTCGCGTACAATTTGTTATTGATAAATTAAAAGAACTCTACCCTACTATACCTGTTCCGCTTGATCATAAAGATCCTTATACGCTTTTGATCGCTGTTTTATTGTCTGCACAATGTACCGATGTTCGTGTAAACCAAATTACACCTTTATTATTTGCAAAAGCCGATAACCCGTATGATATGGTTAAAATGTCGGTAGAAGAAATCAAAGAAATTATTCGTCCGTGTGGTTTATCTCCTATGAAATCTAAAGGAATTTATGGTTTATCTGAGATTTTAATTGAAAAATATAACGGAGAAGTTCCGCAGAGTTTTGAGGCACTTGAAGCTTTACCTGCTGTTGGACACAAAACGGCAAGTGTGGTAATGTCACAAGCTTTTGGCGTGCCTGCATTTCCTGTAGATACGCATATTCATCGCTTGATGCACAGATGGAATTTATCTAACGGCAAAAATGTAGCGCAGACCGAAAAAGATGCCAAAAGATTATTTCCTAGAGATTTATGGAACGATTTACACTTGCAAATTATATGGTATGGCCGAGAATATTCACCCGCTAGAGGTTGGAATCTTGAAAAAGATATTATAACGAAAACTGTAGGTAAAAAATCTCTAATTGAAGAGATGGAAAAAACAGCGACAAAAAAATAAAGGCACAAAGATTAAAAACCTCTGCACCTTTGTTACTTTGCAACTTTGTATCTTTTTAAGAAAACTACATCCCTGCTTTTAAAGCATTATATTCTGCATTCATATCAAGCGATCTGTAAACGCCCAATAATGTTTTGGTAGCATCTGGATTTTTCGGCTCCAGAACCAATACTTTTTTCAAATACGGAATTGCACTTCGAATAATATCATCTTTCTGAGCGTTCAACTTATCATATTTCTTCATTTCGGCTGGAGTAGTTCCTAATGATGCTATTTCATCAGCCAAATCTTTTTTCATTTGCAATTTCAAATAAGCCAAATTAATATAGGCATCAACATAATTCGGGTCTAATTCCAGAACATAATTATAAATAGATTCTGCTCTTGCATAGTCCTTTTTTTCAAGATACGCATAAGCAAGATTATTATTTACTTCTGTTCTTTTAGAAGGAACAGACTCGGTTCTTGGTTTTTCGTAAAGACCTTGCTGTATTGCCGATTCTCTAGCTTTTGGCGAAATAAAAAGGTCTTCTTCTTTTGTTTTCTTATTTGTCGCATAGTACAAAACTCCTTTTCCCGAATAATTAATTTTTTTGAGAAGTTCGTAGTAAGTTACAGCTGCATTGAAATCTTTGGCATTTAGAGACGAAGATGCCGCATTGTATAAATTTATGGTGTCTTTTTTATCAAACAAATATACCTTGTAGCTTTTTTCGGCGCTTTCTTTGTATTTTTCGGCTTTAAAATCTGCCATTGCACCATTTACAAGACTAGCTTTCATGTCTTTTAAAGCCATACTAGCTTTAATTGTCCACTTAAATTTTCCTGATTCGTTCTCATATAAAAAAACATCTTGATACGATTGCGATGCCAATGTAAAATTGTTTGCTGCGTCTATGTTTTTTACAGCCAAATCTTTCAAGACATTACCTTTTAAGAAATAGTAATCGGATTTGTCTTCATCAGAAGCATTAAGAATAAGGTATTCTGTTTTAGTTAAAACAGCCAAAGCATCTTGACTATTTCCTTTATCAAATAAAGACTGCGCTTCCTTAATTTTGTCTTTTTGGGCAAATGCGCCAATGCTCATCAATAATAAGCACGACAACACTTTAATGTTCTCTTTCATTTTTACGGTTAAGTTTTGGTGATTAAATGATTTTTCTTAGTTCTTTTGAGGCATAGTAAAGAGATAATTAAACTGGTTTAAAATTATCTTTATTACCATTTGTGAGTAAACATTTTCTGGTCCAAATATTTTCTCAAAAATCAAATGAGCATCAAACTTAACAAAATAAAGCAGGGTAGTTTTTCTTCATAAACGATCTGTTTTGGGGGTTAAATATTTAATTTTTAATGTTTATTTTCTAATTCTTATCTTAAACAACTTTTCAATACGAATAACACTTCACAAAAGCATTTTATCTGGATAAAAAATCAGTTTTTTAACTAAAATAGAATTAAAAACCAAATAATCATATAAATTCTCATCAAATTTTTAAATTTTAACAAAAAGAAGAGAAAAATGATGTAAAAACCTTATGTTTTTAAATTAGGAAAAAGTAGAAATAAAAAAAACTCACTACCTGTATATTAAATATACAAACAGTGAGCTCTTAAGCCAAAACGACCATTTGGTTTACTTTTGATAAACATCCGACAGGAGCAGTGGGCTGTTTAGTTAGCTATAATCTCAAAATTTTTATCCTCAATCTTAACTACAGTCAAGGCTCTTGAATAATTCAATAAAAAAGAAACAACTTCTTTTTTAGGTTTAAGATTTTTAGAAGCTAATGCTTTTTTTGAGTAAATTTTCCCCATACTATCAGACTATTTTATACTAATATAACGGGCTTATTATCAAAATAGTATTAGTTGGTTAAAATAATTTGATGTTTATCTATTATTTTTCTCAAATTCATTAGCGCATAACGCATTCTTCCTAATGCTGTATTGATGCTAACGCCTGTTACTTCAGAGATTTCTTTGAAGCTCATATCTTGATACATACGCATTACAAGCACTTCCTTTTGGTCTTCTGGAAGCTCTTCTATTAGCTTTTTTAAATCAAGTTCTACTTGATCTACAATCATTTTGCCTTCAATTGTCAAGGTATCGTCTGACATAATAGAGAAAATAGAAAACTCTTCTGTCTCTCTGTACATCGGCATTTTCTTTGTTTTACGAAAATGATCTACAATTAAATTATGAGAAATACGCATAACCCAAGGCAAAAATTTACCCTCTTCGTTGTACGAATTACTTTTTAAAGTTTTAATTACTTTAATAAATGTATCTTGAAAAATATCATTTGAAATATCTCTATCAGCTATCTTAGAATATATAAATCCATATATCTTAGACTCGTGCCTTTTTATTAATGTTGCAAGTGCAGCTTCACTACCATCAACATAATTTTTTACTAATAGAGCGTCTGGAGTATGCAGATCAGCCATAATAACTACTTTTTTTAGTTTTAATTTTAAAATTTGGAGTATTTTCTAAAAAGTAGTTTTCTTATATAGGCGTTTCTTTTTTATAGGTTATGTTAATATTGTGACCAAATTTAACAAATTTTAGTTTTAAAAAGCAAATAAAATCATTAATAATTATTAGTAAAACTTTTATTAATGTACAATAAACATAAAATTTACGTACAAACAGCTAAAAATTCATAAAACAAAAGAGGCTTAAAAGCGTTAAAAAACACACCTAAACATCTCAATATTAACGAGATAATATTTACTTATTTATTCAAATCAAAATTCAAATTACAATTTTTTCCCGAAATAAACAGACAATCGCTTAATATTTTTTTTTGCAGAACAATTATTTTCATGAAAAAAATACCTTTTTTAAGTTAAAAATAGGTTCAAAAAAGAATATTAAAAGATTAAAATAGTTAAGATTTGGAACTAAATCCTTAACAAAATCCAATTCAAAATTGATTACTTTTGTAAAAATTGACTTTTTTATGCAAATTGACCTTTCTAAAATAGATCCAAAATCAAATATTATAATTAAAGGAGCGCAGGTACATAATTTAAAAAATGTAGATGTCGTTATTCCGAGAAATAAACTGGTTGTCATTACAGGTCTTTCAGGATCAGGAAAATCGAGTTTAGCTTTTGATACTTTATATGCCGAAGGGCAAAGACGTTACGTAGAAAGTTTATCCTCTTATGCACGTCAGTTTTTAGGCCGTTTAGACAAACCAAAGGTAGAATATATTAAAGGCATTGCGCCTGCAATTGCTATTGAGCAAAAAGTAAATACAACCAACGCTCGTTCGACTGTCGGGACTTCTACTGAAATTTACGACTACATCAAACTTTTGTTTGCGAGAATCGGACGCACCTACTCTCCTATTTCTGGGCAGGAAGTCAAAAAAAACACGGTTACAGATGTTATTTCCGACGTTAAAAGTCTTCCACTCGATAGCAGATGGCTTCTTCTTGCTCCTATTCATCTTGAAGAAGGCAGACAATTAGAAGATAAATTAAAAGTGCTTTTACAGCAAGGTTTTGCGCGTATCTTGGTTGATAACGAAATGATTCGTTTGGACGAGTTTTCTGCTTCAGATTTACATCAACTCGACAATAAAGATATTTTATTGATCATTGACCGTATTGTTGTAAAAGAGGAAGAAGAATTTTATAACCGTTTGGCTGATGCTGTACAAACTGCTTTTTTTGAAGGAAAAGGAATTTGTTACTTGCAGGAATTAAATGCCGAAAAGAGATTTTCTTATTCTAATAATTTTGAGCTTGACGGAATGACTTTTCTGGAGCCAAATGTGCATTTATTCAGTTTCAATAATCCGTATGGAGCTTGCCCTGTTTGTGAAGGTTATGGAAATATAATTGGCATTGATGCTGATCTGGTTGTTCCGAACACCTCATTATCCATTTATGAAAGCGCTATTTATCCATGGCGCGGCGAAAGCATGAGCTGGTACAAAGATGAATTGGTGAAACACGCTTATAAATTTGATTTCCCAATTCACAAACCCTATTTTCAATTAACAGACGAACAGAAAGATTTAATTTGGACTGGAAATCAGTATTTTCAAGGACTTAATGATTTCTTCAGGGAATTGGAAGAAAAAAATTATAAGATTCAAAATCGTGTAATGCTGTCTCGTTACCGCGGAAAAACAAAATGTCATGTTTGTAAAGGCAAACGTCTGCGCGAAGAAGCTTCTTACGTAAAAATAAACGGGAAAACGGTTTCTGACTTGGTAGATTTACCAATTAAACATTTGGTTACTTTCTTCAAAAACATTGAATTAAATCAGTACGAACAGCAGATTGCTAAACGTTTGATGGTCGAAATTAATAATCGTTTATCTTTCTTAACCGAAGTTGGATTGGATTATCTTACTTTAAACAGAAATTCTGCTACGCTTTCTGGAGGAGAATCACAGCGTATTAATCTAGCGACTTCGCTTGGAAGTAGTTTGGTTGGATCGATGTATATTTTGGATGAGCCAAGTATAGGTCTGCATCCTAAAGATTCTGAAAGACTGATTAAAGTATTGCTTTCTCTTCGTGATCTTGGCAACACCGTAATTGTGGTTGAGCATGACGAAGATATTATGAAAGCTGCCGATATGATTATTGATATTGGTCCCGAAGCTGGAACTTTTGGAGGTAAATTGGTTGCGCAAGGAACTTATGATGAAATTTTGAAATCTGATTCTTTGACAGCAAAATATTTAAATGGCGATTTAGAAATTTCTGTTCCAAAGAAGAGAAGAAAATTCAAAAATCATATTGACATCATTGGCGCACGTGAAAATAACTTAAAAAATATTAATGTTACTTTTCCTTTAGACGTTTTAACTGTTGTTACAGGAGTTTCTGGAAGTGGAAAAAGTACTTTGATTAAGAAAATTTTATTTCCAGCTGTTCAGAAAAAACTAGAAAGCGCCTCTGAAAAAGCAGGACAATTTACTGAAATTGCTGGATCTTTTTCGCAAATTAAACATATTGAGTATGTAGATCAAAACCCGATTGGAAGAAGTTCAAGATCAAATCCGGTTACCTATATCAAAGCATATGATGATATCCGTGATTTGTATGCTAAAGAAAAATTATCAAAAATAAGAGGTTATCAAGCCAAACATTTCTCTTTTAATGTTGACGGGGGACGATGTGAAACTTGTAAAGGTGAAGGTTCTATAAATGTCGAAATGGTCTTTATGGCCGATGTTTCGCTACCTTGTGAAACTTGTGGCGGAAAACGATTTAAAAAGGAAATTCTAGAGGTTACTTTTGACAATCTAAACATCAATGATATTCTTACCATGACAATTGATGATGCGATTGCCTTTTTCGAAAAAAACAAACAGACTAAAATCACTCAAAAATTACAGCCTCTTCAAGATGTAGGTTTAGGATATGTTCAGTTAGGGCAATCTTCTTCTACACTTTCTGGTGGAGAAGCACAGCGTATTAAATTGGCTTCCTTTTTAGTGAAAGGAGCAACAAAAGATAAGGCCTTGTTTGTATTTGATGAACCAACAACTGGACTTCATTTTCATGATATTAAAAAGCTTTTAGCTTCGTTTGATGCCTTAATAGATAAAGGACATTCGATAATCGTAATCGAACATAATCTGGATCTCATAAAATGTGCCGATTGGATACTTGATTTAGGTCCTGAAGGTGGAGAAAACGGAGGTCATTTATTGGCATCTGGAACCCCAGAAGATATTGTAAAAGTAAAAGAATCGGTAACGGGAGTTTACTTAAAAGACAAACTATAAATCTTACTCGTTTTTAAATAACAAAGCCATAAGTGCAATTGATTAATTTGCATTTATGGCTTTATTTATTTCTCGTTTTTTAGCGTTCTTATGCTACCAAACATCTTTCCTCAAAAGGAAGACCATCTTCGTCAATAGCTACTAAAATCTTTTTTTGTTTTGAAGCTTCAAAGGTTAAATACAGCCATGCAAATGACCATAAACCTAGAGTTAAACAAAAAATCAAAAAATTCAAACTGTGATTAACCACTTTACCACCTTTAGATAAAACCGCGAAAAGCAATTCATCATTTCTTTCTTCTAAAGTAAATCCATTATGAACTTTGGTTGATATCATATTAGAAAATACTTGCATGCTTTGTTCATGGCTGAGATGATTGTACTTCATAATTTCTAATCTACAATTAATTCTGGTTACACTTTATTCGTAATTTCCTTCAAAACTATTTAATTCCTAACAATAACTAAACACCTAGATTTAGTCGTTTTATTAGAAAAAAAACTGAGTTTTGAGCAAAGTACTGACAAACATTCATGATAAAGTTAATTTTTATTCGATTAATTACAAAGTATTCATGTGTTAAAGTTTTAAATTTAATTACTCGTTATCAATTATTTAACCTTTGCTTTTAATATTAAAAACAGGAGATTCATAATCTTCTTTTAAATAATTAGGCGGAATTGTTGTTGTGTTTCCATCTCGTAAAGCACTGTAATGAGGCGACATAATCTCTATACCTGCAGCATTAAAAGAATCTTGAATATTTTGATGAAGTGAAGAATAAATCCTAGGTTGT
Organism: Flavobacterium chungangensis; assembly: GCF_042654045.1. NCBI lineage: Bacteria > Pseudomonadati > Bacteroidota > Flavobacteriia > Flavobacteriales > Flavobacteriaceae > Flavobacterium > Flavobacterium chungangensis. The sequence continues at coordinate 161,932 of NZ_JBHSFY010000006.1, forward strand.
TTGGTTGGTTCTTTGGTATAAACATTTATTTGATACGAAACATAAAAATCATCTAAACTGGTTTGAAGCACAAATGGTTTAGGTTCTTTTTCTGTCATTTCCGTTTTTAAAGCGGCATCAATCAAGGCGGCATAAATGTCTTTCCAAGGAACATCATATCCAATTGTCACTGTGGTATGTATTAATAATCCGTTTGTGGACTGATTTGTATTTGCTGAAAAATTGGTAGAAGTGCTCGATAAAACGGTAGCATTTGGAATTGTTATATCTTCAAATTTTGGTGTTCTGATTCTGGTGACCAAGGCAGTTTTTTCAATTACTTCTCCGCTTACATCGCCAATTTTTATAAAGTCCCCTATTTTAAACGGACGCATATAGGTAATAACCAAACCTGCAACCATATTGGCGATAGCATTAGAAGAACCGAGCGAGAATAATACTCCGACAAATACAGAAACCCCCTTAAAAATAGGTGAATCTGAACCTGGCAAATACGGAAAAATAATCACCAGCATAAAAGCGTACATTAAAAGTCTGATCACATTGAATGTCGGTAATGCCCAATCACTATAAAAGCCATCAATTTTAATGTTTTCTGATTTTATTTCATAAAAGAAAAACTTAATAACTTTAAGTGAATATTTAAAAATAATGATGATTACAATTATGGTAAACAAGCTTGGCAAAAAGCTGATAAACCCCATAAAAGCCAATTTAGCTGGCGTTAAAATCCATTTGAGCAATGTTGTTGTATAGTCTTTTGTAGCAGGAAATATGCTGAACAAAACAGGAAGCGAAAGATACACGATTAAAATAAGCGTAATTATTTTTATAATCCCAAAAAATCGAAGGAACAAAAACAGCTGTTTGTCTGGAGATAATATATTAATTGAATTGTAACTGACTCCTTTAAAATACCTAGCTCTATTTTTTACAATATATCTTTTTATGAAATTGAAAACTTTCGATATCAAAAATAAGACTAATCCAATTATAAGAGTTAATAATACTGTATAACCAATTCGTTTAGGAAGCTGCGAATAATTTTCATTCTGATAGATTATTGCACTTTTAATTTTATCCAAATTGCGATTGGCAATTGCGCTTACTGTGCTATTTTCGGCTTTTGCATCGGCTTCCAAAACAGACATTATCACCAAATCGCTTTGATATACAATATCCATAGAAACATCGGAAGGAATGATTTTTATAGAATCTTTTTCGAAGAAAGACTCATTATAAAGCCTTTTAATCTTATTGGTAATATATTGCGCTCTTTCTTTTGCAGAAAAAGAACCGACATTATGATATACTAGAAAAAGTGTATCGTTAAAAGGCTTTACAGGATAACCTTTTAATTTTACTGTTACTGCTTCTTTTTCAGAATTTTTCAGATTTTTGGTCTGGGCCATTACTGAAATAGAAAACAAAACAAAAAAGAAAGCTAATAACCTAAGTACTTTTATTTTCATATTCTATTAGAAATAAATTAGTTATCCTTCCTAACAAATATAAAAACAAAAAAGCTACGATTTTTTAAATTGCTTTCTTTTTTACAGAAAAATCAGATCAAATTTTAAAACCTAATTTTTTAAAAATGGAATCTATAACATTATTGATATCTGGTGAAATCTTAAACTTATAATTCAAGTACAGATATAAAATAGTCACTAATATCGATTTTAAAGCAATACTAATTAATTGAAAAAACGGGAATTCCCAAAAATAAAACAATAAAAACAATGCAAAGGTTAAGAGCATCGAATGAATAGTCTGTTTTGTAAAAGGGTATAAATGAAGTTTTTTCACCACAAAAAGCAGTTTTGCCAAACTATATAAAGTAATAGACAAAAGTGTTGCAAAGGCAGAACCAAAAATCCCGAAAATAGGAATAAATATCATATTTAGAATTACGGTCAGAACAACAAGCATTAATCCTAAATATAATACCATACGGTAATATTTGGTATTGAAAATAATAGCATTATTATTTCCTAAAATCAAGTCAAAATACTTAGAAAGACCAATCATAAATACAACTGAAATACCTCCGCTGTATTCTTTTGGAACCAATTCATACAATTGATGAATGTTCACAAAAATACACAGCATTACAAATCCACCGACAATCTGTAAGTTAATTGACGTTTTTTTGTATAGCTGATTCAATTCGTCGTGTTTGTTTTCATGCATTAACTTTGCCGTAATTGGATACACAATCTGATGCATGGCACGGCTCGGCACTGAAATAACCAAAGCGATATAAGTAGCAACTGAATAATAAGCAATATTTTCAATCTTCATGTATTGATTCAGCATCAGCTTATCTCCATCTAGAAGCAAATTGGCAACGCTTCCTGACAAGATAATATAAAAAGTATACTCCATTACACTTTTTACATTTTCTGGTATTGTAATCTGGAAATTCGGTTTTTTAATGTAAAATGCATAAAACATTGTGACAATAAAAGCTAGAAAATAAATACCCGCAGTTACATAAACAAACTCAACCAAACTGATCCAATTGAAATACAATCCGATCAAAGCAAATGTAGAAAGCAATCTTAAGCCAACCTCCTTTATAAAATTTCCAAAAACAGAATGCATATGCACTCTTGCCCAAGCGTAAAATATCTCAAAATAGGCCATGCAGATTCCAATAAACGGAATAAGGAGCATGAACTCACGAACAACTGGGTTCTCTTTAGAAACAAAATCGGTTATATCGTCATAGAAGAAGATTCCGATAAGTCCTAACGGAATACACATTAAAATGGGAAACAGTGCTGTAAAAGACAAAAACTGTTCTCTTTCTTCTTCTGTTTCATACTGCGAATAAAACTTTACAAGCGTATTCTGCATTCCGATCGCAAACAAAGGCATAATTACGTTTGCTGCAGAAGTAACATAATTGGTTAATGCGTAATAAGTTGCTCCAAGAAAAACAGGATAAAGGTATAATGTATTAATGGCTCCGATACCAAAACCAATGTATGTAATTATAGTGTTTTTAAAAGACTGATTTAAGACAATACCCATTTCTTGAGTTTAGATTGTATTTTATTTTTAAATGATTATCCTCTAATCAGCTGTGCTAATTGTTTGGTCAGGTTTTTTCTCGAATATTGCTGTAAACCAATTCCATGCGCTTGTAATTTCCCCTCCAAAAACTGATTAAAAAAGTCCAAAATTACACTTTTTAACTTCGCTTTTTCAGAATAATCAAAAAATACTCCAGTATTGGTCTGCGTAACGATATCGGCAAAGTCTGAACCTTGAGGTCCGATAGCGATTATCGGACGGTTTGAGACCATATATTCGAACAATTTTCCTGGAATAATGCTTTTAGTATCTTCAGAATTAATTTCTATTAAAAGTAAAACTTGAGATTTTCGTTGATGCGAAACGGCTTCTTTGTGAGAAACGTACCCCACCAAATTCAAATAATCATTTAATTGATGTTCTTGAATAGCATCTAGAACTTCTTGACTTACTGCTCCAATTAATTTTATTTCTAAATGCGTCTTAAATTCTGGAACTTCTTGCAACAACTCAACTAAAACCTCCCATAAAAATGGCGGATTTCTATCTGACAAGAATGAACCAATATGCGCTAAAGTGAATTTAGTATCTAGAGTTTGCTTTTCGACCGTTTCAACATCGTAACCATTTGTAATTACCGTAATTGGTTTATTGGTGATAGCCTCAAATTCAGTTTTTGTGGTTTTACTTGTTACAATGATTTCGTCTGCAGCATTAAGCACTTTGTGTTCTAAGTTCTTATGTTTTTTTTCGGCATAAGAAGATAAACGAAGCGCTTTATGATACCCAATTGTTGTCCAAGGATCACGGAAATCGGCAAACCATTTTACTTTTAATTTCTGCTGTAATTCTAAACCAATTAAATGCAAACTGTGTGGCGGTCCAGAAGTTACAATCGTATCAATATTATTTTCCTGAATGTATTTTTCCAAATAAGAAACGGATGGTTTTACCCAAAACACACGTGCATCTGGAATAAAAAGATTTCCTCTAACCCAAAGAAATGTTTTATCCAGAAAAGTTTGTTTTTTCTTGTGAGGAAAAATTCCTGAACTGATTTTCTTGGTTTTATTTTTAGAAAAAATAGAAGCCAATTGATAAGGCTCCCATATTTTATTCTTTAAAACAATTACTTTATCTGATATCTCATTTACCAAACCTTCATCAACAATTGGATAAGTTGGGTTTTCTGGAACATAAACTATTGGTTGTACATCAAATTCAGGCAGATATTTTACAAATTTCAGCCAACGCTGTACTCCAGGCCCTCCCGCAGGTGGAAAATAATAGGTAATTATTAAAAGTTTTTTTTGTTCCAAGGAAATAATATGATTAATATTTAAGAAAATGAACTAAAAGCTTTTCTAAGTGGGATTCTATTTACTTTCTTTAATGTATATGAGACTTCAATAAGTATCATCAATCTTTCTAATCTTTCTAGATAAGATAACGACTTCACTTCATTTATTCTTTCTTGTTCTGTATCTTTTAGATTTACTTCACAAAGAATGTTTTTATTCTTCTCCATAAAATTATTTTAAAATAAATCTTTTATAAAGTTTAAATATAATATAAGATAAAAGTATACAATTTAAAACAATCCAAAAATTATAGAATCCCCAAACAATTTTGCATTCCATTTTCATACTTGAAAAACTAAAATATTCTCCTTGAGTTTCTGAATAAGAATCATCATACCCCATCATGAAAATGCCACAAAAAATGAAAACGAATAAATCAAAAATAGCCAAAAAAACTATTTTAATAATTTTTGGGATTTTCATCTAAAAATTTAATCTTTCAGTTCGCTTTTTGAACTTTTTTTTCGATTCTCAAAATAAATCCCTCCAGCTAAAAGCAATAACATTCCAATTGAACTTATTAAAGTAATTGTTCCTCCAGTTTTAATAATCTCAGGTTCAAATTTAAATTCGATTGTTTTAGTTCCTCCTGGAACTTCCATTGCTCTCAAAACATAATCAACTGGAAAATGATCAGTCAATTTACCATCTATGTAAGCATTCCAACCATTTTTATAATACATTTCCGAAAAAACGGCTAAACCATCTTTCTCATTATTGGTTTTGTATTTAATATAATTTGGTTTGTACTCTACTACTTTAATAGTTCCAGTTGTATCCCAAGGTTTCTTTAAACGAGCGTTCGGAAATTTACCTTCATGTTCGTGAACATTGAAAACTGCCACTTTTTTAGTGTCTAAAGTGTTTAGCGCTTTCATTACATCGTCTGGTTTATTTACCAGCTTTACCGCACCAACAAACCAAGCATTACCGTTAGCATCTGGATTAACGGCAGGAATTTGATTTCCGTCTTTATCCACTTGAATCACATACTTAACATTCAACATATTAAGTATCTCTAAATTATTTTTAGCGATTTGATAATCGTACAATTGCTGCATTCTTCTAGGTCTTACAGCACTATAACCTCCAATTGTTTTATGGAAATAAGAAGATCTTCCTTGTAATTGTCCCTGAAGATCAAATACGCGATAAACTGAAGTATCTTTTAATATCTGAGAATCTGCCTGCGTTTCTTGGAAAGGCGCTGCAATCTGAACTGGACTTACAAAATCTTTGGCAGAAACGTACTTTTTATCCACAAAAAACAGATCAAAAATCATTACGATTCCAACTACAATTAAAGTAGTTGTTTGAGAGAATTTGTTTTTTACAAACATCCAAAGAACAACAAATGTCACTATAATTAAGAATCCAGATCGTAATAAATCTGCATAATACATCGTCATTCTGTCTTCTTTTAAAGCATCAACGAAATCTGGCCCGTAGCTCTCTAAGAAATATTGATCACTAGTTCCTGTAAAATGGAAGAAACTTTTAGCTATTAGCAAAATAACAAGTATTCCTAAACCAAAAACGCCTGTTTGCACTAATGCTTTCTGTTGTAATTTTGGTTCGTCTTTAGCTTTAAAGAATGACTGTAATCCCATAACGGCTAAAACAGGGAAACATAATTCTAAAATAACCTGAATTGAAGATACAGCTCTAAATTTATCGTAAAGAGGAACATATTCTATAAAAAAGTCTGTCAATAAAGAGAAGTTTTTCCCCCAAGAAAGCACCAAAGTAAAAAGTGCTCCGGTAAGAAAAACATATTTAATTTTTCTTTCGTCTATAAATAAAGCTAAAACTGCTAAAAAGAAAACTACAGCTCCAATATAAGCTGGTGCAGAAACGATTGGCTGATCTCCCCAATACGTTGGCATTCCAGAAACAAAATCCTGAGCTTGAGATGCAGGAACTCCCTGCTCAAGCATAAATGCATACATACGGCTGTCTGTACCCACGTTTTCGTGACTTGAACCTCCAAAAATTCTTGGTGCAATTAAATTTAAACTTTCTGCAATACCATAACTATATTCTGTAATATAATCTGTAGTCATAGAAGCAGTCGTTTCATTTTTAGATCCATCTGGATTAAAAGTCAACTCGCTTTTATCTCTGATACTGTATTTAGCATATTCGTTGGTTGCCATTAAATTACCTGCATTGGCACCTAAGGCAAAAATCCCTGCAACTAGTAAAACTCCACAAGAAATTAAAAGTCCTTTAAAATCTTTTTCTCTAATAAAATTGTAAGCATAATAACCTGAAAGTATCAATAAGAAAATCAATAAATAATAGGTCATTTGGAAGTGATTGGCACTAATTTCTAGTGCTACGGCAAACATGGTGAGCAGACCTCCCTTAATATACTTCTTCTGAAAGACGAGTATAAACCCAGCAATCACCAAAGGCATATAGGCAATAGCATGCGCTTTAGCATTATGCCCAACCCCTAAAATAATGATCATATAAGTAGAGAAACCAAAGGCAATTGAACCTATAAAGGCTTTCAAAGGATCTGTTTTTAAAACCAATAATAAGCCATAAAAACCAAGGAAATATAAAAATAAGTAATCTGCAGGACGCGGAAGAAAACGTAGTACGTCATCGACTTTGCCTATAAAATCGTTCGGATAATTTGCTCCGAGCTGATAGGTTGGCATACCTCCAAAAGCAGAGTTTGTCCAATAAGGTTCAGCATTTTCCGTTGCTCTAAAATCGTTTTGCTCTTTTGCCATTCCGGTGTATTGAGCAATATCAGACTGGAAGATTTGCTTTCCTTGCAGAACTGGATAAAAATAAATTAACGAAACAAAAATAAAGCCCAAGATAACAAGGGCATGCGGATAGAACTTATTTACTATTTTCAATTTTGGCTAGTTTGGGTTAAAATGAATCCTAAATTTTCAGGACACAAATCTAATCTATTTCTTCGTAATCGACATACTCTCCCACTTTTTTGGTTTCGCGCGGGTTTTTAGCATTAGCGGTATTAATGATTATTTCATCATTATTATTTGTATATTGTTTGTTCTGATACGTATTGCTTTGATTATACTGCTGTTGCTGTCTTTGAAAATTTTCACTAGCATTTTCTACTGCCTTTTTAACCAATACTGGCAAAAAGATTCTAGCTAAAAATTTAAAAATGTAATAAAAAGCTATAACCCACATGATGGTCTTAAACAAACCTGAAAATGATGCTTCTTGCATAACTATATATTTTTTTCCAAAATTAATAAATCCTTTCCTTAAAAATAAAATATGAATCTTAAATAAATAATAAAATATGTACATTTGAAATGCGTTATTATTTTTTAATCCAAAAAAAATTATATGTCCAAAATTAAAAACTTACTTGCCCCGGTACTTTTTTTTATTCCACAACTGTTTTTTGCACAATACACTGATGTTATTAATTCCAACCGCCCAGGAGAAACCATGTCAGCATATGCTGTCGGAAAATCTGTAATTCAGGCCGAACTTGGTGTTTATGGCATTAAAGAAAAACACGATTTATTAGATTATGACGCTAGCGGCTTTGGTACAGATTTAACCCTAAGATATGGAGCTTTTTTAGAACAGCTAGAGTTTGTTGTAGATTTACAATATCAAACAGAAAACTTTGACACTCCGTATACTAGTTACAAAAAGAATAATTTCAGACAAACGGTTTTAGGAGCTAAATATCTTATTTATGATCCATACAAAAATTATAAGAGAGAAGTAAACATTTACAGCTATAGAGCCAATCGTAATTTTCAATGGCGAGAATTAATTCCAGCAGTTTCGGTTTTTGCGGGAGCTAATTTTGTTGGAGCGAATAATCCTTACTATTTTTCTCCAGATGGCGAAATTTCACCTAAAGTTTCGTTGATCACGCAAAACTTGTTAGGAGGCGGATCTTGGGTGTTTGTAACTAATATTTTTGCAGATTATATCAGTACAGACTATCCAAGTTACGGATATATCTTAACTTTGACGCACGGATTTAATGATAGATGGTCTGGTTTTATTGAAAACCAAGGACATAAAAGTGATTTTTATAGCGATTCAATCCTGCGTGCTGGAGCTGCTTTTTTGCTGTCTTCGAATATGCAGGTTGATGCTTCTATAAGTACTAATTTCAAAAACACACCATCTATTGTATATGGAGGCGTTGGTGTATCATGGCGTTATGACGGATGGTACAAAGAAAAACAAATTGAAAATAAAGCAGCAGATAGAGCTAAAAAGAATCCTGACAACGAGAAAAAAGTTGATTATCAGGAAAAAGAAAGAAAGCGTAAAGCAAAATACGAATAAACATACATAACTAGATCCTTTTTAAGGACTATTAATACCACCTAATGATTACAATTAAAGAAGCCAAAAGCAAGAAAGAATTAACCAAATACATCAAATTTCCTTTCTCATTATATAAGGACAATCCGTATTGGGTGCCACCTATTATTTCAGATGAATTGGAATCTTTTGATAAAACCAAAAACCCTGCGTTTGATAACGCCGAAGCTTATTTTTATCTAGCATACAGAGACAATAAAATTGTTGGGCGTATTACTGCCATTATCAATTGGTCTGAAGTAAATAATCAGCACAAAAGAAAAGTTCGTTTTGGATGGTTTGATGTAATTGATGATATTGAAGTTACAAAAGCACTTCTAGAAAAAGTTTATGAATTAGGAAGAAAACACAACTTAGAGCATGCTGAAGGCCCAATGGGATTCTCGAATCTAGACAAAGTTGGTGTTCTTACCGAAGGTTTTGATCAAGTGGGAACCATGATTACATGGTATAATCACGAATATTATGTGAGACATTTTGAGGAATTAGGCTTTCAAGTTGAAAAGCAATATATTGAGAGTATATTTCCTTTTTCTAATGTTAAACCAGAATTCTTTCAAAAGGCGCAAGAGTTAATCAAGAAACGTTACGGATTAAAAGCGCTTAATTTTACCAAAACAAAAGACATTATGCCTCACGTGGACAAAATGTTCGATTTGTTTAACGAATCTTATGAAAAACTTGCCTCGTTTGTAGCCATTTCTGATGTTCAAAAAGAGTATTTTAAAAAGAAATACATCAGCTTTATTAATCCAGAATACATCAAATTTGTAGTGGATAAAGACGATAATTTGGTTGCTTTCAGTATTGTAATGCCAAGTTTTGTTGAAGCTTTGCAAAAGATAAGAGGGAAGTTATTTCCTTTTGGTTTTCTGCAATTATTAAAGGCGAGAAAACACAGTAAAGATGTGGTTTTCTACCTTATCGGAGTTCATCCTGAGTACCAAAATAAAGGGGTTACAGCTATTATTTTTGATGAATACTATAAAACGTTTTCTGCTAAAGGAATCCAAACTTGCATTAGAACTCCAGAGTTATTAGAAAACAATGCCATCCATTTGCTTTGGAAAAACTTTAACCCTATTATTCACTGTCAGAGAAAGACTTATTTGAAGAATCTTTAATTTTAGTTTTCAGTCACGGTCACAGTTTTCAGTTTTAGAAAATTAACTATAAAAAAAATCCATTCGCCCCCAAACGAATGGATTTTTCACTTTATAAAACACATCATTACTCTACTTTGCAATCCACTTTTACCAAAGTATTTTTTGGATCAAATTTCAGTTTTGATTTATCTTTAAAAGAAACCTTATCATTAGCGGTTACCACGTCGCCATATCCTTCAATAAAAGTTCCGTCTTTTTGTAGAAAAGCAACTTCTCTTACAGAAGAAACTCCTTCCGAATTAAAGGTATAATCAGCAATTAAAGTATCGCCTTTCATGTTCCCGATTAAGGTTCCCTCATTTTTATCTTTTCCAACCAAATTATAGCTTAATTTTCCGTTTACTTCCTGATGGGAATTAACATTAAAACTCATTTCTATAATACTTCCGTTCAATCGCCAAGCATAACATTGATCTCCCGCAGGCTCTACAAGTTCAGCTTCTTTTGGCGGACTTGGTGTAATTTGTACTGGCTCTATCGTCGTTGTTTCTTTTTTACAAGAAGCAAAAACCGACAAGGAAAGTACAGCTATTAGTGTTAGTACTTTTTTCATAATTCTTTATTTTTATTTTGTGATTATGACATAAAGTTACCTCAAATAAAAAAAAATCCATTCGTAGAACGAATGGATTTTTTTACATAATTCCCACTTAAGGAAATCTATTTTTATAAGAACTTACGAAACGTCAACAGTTGTACGTTCAGCAATTTCTTTATAAGTTCCGTTAACTAATTTCTCACGGATCGCTTCAAATGCTGTTAAAGTCTCTTCGATATCGGCTAAAGTATGAGAAGCAGTTGGAATCATTCTTAACAAAATAATTCCTTTTGGAATAACTGGATAAACCACAATAGAAAGGAAAATTCCGTAATTTTCTCTTAAATCGTTTACCATTACCATAGCTTCCGGAATACTTCCTTCTAAGTAAACTGGCGTAATACAAGTATTGGTATCTCCAATGTTAAATCCTTTTTCTTTAAGACCGCTTTGCAATGCATTTACGTTTTCCCAAAGTTTGTCTTTAATTGCAGAAGATTTACGCAATAACTCTAAACGCTTTAAAGAACCAATTGTTTGAATCATTGGTAAAGCTTTAGCAAACATTTGAGAACGTAAGTTATATTTCAAGTAATCGATAACTGTTTTATCAGCCGCTACGAAAGCACCGATGTTAGCCATAGATTTTGCAAAAGTAGAGAAGTAAACATCAATTTGATCTTGAACTCCTTGCTCCTCACCTGCTCCAGCACCAGTTTTACCTAAAGTACCAAAACCGTGAGCATCATCTACCAATAATCTAAAATTGTATTTTTTCTTTAATTCAGCAATTTCTTTTAATTTTCCTTGCTGTCCGCGCATTCCAAAAACACCTTCAGTAATAAATAAAATACCTCCGCCTGTTTCTTCTGCCATTTTAGTAGCACGCTGCAGGTTTTTCTCCATACTTTCCAAATCATTGTGTTTGTATGTGAAACGTTTACCCATATGCAAACGAACACCATCAATGATACAAGCATGTGAATCTACATCATAAACAATAATGTCATTTTTAGTAACCAAAGCATCAATGATAGACACCATTCCTTGGTAACCAAAATTTAATAAATAAGCAGATTCTTTCATTACGAATTCTGCTAATTCATTCTCTAATTGTTCGTGGTACGTAGTGTGTCCAGACATCATACGAGCTCCCATCGGATACGCTGCACCAAATTGAATTGCTGCATCAGTATCTGCCTGACGAACTTCTGGATGATTGGCTAAACCTAAATAATCATTTAAACTCCAGTTTAAAATATTTTTTCCGTGAAATTGCATTCTAGGACCCAACTCTCCTTCTAACTTTGGGAAAACATAATAACCTTCTGCTTGAGAAGCCCATTTTCCTAAAGGTCCTTTATTGTCCTGAATTCTTTCGAATAAATCTTTTACCATAATATATGTAGTAATTTTTTTTACTTAATCAGCGAGCAAAAATAATCATTATTAATTTAAAATGAAGAGCCTCAATTATTTTTATTAAAAAATATTCTGTCATAATAGAAATGTAAGATTTTATATCTATTTATTTAATCCCAAAAAAGCTTCTTAGTTCTGTAATTGTGTAAAAACATGATTAATATCATAATAAAGGACAAAGAAGTCTTTTATTTTTGTTTAGAAATTTAACGCAAAACTAAATCTAAATATATCATGAAAAGAACTATCAAAATCTGGATTAAAACGAGCTTTCTTATCTGCACGTTATTTATGTTGCTCATTTTAGGAAGCTGCAAAAAAAATGAAGACAAGTCGTATGCAAATATTATGACTGAAGGCGAAATGGATGCCGAACTTACAGCTCCTCCTCATGTTCCTAAACCAGTCGGAAGCAGAACAGCAATGAAACTGAAACTAAACATGGAAATTAAAGAACAAGAAGGAACAATGACTGATGGAGTAAAATATACCTATTGGACATTTGGAGGTTCTGTTCCAGGAAGCTTTATTAGAACTCGTGTTGGCGATGAAGTTGAATTTCACTTAAAAAATCATCCCGATAACAAACTCCCTCACAATATCGATTTACACGCTGTAACTGGTCCAGGTGGTGGAGCAACCTCATCTCTTGTAGCTCCAGGGCACGAAAAAGTATTTAGCTTTAAAGTTATAAATCCTGGATTGTATGTTTATCACTGTGCAACTGCTCCTGTGGGAATGCACATTGCAAATGGTATGTACGGATTAATTTTGGTTGAACCAGAAGGCGGACTTCCTCCTGTTGATAAAGAATACTACGTTATGCAGGGTGATTTTTATACTCAAGGCGAATATGGCGCAAAAGGTCTTCAGCCGTTTGACATGAACAAAGCGGTAAAAGAAACTCCTGATTATGTAGTATTTAACGGAAAAGTGGGATCATTAACAAATGGAAATGAATTGACTGCTAAAGTTGGTGAAACAGTTCGTTTGTTTGTTGGAAATGGTGGGCCAAACTTAGTTTCTTCTTTCCACGTTATTGGAGAAATATTTGACAATGTGCACGTAGAAGGCGGAAGTACTGTAAATAAAAATGTTCAAACGACTTTAATTCCTGCAGGTGGTGCGGCAATTGTCGATTTTAAAGTAGAAACTCCAGGAACTTTCATTTTAGTTGATCACTCTATTTTTAGAGCATTTAATAAAGGGGCTTTGGGAATGCTTAAAGTTGAAGGAAAAGAAAACAAAAACATTTACTCAGGAACCATTCAAGAGGGTATTTACTTGCCTGAAGGCGGAACAATACAAAAAATGCCAGGAACCTCAACTGCAAAAGTTGCAGTTCCTAAACGTACTGTTGAAGAGAAAGTTAAAATTGGTAAAGAAATTTTCGGAACAACATGTTTCGCTTGCCACCAATCTGAAGGACAAGGAATTCCAAGTACTTTTCCTCCTCTAGCAAAATCAGATTATTTAAATGCTGATTCTAAACGTGCAATTAAAACAATTCTTCATGGCTTGACTGGAGAAGTAACCGTTAACGGTAAAAAATACAACAACGTTATGCCTGCTCAGAATTTATCTGATGATGAAATCGCAAATGTATTAACTTACATTTATAATAGCTGGGGTAACAATAAAACAGAAGTCACACCAGAAATGGTTAAAGCTTTAAGATAACAGCAAAACTTCTAGAATGAAAAAATACATTTTCATACTTACAATTTTCTTTTTCTCTGCGGTTAGTGTCATGAAGGCTCAGGAAAAAGGGATGGCATTCATAAAAGAGGGATCTTATGTCCCTCTTTATGGAGCTGTTTCTCAAAAACCTGTTATAGTAAAACCTTTTTTCATAGACATTTATCCTGTAACCAATAATGAGTTTTTAGAATTTGTCAAAAAAAATCCTTCTTATCAAAAATCTAAGATTAAAGGAATTTTTGCTGATAAAAGCTATTTGTCTTATTGGACAACTGATTTTGATTTTGGAAATGCCAATCCTAAATCGCCAGTAACAAGTGTATCTTGGTTTGCAGCAAAAAAGTACTGTGAATGTCAAGGAAAACGATTAGCGACAATGGATGAATGGGAATATGTAGCAATGGCCGACACCAGAAAAATCGATGCGCGGACCAAAAAAGAATTCAACGAATATATTTTGTCTTGGTATGAGAAATCGAGAACGTATGAAAATGAAATTGGAAAAACTTTTAAAAATTATTGGGGAGTTTACGATATGCACGGTTTAGTTTGGGAATGGACTTCTGATTTCAACAGTATCTTTTTATCGGGAGAGTCGAGAAAAGATAAAAGCACCGATAAAAATCTCTTCTGCGGAAGCGCTTCTGTAAATGCGTCCGATTTAATGGATTATGCCGCATTTATGCGCTATGCGTTCAGAGGAAGCTTGAAAGCACAGTATTCTACACGAAATCTTGGATTTAGATGTGCCAGCACGACAAAACCGAAAATCTAATTTAAAATTAGTTCATAATGAAAAAAATAGCAGTTGCTTTTCTTCTTTTATTCTCGCTTTACAGTTGCAAAGAATCTGATAAAAAAGAAGTAAAAGCAGAAACAAAAAAGGAAATCAGCGATTTATCAATTTACAATCTGCCTTCTAAATGGACAACACAAGATGGAAAAGATATTGAATTAAAATCACTTAGAGGAAATGTTTTGGTAATGGTGATGATTTATACCAGTTGCAAATCGGCTTGCCCTAGATTAGTTGCCGATATGTGGGATATAGAATCAAAACTGGAGAAAAAGACAAAACAACATGTCAAATTGATTTTGATTAGTATTGATCCTAATACAGATACGCCCGAAAGATTAAAATCGTTTGCAATTGAAAATAAAATGAATCAAGATCCTTGGATTTTCCTTCGTTCAACTGAAGAAAACACTCGTGAATTTGCAGCAGTTTTAGCAGTAAATTACAAGAAAATTTCTCCAATAGATTTTTCTCATTCAAACATTATAAGTGTTTTTAATCCAGAAGGAGAATTGGTATTTCAACAGGAAGGTTTAGGCGTAAATAATGAAAAAACAATTGAAGCAATAAATCTAGAAGCTGGAAAGATATAGATATTTAAATAGGTTAATTAGTAGAAACAAGAGCAAGTTTAGAAATAAATTGACTCTTGTTTTTTTATTTATATAAAAAGCTAAATTAAGCTTCGGAGAAGCGAAATATTTTTAGAAAAATCTAAATCACCTACATAGAGAGCTCCAGCAGAGCGAAATATTTATTAGGTTAACAAATTATAACCTTAAATATGATTGTATAAATATGTCGCTCCGCTGGAGCTTTTTATCTTCGCCAAACGTTTTCTATAAATATTTCGCTTCTCCGAAGCTTTACAATATGCCATCCCTCTGCTATAAATATGCCTTCCCGTTGAGACTTAGCTACTATGGAAACATGATTTTCGTTTAATTATTGAACTCATTACTAAAACCAATCCCAAAACCAAAAGAATACTAAAAATCAAAATACTTTGAAAATATCCTGGAATACTTCCTTCTCCAAAAAAGAAAAACCAGCCTTGAAGAAATAGTAACACTTCTGTCAAAATATATCCCAAAATAAAAACCTTCACTCCTATTTTTAATAAGACAGAATTGGCAAAAAGCATTTTATTCTGAAGCAGAATTCCAAACAAAAATCCGGTTATGATTCCTAAAGTGGTTAAATGAATAAAACCAATTACAAAACTTCTGATTTGATGTGAAACTTCAGCTAAGTTTGGGAAAATAGTCAGCATTTGAATTCCAACTTTCAAAAACAAAGAACATAAAGCCAAACCATAAACTATTTTAGTAGTTTTGTCTAAAGTACTTTTGAAATGATTTATTTGCGGCTTAAGCATCTTATAGAAACAAACAAAAGCTCCCAGTTGAATCAAAACTCCCAAGCCATTGATATAACTCAAAATATCATTTTCTATGAACCAGCGAACTGGAAAACAAACTGTCAATAGCGTAGAAACAACCGTTAGAAAATAAAACTTCTTAAACTTTACCTCATCAATTTTATTTTGAAATTGTTTTAAAAACAAAGCTAAAATTGCCAGTATAAACCAGCCATTAAATTGAAAATGGAGAAAAAACTGAATCGCAATTTGATAAAAAGCGCTTTGTTTTCCTAACGTGCTTACAGCTGGTCCGAGGCACCAAACTCCGCAAGTAGATAAAATCATAAATAAAATCGAAACCAACAAAAGTCTTTGCGATGGCGATTTATCTTTTAATCTGTCTTTCCAAACCAAACGGCAAAAAACATAACTGAGTAAAATATGCATTGTCGAAAAAATAATGGAAAACAAAGCATAGCCCTGAATTGGAAAAGCGATCATCATTCCAATAACAGAAAATTCTGTCAGCCAAAATAAACGATTATAAATAGGTTTCTGCCTTTTTTCTTTCGGAATAAAAAAATGAACAATCAAAACATAAACGATCAAATAAACCCAGCCTAACATAGCAACATGCGAATGTGCATGAAGCAAAAAACTATAGTTTAAAAAATCTAAGGGAAAGAGATACATAAAGCGCATTAATAATCCGAAAACGCAAGCAATCAGAAAATTAAAAAAACAGCAAAGTATCCACGCTTTTTGAGAATTCATAGATTATATTTTATTTAAACACATAGAAACATAGATTTTAGATTTTCTACACAATCTTGTCATCCTGACGAAGGAAGGATCACACTAGAAATTCCGCAAAGTATTTCTTCAATCTTTGTCGATTTCCGAGTGTGATTTCTCGTTCCTCGAAATAACAAACGTTTCCGTAAAGCTCAGCAGCTAAAAATAACATTTCTTAAAATAAAAAACACCGATAATTATCATTTTAGAAGATTATTACCGATGTTTTCAAACTATTAAAATTAACCTTTTATTCTACTTCAACAAAGTCTTTTTCTAAAGCCACAGCTTTTGGGAATAAGATATTATTTTCCAAATGAATGTGTTTGTGCAAATCTGCTTCAAACTCTTTTAGCATTGCAAAAGTTACTCTGTAAGTTGTGCAAGCATCTGCTGGCGGAGTGTAATTATCTGTCAACGCAGCGATTTCTCTAAAACGCTCGCCTTCATTATCGTGTTCGTGCATCATCATCGCAATCGGATTTGAAACGGTTCCGAAAGAGGGCTGAGATAAAATTCCGTCAGATTCTTTGGTTTTTACCATTCGTTTTACAAAAGGAAATAAAACCAATTCTTCTTTTTTCATGTGCTGAGATAATTCGCCTGCACAGCCAATAAACAATTCGTTTATCTTAAATAATTCTGGATGATTTGCGCCGTGCACTTTGCATAATTTATCTAAAAACGGAAGCAAAACATTCGTTTTTTCTTCCACATAACGGTGATGCGTTTTCTCAATATAATCTGCCAATAAATCTAATGGCCATGAATTGAAATCAATACTTCCGTTATTTTCTGATTGTACAACTTGCAATACATTTTCCAATAAAGTATCGGCATCAATATTTTGTTTTTCGCAAACTTCAGCAACTGTTCGGTTTCCTTTGCAGCAAAAATCTATTCTATATTTTGAAAATACTGCAGCCGTTCTAAAATCCTCAGCTACAAACGATCCTATTGTTTTGTTTTTTAAATTTTCCATGATAATCTATATTATATTTGTGTGTTTTATTTTTTGTTTTTTAATGTCAGTTCGAATACAAACCAAGCCATTGTAATAAATCCGATTCCGAAAATAGAATCTCCAATAGCACGAAGCCATTTTAAAGTAATCATTGTTGGCTGCTGCATTAATTCTGATGAACGAGCGTACCACATTCCGTGATTGATGCTTTCAATTGCCTGCCAAACTCCAATTGGTAATAAGCTTAGAATTGCCATTAGGAATAAACCAATATTTAAAGACCAGAAAGTAATTTTTAACAGCTTATTATTCCAGCTTACATTTCGGTATAAACTTCTTAGTACAAAAAGCACCAGACCAATTCCCAGCATTCCGTAAACTCCAAACAATGCGGTATGTCCGTGTAAAGGCGTTGTATTTAAACCTTGAACATAGTACAATGCAATTGGCGGATTAATAATGAATCCGAAGATTCCGGCTCCAAGGAAATTCCAAAAGGCAACAGAAATCATGAAATAAATGGGCCATTTATAATCGGCAATCCATTGCGTTGATTTTGAGATTTTATAGTTTTGATATGCTTCAAACCCGATTAAAGTCAGCGGCACCACTTCTAAAGCACTGAATGTTGCTCCCAAAGCCATAATTGCAGTTGGCGTACCTGAGAAATATAAGTGATGGAATGTTCCTAAAATACCTCCAGACATGAAAATAATGGTTGCAAAAAGAACATTTAGTGTTGCCGTTTTCGTTTTTAATAATCCCAAACGAACAAACAAGAATGCAATTACAACGGTAGCAAACACTTCAAAGAATCCTTCAACCCAAAGGTGAACTACCCACCATCTCCAATATTCAGCAATAGCTAAATTGGTCTGTCTTCCCCACATTAGTCCTGCTCCGTAGAACATGGCAATTGCAGTACAAGAAACTAAGAACAATATGATTAGGTTTTTCTCTTCTGTTTTTTTCTTTAAAACTGGAAGTAACGGACGAATCATTAAAGCCAGCCATAAAAACAATCCAACCAAAAGAAAAATCTGCCAGAAACGGCCTAAGTCAACGTATTCGTAACCTTGATGTCCGAACCAGAAATTCTGAACCAAATTCAGTTTTTGCATCACACCAAACCATTGTCCAACCATTGAGCCTAAAACAATAATCAAAAGCGCAATAAACAGAAAGTTGATACCAAAACACTGAAATTTAGGATCTTTACCCGAAACTGCTGGAGCAATATATAGTCCTGTTGCCAGCCAAGCCGTTGCGATCCAGAAAATAGCCAATTGTGTGTGCCATGTACGCGTTACAGCATAAGGCAGAATTTTGTCAATTGGAATTCCGTATAAACCATTTCCTTCCACTCCGTAGTGAGCAGTAATAATTCCGAAAACCATTTGTAAAACCATCAGCAGACTCACAATCCAGAAATATTTGGTTACCAATCCCATAGATTTCGTCTTGCCCTGCTTGATAAGCGGATCTTCTTTTGGCAGCGGAAATTCTTCCTCTTCGCCAGATTTTGCATGATAGAAAACTAAGATTCCCACACTTAAAATCAATAAAATAATACTTACTCCAGACCAAGCTAAAAGCTCTGTAGTAGCGGTATTTCCAACCAATTCATCTGACGGCCAGTTGTGTGTATACGAAATATCTCCATCAGGACGGTTGGTAACGGTTGCCCAAGTTGCCCAGAAGAAAAAAGCATTCATTTTATGCATTCTCTCCACATCTTTAATAGAGTTTTTCGGAATCGCATATTCTTCTCTCAACTTATCAAATTGAGGATCATTTGTAAAAAGACCTTTATAATACTCGCTTAAATACTCAATCGCAGCCAAACGGTTTTCAGAAATGGTAAGCACTCCTGTTTCAGCATCATATGTATTGGTTCTTAAATCTTTTTGAAGACGAACCTTTAGAGCCGATTGCTTTTCGGCATCTAATTCATCATATTTTTGATTAAAATCTTTCTTTGCATAGATATTCAATATAAAAACAGCCTCTCTATGAAGCCAATCTGCGGTCCAGTCTGGGGCCACATAGGCGCCGTGTCCCCAGATAGATCCCACTTCCTGGCCACCTATACTTTGCCAGATATTTTGTCCGTCTTTAATTTCGCTTTCGCTAAAGACAGCTTTACCAGAATCGGTTACTATTTCTTTTGGAACCGGCGGTGCCTGCTGATAAATCTCGTAACCATAATAACCAAGCACGGCAAATGATATACTCATTACCAATGCAAAAACTATCCATAATTTTTTTTCTCTTTTCATTTCTCTTGGGGGAAATTGATCAATAAAAGACAAAATTATCTTTTATTTGTTTTTAAAAAAACTCCAAACCTATTTACAGCATTTGGAGTTTATGTTATTTACTCAACAATTAATACACCTTTCATCATAGCCACGTGGCCAGGGAAAGAACAAATAAATGGGTATGATCCTTTTTTATCAATTGTAAACTCGATTGTGTCTTCTTCTCCACCACCAATTAATTTAGTGTGTGCAATAATTGAAGCTTTTTCAGATTCCGGAATATAATCAGTTGCTTTGGCATCATTAGCTTTTAAAGCAAAAGCAGCTTGATCTGTTCCTTCTTGTAAAATCACTAAATTGTGTCCCATTGCTTCTTTCGGAATTTTACCAACATGCTTCAAAGTCAATTTGATTGGTTTTCCAGCAACAGCTTTCAATTCACTTGTATTAAACTGCATTTGGTCATTTCCTTCAATAACTAAAACATTTTCCTCTGTCGGAGCAGCTGTTGGAGCTGGTTCACCTTCAGTAGACGTTTCAGTTGTTTCTGTTGATTCAGCTGGAGCTGTTTCTTTTTTACCACAAGAAGTAACCGCTAAAAATCCCATTAGGATTAATACTGAAATTTTGGTTTTTGTATTCATTTTTAAGATATTTAATAATATTAATTGTTCGCATTTGTCGCTTTGAGAAAGAAATCTCCCGATTTTACATCAGAAGCTAGCTGTTCTAAAGTTGTATTTTTAAGCATTTCTAACAGCAGTCCTCGTATTTTCTTGAACTCGTGATGAACCGGACAAGGATGTTCTTCTGAGCATTCTTTTAATCCAATTCCGCAGCCGCTGTAAATTTTGTTTCCATCAATAGCATCTACAATCTGAATTAATTTAATCGATTTTGCTGCCTCTGGCGAAACTTCAAATCCGCCTCCTACTCCTTTTGTCGAATTAATTATGCCATTTTTGGTTAAAATCTGCATAATCTTGGCTGTAAAGGGTTCTGGCGAATCAATCTCTTTCGCTACGTCTTTTATTCCAACTCTAATCCCTTTAGAAGATTTGGTTGCTATAAATATTGAAGCCCTTATTCCATATTCACACGCTTTTGAAAACATACATACTTAATTAATTCCTGACAAAGATAGAAAGGTTTTACATAAAAGACAAATTTATCTTTAATTAATTTCCCACGTATTAAATATTATTTATAATGAAACTAATTAGTACTAATAATTACACATATTCATCATTGAATTCTTATAAAACCCAATTTTAATTTTAACTTTGAGAGTACTAAATTTTAAATATTTAACAAATGCCTTTAAGCAATTCAAAAGATTTAAAACTGGCTGTCCTTATTGATGCAGACAACGTGCCATACAGCAATGTAAAAGGCATGATGGAAGAAATTGCAAAATTGGGAACACCCACTACGAAAAGGATTTATGCCGACTGGACAAAACCTAATGCAAATGGCTGGAAAGGCGTTTTATTAGAACATGCTATTACTCCTATTCAACAATATAGTTATACCGTTGGAAAAAATTCATCAGATTCTGCTTTAATTATTGATGCAATGGATTTGCTTTATTCTGGAAAACTAGATGGTTTTTGCATTGTTTCTAGCGACAGCGATTTTACGCGTCTTGCCGTGAGACTTCGTGAATCGGGTATGAAAGTAATTGGTATAGGCGAAAAGAAGACACCAAGTTCGTTTATTGTTGCCTGCGACCGATTTATTTACATTGAAGTTTTGGATGGCGCCATTCAAAAGAAAAAACCTAAAACAGCTGCTGCCGATACCAAAAAACCAATTGAAAAACCGGCTGAAAAAGCACTTCATAAAATTGACAAACAGACTATTGAACTGATTGAAGCTACCATTGAAGACATTGAAGATGATGATGGCTGGGCATTTTTAGGAGATGTCGGAAATCTGATTGTGAAGAAAAAACCGGAATTTGACCCTCGAAATTATGGCTTTTCTAAACTAACGCCAATGCTTAAATCATTAACTGATATTTTGGAAATTGACGAAAGAGAATCAGACAAAAAAGGAATCAAACACGTTTATGTACGTTTAAGATTCAACTAATTATCGCATTTATTACCTATTTAATTTTTTAAAAACATGAGAAAAAAATTCTTTATTTACGGATTCTTATTGTTTCTAATTGTTGCTGCAATTTATTATTACACTGGACGAGGTTATTTACTCGTATTTATTATTCCGCTTTTGCTAATTGTCGGAGCTTACAATGCCTCTCAGGAAAAACACGCCATTTTAAGAAACTTTCCTGTTCTGGGTTATTTCAGATATTTATTTGAAATGATCGCGCCTGAGATTCAGCAATATTTTATTGAAAGATCTACAGACGGAAAACCTTTTTCTAGAAACCAGCGTTCATTGGTATATCAAAGAGCTAAGAACATTGATTCGAGTACGCCTTTTGGGACTCAATTAAACTTAAATACCGAAAACTATGAAGGAATTAAGCATTCTATTTTTCCAGCAAAAGTAAATGAAGAATTACCTCGCGTTTTAGTTGGCGGAAAAGATTGCAAACAGCCTTATTCTGCTTCTTTATTTAATGTTTCCGCAATGAGTTTTGGTTCGTTGAGCGAACATGCAGTTCGCGCCATCAATATTGGAGCAAAAAAGGGAAATTTCTATCAAAATACCGGAGAAGGCGGATTAACTGAATTTCACCTTGAAGGTGGCGGAGATATTACCTGGCAGATTGGAACAGGTTATTTTGGCTGTCGAGATGCCGAAGGTAATTTCAGTCCCGAAAACTTCTCAGAAAAAGCAAATCTTCCAAACGTAAAAATGATTGAGATTAAGCTTTCTCAAGGTGCAAAACCAGGTCACGGAGGTGTTCTTCCAGCTAAGAAAAACACCGAACAGATTGCTAAAATTAGAGGTGTTGTTCCGCACACCATGATTCTTTCTCCTCCTGGACATCATGCTTTTTCTGATGCTAACGGACTAATTCAGTTTATCAAACAATTACGCGATCTATCTAATGGCAAACCAATCGGCTTTAAATTATGTATTGGAAACACAGCCGAATTTGAAGCTATATGCCAGGAAATGATCAATGAAGATACCTATCCAGATTTTATAACTGTTGACGGTGCAGAAGGCGGAACGGGTGCTGCCCCACTTGAGTTTGCAGATGGTGTCGGAATGCCTTTTGAACCTGCATTAATTTTTGTGAATAAAACTTTGGTGCGCTTAGGTATACGCGATAAAATGCGCATTATTGGAAGCGGAAAAATTATTTCTGGATATTCTATTTTACACGCGATTGCTTTGGGTGCAGATATGTGTAACAGTGCGAGAGGATTTATGTTTTCGTTAGGCTGTATTCAGGCTCTACGCTGTCATAATAACGAATGCCCAACAGGAGTGGCAACTCAAAATAAAATGTTGATGAAAGGTTTGGTTGTTACAGATAAATCGGAAAGGGTATTTCACTTTCATAAAAATACACTTCATTCTGCAAATGAACTTTTAGCTGCTGCCGGAAAAACGTCATTTGCTGATGTTGACATCAACATTTTTATGCGTGGAGATGAGTTTACCAATTTATCTGAACTCTATTTCCCTGATAATTTGAAAAACGTTACTCAATTCTCATAAAAAAAATCCTCTTCAATTGAAGAGGATTTTTTCTATATTATTTGGGCTATAATTTCGCTGTTTCTTTACCTGCGCTTGTATTTCCTTCTAAAGCCGCTAATTCTTCTTGGTCTACCACTTCTTGAGCCAAAATAGCATTATTATAAGCTAAGAAATAGACGTCGAACTTTACTCCTTCAGCAATAAGAGAAGATGAAATTTGGTCGTTCTTGATCATCTCTTTTAATAAATCTGGAAAAGATTCTTTGTAAGCTAATTTGTTTGCATCGTTTTCCTCTAAATTGGTTTCAATCCTAATTTCGATTTTATTATCATTTAGAAAAGCTTTTGCCGATGTGCTCGTAATTCCACTTCCCTTTATAGAAGAGGAATTATTGTAATTACTTACATGTTCCTGAATTTTCTGCTTGGTATTTTTACAGCTTACTAAAAATAATGCAAAAGCAATTGCAAATGCGATTTGGGTAATTTTTTTCATAATTTTTTGGTTTAATAGTTATTTTTTAACTCAAACATAATTAATTTATAACATAAAACCAATATGAATTTATAAAAAAAGACACATGTAATTCTTTGAATGCAAACCGTTTATACTAGTAAAACGCCAATATTTGTAAGAATGAAAAAGCTATTTTAAATTTTAATTTTTAGCTGTAAATACAAAAAGTCTCTTTAAATAAACTTTAAAGAGACTTTCAATATGTAAGAATTTAAAAATATTTTATTTTTTTTAATCGATCTATTATTTCAAAATATATTTAAGAGATTCTCCTGTGAGCACCTCTTTATCTAAAACAGTATTATCATTTGCTAAAAAGTAAACATCAAATTGAACCCCTTCTTCTATTAATTGCCTTGGAATCTGATCTTTTTCAATCATTGATCTTATCAACCTTACAAATGATATAGAAGAAGCTAATTTATTGCCTTCATTTTGGTCTAAGCCCGTTTCAAATCGCAATTCAATTTTATTATCATTAATGTAACCTCTTGCTGTTGTAAGCGTTACATTTTCGGCTCTAAAACTTGGAGCAATGCTTTTGTTGTAAGTAACAACATATTCTTGAAGTTTCTGTTTGGTATTTTTACAGCTCACAAGTGTCAATACCATCATTATTGCAAAGGCAATCTGGCTTATTTTCTTTAGCATAATTTTCTATTTTAGTTTCTGAAGTCTTAATAATGCCTCAAGATAGTAATAATCTGCGTAATTTATAGAACAATCTATCTCACTGTTTGCCGGTTTATGGCCAGTCGAATGCAGTAAAAATGCCGAATTGACATCATGACTCTGATAATCGTTTGAAAGTGAAACAATCATCTTTTTAGCTTTTGTCAAATATTCAGCTTTTAAATTCTTGTCTTTGGTGTACGAACTTAATTCTAAAAGTGCAGACGAAACAATGGCGGCTGCCGAAGCATCACGAGGTTCGTTAGGAATATTTGGCGCATTAAAATCCCAATACGGAACTAAATCTTCTGTAGTTAATTTATCCAGATAAACACGGGCTAATTTATGGGCAAAATCC
The DNA here is from genome assembly GCF_042654045.1 of Flavobacterium chungangensis. Classification (NCBI taxonomy): domain Bacteria; kingdom Pseudomonadati; phylum Bacteroidota; class Flavobacteriia; order Flavobacteriales; family Flavobacteriaceae; genus Flavobacterium; species Flavobacterium chungangensis. The sequence goes on from NZ_JBHSFY010000006.1 coordinate 186,865, forward strand.
AAAAACTTAACGTCTTTTGTTTCCCTGTAAGTCATTGTAAAACCGTAAATCGCCCAAGCCTGACCACGCGCCCACATACTGTCATCACTATATCCTTGTGCCGTTCTTCCTTTTATTTTTTTTCCAGTTTCGAAATCATAGATTATAACATGATAAGAAGTGTTATCTGGTCTAAAATGATTGGCCATTGTGGTTTCGGCATGTTTAACTGCTATATCGTATAATTTTTTACTTCCTCCATTTTTTGAAGCCCAAAACAAAAGCTCCAAATTCATCATATTATCAATAATTGTATTATGCCCTCCCATTTTGTTATGAGGCCAAGATTGAATGGTTCCCACTTTCGGATTAAAAAGCGTTGCCAATGTATCGGCAGTTCTTAAAATAATTTGCTTGTATTCTGGATTTTTAGTCAATCTATATCCGTTTCCAAAACTATTAAAAACCTGAAAGCCCAAATCATGATCACCTGCTTTGCTCACAGATAATGGTGTTAAAAAACGACTGAATTTATCGGCTTCTTTTTCCCATTTTTTATCTTTAGTTGCTTCATACAAAAACCATAATTCTCCAGGCCAGAATCCGCTTGTCCAGTCTTTATATCCAACAAATTTCCATTCTTTGCTTCCGTTTGGAACTGTTCGCGGAGAAGTCCCGTCGTCTGGAATTACTTTTAAAGTTTTTGAAGCTTGCTCTGCGCAATAATCTAACTGTTTTTTAATATTAAATGTTTTGTCTTTCTGAGAATAACCTTGATTTCCTAGAAGAAACAAAGCTGCAATCAGAGTAAAAAATTTTGCATTCATGTGGTTGATAGTTTGTTTAATCGATAAATTTAGGAAATAAAATGAATCTAATTGGGGTTTGTATTTTTTGTTACCTAAAAATGGATTATTAAGCACCTTTTTAAGGGATAAGATTTAGTTTGTCATTCCGAGGAACGAGGAATCGCACTCGCAGATCGACAAAGATTGGCGAATTACTTTGCGGAATTTCTCGTGTGATTCCTCGTTCCTCGGAATGACAAAACATCTCGTAATTTCTTTAAAAAATTTACTCTAAATTTGCTTTAACTAAAACCCAATCTCAACTTGAACAAAACCAGAATCAACTATTTCGCAGTTTTTCTAAGCATCATTTTCCTTGGAATCCTTTCAAGAAAAATCTCTTTTATCCCCTTATGGATTGGTGATTTTCTATACGCTGTCATGATTTATTTTCTGGTTCGGATATTTCTTCCTTTCAAAAATGCTTTCGCAATTGGGTGTCTTTCTCTATTGATTTGTTATGGAATTGAATTTCTACAATTATATCAAGCCGATTGGATTGTAGCACTTAGAAAAACACTTTTTGGAAGATATGTTTTAGGCCAGGGATTTCTTTGGGAAGATATTCTGGCTTATACTTTTGGAATTTTTGTAGTTTTTGCTTTTGAAAAATAACTTTGAATTATTTCAATCAAAAGTCTGTGTAATTTTTTCGATGTTTAAACTGTTCGCCATTGCCATGAATATTTGATGATACGTTCCTTTATTATCATACAACTCATCGTGAGTTCCTTTTTCGACACATCTTCCTTTTTCTAAAACGATAATATTAGAAGCGTCGATAATTTGAGAAATACTGTGCGATATTATAATTACGGTTCTATCTTTTTTGATAGCATCGAGAGACTTTTTAATTTGTTCTGTTGCAATGGCATCCAAACTTGCTGTTGGTTCATCAAGGAAAATGATTGGCGGATTTTTCAGAAACAATCTAGCAATCGCAATACGCTGTTGTTGCCCGCCTGAAAGTAAATGCGCATCAGAATCGTAACCTTTTGGCAATTGAATAACTTGCTCGTGAATATAGGCTTGCTTTGCAGCTTCGATCACTTCCTCTTTTGATGCTTCAGGTTTTCCGTATAAAATATTCTCTAAAATTGTGCCTTTAAAAATGTGATTTTTCTGAAGCACCAAACCAATATTTTTGCGCAGAAAATCGGTATTGTATTCAACCAAATCCACTCCATCCAAAAATATCTGACCAGTTGAAGGCAAGTAAAATTTATCCAATAAATTAATAATGGTACTTTTTCCAGCTCCGCTTAATCCGACCAAAGCAGTGGTTTCATTTGGTTTTACTGTAAAATTAATATCATAAAGTGCCTGAGTTCCGTTTGGATATACAAAATCTACATTTTTCACTTCTATTAATCCAACAATTTTTTCTGGGATATAACTACCGCTAGTTTCTGTCTCATGCTCTGCTTCTAAAATATCAAAGAATCCTTCAGAATAAATTAATGCATCGTTTACCTCGTCATAAATTCGGTGTAATTGTCTAATTGGCGATGAAACATTATTAAAGAGCATAATATGAAACATAATCGCACCAATTGTCATTTGATTATTCAAAACAAAATAAGCCGTTAGAATAATTATAATTACTACTCCTATCTGTTCAACAAAGCTTTTAATACTTTCAAAAATAAAACTGGTTTTTCGGGTTTGCAGCTGATTTTCGGTCATTTCAAACTGAATCTTTTCATGACGATCGGCTTCTGTAGATTCACGCACAAAAGACTTAATTACTGTTATCGATTCAATTAAACTGATGATTCCGTTGTTTTTAGTTTCGCGATACTTACGCATTCTTCGTCGGAATCCGCTCAATCTCGTTGCCTGCAATTGACTGATGTAAAAATAAATTGGCACAATACATAAACTTACCAAACCCACATAAACATTGGCATAAAACATAATTACCAAAGCCACAAAAGCATTAGCAAATAATGGCAGAATATCAATAAAGAAATTTTGCACCAATCTGGTTAAACTGCTAATTCCGGCATCAATTCTAGTCTGAAGTTTCCCGCTTTCATTTTCATCAGAAGTATAAAACTCCATTCTGTAACTTAGAATTTTTTCTACTATGGTTTGAGAAATATCACGCGTAATAAAAATGCGGAGTTTTTCTCCGTAGAATTTCTGTCCAAATTGAACTACCGAATTTACCAATTCTTTAGTTAATAATACAATACTAATTATACCAAGCAAATGAAATCCTTTGGATAATGGTTCGTGTGCGACCATCAAATTATTTATAGTATCGACAGTATACTTTAAAATTACAGCATTTACCTGCGCTGCAAACGAACCCAAGAAAGTTAACAGTAAAGTTGCAATTACCATTTTTCTGTACGGCTTTACAAAAGGCAGGATTTTTTTATAAAGTACTGATAATTGCATTTATTTGAATTTTAGCTAACATATCAAATATAAGAATTCTAAATTTGTGTTGAAAATCATTTAAACACATAATGCTATGAAACTCGTTTTCGCTTCAAACAACAAAAATAAAATCGCCGAAATTCAAAGTATGCTTCCAGAAAGCATCAAAATATTAAGTTTAGAAGAGATTAATTGTTTAGAGGACATTCCAGAAACGGCAGATACCATTGAAGGAAATGCGATTTTAAAAGCAGATTATGTAACCCAGAAATATGGTTATGATTGTTTTGCAGATGATACAGGTCTAGAAGTAAATGCTTTAAATGGAGAACCTGGAGTATATTCTGCACGATATGCAGGCGAGCAAAAAAATGCAGACGACAACATGAACAAGCTTTTAGATGCTTTAAAGAATGAAGAAAATCGTGATGCACAGTTCAAAACTGTTATAACTTTAAACCTAAATGGAAAGCAATATTTGTTTACTGGGATTGCAAAAGGAGAAATTACAGAAACCAAAACTGGTACAAATGGTTTTGGATACGACCCAATTTTCAAACCTGAAAATTTTGACAAAACCTTTGCAGAACTGCCGTTGGAAGTAAAAAACACCATTGGACATCGCGGAAAAGCAGTTCAGCAACTAATTGATTTCCTGACTACCACAAAATAATTGTTTCAAATACAACATTTTAAAGCTCAAATTTTACATTTTCAGACGTGTTTTTGGGGCAAATTCTAGATTTTTTGTAAAAAATCATTTTACCAAAATCGTAACTTTTTGATAATCAAATCATAACAAATACATAATTCTTGAAATTGCATTAGTTTATCTGAATAATTAACAGTAATTTTGCACCCTATTTTAAATACATATATGAATAAATTTGAACAATTAGGATTGAATGAATCGTTACTGAAGGCGATTTTAGATCTAGGATTTGAAAATCCGTCAGAGGTACAGGAAAAGGCGATTCCCCTATTATTGGAAAAAGACACAGATATGGTTGCGTTGGCTCAGACAGGGACAGGGAAAACGGCAGCTTTCGGTTTTCCGCTAATTCAAAAAATTGATGCTGACAATAGAAACACACAAGCATTAGTTTTATCGCCAACACGAGAACTTTGTTTACAGATTACCAACGAACTTAAAAACTACTCAAAATACGAAAAAGGTATTAATGTGGTAGCAGTTTACGGCGGGGCTAGTATTACAGAGCAAGCTAGAGAGATTAAAAGAGGCGCACAAATTATTGTGGCTACTCCAGGAAGAATGCAAGACATGATTAACAGAGGTTTAGTTAACATTAAAAATATAGATTACTGTATTCTTGATGAAGCGGATGAGATGTTGAACATGGGATTCTATGAAGACATCGTATCTATTTTATCAGATACTCCAGATGAAAAAAGCACATGGTTGTTCTCTGCAACGATGCCACAAGAGGTTGCTAGAATTGCAAAACAATTTATGAGCGAACCAGTTGAGATTACAGTTGGAGCTAAAAATTCAGGTTCATCAACAGTTTCTCACGAATTTTATTTAGTAAATGCTCGTGACCGTTACGAAGCTTTAAAACGTTTAGCTGATGCTAATCCAGACATTTTCTCTGTAGTTTTCTGTCGTACCAAAAGAGACACGCAAGCTATCGCTGAGAAGTTAATTGAAGATGGATATAGCGCCGCTGCGTTACACGGAGATTTATCTCAAGCGCAACGTGATGGTGTAATGAAATCGTTCCGTGGAAGACAAATTCAGATGCTTGTTGCTACTGACGTTGCTGCACGTGGTATTGACGTTGATAACGTAACTCACGTTGTTAACTATCAATTGCCTGACGAAATTGAAACATACAACCACCGTTCGGGCCGTACTGGTAGAGCTGGAAAATTAGGTACTTCTATTGTAATTGTTACAAAAAGCGAGTTACGTAAAATTTCTTCTATCGAGAGAATCATCAAACAGAAATTCGAAGAAAAAACGATTCCATCTGGAATTGAAATCTGCGAAATTCAGTTGTTACACTTAGCAAACAAAATTAAAGATACTGAAGTTGATCACGAAATTGACAACTATTTACCAGCAATCAATAATGTTCTTGAAGATTTATCTAAAGAAGAATTGATCAAAAAAATGGTATCAGTAGAATTTAACCGTTTCATCGCATACTACAAAAAGAATAGAGATATTTCTACTCAATCTTCAGACAGACGCGAAAGAGGTGATTCTGAACCAAGAGAATTCAGCAATAATGGAGCAGTTCGTTATTTCGTGAACATTGGTTCTAGAGACAACTTCGACTGGATGTCATTAAAAGATTACTTGAAAGAAACATTAGATTTAGGTCGTGATGATATCTTTAAAGTTGACGTAAAAGAAGGATTCTCATTCTTTAATACTGATCCTCAATTTACTGATAAAGTAATGGATGTTTTAAACAACGTTCAGTTAGAAGGTCGCCGTATTAATGTTGAGATTTCTAAAAATGATGGTGGAGGAAGACGTGATCACAACAACCGTGGTGGAGGAAGACGTGATTCTGGAAGAAGAGACGGAAACTTCGCTCCAAGACGTGAAGGCGGATTTAGAAGTGATAGAAATTCTTCTAGAGACGGAGGATCACGCGAAGGCGGATCACGTGACGGAGGTTTTAGAGGCGACAGAAATTCTGCTCCAAGAAGAGAAGGCGGTTTTAGAAGCTCTGCTCCAAGAAGTGAAGGTGGTTCTGACAGAGCACCAAGACGTTCTGAAAACTTCGGCGACAGCTCAAGACCAAGAAGATCTAGAAGAGATTAATAACTTAATTTCTTAAAATATAAAATCCCAAATTCCAAACATACTTGGAAGTTGGGATTTTTTTTATATCCATAATTTTATACTTTACAAATAGTTTTGCAATCCAAAACAAAAGAATCCAACTCTCTCTCCCTTTTTATTTAACACAAAAAAAGCAATACTGTGGCCTTTGTTAATTTTCTTATAATTAAATTCCAAGACTACGAGATATTTAATCCCGATTTACTACTTTTAGTGCTTTAAATCAGGATATGAAATATTTCGCAGTTTTCTTTTTTACACTTCTCGCCAACATTGGTTTTGCACAAGATACGCAAGATGCACAGCCAACAGTTCCACAAAGAGTTTCAGGTTACGTTATTAATGACGACAGCAAACAACCGCTGGCTGGCGTAAATATCATTAACACCAACAAAGTGCGTGGTGCAAAATCTGACGAAAAAGGTTATTTTGAAATTGACGTGCAAGTAAACGATACACTTCATTTTTCTATTCTAGGATTTCAATCGCTAAGAATTAGAGTTACAAATGACTGGATTAAGAATAAAGTGACTAGAATTCAGCTTACAGAAAAAGCAATTGCTTTGGAAGAAGTTGTTATTGCTCCTTTCTCTTTAACAGGATATCTTGAAATTGATTCTAAATTAATTCCAACAAAAGAAAACTATCGATACAGTATTTCAGGACTTACACAAGGCTATGAAGCTGGAGAATATGCTCCAAATGCTTTTGGAAAAGTCCTCGGTTCGATCTTTAACCCTGCCGATATGCTCTATAATTTCTTTGGCAAGAACGGTAAAGAACTCAAGAAACTAAAGGAAATGAAAAAAGATGATACGGTAAGAACGCTCTTAGAATCAAAATACGATCGTGAAACAGTTGCCGTATTATTAGGAGTCAGCAAAGATGAAATCCCTGAAATTATGCATCGCTGTAACTATTCCGATTCTTTCATCCAGACCGCAAATGATCTTCAGATTATGGACGCAATCAGCGCTTGTTATGAACAATATAAAGTATTAAAACGCAATTAAACTTTTAATACCAATAAAAGAACATCTAAATCCTCAATTTTAAAAATTGGGGATTTTTTTTGGCGTTTCGGATTTTAAAAACCTTACATTTACTTACAAAACAGCAAAATCAATATTATGGCAAAAGGTCAAGACGCTAAAAAAACAGCAAAAAAAGAACCGTTAAAAACGGCTAAAGAAAAGAAAGAAGAAAAAAGAGAAAAGAAAAATACTCCTAAGAGAGATTAAAAAAAGTGATCAGTTATCAGTTTTTTTAGTGTTCAGTCTTTAGGCATCATATTTACTGATTACTAAAAACTGAACACTTAATACTTTTATTTAACTGGAATATTAGAAAGGATTTCTAACACAAATTTCCAATATTTCTGTGCAGAAGAAATACTTGCTCTTTCGTCTGGAGAGTGCGCTCCGTGAATTGTTGGACCGAAAGAAATCATGTCCATATCAGGGTAATTTGTTCCTAAAATTCCGCATTCTAAACCTGCATGGCAAGCCACAACTTTAGGCTGTTCTCCATTTTGTTTTTCGTAGATCTCTTTTAAGACTTCTAAAATTTCAGAATTCACATTTGGTGTCCATCCTGGATAAGAACCAGAAAGCTCCACTTCACACCCAACCAATTCAAAAGCAGAACGTAAAGAATTTGCCAAATCAAATTTTGAAGATTCAACAGAAGAACGTGTTAAACATCCTACCAAGATTTCTCCATCTTTAATAACTACACGAGCAATATTATTTGAAGTTTCAACCAAATCGGCCATATCAGCGCTCATTTTGTAAACTCCATTCTGAGCTGCATAAATCGCTCTGATAATCCCTTCCTGCACACCTAAATCCATCACTTTTTCAGGCAAATCACCTTTTACGATTTCAATAGTCAAATTAGGTTCGGTTGTTTTATATTCAGCTTTGATATCAGAAATAATTTCCTGCATATCGTAAACATAAGCTTCATCAAACATTTGAGAAATAACTACTTTAGCTACACTTTCTCTCGGAATTGCATTTCTAAGGCTTCCTCCGTTGATTTCTACAACCTGTAAACCAAAGTTTTCAAATGCATCAAACAACAAACGGTTCATAATTTTATTAGCGTTTCCTAAACCTTTATGAATATCCATTCCTGAATGCCCGCCATTTAAACCTTTTACCGTAATTGTATATCCAACAGAACCTTCCGGAACTTCTTCTTCATGATAGGTTCTAGTTGCAGTTACATCAATTCCACCAGCACATCCAATATCAATTTCATCATCCTCTTCTGTATCCAAATTCAGTAAAATCTGACCTTGCAAAATTCCGCCTTTTAGGTTTAAAGCACCTGTCATTCCCGTTTCTTCATCAATTGTAAATAAAGCTTCAATTGCAGGATGCGGAATATCTTTGCTTTCAAGAATTGCCATAATAGTCGCCACTCCTAGCCCATTATCAGCTCCAAGTGTTGTGCCACGCGCGCGAACCCAGTCACCATCCACATACATGTCGATTCCTTGTGTATCAAAATCAAAAACTGTATCAGCATTTTTTTGATGCACCATATCTAAATGCCCTTGCATTACGATTGGTTTACGATTTTCCATTCCTGGAGTAGCCGGTTTTCTGATGATTACATTTCTGATTTCATCTTCGAAAGTTTCTAAACCCAAGCTATTTCCAAAGTTCTTCATAAACTCAATTACACGTTCTTCCTTTTTAGACGGACGCGGAACAGCATTTAAATCTGCGAATTTATTCCAAAGTGCTTTAGGCTCCAGATTTCTAATTTCTTGACTCATTATATTTTGTTTGATGTTTAACAATTAAGAGCTTCAAAGTTACAAAGTTTATATTTTTTTTTCGCCACAAACTTCACGAATTAGCACTAATTATCCACTTTAAAATCAAATCTCACAAATACTATTCTTTTTAGTTGTAAATAATTGTGTTTATATTTACGTATCTAAAAATTATACTGTGAAATCAAAATACGTTTTACCTTTATTTCTCTTAGTTCAAATTATTTTTTACAAAATCCTACCATACTTTCCAGACTTCGTGGAAGGCTTTTACAGCAAAAATTTATTCGTTAGAATTTCTCATTTTTCTAGAACAGTTTTAAGTAATATTCCGTTTTCTGTCGGCGACATAATTTATGCTCTTTTAATGATTTCTATAATTAGTTGGTTTTGGAAAGTCAGAAAAACTTGGAAAACAGATTGGAAAGATCATCTCCTCAAAATCTTAGGTAAGATCTCTGTTTTTTACTTTTTCTTTCACCTACTTTGGGCTTTCAACTACTATCGCAAACCTCTTTTTGAGAAAATGGAAATCAAAAGGGAATATACTGATGCTGATCTTTTGGCTTTCACTAAAAGATTAATTGCAAAGACGAATGAAGTTCAGTTTCAAATCACAAAAAATAAAAGCTCTAAAATTGTCTTTCCATATTCACAGAAAGAGTCATTTAACATGATTTTAAACGGTTATGATAATTTGGCGAAAGAACATCCTTATTTTGAATACAAAACGTTAAGCGTAAAAAAATCACTGTTTAGCCTTCCTTTAACTTATATGGGATTTGGCGGTTATTTAAATCCATTTACAAACGAAGCCCAAATTAACGACTTATTGCCAATGTACACTTTTCCGCTAACCACATCTCATGAAATGGCGCATCAGATTGGTTTTGCAAGTGAAAGTGAATGCAATTTTATTGGCCTTTTGGCTTCTGTCAAAAATGACAATTTATATTATCAATATGCAGGATATAGTTTTGCATTACGCTATTGTCTCGGAATCTGGAAGTTTAAAAATGAGAAAATTTTTGAAATACTAAAGAAACAAGTAAATACTGGAATTTTAAAAAACTATCAAGAAGACCAAGATTTCTGGAAAAAATATGACACCTTTATAGATAAAGGTTTTCATTTTCTATGGGATAGTTTTTTAAAAACAAATAACCAAAAAGATGGAATGAAAAGCTATAGTAAGTTTATTGATTTGACGATTAATTACTATAAAACAAGAAAATTATAATCCAACTGTAACAAAAATGATTTCATAACTACTAATACATTATGAGTGAAAATCTAGAACAGTCATTTGTTGCGCAGCTGCAGGCAAATCAGAATATAATCCACAAGATTTGTAGATTATATACTGCTGGCGAAGACGCTCATAAAGATCTATTTCAAGAAATCACCATTCAGCTTTGGAAAGCTTATCCAAAATTTAGAGGCGACAGTAAATTTTCGACTTGGACCTATCGTGTTGCCTTAAACACAGCCATTACCTTATACCGAAAAACCAAAAGAACTATATCGACCGTAGATTATGAAAATCATCAGCATTTTGTAAAAGATGTTGACTACAATTATGAAGAAGAGGAACAGATAAAACTGATGTATAAGGCGGTTTATCAATTAAATGACATCGAAAAGGCATTAGTTTTTATGTATTTAGAAGACAAAGATTATCAAGAAATAGCTGAAACTTTAGGAATCAGCGAAGTGAATGCACGCGTGAAAATGAACAGAATTAAAGGGAAACTTAAAAAAATACTAAATCCTTAAAAATTATTATGAAAGAACTGGATTTACTAAAAAAAGACTGGCAAAAGAACTCTGATTCTTTTCAACAAATTTCTGAAAATGAAATCTACAAGATGATTCATAGAAAATCATCTTCAATTGTAAAATGGATTTTAATCATCAGTATTTTGGAGATTTCGTTTTGGACTTTTTCCAACTTGTTTATCAATACAGATGATGTATTGCGAAAAATGAATCATCCTGAAATAGTAACAGCTTTAGAGTTTCTAACCTACTTTAATTATGTTGTAGTATTGATTTTTGTTTACATTTTCTACAAAAACTACAGAACAATTTCGACCACAATAGCAACAAAATCATTGATGAGCGCTATTTTAAAGACCCGAAAAACAGTACAGTATTATGTTTGGTATAATCTCGGAATGATTGTAATTACCGCAATTTTAAGCTTCTTTATTGCTTTTGTCTACAATCCAGATATGGAGTTTCTTAGAGAAAAATTAGCCATGAACGGAAAAGCCATGTTTGTTACTATAGGAATATTATTCCTTGTAATTTTAGGTTTCTTTGGATTATTCTGGTGTTTTTACCGAATTATTTACGGAACACTTTTACGCAGATTATACGCTAATTATAAAGAGTTAAAAAAGATAGATTTTTAATCTAAGTTGCTAAGATTTTGAGATGCTAAGGTTCTAAGTTTTTTCTTTAAGACACAAAGATTTTAAGTTGCAAAGGGACAAAGTTTTTCCTACTTGAAACCTAAAACCATAAACCTGATACAAAATCGATTTGTCACCCTGAGCGAAGTCGAAGGGCACAACATTAGGCTTCGACTTCGCTCAGCCAGACAAAGCAAACTTGAAACCTTAAACTTTAAACAAAAAAAACTATTCTAATAATCCCAACGTCTTAATTTATTCAGTTCTTCTTGCGCTTTGATTTCTTCAGCAGGAATAACTTTTAAAAATGAAGGGTGCTGTTCGATTGCATATTCTACTTTTTCTACGATTTGTTCGATAGTATCGTTTTCATAATCAATATCAAGAGGCTCTTTTATAATGAAGGATTGTAGAATTCCTTTTTTCTTCATTCGAAGTCCTTTTTTGTCAAACGAACGACGGAAACCATCAATTACAATAGGAATAACGATTGGTTTGTGCTGTTTGATAATATGAGCTGTTCCTTTACGAACTGGCTTGAACGATTTTGTTGTTCCTTGAGGGAAAGTAATAACCCAGCCGTCTTCTAGCGCAATTCTGATGTTTTCTGTATCGTTTGGATTTACATCACGCTTTTCTGTAACATCAACACCTTTAGCACGCCAAGTTCTCTCAACGGTGATTGCGCCAACATAAGCTAAGATTCTTGGCAGTAATCCAGCCTGCATGGTTTCTTTGGCTGCTACGTAATAAATATTCATTTTGGGCTGCCACAAATAGCCAATATTCTTAATAGTGTCTTGACGCCCCGATAAACTGGCGTTAAAAACATGAAACATTGCTACAACATCTGCAAAATAAGTCTGGTGATTGGATATAAATAAAACATTAGTATCTGGGAGTGTTTTAATAATTTCAGATCCTTCAATCTGCAATTCATTAAAACCTCTATACCTTCTATGAGTCATGGCACCGAGAACTCGGATCAACCATTTCTTGATGAATAATATATGCCCAAAAGGATTTCGTTTAAACAATCCCATAACTAATTTATCTTATTTTTTTGTTAGGTCGCAAACATACAAAAATTATTCTTTTAGCAACACTTTAAAACAATTTCTCCAAATAACAGTTATCCAAATGAATATCAAATCATTAAATAAACTTTATTAAATTTCTTTTGCAATAGCAACATTCAAGACATCGCGCAATTCACTCAAAATCATTGCCGTGGCACCCCAAACAACGTGATTTTGAATATTAAAGGCTGGAACTAAAATGTTTGCTCCGTAAGAAGTTGATAATCTGGCTTCAATAATTATATCATCATTCAAAAAAACTGACAAAGGCAGTTCGATAATTGCAGCCACTTCTCTGATATCGGGATAAAAAGAAAGTTCTTCTGTGGCAATTCCTAAAAAAGGATGCACCAAAAAATTACTTGGCGGAATATACATCGGAGAAAAATGTTTAATTATATTTATTTTATCCCTCGTTACTCCTACCTCTTCATGTGTTTCTCTAAGTGCAGTGGTTTCAAAATTAATATCTTCCTTTTCATATTTTCCTCCCGGAAACGCTATCTGAGCAGAATGAACGCCATCATAAGCATTTCTTACAATCAAAACCAAATGTGTTTTTTCCTGTTTTGGATAAAACAGCATCATTACTCCCGCCATTCTGGCGTTTAATGCATCAATATCAAGATTTTTTAATCCCTCTATACGCTCTTTTGGAGCCATTTTTAAGTGCGATGTTAAAGCTGGCAGCTCTACAGGAATTATATTGGGAACATATTTCAAAAAGTCTTGAAAATTCATAATCAAAGCTTATTTTTGTATTTTCAAATAAAACATAAATATACTCCAGAAAACGCAGTACCGCAAGTTTTCTAATCTTAAAGCCAAAAAAAATGTACAGCAGAGAAGAATCGCAAAGAATAAAAAGAGAATTTTGGGTAGCTTTTGCCGAAAAATACCCTCGCAAATGGGTACTTTACGACACTAAAATCAAAGATTTTTCTTTTAAATTTTATGTAGATAATAAGAAAGCGCAGGTTTTAATTGATATCGAACACAGAAGCGATGAAAAACGTATTGCCTACTTTGAAAAACTTGAAGCTTTAAAAAATATCCTAGAGGAAGAATTTATCAAAGATTTGGTTTTTGAAAAAAATTACACTCTTGAAAGTGGTAAAAATATCAGCCGAATTTGGGTAGAAAAACTTGGCGTTGGTTTCAGCAATAAAAACACTTGGGATACTATTTTTGATTTCTTCAACGAAAACATGCATGCTCTAGAAATGTTCTATTTAGAATATGATGAGTTTATTAAGGATGTGGATTCTTTGTAGATTCTGAGGTTCTAAGATGCTAAGATTCTAAGACACTGAGCTTTTTTTATATAGCAAACCCGACAGATTTTAAAAATCTGTCGGGTTTATTATTTTATTAAATTCAAAAGACTTAGCATCTCAGAAACTCAGAAACTTAGACAGTAATAATATTATAAACGATAATATGATCATCATAATTAATATAAAGCTGTTTTCTATAATCTTGTTTTTTTCGCGTGATAATTGACAGCTTGCATTCTTTTCCATCATTGTCTTTGCACATAAAAGAATACACAATATCTGTGTCGTTTTCTTCTCTTTCAATATAATCTAAAATACTGTAAAGCTGGATTTCTTGAGAATAAACTACAATTCTATGTTTATTGGTATCTAAAACAACCGAAAGATTTACTAAATCTAAATTGGACCACTCGCCCCATTTTCCTCTTTCATTTTTTTGCAGAACGCTAAATCCTGAAGTTTTAAAATGATATGACTGACTTTTAGCTTGTTGAAGGCCTAACACTAAAAAAAGTAATAGTATATATGTGCGTATAGAATTCATAGATTATTTCTTGCAGTCAATTAAAACTCAAATGTAGTCTTTTCTTTGGATGCGACTTCAAATTCGGCTATCATTTGTCGAATAATTTCCTCAACTGGCAAAATTTCATGAATGAGACCTGCAACCTGTCCTATCTCCAATTCTCCCTCATCCAAATCCCCTTCAAACATTCCTTTTTTGGCTCTTGCACGTCCTAAAAGCTGAACTAGCTCTTCTTTAGAAGGGCATTTTTGATACAAATCCTGAACATCCTGATAGAACTTATTTTTTACTAATCGTACGGGTGCCAATTCTTTCAAAGTCAGTTGCGTACCACCTTCTATAGTATTAACTATCGTATCTTTAAAATTATTGTGTGCCGAAGATTCAAAAGATGCTGCGAAACGGCTTCCGACCTGAACACCATCTGCGCCTAAAACCATTGCCGCAAGCATTCCTCTTCCTGTTGCAATTCCGCCCGCTGCAATTAAAGGGATTTGTATTTTTTCTTTCACCATTGGAATCAAAGTCAAAGTAGTTGTTTCTTCGCGTCCGTTATGTCCGCCTGCTTCAAAACCTTCTGCCACGACGGCATCAACACCAGCATCTTGCGCTTTTAAAGCAAAAATACTGCTGCTTACCACATGAACAACTGTAATTCCTCTCTCCTTTAAAAATGAAGTCCAAGTTTTCGGATTTCCTGCAGAAGTAAAAACAATTTTAACGCCTTCATCAACCACAATATTCATAATTTCTTCAATGTTAGGATATAACATCGGAATATTGACACCAAAAGGTTTGTCTGTGGCTTTTTTACATTTTTGAATGTGTTCTCTAAGAACTTCTGGATACATAGAACCTGCACCAATAAGTCCTAAACCTCCTGCATTACTTACCGCCGAAGCCAATTTGTAACCGCTATTCCAGATCATTCCACCTTGAATGATTGGGTATTTTATATTAAAGAGTTGGGTAATTTTATTCATTAAAACTATTGCTTGATTATTTTTCCTGTTTTATGCAGATTATCACCATCAAAACTATAAATATAAAGTCCGCTTTGAAGTGATTGCAAGGAAAGAACTGGATTTGAATTATTAATTTTTTCTTCGATTAATTTTTGCCCTAAAATAGAATAAATGGTTACCGATGCGGTATTGGTTTCATTTAAAAAAGAAAACCAAACTTCGCTCTTTGCTGGATTTGGATAGACCAAAAACGAGGCTTCAGCTATAAAATCATCAACACCTAATGCTGCACCAAAATTCGGAATTCCGTATCCATAGTTATTATCTGGATTCGCATATTTATCAGCAGAGGCTAAAATCATCTGTCTAATTTCTTTGTTTGTTTTTGATGGAAAAGCTTGCCACAATGAAGCCGCCATCCCTGCCATAATCGGACATGAAAATGAAGTTCCGCTTGCTGTACCAATAGTTCCATTTGCATCAGAAACTACCGCCGATGCTCCTTGTGCCATAACATCGGGCTTTATTCTGCCATCGTAACTTGGCCCAATTGAACTTGAACTAGCTCTTACTTTAGAAGCATTAACAGAACCTATTGCCAAAACTGAAACAGCATCTGCAGGAGCACCAACGTGCTTTTCTGGTTGAGTTCCTTCATTTCCGGCAGATGCCAAAACCAAAATACCTTTACTAAAAGCAATTTCGGCACCACGAGAAATAAAAGTGGTAATTCCGTTCATATCGCTGTATGTATGATTGTACCTAACTTCATCGCGATCAAGGAAATATCCAAGCGAAGTTGTAATAATATCTACTCCCAAAGCGTCCGCTTTCTCCGCCGCTTCAACCCAAAGTGATTCTTCAAGAGGATTCTCATCAGCAACAATTTCAGTTATAAAAAGATAGTAGGAAGCGTTTGGAGCCGTTCCTATTAAAGCATTTTCTTTGTAACCGCCCATTGTAGAAAGCACTTTCGTTCCATGATCTCCTCCAGTATAGAAATTAGCATTTCGAGTGGTAAAATCGTATCCTCCTAGAATTTTATTATTATTTCTAAGATTTTCAAATGGCTGAGCGGTATTGACACCTGGAAATCCAGCATCTAAAACAGCAATAATTTTACCTTCTCCTGTGTAATTCTGTTGATGCAAAACCTGCCCATTCAACATCTGAATTTGATTGGCAGAATTACCATAAGCATAATCAATAGCGGTTTGTATTTGTTTTTTCGTCTGATTGATTGCAGTTTTTGAAACTTTTTTTCCCGTAGTATTTAAAGTTCTATCTGCAAATTCTACTTTCTGAACAAAAGCTAACGCTTTTAAAGCATTGATATTAGCCTGAGTTCCCTGAATATGAAGCGCATTCAGCCATTTTGACTGTGCTTTTACCGTAATTCCTGTACTTGTTGAAATTTGATTAACATACGAGGTCTCTAAAGGAGCATCTGTAATATTCAAAACGATATTCTGGTTCGTTCTTCGATCCAGAGCTCTTTGCGAAAGTACAGCTTGAGGATTGTCATAAAAAGCCTGAGCATTAGGCTTACCATTAAAATAAACCCATGCATCTTCTTGTGCAAATACTGTAAACGAAAGAAGTATTAAAAGAAAAGTAAAGTTACATCTCATTCATCTATACTTTTTAGGGATCTTCTCCCAAATAAAGTATAAAGCTAAGAAATTACTCCCGAACCAACTAATTCATTTTCTAAATACCAAGCAACAAATTGTCCTTCTGTAATAGCAGACTGTGGTTCTTCAAACTCTACGTACATTCCGTCTTCAAATTGATGTAAAACAGCTTTTTGAAGAGGCTGACGGTAACGAATTCTAGCCATCACTTCCATTTTCTCACCCGATTTCAAAGTCATATCTTCTCTAATCCAATGAACTTCAGATTTTCCAACAAAAAGTGCTTTTTTAAATAATCCAGGATGTTGGCTTGATAAACCTGTATAAATAGTATTAGTTTCTACATCGGTTGCAATTACAAATAAAGGATCTGTTGTTCCTCCTACATTTAAACCTTTTCTTTGTCCAACTGTAAAATAATGAGCCCCTTGGTGTTTTCCAACCACTTTTCCCATTGTTGGAAGATAGTCTAGTTTTTGAGATTCTAACTTTAATCGTTCTTCTAAAGAAAATTCAGCTGATTTTTCAGAAGTATAAATCGGATCATTTTTATCTACTTGAACAATTTTACCATCTTTTGGCTGTAATTTTTGCTGTAAAAATTCTGGAAGACGAACTTTTCCAATAAAGCATAAACCTTGAGAATCTTTCTTTTCTGCTGTAACCAATTCCATTTCAGCGGCAATTTCGCGCACTTCTGGTTTTGTCAAAGCTCCGATAGGAAACAAAGCTTTAGACAATTGTTCTTGAGACAATTGGCATAAGAAGTACGATTGATCTTTATTATTGTCAACTCCAGCAACTAGTTGGTAAACTGGTTTTCCGTCTACCTCAATTTCGCTTTTTTGGCAATAATGTCCCGTAGCCACATAATCTGCTCCAAGACTTAAAGCGATTTTCATAAACACATCAAATTTGATTTCGCGGTTACAAAGCACATCAGGATTTGGAGTTCTTCCTTTTTCGTATTCGTTGAACATGTAGTCAACGATTTTTTCTTTGTACTCTTCGCTTAAATCAACAGTTTGAAACGGTATGCCCAGTTTTTCAGCAACAAGCAAAGCATCGTTACTGTCTTCCAGCCACGGACATTCGTTAGAAATAGTAACCGAATCATCGTGCCAGTTTTTCATGAAAAGGCCAATAACTTCGTATCCCTGCTGCTGCAATAAATATGCTGCAACACTAGAATCTACTCCACCTGAAAGTCCAACAACTACTCGTTTCATTTTGAAATGTTTAATTTTTTAAGGTTGCAAAGGTACGCCAAATAATAGAAAATTTCACCATGGTTTTCATTACTTTAAGCAATCCCGCGGTAGATAAAACTTATTCTGTTTTTACCCATTGGGCAAAATAGAATAATTAATATAATAAAGATCAAATTTGATCTGCTAAAATCTTTTAAAATCTGCGTGAAATACTTATTTTCCGTTGATATTTTCACGCAGATTTATACAGATTGAAGCAGATGTTCAAAGATTCAAATTTAATTGGACGAGGTAAAATTGACAAAAACAATTTCACCCAATGAGTTCTTTTTTTAATTACATTTAATCATCCATTTTTATTCTATGAAAAAATACATTTATAGCTTGTTTTTCTTTTTCGTATTAACTTCGTTAAGTGCGCAGCGATTCAGCGCGTCTTTGCCAAATTACGAAGCTTACAAAGCATTTAGAGGAAAACCTTTGTCTGATAAATTTTCGAATATCGAATCAGTAAAAGTCATTTACGATCTCAGAAAACAAAAAATGTATTATTTCAACAGCAGTGTTATTTTGCTTCATTATGATTTTGTAGTTAATTATTTGGGATACAGCCACGATTTAGAAGTCTTCAATAACGAAAACTACAGCAATACTGAAAAGAATAGAGATTTTCTTCTCGGAAATTTAAATCACATTAAAGGAACCGACAAATGGATTTTTGAACTTGCCGCATCCGATCACATGCCTCTACCATTGATTGAACGTTTTTTTACTATGGTCAAAAATTCTACTTTTATTGGAGAAAAACTGAAATTTTATCTGAACAATCCAGAAATGATGAATTGGTTCCAACGTGAAGAATTCAAAATTCCATGCGTGAAATCTGATTATATTTTTGGAGAATTAAAATATCAGGAAGTTGTTCGCGGAAGTAGTATTGGGATTTTGCAGCAATACAAAATCAAAGATTTAGAAACTGTAAAACCAAGTTCTGACGAAATTATTATTTTGGATGGAACGCCAGATATTCTCCCAAATGTGCGAGGAATTATTGTCAACGAACTTCAAACTCCATTAAGTCATTTGGTTCTTTTAGGAAAAAACAGAAAGATCCCGATAATGGCTTATACGGATATTGAAAAAGACAACAACATCAAAAGGCTGCTTTCTAAAAAAGTAGAATTAAAAATTGAAGTCGATACTTTTTTCATTAAAGAAACCACTAAAAAAATTCCAACAAAGTCTGCAGGAAAAAAGAAAAAGCTAGTTATAGACAATAGCGTTACAGAATTGGTTAATCTATCTGAAATTCCCAAAAAGGGAATAAATTATATCGGTTCAAAAGCACAAAACATGGCGTATTTAATTGCCATTTCTAAAGAGATTTCCTTTAAAGTTCCCGAAAATGCGCATGCTATTCCGTTTTACTATTATACAAAGCATATTCAGAGCCCTGCTATTTCTCCATTAATTGCAGAGCTTTTAGCTTCTCCACATAAAGATTCCACCGTTTGGATTAACAAACAACTTAAAAAAATTAGAGACGCTATCAAAAAAGAACCTATTGATCCTGAATTAATATCGAAATTGAATATTGCTTTTAAAGACGCCAAATTTAAAAACTTCAGATTTCGTTCGTCTACGAATGCAGAAGATTTAGATGATTTTAATGGCGCTGGATTGTACGATTCTAAAACCGGAATTTTAGGCGATTCAATCAAAACTTTCGAAAAAGCCATAAAACAAGTCTGGGCAAGTGTCTGGAATGAAGCCTCGTATAACGAACGAGAACTTTTTGGAATTGATCAGCAAAATATTGCCATGGGCGTTTTGGTGCATCGCTCTTTTCCAGATGAATTGGCAAATGGCGTAATTATTACCAAAAATATATTTAGAGAAAACTTTCCTGGAATTACGGTCAATATTCAAAAGGGAGAAAACTCCGTTGTGAAACCCGAAAAAGGAGAAATCTGCGAACAGTTTGTAGCCTATCATTTCAATGACGGTAAAGATGAAACCGATTTTGATATTGATTACACTTCCAATTCCAATTTGAATGATAATGAACCGTTACTGACTCGAAAAGAAATGAGTAATCTATACGATGTCAGTAAAAAAATTGAAACTAAAATGTATCGTTATTGGCGTAAAAACCAATTTCATCCTGTAGATATTGAATTTAAAATTGTGGGAGAAAAAAGAGATTTGTACATCAAACAAGTTCGTCCGTTCAACGACTAATAGAATACTAATAAATCTATTTCGTTGCTTGCTGTGTTGATTAATACAATTCTAAAGTCGAAATCTTCAATCTTAATTTTCTGCTGAATTGATTTTCGAATTACTTCTGAGTTTAAAGAAAAATTATCGTCAAGCGGAATTTTCACATCTACAGAATTCAGATATTTTGAAGCTTTTTTGTTGACAATAATCGAAGCGGCAATATAAAATCCGATAATAATAATTTGAAAAAACAGCAACAATTCAATCTTTTCAAACGGATACATAATGTCCAGAATTGACAATGTAATTGTGGCAAAAAGAAAGATTATAGCATTTACCGTAAAAGATTGTGTTCTAAATCGAAGTATTGAAAAAATAGCAAAAAGGCCAAAACCAATTCCAACACCAATTTCAATTTTGGTAAAAAGATAGCAAAGCGAAAAAGTACAAAGTCCCACAATAACCATCAACGGATTTATGGTAGCATTATCTTTTCTGTTGGAGAAAAAATACAAAACCAAAATCGAAAAAAACAACAGTAAAAATCGTCCTAAAAGTTCTTGTAAATCCATTGGTTAGAATAAATTGGTTACTCAAAAGTAAACAATTTATTCTTTATCTATTTTATTTTTTAAGGAATGAATTCTGAACTTTTTAAGCAATTATTTTTTTGGTGCTGATCCTTTTTCAGCCGCTTTATTCGTGTTTTTAGGGTCACTCATATTTACTTCTTTCACTAATTTCCCTTTTTGGTAAAACTGCCAGATTCCTGCTTTTTTACCATTTACAAATTTACCTTTAGAAGCAACATTTTTATCAGAATCATAAAAAACAGATTCTCCGTTATATTCGTTATTTACAAAGTTCGATTCTTCAAGAAGCGTTCCGTCCTGCCCTATTTTTTTGTAAGGCCCTTCCTTTAAACCATTTTTATAAGTCATCTCTTCCGCAATTTGCGCATTGGGATAATAAACAGTTTTTAAACCTTCTAATTTTCCATTTTTATAATTCTCAACCGCCATTAAAACTTTAGAGGCTTTATGGTAATATTTCCATTCCCCTTCGCGAGCTTTTCCTATCTCTTTTCCTTCGCTTACTTTGTTTTTATTTTGATCAAAAAAGACAGTATACGAACTTCCATCATTGGCACTAAAATCTCTTGTTGCTAATACATCACCTTTTTTAGTATCATCAAAAAATTTAAAAACACCAGTTTCTTTTCCATGATCAAAAGTCCCTTCGTAGCGGGGGCGTTTAGATTCAGCATAAGTACCTTTCCAAAGTCCATCTTTTTTTCCAGCCGCGTCAACTTTATTGGTTTCTTGAGAAAAAGCTGCTGTAGTAATTAGAAATAAAATCCAAATTTTTTTCATAAACTGTTTTTCTTTATAACATTAAAAAGAGTGTTTTATTATTGCAAAAGTATAACCAATTTTACTTTTTTACTCATTTTTAAAGTCTTAAATACTATTTAAAATTATGTTAAACAATATTTAGACCTACAAATAATAAAATCAAAACTAAACCAACATAAACAACTAAAAATCAATACTATAAAAACAAAAAATAAAGCAAGTAAAACATGTAATGAATATAACTTTTGTTTAACATTATGTAAATAAACTTAAACAAAAACTCATAATTTAGCCCTAACAAACTAAAAACTATATTATGAAAACATTCAAAATTAAATTAATTGCTTTTTTAGCATTAATTGCTTTCGTCAGCATTTCATGTAATAATGATGACGATGATTCGCAACAGACTCCACAAACGATTCTATCTATTGCGAAAGCAAATCCTGACCTTAGCAGTTTAATTGCTGCTTTAGAAAAAGCAGATCTAGCTGCTACATTGAACTCTTCTGGCTCTTACACCGTCTTTGCACCTAACAATAAAGCTTTTAGCGCTTTCCTCTCTGCAAACGGTTATGCTAATCTTAATGCAGTTCCTGTTGCTGCTTTAAAAGAAATATTACTCAACCATGTTTTAAGCACAAAAGTAAAATCTAGCGAGATTACTACAGGATATGTAAAAACTCTTGCAAAAGGAAATGCTTCAGCTTCAAACACCATAAGTATGTATCTTGAAAAAAACACAGGAGTTGATATTAATGGCGGTAAAGGCAACGGCGGTGCAACAGTAACCACTGCAGATATTGAAGCTTCAAATGGCGTTATTCATTTGGTTGATGGTGTAATAGGATTACCTACTATTGTTAACCATGCTGTGGCTAACAAAAATTTCACAACACTTGTAACAGCATTAAGCTACAACTCTGCATCTGGTTTTGTTGGAATATTATCTGGAACTGCAAATTCACCTTT
Source organism: Flavobacterium chungangensis (assembly GCF_042654045.1). Taxonomy (NCBI): domain Bacteria; kingdom Pseudomonadati; phylum Bacteroidota; class Flavobacteriia; order Flavobacteriales; family Flavobacteriaceae; genus Flavobacterium; species Flavobacterium chungangensis. The sequence goes on from NZ_JBHSFY010000006.1 coordinate 209,345, forward strand.
TACTGTTTTTGCACCTACAAATACTGCATTTGCAAGCTTCTTAACCGAGACTGGATTCTCTGGACTTTCTGCTATTCCTGCTAATGTTTTAGAAACTACCCTAAAATATCATGTGGTTGCAGGTGCGAATGTGCAATCGACTTCTTTAACAAACGGACAGGTAGTTAATACTTTTGCCAGTCAAAGTTTTAAAATTGGCCTTACTGGGGGCGTAAAAATTACTGACACCAATAATAGAGTGAGTAATATTATCGCAACAGATGTTCAATGTTCAAATGGTATAATCCATGTTATTGACAAGGTTTTATTACCTAAATTTTAAACACAACTAATCGTAAATAAAAAAACCGTCTCGTTAAAAAAAGAGACGGTTTTTTTGTTTTATTGATATAGAATTATTTCTTTTTCTTATTCTGAGCTTTTGCTGCTTCCTGTTGTTCCATTACTTCTTGAAGACGCTGTTGGAACTTACTTGGCTTTTTAGGCTCTCTTTGTTTGTTTTCTTGAATCTGAGCATGAATTTTATCACTATCTACAATATAATTCTTGATTACGAACATGATTCCGATTGTAATTAAGTTTGAAATAAAGTTATACAAACTCAATCCTGCACCATAACTATTGAAGAAAATTAACATCATTAATGGCGAAACGTAAATCATGATTTTCATCATTTTTGCCATATCCGGCATACCTTCCTGCTGAGGAGCTGCCATTTGCTGATCTCCAGAAGTCATTTTCATGTAGAAGAAAATTGCAATTGCTGCCAAAATTGGGAACAAACTGATATGATCGCCATACAATGGAATAGTAAACGGTAATTTTACGACAGAGTCAAAAGATGATAAATCGTCTGCCCAAAGGAAACTTTTCTGTCTTAGTTCAAATGCTGCAGGGAAAAACTGGAACGATGCATACATAAATGGCAACTGAATCAATGCCGGGATACATCCTGCCATTGGGTTTACACCTGCTTTGTTATACAGTTTCATTGTTTCCTGTTGTTTTTTCATTGGGTCTTTTTTGAATTTTTCTCCCAACTCTGCAATATCAGGTCTTAAAACTTTCATTTTAGCCTGAGACAAGAATGACTTATAGGTAATTGGCGACATAGCCAATTTGATGATAATCGTAAAAATGATAATCGCAATTCCTAATGACAATCCGATTGTTGAACTTAAGAATCCGAATAATGGAATGAAGATTAATTTGTTAATCCATCCAAAAATTCCCCATCCTAAAGGAATGATTTTATCGAAATTTTTATCGTAAGCTTTTAATGTTTTGTAATCCACGGGACCCATATACAAATTCATTTTGTAATCGATCTCTCCATTTGAAAACGCTAAAGGTAAATTTGCTCTAAACTGTTTGGTAAAAACAGTATCGATTTTTTCATCCTTAACCAAATCATCAGATTGCAACTTCGAAGTTTCAAAAGGCTTTTCTGTAGATAAAATAGTAGCAAAGAAATGTTGCTTAAAAGCTACATAACTTACTTTTTCAGGAGCTTCTTCCTTTCCTTGTCCATGCGAACTAACATTATTATATTTTGATTCGTTGTATTTGAAATCAATTTGAGCAAAACGGTTTTCATAAGAAACACTTTTCTCATTTCTATATGTTTTTAAATCCCATTGCAAATCAATTGGTTTTGCAGAATTTAAAACTCTGTTTAATCCTTGAGAACGGATATCAAAACCAACTAAATAATCGTTTGGTTTTAAAACATATTTGTACTCTAAAAATTCATTAGCTCCAGCTTTCAAACGCATAGATAAAACTTGGTCTGCACCAATTTTCTCTAATGTTGGCTCGAAATACAAATCTTTAGAATTTAATGTTCTATTGTCTGTAGTAAGAAGCTGTAAATTTAAGTTTGAGTTGTTATTTTTGATTAACTCAACTAGCTCTCCAGAACCTTTTTTAAATCTTTCGAATTCTTTTAAAGTAGCTTCAACAATGTAACCACCTTTATTAGCAATCTTTAATTTTAATTTTTCATTTTCGATTGTAGTAAAAGCTTCTTTTGCAGAAGGAAGTGTTGCAGAATAAGCAAATCCTCCTAAAGTTTTTTGCAATTGAGCCAATTGAACTGTATCTCCAGGAGTTACAGCTGCAGCTGGTAATGATGCCGTTTTTGCTTTATCTGCTTTTGCTTGTGCTTCTTGTTTAGCAACTAATTCTTTCTTGGCTTTTTCAGCAGCAATTTCTTTTTCAGAAGGTTGATTTTGGTACATAATCCAAATCAAAATTCCGAAGATCAATACAAAACCAATGATCGAATTGAGGTCTAATTTTTTTTCTTCCATTATAATTTAAAAAAGTTATTCGTTGAAGTCTATTAGTACTGAGTTTATCTCAAAAGTTACAAACTTCTCAAAATATTAATTACTGTTTTTTATGCGCATTTACTGCAGCAGCCACAAAGTTTACAAAGATTGGGTGCGGATTTGCAACCGTACTTTTGTATTCTGGATGATATTGAACACCAATAAAAAATGGGTGATTTTCAAGCTCAACGATTTCCACTAAACCTGTATCAGGGTTAACTCCAGAAGCCTTTAAACCTGCTTTTTGCAATTCATCAGCATATTTATTGTTGTACTCATAACGGTGGCGGTGACGCTCCGAAATAGTTTTTTCTCCGTAAATTCTGTGTGCTAAAGTATTTGGTTTAATATCACATTTCCAAGCACCTAAACGCATTGTTCCTCCTTTATCGGTTACATTTTTCTGTTCTTCCATTAAATTCACAACTGGATGAGGCGTTTTATCGTTCATCTCTGTAGAATTCGCATCAGCATAACCTAAAATATTTCTAGAATATTCGATAACAGACATTTGCATTCCTAAACAAATTCCGAAGAAAGGAATGTTGTTTTCACGTACAAAACGAACTGCTTCAATTTTTCCTTCAATACCTCTTTCACCAAAACCTGGAGCAACTAAAACTCCGTCAAGAGAACCTAATTTTTCTTCCACATTATCAGCATTAATATGCTCTGAGTGAATAGAAATTACGTTTACTTTTGTTTCGTTTGCAGCTCCTGCATGAATGAACGCCTCTAAAATAGATTTGTAACAATCCTGCATTTCTACATATTTTCCAACTAAACCAATGTTTACAGTTTGTTTTGGATTTTTTAATCTTTTTAAGAAAGTATTCCAGTTTTTAAGATCTGGAGATGCTTTTTTAGGTAAATCTAATTTCTTTAAAGCTACAACATCTAACCCTTCTTCAAGCATTAAATTTGGAACTTCATATATAGTAGAAGCATCAATTGACTGAATAACTGCTTCTTTTTTAACATTACAGAATAAAGCTAATTTCTGGCGCAATTCCTGAGACAATTCGTGCTCTGTTCTACAAACCAAAATATCTGCTTTAATACCGCTCTCCATTAAAGTTTTAACAGAGTGTTGAGTAGGTTTTGTTTTCAACTCACCAGCTGCAGCCAAATACGGAACTAATGTTAAATGAATTACGATTCCGTTATTTTCACCTAACTCCCAAACTAATTGACGAACAGATTCTATATAAGGTAAAGATTCGATATCACCAACTGTACCACCAATTTCAGTAATTACAATATCATAGTCGCCAGATTTACCTAGCAATTGCATTCTGTCTTTGATTTCGTTTGTGATATGAGGAACAACCTGAACCGTTTTTCCTAAAAATTCTCCTCTTCTTTCTTTTTCAATAACCGAAAGATAAACTCTTCCTGTAGTAACGTTATTAGCCTGAGAAGTAGGAACGTTCAAGAAACGCTCGTAGTGTCCTAAGTCTAAGTCAGTTTCAGCTCCATCATCTGTCACATAACATTCTCCGTGCTCATACGGGTTTAGTGTCCCCGGATCTACGTTAATATATGGATCAAATTTTTGAATAGTCGTGCGATATCCTCTTCCTTGTAACAATTTTGCCAAAGATGCCGCGATAATCCCTTTTCCTAATGAAGAGGTCACACCTCCTGTAACAAAAATATATTTTGTTTGATTCATTCTGTTGTTGTTTGTAAGTAGTTGTGTAAAAAACTTGGCAAAAGTACAAATTTAATTAGACAATTTATACAATAGACTTCTTAGATTTTTAGAATTTTAGAATGCTGATTTTTTAGCTTTTTCAAATCAAAAGAAAACTTTCTTATATATTAATTTTTCTCTATTGTTTAAAAGCTTTTCAGTCATTATAATGAAAATTTTATCTAATTATATAAAAATCTCATAATCACAAAAAGCATATTATAACGGCTTCGGATATTGCTTCTTAATATTCCGAATTAATTCTTCTAAACCATTCAATTTCAATTCATAAATAAGCTGTAATTGCTGACCAAGCTCTCCATTTGGAAATCCTTTATTATAATACCAAACGACATAATATTCGGGTAAATCAATTAAATATTTCCCCTCGTATTTCCCGAAAGGCATTTTTGTATGTGCTAATTTTATGAGTTGTTTTTTGTCTTGATCCATAGTTTTTTAAGAAGAAAGAAGCAAGAGGAAAGACCAATGCTTTCTTCTTGCTTCAATTAGTTGCAAAGCTATTATTTATTTACCACAGATTAAAAAAATATTTTTCAGTCGCAGACGCAGTTTACAGTTAAAACAAAATCTAACATAAAACTAAAACCATAGATTAAAAATAGTTTTCAGTCACAGTCGCAGTTTACAGTTAAACAAAACCGAACATAAAAACTAAAACTTAGCAAGCTTATTATTTATTTGCCACAGATTAAAAGGATTCTCACAGATTATTAAAACAAAGATTAGAAAACTTAGAACCTCAAAATCTAAAAAAAAAAAAAAAAAAACTTAGAATCTCAGAATCTTAGAACCTTAGCCACCTTAAAAAAAGAAGCAAGAAAAAAGAACTTATTTGCGTTCCCTCTTCCTGCTTCAAAAATATTATTTAAGACTTTATACTAATTTCTAAAAACACTAAGAAAAAAACTTAGAATCTTAGCATCTCAGAACCTTAGCATCTTAGTAGTGCCATCTCACGAAAGCTTCCATTGCAGCATACGTTGCTAAACCTAATTGGTGATATAAAGCTGCCGTCTCGCGGTTTCTGTCTTCTGCTCTCTGCCAGAACTCTCTTGCGTCTGTTCCTTGGAAAACAACTCCATCTTTTTGAGACTGGTGTTTGAAGATTCCGTGACGTTTTTCTAGAACTTGATCTGGACTCATTGGAACAGCCATTTCAACTTCGTCAATTCCCCACTCTTGCCAAGCTCCACGGTATAACCATAACCAACAATCGTTCATGAACTCTTTTGGTTTTAAAACTTTTACTGCTTCAAAAATCGCATCCAAACAAACTTTGTGAGTTCCGTGTGGATCTGCTAAATCTCCCGCTGCGTAAATCTGGTGTGGTTTAATTTTCTCAATCAAATCAACTGTCAACTGAACATCTTCTGGTCCGATTGGTTTTTTCTCGATTGTACCTGTTTCATAAAAAGGCAATTCCATAAAGTGAATTTGCTCGTCTGGCAAACCAACAAAATGACTAGTAGCTCTCGCCTCTCCTTTTCTGATCAAACCTTTAATATAACGAACTTCCGGGATATCAATTTCACTGTTCTTTTTGTTCTGCAAGAATGCTTCTGCCTTTTTATAAATGCTATCCGCTTCTTCGCTTTTGATTCCGAATTTTTCGTTGTAGTCAATTACGAATCTAGCAAAACGAAGCGCTTCATCATCAGCAACAGCGATATTTCCAGATGTTTGATAAGCAACGTGCACTTCATGTCCTTGCTCTTGCAAACGCATAAAAGTTCCTCCCATACTGATAATATCATCATCTGGGTGCGGACTGAAAATCAATACACGCTTTTTAGCTGGCTCTGCTCTTTCAGGGCGATTTGTATCGTCTGCATTTGGTTTTCCACCTGGCCAACCTGTAATTGTATTCTGTAATTTATTAAATATCTTAATATTAGTATCGTAAGCTGGACCTGAATCTGCCAACAAATCACTCATACCGTTTTCAATATAATCAGCATCTGTAAGCATTAAAATTGGTTTTTTAAGATCTAATGCCAATCCTAAAACTGCTTTACGAGTTAATTTATCTGTCCAAACGATTTTCTCAACCAACCAAGGCTTGTTGATTCTAGTTAATTTTGAAGAAGCTTCTTTATCTAAAACAAAAACTGCGTTGTTATGCTCTTGCAAAAATGAAGCAGGAACTCGATTTGTAACTTCATCTTCAACAGATTTTTTTACAATGTTTGCTTTTCCTTCACCCCAAGCTAACAAAATCACTCTTTTTGCTTCCATGATTTTTTTAACCCCAAGTGTAATTGCAGTTCTTGGTGTATTATTTAAACCAAAGAAATCTTTACTTGCAGCAACTCTTGTAATATGATCTAAAGCCACTAAACGAGTTTTAGAGTTTTGAAGTGAACCAGACTCATTAAATCCGATGTGTCCGTTTCCTCCAATTCCAAGAATCTGAAGATCGATTCCGCCTAAAGCTTCAATTTTAGCTTCATATTCGTGGCAATAATCTGCAATTTGCTCTTTTGTTAAAAGTCCGTCTGGAACGTGAGCGTTTTCAGGTAAAATATCGACATGATCAAACAAAAGTTCTTTCATGAAACGAACATAACTATTGATTGAATTTGGTTCCATTGGATAATATTCATCCAAGTTAAAACTGATTACGTTTTTGAAACTCAAGCCTTCTTCTTTGTGCAGACGCACTAATTCGGCATATAATCCTTTTGGAGAAGAACCTGTTGCCAAACCAAGAATACATGGCTTTCCTTCTTTTTCCTTTTCTTTGATTAATGCTGCAATTTCTTGCGCTACTTCTTTTGAAGCATCTGTTGAGTTTTCAAAAACAACTGTATTAATATTTTCGAATCGTTTTTCGAAACCTGTTGCTTTGTCGATTTTACTTTTTAACATGATATATTAATTTTTTATTTTTGTTCAACTATTCCATTTCCTGTATTTATGCCCTTTTACAGCATAAAACAAAATCATTGCATAAGATGGTAATAAAATTAAATACGCCAACTGATTACCGCTTTTTGAAACACCTTGCATATTTTTTGCAATATTTGCAGAATTGATACTTTCAGTAATCATTCCGTAAAACAATGGAAAAACTGCTCCACCGATAATTCCCATAATCAAAATAGCACTACCAATCTTGGTGTAACCTCCTAAATCCTGCAAAGCCATTGGCCAAATTGCTGGCCAGCACAATGCATTTGCCAATCCTAAAAGCGCTACTAAAAGTATTACTAATGGTATATTTGGAGTTCCTGGAAATGCAATCATTATTTTTGGAGAAATCAAAACAATTGCCATAACCAGTACCAAGCCCAATATTCCTGATACTTTTAAAGCAGTTACCTGAGAAACATATTTAGGAATCAATACTATTCCAAGAACGTATCCGATAACCATTGCCGACATGGTAAATGAGGTTAATTTAAGATAGAAATTCCCTTCTTCACCATAAACTCCAAGTTGTTTTCCGAAAGCTCCAATAGAATCTCCCGCCAAAACTTCGGCAGACAAATACAACATTAAAGTAATTACTCCTAAAACAAGCTGCGGATATTTAAATGCATTTTTAATCTGTTGAAAAACACTTAAATTCGAAACATTTCCTTCTTCATCCAAATCAATTTCTGGAAGAGGAGAAAATTTCACCATCAAGGCTAAAACTGTAATAATCAACCCCATATAAAGATACGGCGTTTGTAATTGCAAAGCAAGAGAATTTAACGCAGTAGTTTTTGCAACTTCATCCATCGCAGCAATTTTGTCTGCGGTAAAGTCCTGCATATTAGACAAAACCAAAACCGTAAGAACGATTGGCGCTACGAATCCAGCTAGTTTATTTGCAATTCCTAAAACACTGATTCTTGCAGCTGCACTTTCTCTAGGCCCAATTACTACAACATATGGATTTGATGCTGTCTGTAAAACCGCTAAACCAGTTCCCATTACAAATAAGGCCAATAAAAACAAAAGAAAAGTACGACTAGAAGCCGCTGGATAAAACATAAAAGCTCCTGCGGCGATAATTAGCAATCCTAAAGAAATTCCGTTTTTATATCCCACTTTTTCAATAATATAAGAAGAAGGAACTGCCATTACGAAGTAGGCTATATAAAATGCGAAAGTCACAAAATAAGCTTGCGAAGAAGTTAGTTCGCAGGCTAATTCAAAAAACGGAATTAGTGGTCCGTTAAGCCAGGTTACGAATCCTAGAATAAAAAACAATAAGGTTAAAATTACCATCGGAACAATGGCACTTTTTTTCTCTACCTGTAATGTACTTTTAATGTTTGTCATAATTTTTGGTTGATTAGTTTATAGATTTATTTAATTCAAAATCTAAATTAGAATCAACTCTCACATTATTGATTGCGTAATTTATGCAAATATCTGCATTTTTTTTGCAAAACAAAAGTACTACATTAAATTTCCTTATTCTCTAATTTAGATATGAAAGTTTTGTTAATTTTTGCTATTCCAGTTTAAATCAGGGTAATATTTTGCCAAATATGTTTTTACATCAGCAATATCTTCTTTAGCAGTTAAGTCTGGAACATGCTCCGAAAACGGAATTCCGATCGTTGTATTCGGATTTTCCTTAACGGAGTTCAAAAGCACTGTTGGAAGCTCCTTTTCGTCACGCTCTGGATGCACTGGACAATTTTTAAGATGTACATATAAAGTCTTGCCATTAAACTTAAAAGCATTCATACTCACACGTATCTTTCCTTCTGCGTCCTTATATTGTTCCAAATCTTCTTCCGTAGGCTTTTCTAAAATATCCAAAAGCTGATTATTTGCATCCAATTTTGCAATTGCAAAACGTGAAATACGCTCCAGTGGAAAATCCATTGCATCGCGATCGTAACTGATAAAAGCATTCGGGCTTTCAGTTTCTCTCAAAGCACGCAATGCTTCAGCCGAATACAAATTATCGCTGTTGCAAACCGAGTAAAATTGAGAATTCAGCTCTGGATATTGTTCTACTGCCTGAAATAAGGCATCAGCTGTTCCAAAAGGTTTTATTCTTCCCTCTGGAATATATTGTACCGCAAATGAAATATTCAATCCATGAAAGTTGTTGTTTTTCATTTCATTTCCGTAAAACTCTTTAAACAAATTACCTTGCTCTCCTATAATAATATAGATGTTTTTATAGCCTGCTTTTTTGGCATTCCACAAAAGATAATCCATAAGAGGCCTTCCGCTTGATCCCACACCAATTAAACCTTTGCTTCTTTCATTAGCCTGCGCAATTTCTTCTGGAGATAAATTATCTAAAACCGCTTCTTTTTTCATACGAGAAGAAGCTCCACCGGCTAGAATTACTAAATTTTCGTGCATTTTATTTTAAATTTCAATATTATCAATAATTCGTACTCCTGGATCTACATTTACCACATAAGCTTCTTCTGCCCCTGCATTTAAAATGGCTTTTATAACAGCATCTTCTTTTTGAGGATCAGCAATAACGACAATACTTCCTCCTCCGCCAGAGCCCACAATTTTTGCCCCATATGCTCCTGCTTTTAAAGCAGCATTAATCATTTGATCAATTCTTGGAACTGTTATTTTAAGAAGATCACGTAAAACTTCATGATGACTATTCATCAAAGCGCCAATTTTTTGAAGGTCTAAAACTGGCTTTTCAAATTCTTTTAATGCTTCTTTAGTATAATGGTAGTTTTTTATTGCTGCCTCAAAGTAGGCAATCAAACGATCTGGAAGACAATTTCGGTAACGATCTAAATCTTCAATTTTTGAAGCATTTAAATCAAAATCTGGATAGTTTTGCTTTACAATATCAATAGCCAATAAAGCATTACCTTTTAATTCGCCTATTAATCCTATTGTTTCTTTAGGAACTCCGGAAACTCCTGTTATCAAGCCTTTTAGTTCCGTTCCAATTACATCAAAAGAAAACGGCTTTTTGGTATTAATATGAACAATATTTCCAACACCAATGCTAAAATGGTCCATCATTCCGCCTGGTTCTCCATGTTCCAAAACTTCAGATTCGTATCCTAATTTAGAAAGAAAATCTGGCGTCACTTCATGATCAATTCCAAAGGCTTCTATTAAAAAACGAATCCAAGCCATTAATAAAGCCGAAGAACTTGATGTTCCAGAATTTATTGGGATATCTCCAGTAACTGTTACCGTATAACCTGTGGTTGGTTTGCATCCGTATCGACGTAAAACACGTAATGCTGAAGCAAAATAATCTCGTGCTTCTAATTTATCAAATGTAGCATGAATATCTATAATCCGAATTTCATCAATATCAATCATATTCAAAACAAATGTTTCGGTCAGATTTTCTTTTGCTACTAATTTAATATTTCGATCTATGGCGCAGGCTATAACAGGAAGCCCTAAATAATCTTGGTGATCTCCAAAAAGACAGGTTCTCCCTGGTGCTGAAGCTGTAATTTTCCTCATTTAAAAACAAGATATTATAATACTGAAAAACAATGCTTTAAAGTATATTTTGATTAGTGAATTTACTTTGATTTTGGGTTTTGATTCTACGAAACTATAGATTATATTTTGATAAAACAAATAAAATAAGAAAAAATGTGCTCGAACACACTTGAAAATGTTCTCGAGCACATTTTCAAAATTCGTCCAAACTATATTCCGAAAAATTAAATGTAATTTATATATTTGCTTATATGGATAAAAAATATACTATTAAAGACATTGCACAAATGGCCGGAGTTTCTAAAGGAACTGTCGACAGGGTTTTGCATAATAGAGGAAAGGTTTCTCCTGCTGCGCTGGAAAAAATTAATGAGGTCTTAAATGTTATAGATTATGAACCTAATTTAATTGCTAGGAATTTAAAAAATACTAAAATCTATAAAATCTGTGTTCTGCTGCCAGATCCCGAAATAGATTCTTATTGGCTTCCTTGTGTCAATGGCATACAAGATGCGGTAAAAGAATTTAAACCTTACAGTGTCAATATCACGATTCAATATTTTAATCCAGAGAGTAAAAAATCGTTTGTAAGTGCAAACAACGCTGTTTTAAATCTTGAACCAGATGCAGTGTTAATTGCGCCAGTATTTCATAAAGAAACCATCGAAGCAGTTAAAGTTTATGAGGAGTCAAATGTTATTGTCAATACTTTCAATAATCAAATCGAATCTAATGCTGTAAAATGTTTTGTCGGCCAGGATCTTTACAAAAGCGGCCGAGTTGTTGCTAGTTTAATGAACTTAATTTTATCTGAAGGCCAAATTGCTATTGTTCATATAGACGAAAGTTTGAAGAATGCGGTTCATATGCAGGAAAAAGAAAAAGGTTTTAGAAGTTATTTTGAAGAAAAAAAACTCAATTCTTTTTCGCTGACCACATTAAAACTGAAGCATCCAAATGTTGAAAGCAAGTTTTTAAATTTCTTGGAAGAAAATCCAGATTTAAAAGGAATTTTCATTACAACTTCAAAAGCCTATCAAATTGCAACAACACTTTCAGGCTTGAAAGACAAAAAGATAGCTTTGATTGGTTACGATTTAATCGAAAAAAATGTGACTTTCTTAAACGAAGGACTACTGCATTTCTTAATTCATCAAAACCAAAAAAGACAAGCTTATTTAGGCGTTAGCACATTGGCAGAACATTTCTTGTACAGCAAAGAAATTCCTGAAACCATTTTACTGCCAATTGATATTATAAATGTTGAAAATGCAGATTTCTATATTTACTAAATTTTCTTCTTTATCATTTAATCTTCAAGAATAAATTTTCCAAAAGAAGATGCGATATGAAAATTGGGTTCTTCTGTTTTAGGATTAACCCATGAAATCCATGTTGGTTCGTATTCTAGATTTTCGTTCTCTGAAAATTTAGCTCGATACACTCCAGCTTGTATAACATTATCTCGAATTAAACCTAGTTCTCTTAACGAAACCAAACTTATTTTTCCTTGAACGGTAAATGAATTGGGATTTTTAAAAGAATAAACCTCCAAATGTCCTTTTGGCCATTTCCAATCGTAATCAAAATTCCAATTAGGATAAGCTTCAAAATCTAAAATACGTGTATCTACATCCATTTCCAGACAATAATACGGACTTAGTTTTTCATCTTTTCTAAAAAAAAGCTCCACACGATCTGAATTGCAAATACTGTCTGTAGAATTGTCTTTTCGATCAATATAAATTTCAGAATCAAAAACCTGAAAATTAAAAAATAAATAATCAGCATTCCATCTCGCTCTAAATTCAATTTTTGAAAACAGTTCGGTTTTCCAAGGCGAACAAAAATCGCTCAGACAATTTGCCTTTTCCCAAAAATTATAGTCCAATTTTTCAATATTTGCTTCTTCATTTTGTTTAACGAAATTGACTTTGTAGGCTTTTAAATCTGAACTCATTTTTTAAATGTTTTTTATTTTTTTAGAGATAGAAAATACTGCTGTTTGAAGTGTGTTTTTAATGTTCAAAAAATTAGAGTGATTATCTCTTTTAAAACGCTAATATAAGATAAACTTTTTCAGTAAATCTAATCGTAATTTTTAAAATTCAAGTGTAGAAAAAATAGAGAAAGAAAAAACTCACCTAATTCAATTTTAAAAATACTTGATTAATTCTTAGCATTAGAAATAAACAATTGCAGAATTATTAGTAAAATTTAAAAGTACTTTTTATTCCACAAAAAAGAAAACTTCCCGCTAAGAATCCTATTAAATCTCACAACTGTCTTTTTTACATTTTATTTTAGAATATCATCAACTTTTTGTGCCAAAAAAAATCAGTAACACAATTTTATGTGCTCGAGAACATAAATTTTGTGTGTTCGAGCACATTTTTCGTGTTTTTTCTTGTTTTATAATTTTTTAATCTCTAGTTTCGTCGAACAATTAGAATTTAGAAGACCGTTTTCGCATTTATTTTTGATCATTTTCAGTTAAAAAAAGCGGTCCAAAAACGTCAACAAAACCAAAATTTTAATTCGTAAAAAAGAAAAAAATCGACTAAACAAAAAACTCAATTATTAACCAAAACCTAACCAGAGTATGAAAAAAGTATTCGCTAAAAAGTCTAGTACTTTTAGAATGCATTCAGTACTTGAAAAAAGCTTAAAAACGGCGTTATTTTCATTGTTGTCTTTAAGTATTCAAGCAGCGACTGCAGCACCAATTAGTGAAATCGATTCAAACAAAACCAGTTTATTGGCATTTCAAAAAATTGCAAAAGGGAAAGTTGTAGACGAAAAAGGAACTCCAATCCCTGGAGTTAATGTTGTGATTAAAGGAAGTAAAACGGGTGTACAAACCGATATGGACGGAAGTTTTTCAATAGAAGTCCCAAATGCTTCAACAATTTTAGTGTTTTCTTTCCTTGGAATGCAGGAACAAGAAGTTCCAGCAGGTAATTCTTCATTGAAAATCACAATGAAAGAAGCTGGACAACAGATGGACGAAGTAGTGGTTGTTGGATACAGTAAAGTTAAAAAGGAAAGTTTAACAGGATCTCTTCAAACTTTAGACAACAAAAAAATTGTTGATATTACGACTCCTGCTGTAGAAAATATGCTAGCTGGAAAAGCTACCGGTGTTTTTGTAAATACAGGCGGAGGCCAGCCTGGATCTGTCGGAAAAATTATTATTCGCGGTAGAACCACTGTAAACGGAAGCACCGACCCGTTATGGGTTATCGATGGTGTTATTGTTGGAAATAGCTCAGGAAATATGAATCCAGCAGATATTGAAACACTTACTGTTCTTAAAGATGCCGCTTCTACAGCTGTTTACGGTTCTCAAGGTGCAAACGGAGTTATCGTTGTAACTACTAAAAGCGGTAAAAAAGGAAAACCAACTATTAGTTTTTCTGCAAGGACGGCAATGACAACGATCAACAACGGAAATTTTGATATTATGAACGGTAGCGAATTATACGACTTGTATGATTCTTTTGCTAATAAAGAAGATTTTCAAAATGTTTGGTGGTGGACTCCAGAATTGAGAAACAAAAATTACGATTGGTGGGATAACGGAAGTAAAACTGGAATTGCAAACGACTATAATTTATCGATTAGCGGAGGCGGTGACAACTTTAAAAGCTATGTTTCTCTCGGATATTATGATGAAACTGGCGCTATAAAAGGTTACGAATATAAAAAATACAATGGTTTAATGAAGTTTGAGTACAAACCAAATACTTGGTTTACTTTACGTCCTCAAATAAACTTAACTAAAGAAACGACATTTGACCAACAGCATTCTGTAGGCGCTTTGTACGGAAATATGCCTTGGGACAGTCCTTATTTAGAGGATGGAACTTTGGTTGGAAATGCACCAAATCCGACTTGGGTAAACACCACCGGATCTAATTATTTGTATGATTTGCAATGGAATTACGGTGAATCTGAAAGTTATACGGTTCGTGCCAACATGGATTTTGATATCAAATTTACAAACTGGCTGACTTATGCTTCTGTAAATAATTACATTTTCGGAAACTATAATTCGACTTACTATTCAGACCCTAGATCTTCATCTGGATTAGCAGTTAAAGGAAGAATTGAGGATTATTTCAGTACTTATAATAGAGTTTACAGTAATCAGCTTTTACGATTCAATACTTCTTTTGACAAACACAGCATCAATGCTGTTGCTGGTTACGAATGGAATGAATACAATTCTAAATACAGCAACGGAATCGCAACTGGAATTCCGCCAGGAATCGTTGTTGCAGATGCTGCGGCAGTTCCAGAAAAAGTAGGTGGAGGAAGATCGCAATGGGCAGTGCAATCACTTTTATCAAATATCAATTATTCGTATGATGACCGTTATTTGGCACAAGTTTCTTTCCGTCGTGACGGTGCATCCAACTTTGGAAAGAATGCACAATATGGAAATTTCTTTTCTTTAAGTGGTGGTTGGAACATTCATAAAGAAAGCTTTTTCCATGCCGATTTCATTAATAATCTGAAATTGAAAGCAAGTTATGGTTCGGTAGGAAATAGACCAAACAGCTTATACCCTCACCTTCCATTATATTCTTTTTCACAAAGTTATAATGAAAATCCTGGTGCTTTAATTTCTCAATTAGCAAATCCAGATTTAAGCTGGGAAAAAACATACACGGGCGATATTGGTTTGGAAATTGGATTATTCAATCGCGTAAATATTACTTTAGATTATTACAATAAAAACACTTCTGATCTTTTATATCAAGTACCGCTTCCAGGGGTAATTGGGGTAACTAGTATATGGAGAAATGTTGGAGCGGTAAATAATCGAGGTTTTGAAGCATCGATAAATGTGGACATCATTAAAAATGATAATTTAAAATGGTCTGTTGATGCGAACATTGGTACCAACAAAAATAAAGTAACGAGTCTTTATGGCGGTAAAACTCAGATTATCGTTGGAGACGGAAGCGGCATTGCAGGTTCTGCATCAAAACTGCTTACTCCGGGAATGGATGTTGATAGCTGGTATTTAACAGAATGGGCGGGTGTTGATCCAGAAAATGGAAAACCACAATGGATGACAACAGATGCAAACGGAGCTCGTGTTAAAACGTACGACTATGCAGCTGCCTCTAAAAACCAAAAAGTAATTGGCGCTTACACACCTGACTTTTTTGGAGGCTTTTCTACTAATTTAAATTATAAGAATTTCGATTTCGCAGCTATTTTCAGTTATTCTGTAGGCGGAGAAATTTACAACTATGCCAGAGCAGAATTTGATTCGGATGGTGCTTACACAGATCGTAATCAAATGAATTTGCATAGCGGCTGGAGCCGTTGGGAAAAACCTGGAGATATTGCTACACATCCGCAAGCAATTTACAACAACCCGAGCAACTCGAACAAAGCCTCTTCTCGTTTCTTAGAAACTGGAACCTACCTAAAAATGAGAAGTATTACTTTAGGGTACAACTTGCCGATTGAAAGTCTTTACATTTCAAATTTAAGATTGTACATCGCTGGAGAAAATTTATTTACCATCAGCCATTATTCTGGGGTTGATCCTGAACTTCCTCCTAATTACAACAGTGCAACTGGTCAAAATGTAATTTCTGGAGTTGCCTCACAGGTTTATCCTTCAACAAGAAAAGTGGTATTGGGACTTAACTTAACTCTTTAAAAACAAAATCATGAAAAAGATATTTCTATTATTTACAGCAATTAGTTTCCTGTCTTCATGTGAGTTAGACAGAGAACCATTTAATTCCTATACACAAGATAAAATTCAGGAAGATAAAGAAGCTTCTATCGAAGTTTTATTAAACGGATGTTATGCACAGCTAAAAGGATGGTCTGATGTTATGCATAGAGTTGGCGAATATCCAGGCGACAATATTATGATTAGAGGAACGTCTACTGATGCTTTTTATTCTTTTATTTCCTATCAGCATGTTACTAATAATGGACGTTTATCTGTTTTTTGGAACAATAGTTATAAAATTATTTCGCAGTCAAGTGATTTAATTAAAATTATCAAAGAAGGAGAAAGTGATGCTGTAGACCAGCAATTGGGAGAAGCGTATTATTTAAGAGGCATGATCTACTTCTATTTAGGCAAAACATACGGAAGGCCTTATGCACAATCTCCTGAAACTAATTTGGGTGTTCCAATTGTAAATGGTCTTCCAGACGACCTAAACAATTTGACCTTACCAGATCGTTCTACTGTAAAAGATACTTATGCACAGGCAATTAATGATTTGAAAAAAGCAGAAGCTTTAATGAATACCAATAAAACTGCTGCTTATGCAACAAAAGAAGCAGCTCAGGCAATGCTTTCTAGAATCTATTTGTATATGAGCGGTACTTATGAAACGCCAAATCAAGAGTTTGCAACACAGTCTATAGAATATTCAAATAAAGTAATTGCAAGCGGACGTTACAGTTTATTAAGCCGTGCAAGTTTCATGAAATATAATACTTATGCTCCTGACGCTCCAGAACAAACAGAAACCATTTTTGCAGTAAAACAAGTTGCTTCTGAATTCTCTGGCTTCGATCACTATTACGGAATTGGCGGTATGTATGCCAACATTCAAGGTCAAGGTTGGGGAGAAATGTATGCAAGCGCTAAATATTTAGATTTACTTAGAAAAGCTGGCGGAAAAAATGATGCACGTTGGGCTTTTATTGATCCGCAATATGCTACAGATGCAGCAGGAAACAAAACAGAGGCTTTCCGTTTTATCTATGATGTTTTTAACGCAGGAGGAACTCAAACGGGATACAATTATATGCAACAGCCTTTACAACGTAATCCTGATGGTTCTTTTTTCATAACTATAGGAACTACAAATTACAATTTGACAACTGTAAACGCGGCAGAAAATCAATATTCAATTGTGTACGAGGGAAAAACATATACTGGCGAAAAAGATTATATGATGCTTTTAAATCGTGTTTATCCAATGTACTACATTACAAAATGTTCACTTCAAGATAATGACTCACACTTACACTCTCCTATCATTTCAAGATTGGCAGAAATGTACTTGAATCTTGCTGAAGCTTACGCTAAAAAAGGAGATTATAGCAATGCCTTAACCAATTTGAATAAGGTTCGCGAAAGAGCTATTGTTGGCGGAGGATATACTTCTTTAAATAGCACAAACGCTGTACAAAGAATTGATGAAGAACGTCAATTGGAACTTGCGTTTGAAGCACATCGCGGTTATGATGTTTACAGAAACGGACAAACTATGACACGCCGCTATCCTGGTCCGCATTTGCCAATGAACGATGTTCCTGCAACAAGTCTTAGAGTGGTGCAGTACATTCCGCAATCAGAAATTAACGCTTATCCGGGTACATTAACCCAAAATCCATAATCGTTTTAGATTTGTTTATTGTTTTTAACAGCCTCTCTAATTATAAAGATTAGAGAGGTTTAAAAAAAGTTAATCATTCAATACTTACTAATGAAAAATTTACTTTATCTAATTTTAGCTTTTTCACTTGTATCATTTTCCTGTACTGACCACAGCGAAAATGGTTCAGAAAATAATGAAATAGAAAATCCTAAAACATCTATTTCTTTACCATTGGCAGGAAATGCATACAGTTCTAAACATCTAGAAGACAATAATACGATTACAGACAATGGCATTGAGAATTGGAAAAATGCTGACGAAACCTTTACCGTTTATTTCAGAATTTTCAAACCGGGAACTTTTCAGATTTCTGTTGAAGAATCTGTTGAAGTTTACGGAAAATCAGAGCTTGAATTTTCGATTAATAATGAAGCAAAAAAAGTAACTTTCAATACTTCAAAGAAAGCAGTTGTAATTGGAAATTGGAAAATCAATCAGGAAGGTTATGTTGCACTGAAAATAAAAGGAATTACTAAAAATGGTGATCGTTTTCCATCCATCAATAGATTAAAAATTTCCAGCGCTGATTACGACGGAAAAATTTCTTATGTTCCAAATAACGAAGGTAATTTTTATCATTGGGGGCGCAGAGGTCCATCTGTTCACTTAAACTATCCCGTTCCAGAAAACATAAATGCAGAATGGTTTTACAACGAGATTACTGTTCCTGAAAATGAAGACAAAATTGGTTCTTATTTTATGGCAAATGGCTTTGGCGAAGGTTATTTCGGAATTCAGGTAAATTCTGCAACCGAAAGAAGAGTTTTGTTTTCTGTTTGGAGTCCGTTTAATACCGATGATCCAAACAGTATTCCAGAATCATACAAAATTAAAATGCTTAAAAAGGGTGAAAATGTTCATACGGGAGAATTTGGAAATGAAGGTTCTGGCGGACAAAGCTATTTAAAGTACAATTGGAAAGCGGGTACAACCTATAAATTCCTGCTTAAAGGATCTCCAAATGGAGATAATACCACAACATATACCGCTTATTTTTTCCCTCCAGAATTAAAGAAATGGATGCTGATTGCCAGTTTTAAACGCCCAGAAACGAATACTTATTTAAAAAGGTTTCACTCGTTCTTAGAAAATTTTATTCCAGAACAAGGCGATTTATCTCGTAAAGTTTTGTTCAACAATCAATGGATCTGCGATGAAAAAGGGAATTGGACAGAAATTAATACTGCACGATTTACCAATGACAATACAGGAGCTAAAGAATATCGTATGGATTTTGCCGGTGGAGCTGAAGAGGGCTCTTTCTATTTAAAAAATGGAGGTTTTTTTAATAATTATACAACACCAAAAACTAACTTTACAAGACCACTCAACAATAAAAAGCTTGAAATAGATTTTAGTGTTTTACCATAATAAATGTCAAAAACAACATTTCTCCATTTAATAGTATGAGTGATTTTTTAAAATTAGGCTAAATTTTCTTTTTACCATTAAGAAAATAAGCAATTTAAGCCAAGCTTTATGAACTTAATTTCTTAATGGTAAAAGTCTCAAAAAATAAAAATTTCAGTATTTCCGATAGTATAAAAGCTATCAAAACATTTAAAACAAATTAACTATGAAAACCAGTAATTTAAAATTCATTTTGGCCGCATGCATTATGTTGTGGGGGACATTTGCATCGGCTCAAATGATAAAAACAAAAACTCCAACACGCGCTAAAGGTCAAACCGATGTTTTAAGATTAGCTGCACCAGCGATTCCAACCGTTCGCGTCGCTTTTATCGGACTTGGAATGCGTGGACCCGGCGCGGTAGAACGTATGACACATATTCCGGGTGTAGAAATTGTAGCGTTGTGCGACATGACTCAAGAAAATACTGCAAAATCAAATGAGATTTTAACGAAGGCAGGTTTCCCAAAAGCACAGGAATTCTATGGTGATGAAAATGCTTGGAGAAAAGTAACCGCATTACCAAACGTAGATTTAGTTTATGTGGCAACAGACTGGCTTCATCACGCTTCAATTGGTGTTCAAGCCATGAAAGACGGAAAGCACGTTGCTATTGAAGTTCCAGGTGCTTTGACTATGAAAGAAATCTGGGAACTTATTGATACTTCTGAAAAAACAAGAAAGCACTGTATGCAATTGGAAAACTGCGTTTACGATTTCTTTGAACTGACTACTTTAAACATGGCGCAACAAGGCGTTTTTGGAGAAATTCTTCATGCTGAAGGTTCTTACATTCACGGTTTACAGCCGTTTTGGGGAGAATACTGGAACAACTGGAGAATGGATTACAACATCAAACACCGCGGTGATGTTTATGCCACTCATGGAATGGGACCAGCTTGTCAAGCTTTAAACATTCACCGTGGAGACAAAATGAATTTCTTGGTTTCTATGGATACAAAAGCGGTTGGAAATCCTGCTTACATCAAAGAAAAATCTGGAAAAGAAATAAAGGACTTTAGAAACGGAGATCATACCATGACGATGATTCGTACCGAAAACGGAAAAACAATTCACATTCAGCACGATGTGACTTCTCCTCGTCCGTACAGCAGAATGTATCAATTGAGTGGCACAAAAGGATTTGCTAATAAATATCCGTTGGAAGGTTATGCTTTGGATGGAAAAGAATTAAGTGATGATGTAAAACCAAATCACGAAAAGTTAAGCGCACACTCTTTTGTTCCTGAAGAAGTTAAAAAAGCACTCATGGAAAAATACAAACATCCAATTGCTAAAGGTATTGAAGAACAAGCCAAAAAAGTAGGCGGTCATGGTGGTATGGATTTTATCATGGATTACCGATTAATTTACTGTCTTCAAAAAGGACTTCCATTAGATATGGATGTTTACGATTTGGCAGAATGGTCTTGCCTTGGTCCATTAACTGAAATTTCATTAGACAACAATTCAGCTCCTGTTGAAATACCAGATTTTACTCGAGGAGGCTGGAATAAATTGAAAAAATTAGAGTTTTCAGAATAAATATATTGGTTAGTTAAAGAGGGACAAGAGGGCAAAGTAGATGTTGCTCTCTTGTCTGTTTTAGACTGTTCATAAAATTTTTAGATTGAAAAAAAACATGTCGCTCCTCTGGAGCTTTACATTGCATACGTTTATTCTTTGCTATAAATATTACGCTTCTCCGAAGCTTATCTCTGGAGCTCTTCATATTGTATACATTTATTTTTTACTATAAATAATTCGTTTCTTCGAAGCCTACAAAAAAATGAGCTGTCTTTTTGAGACACCTCCTTTCTTAATTTTATTTGAATAAAAATTAATTCCAGTTGAAACTAATTCTTTTTTCGATTTCATTGCTTAAACTTAGAAAAACTGGACAAGTCATTGCAGCACGTTCTAAAATAGTTTTACTTTTTTCGTCAGCGTTGCTTTTCATTTGAAATACAATTTCGATTGCTCCAATTCTTCTTGGTTCAGCATTCATAATCTTAGTTACTTCAGCTGTAGAACCAACAAAATCTACTTCCAAATCACGAGCTTTAATTCCCATAATCGTCATCATGCAGCTTGCTAATGCGTTTGCTACAGTATCTGTTGGAGAAAATGCCTCTCCTTTTCCGTTATTATCTAATGGTGCGTCAGAAATGATTTCGCTTCCTGATTGCACGTGAATTGAACTTGTTCTTAAATCTCCTAAATAGGTTACTTTTGATGTCATTAATTTGCTACTTTTAAAGTTAAGTCACTATCATAATATAAGATGTAAACACCTTTATTAGCGTGTCCGCCATCTTCTTTTCTATAATATTGAAATTTATTGTCTACTTGCTGAGTCGTCATCAAATCAGCTGTTTCTTGAAATGTTTTTCCTTGAGATAAACGCATCATCGTGTCAAAAGTTACATCAAATCCTCTAGTTGCATAGGTTGTTGGATTTGCTTTGTTTTTCAAACGAAATTGTTTTTCATAAATTAAAACTGGCTGTTCATCACTTTCGCGCGTTACAGAAGGATACATTAATTTCAATTTTATCAAATTATCAAAACTAATTTCATCTGTATCCAATGTGCTGTTTGGCTCTAAAATCACCAATTGAACCTGACATGTTTTTTGAGAATCAAGCAATGCTTTAATCGTAGCTTTAACCATCGCTGTATTACCGGTTTCCATCACAACATAATTCATTCGATTTGGCATCAACAAGCTTTTTAAATTAGCCACATCCAAACCACCAGTTTCTGTTAAAGTTGCAAATGCAACTCCTTTTTGGTTTTGTCTGATATAATTAATAACCGATTCCTTTTTCTTATCTACTACCGCTACAATATTTCCATTTTTAGATCGCATATAATCAAAAACCGAATTTCTAATTACATCACTTGAAGGTACGGTTTGGTATAAATTGTCAATCGGATTTGCACTATCTTTTGATAAAGGAGAAATTACCGGAACATCATACGAACGTAGCATGTTTGCTGTAGTTTCTGCGTTACTTTGGTAAAATGGTCCAATTACAGCATCCGCATCTTGAAGTTTCGGAGTTAAACCTACAACATTAGAAGTTGTTTTAGTTTCCTGAGAATCGTAAATAGCAACATCAATTGGAAGTTTTAATGTTTTTGCAGAATCAATCGCCATCATAGCTCCAGCATAAAAATCTAAAGTCATGTTTAAGAACTTGTCGTTTTTAATTCTGTTAGCTGTTCCAGAAGTATCGCTTTGTACTTTAGCCAAATTAAAAGGAAGCAATAAAACTACTTTTTTACGCTCGTTAAGACCTTTCTTTTTGGTCAATTCAACAATTTCTACGTTTTCGTTTTCAGTCGATTTTACTTTATCGACAATTTTAATTCCACCGCCAGTATTTTCAACAGGTTTATACACTGAAGAATCGGCAGGTTTATCTGGCACTTGTGCAGCAACAATTGGTGCTGGAGCCACATATCCTGTTGGAACTTTCAAAACCATTCCTTCTTTTACACCTTCAGAAAGTGACGGATTCAATGCCACTAGTTCTTCTTGCGACAGATGAAAAACCCTTCCTAAACTATAAAAAGTTTCCTTTGGTTTAACCTGATATTCCATATAAGTCACCGCTTTTTTAGAAGTTTCAGCAGGCTTTTTACTTTCTACAGCTTTTGCCGTTTCTACTGGAGCAGCTTCTGTTTTTGGAGCTGTTCCTTTTATGGTCAATCTGTAACCAACTGGCAAGCTGTTCACAATATCTGGATTGCGTTTTTCTAATTCGTCAACCGTAATATTATACTGTTTTGCAATACCAAATTTTGTTTCTTTTGGCTGAACATCATGATAAACATATTTTTCGGCACCTTTTTCTTTCGCAGGTTTTGCTGCCGCTGCTTTTGGAGCAGATCCTTTTGCTGGAATAACCAATTTTTGTCCGATTTGAACACCAGTTTTTTCCAAAAACGGATTTGCAGCTTTTAAAGCTTCATCTGAAATTCCGTATTTTTTCTCGATACTATAAAAAGTTTCCTTTGGCTGCACTTCATGGATAATCTCTTTTCCTGAAGCCACTACAGCTTTAGTTTCAGAAACTTCTTTTTTTGCTTCTCCTGTTTTTGTCGGAATCAACAGCACAGAATTGGGCACCAATCCCGATCTTGCATCTGGATTGAGCTGATAGATATCATAAGGCGTTACCTTAAATTTTTGTGCAATCTGATTAATCGTCTCACCGCTCGATACTTTGTACTTCACCACTTTTTCTTGCGAAAATGCGCTGGAAGTCATAAAAAATACGAGAGACAATACTGTTAAATAATATTTCATAATAAGGCTTAAAACAATTTAATTTCTAATTCTAAAATAAGTTACAATTTTACTAAAAGCAAAATTCGCGCCGTTTGCTTTATCGCTGTAAAAATTACCTTAAATCGATTTCTACTTTAGCAATAATGATTTCTTTATATAACTCATCTTCTTCTTTTTTCTTGCATTTATAAAGCACTTCTTCCATGTTTTCGAACTTATCGGCGTAAACATAATACGAAAGACTGTTAATGTTGAAAAAGAAGCTAGCGTTAAATTCGCCAGAATCAATAAGTTTCATAATGAGCTTATCTCGGTCAACTGCGTCTGTAAATATACCTAAAACTAAGTAATACCCGTTTGAAACTTCTTTAAGATTATCATAAACTTCAACTTTTACTGTTTTGTCAGGTCTTAACGGATTGTCTTTCAATTCTTGTTTCATTTCTTGCAACGAAATTGTTTTTGAATTTTCAGCTACACCCTTTTTTTCCTGTTTCTTAACCGCTTCATCCTGATATTTTTTCAATTTGATCAAAGCCAATTTATCATCAAATTTTCGAGCTTCCATACTATAATAAGAAGCTTTACTGATATGTCTTTTAACCTCAATTTTTTTCTGAGTGTCCAAAGAATCTATTTTAGCAATCAAAAGCTGATTTTTTTCATCTCCTTTTTCCTGCTCGATTTTATAACGTTTAATTTCTTCTAAAGACAAACGCTGCTGTAAAGGTTCTGTATTGGATTTTTTCTCGCTTTCGCGGATTTTCTTCTTGTATTCCTGATTTTCCTCAACTGCAATTTTCTCTACTTTATTCATCAAACCAGCGTAGGCTTTTCGGTTTTCGGCCAGTTCCTTTTTCAATTGAGACGATAATTCATTCGTTTTATTAATTCCTTCAGAAGATTGTTTTTCCAATCTTTTAGATTCTTCAACATTCAAAATATCCATTCTCTTCAATTCTTTCAAATCATTGTTCATTGAAGTGACAAGCGAATCTAATTTTACCATTAAAATATCTTGAACATTTTTATTTGCTTCCAAAACCAGACGCAATTTTTCGACCGAGTTTTCTTTAGAACCATTCATATCGTTCAGATTCACTTTCAGATCATTAATTTTTATAATTTTCTGATTCATTTCTTTCTGAACCACAAGACGGTCTTTTAAATCTTCAATTTCGACTGTTTTAGCTTTTGTTTTTTCAACCACAACTTGTTTTTCGGCCAAAGCCAACATTAATTCTTCACTTTCGTTTGATGGTTTTATGGCTGCAGTATTAATGGCTAATTTGTTTCCAACAACTAATCCGTTTACGATTTCAGGATTTTGAGATTCTAATTGGTCAATTGAAATTCCGTATTTCTTAGCAATCGAAAACTTGGTCTCTTTTGGCTCTACAACATGAAAAATGGTTTCTTGATTAATTACACGAACTCTCCCATCCAAAGTTTTTCTTTTGTTCGGAATTGAAATCGTTTGACCAATTTGCAATCCATTAATCAAAATATCTTTATTTAAATTTTCTAAATCTTGAACCGAAACATTGTATTGTCTCGCGATACTGAATAGAGATTCTTTAGCCACAACCTGATGCGTAGTTTTTGAAGAAACACCAGCTTCTGATTTAGTTACACTATCTAAATTTTGAGGAATTATTAATTCTTGACCAATTTGGAGTCCGTTGGCCAGAATTTCTGAATTGGCATTCTGAATGGCTTCAACTGAAACATGATATTGTTTTGACAAACCAAACAATGTTTCTTTGGGTGCAACAATATGGGTTTGTTGCTTTGAAGTTGTATTTTGTAAGGAGTGAACTGGAATCTTTATAATTTGATTATCCTTGATTCCGTTTTGCGATTCGGGGTTGAGTTTGTAAATCTCGTCTACAGAAACCTTGTATTTTTGGGCAATGAAAAAAGCAGTTTCTCCTTTTTGAATTCTGTGTTCAATTATTGCATCTTGTGCAGTTATTTTGTTAAAAGACAAAACAAACACAAGAGAAATCGTTAAAAGTTCTCTCATAAATAGTAGGTTATAAAAAATTAAGGCCTTACAAATGTAAGACCTTAATTTTAAATTATGCTACTATTCCCACTCAATTGTTGCAGGTGGTTTCGAACTAATATCGTAAACTACACGATTCACGCCTTTTACTTTATTGATAATGTCGTTTGACACTTTCATCAAGAAATCGTAAGGCAAATGAACCCAGTCAGCAGTCATACCATCTGTTGATTCTACAGCTCTAAGCGCTACTACTTTTTCGTAAGTACGCTCATCACCCATAACACCAACACTGTTTACAGGAAGCAAAATTGCTCCAGCCTGCCAAACTTTATCGTATAATCCCCAAGATTTTAATCCTTCAATAAATACAGAATCTACATCTTGTAAGATCTGTACTTTCTCTGGAGTAATATCTCCTAGAATTCTAATTGACAATCCTGGTCCTGGGAAAGGGTGTCTTCCTAATAATTCTGGATCTATTCCTAATGTAGCTCCTACTCGTCTTACTTCGTCTTTGAAAAGCATTCTAAGTGGTTCTACAATTTTTAATTTCATATAATCTGGCAATCCACCAACGTTGTGGTGCGATTTAATTGTTGCAGATGGCCCTTTTACCGAAACAGACTCAATTACGTCTGGGTAAATAGTTCCTTGCGCTAACCATTTTACGTCTTCTAATAAGTGCGATTCATCATCAAAAACTTCGATAAATACACGACCGATTGTTTTACGTTTCGTTTCAGGATCACTGATTCCGGCCAATTCGCCAAGGAAACGATCTCCAGCATCTACACCTTTTACATTCAATCCCATTCCTTTGTATTGATCTAATACATTTTGGAATTCGTTTTTACGTAAAAGTCCGTTATTAACGAAAATACAGTATAAATTTTGTCCGATTGCTTTGTTTAATAAAACTGCCGCTACAGTAGAATCTACTCCTCCAGATAAACCAAGAACCACTTTATCGTTTCCTAATTTCTCTTTTAGTTCTGCTACCATTTCGTCAACGAAAGCATTTGGAGTAAAGTTTTGAGGAACTTCAGCAATTTTAACTAAGAAGTTCTCCAACATTTTTTTACCATCTGTAGAATGGTAAACCTCTGGATGATATTGAATTGCATAAGTAGTTTCGCCTTCAATTTTGTAAGCTGCGTATTCTACGTCATGCGTGCTTGCTAATTTTACAGCATTTGTTGGAAGCGCTTTGATACTATCGCTATGGCTCATCCAAACCTGACTGTTTTCTGAAACTCCTTCAAAGAAAGTTTCACCTTCTTTAATATAAGACAAGTTTGCTCTACCGTATTCTCTTGTATTGGAAGCAGCTACTTCACCGCCGCTGAAATGAGCCAAATATTGAGCTCCGTAACAAACAGCAAGCAAAGGCATTTTACCTCTAATTTGTGATAAATCAGGATGTGGCGCATCTTCTCCTCTAACAGAGAAAGGGCTTCCTCCTAAAATTACGGCTTTATAACTTGATAAATCACTTGGAATGTGATTGTAAGGAAAAATTTCGCAGAATATATTTAATTCGCGAACTCTACGCGCAATAAGCTGAGTATATTGCGATCCGAAATCTAAAATAAGTACGTTGTGTTGCATGCGCAAAAATACTTTTTATATTCGAAATTGAAAAATCGGAGCAGTGAAAAAAAATATTTTTTTTTCACTGTAGATTCTAAGATACTTAGTTACTAAGATTCGGAGCTTTTTTCTAACTCAAAAACAAAAAACTTAACATCTTAGAACCTTAGCAACTCAGTATCTTTGCAAATCCAAAAACCCAATTATTTCGTATCTAACGAAAAACCCAATTTAATTTAACCATGAAATCAAAAATTATTGCCCTGACAGCTTTATTATCGATCTTTTTTAGCTCTTGTAACACTGTTGATGATTTGCTGACTTTTACTATTTCGAACAATGCTTCGATTAAAATTCAAAGCACTTCTCCAATCAATTTGCCTTCAGAAATTATTACACCAGAGGTTACGACCAATTCTTCTGCTGAGTTTGAAAACAATAAAACAAAAGCAAATTTGGTGAAAGACGTAAAAATCAGATCGCTGAAATTATCAATTACAGATCCTTCGGATAAAACTTTTACCTTTTTAAAATCTATACATCTATATATTTCTACGGCTAACTCAGAAGAAATTGAATTAGCGTATGCTGACAATATCAATGTATCCAGCAACACGATCGATTTGATTTGTACTGATAAAAGATTAGATGAATATATAAAAGCAGACAGTTACAAAATCAGAACGAAAGTAACATTGAAAGAAACCTTAACAAAGGATGTGACTGTAAAAGCAGAAATGAAGTTTAAGGTGACTGCGGATCCATTTTGATCAAAGCAACAAAGTGACAGAGTAACAAAGGTTCAAAGAAACGAAGTATAAAAACTTTGTTACTTTGAACCTTTGTCACTTTGTATCTTCTAGCGCTGAAAGTGCTTTACTCTTTCGTCACCACTATCGACGCTTTAAAACCTGCGGCTAGATTATCCCAGTAATCATTGGTTACTAGATTGCCTTTATCGTCGTAAACTTGTATTTCTGCTGTGTTTCCTCCAAGCGTTCCTATATTTAGAGCTTCAAAATCTAATTTATTAAAACCTTGCCCAAGATTGATTTTTACTTGCTGGAAATTGGAATCTAGCAAAATTCGGTCTCTTACCACAACTTCATTGCAAGATACTTTTACCAAATCGCCATCAATTGCTCCAAAATCTCGAAACTTCACTATAAAATATTCTGATTTCGTTTTAAAATCACCCAACGAAATATTCCTTTTTACCAACACACCGCGTCCTTCTCTTAAACCTGCATCTTTTAAAGATTTATCTAAATCTTTTTCCATTTTTGCTACATATCGGTCACCGGGATTAGCAAAATCGGTTTCAGTAGACATGGTAAATTTGCTTTTTTCTTCTCCAATCTGAAATTTTGATTTTGGAGTTATAGTAGTATTCTCAAAAACATTTGGCGTTTTAATTGCTGGCATATCATTAAAATCTGCCTGCGGATCTTTGACTTCAGGAATCGGAGTTTTTTTGGGCTTCGCAGTAAACTTTCCCCCTGGAATTGCTTTGAATTTAGTATTAGACTCAATTTGAGCTGATACAGACATCACAGTAAAAAATAATATGAAAAATAAAATGTGCTTCATTGAAAAAGTATTATCGAATCGCCTTTTATAATTAATACAAACCAAAAGTCTAGCATCACAAAAATAGTATAATTTAGTTAGGTGCTGCAACTTTAGGAGTTTTATAACATTAAATTAAGCTAATTTTTGGAATCAAAAAACCTGCCAGAAAGACTCTTTATTTGTATTTATTTATCACAATATACATAAAAAGAAAAATCCGACTTGTCTGGACAAATCGGATTTTTTGAGTAATAAAATTTAAATTACTTTTAATTTAAAAAGAAATTATTATAGAATTAATCTTTAACAATAACTGCTGTTAATGTAGAAACATCCAGTGTTTTGCCAACAGTATATTTAAGATGTACATTATCTGTATACGTTACTCCAGCCTCAACGTACTCCACGTATCTGGTACTCTGAAAAATTTCGCCATCAGTAGTTTTAGCAGTAAATTTCACTGTGAAATTTCCTTGTTCATATTTGGTATATGATATTTTCGAAGTATTTTTTACACTATAGTCAATTTCAAGCCAATCACTACCAATTAACTTTTTTGAAGTAACTGTTAAAGCAAAATCAGCCACATTAAAAGTATTAGCATTCGATGGCACATCATCATTATCACTGCCTGAACTACAACTTACCAATAAAATTGACATGGTAAATAAAAGAACAAAACTAATTGACGATTTTAAAAAAGATAATTTTCTCATAATTTTAATATTTTAAAACGATTAATAAGTACATTTTTGTAGCTTATTTCTGCAATTATATAACTAAAAATTAGGATAAACGAATAAAAAGTAAGATTTAACTTAAAAAAATAAGAGTTATTTTTTTAGTTTCATATTATTTAATTGAAAAGTGATCAATCCCTTTGACATCTAATAAGTTATGAGTAACTTCAATATTTTAATTTATCGTTATAATTAAAAATCTAAGCAAATGGACTACATTGACTATTATAAAGCATTAGATGTTACAAAATCGGCTACAGAAGCAGACATCAAAAAGGCCTATAGAAAACTGGCTAGGAAATATCATCCAGATTTAAATCCGAATGATAAAGAAGCCGAGAAAAAATTCAAAGAAATAAATGAAGCAAACGAGGTTTTAAGCAATCCTGAAAATCGAAAAAAATACGATAAGTACGGTAAAGACTGGAAACATGCTGACGAATTTGAAAAAGCAGGCTACGATCCGAACCAGCAGCAAAGCAGACAGCAAGGCGGTTATCAATATTCTGAAGGCGATTTCTCTGGTTTTGAAGGTGGTGACTTTTCTGGAAGCGACTTTTCCGATTTTTTTAATTCGATGTATGGCGGAGGAAGAAGCAGATCTCAATCTAAATATAGAGGCCAAGATTTTAATGCCGAACTGGTATTAGACCTAGCTGAAGCTTACACAACACATAAACGAAACTTGTCAGTAAACGGAAAAAATATTAGAATTACAATTCCCGCTGGTGTAGAAAACGGACAAATTATCAAAATTCCGAATCATGGCGGTCCAGGTGTAAACGGCGGACCAAACGGCGATTTGTACATTACCTTTATAATTTCAAATAATTCAGATTTTAAACGTGAAGGAAATAATCTGTATGCTGAGGCACCAATTGATTTGTACACAGCTATTTTAGGCGGAGAAACGTTTATTAATACTTTTGATGGAAAAGTAAAAATTAAAGTCCCAGCAGAAACACAACCTGGAACAAAAGTGAAACTGAAAGGAAAAGGTTTTCCTGTCTATAAAAAAGAGAATCAGTTTGGTGATTTATACATCACTTATACCATTAAACTTCCAACAAAACTTTCTGATAAAGAAAAAGAATTATTTGAAGAATTAGCAAAACTAAGAAAGTCATGAAAAGTAAAAATTTAATCCAGATCAAACAGTTTTGTATGTATCACGAAATTGAAAACACTTTTATAACTGAACTTAATAACTACGGACTCATTCATATTATTACACAAGAAAATGACGAATTTCTGGAACCAGAACAGTTGCCAACAGTGGAAAAAATGATCCGAATGCATTACGATCTCAAAATAAATCTAGAAGGAATTGATGCCATTGCACATTTATTAAATAAGATTGAAACCTTACAGCAAAATTTAAATACGGTACAAAACAAGCTTCGCCTTTACGAAGAAAAAGAAACCGAATAACGATTTATATCACAAAAAAGCTTGAATTTCTGAATTGATTTCAAGCTTTTTTTAATTCCTTTCAGAACCATAATTCTTAAATTGCAGCATCTTTAATTAACCTGAATTTGCTTAAAAACGTACAGACAAATTCGCAAAAAAACTAAAAAAATGAAAAGAGAAAACATCTTAACCGGATCGCCATGGGAAGACAAAATGGGATATTGCCGTGCCGTAAGAATTGGCAATATTGTCGAAGTTTCTGGAACTGTAGCCATTGTTGACGGTGATAAAGTAAAAGCTGATGATGCTTATGCTCAAACCTATAATATTTTGGAACGAGTTGAAAAAGTTTTAGAAGATTTAAATGTGGGGATGAAAGATGTGATTAGAACTAGAATTTTTACTACCAATGTTTCTACTTTTGAAGAAGTGGCAAGAGCGCATTCTGCTTTCTTTAAAGATATAAAACCAACAACAGGATTTTACGAAATCAGTAAACTGGTTGCTCCAGAATATCTAGTTGAAATAGAATTTACTGCTGTTGTTCAGTAATTTTTTATAGCCACGAATTACACTAATTGCGCTAATTATTTTTTTATGCCACAGATTAAATGGATTAAAAATGATTATTTCCCTTTTAATTCGTGAAAATTGGCGAAATTCGTGGCTAAAATATTTTTATTATTTGAATGACTTTTCAAGCCTCAAAACAACTACTACTTGATATTCCAAAATGGATTCTTATCTGTGCTTTAATCGGAATACTTTCTGGATCGGCTTCAGCATTTTTCTTAGTTTCTTTAGAATGGGTTACGCAATTTAGAATTCAGCATGACTGGATTATATGGCTTTTGCCTTTCGGCGGATTTCTGGTTGGATTGAGTTATTATTATTGGGGAGAATCGGTTGCAAAAGGAAACAATCTTCTATTGGAAGAATACGAAAATCCTAAAAAAGTCATTCCGTTTAAAATGGCTCCTTTAGTACTTTTAGGAACATTATTGACACATTTATTCGGAGGATCTGCAGGACGAGAAGGAACTGCGGTACAAATGGGAGGCGCAATTGCCGATCAGTTTACAAAATTCTTCCAACTTGATAATTCAGAAAGAAAGATTCTGATTATTCTCGGAATCAGTGCAGGTTTCGCTTCTGTTTTTGGAACTCCTCTTGCGGGAGCCATTTTTGCTTTAGAAGTTTTATACTTCAGTAAAATTAATTTTAAAAGCATTTTACTTTCTTTTTTAGTCGCTTACGCAGCTTATTTCACCGTAGAATTCTGGGAAATCAAACATACGCATTACAGTATTCCTGTTGTTCCAGAACTTAGTTTAAACAACATTATTTTCACTCTAATTGTTGGAATCTTATCTGGATTTGCAGCATTATTATTTTCTAGAAGTACTCATTTCTGGGGTTCTCTTTTTTCAAAAAACATCAAATATCCTCCACTTCGTCCTGTAATTGGTGGAGTCGTTTTGGCTATTGCCATTGCCGGTTTCGGATTTACAAAATTCTCTGGATTAGGAGTTCCTGTAATTGTAGATTCTTTTTCGAATCCAAACCAATGGTATGATTTTCTGCTAAAAATTTTATTTACCGGATTCACATTAGGAGCTGGTTTTAAAGGAGGCGAAGTAACGCCGCTATTTTTTGTCGGTGCGACTTTAGGAAGTGCTTTATCGACCGTAATTCCAATGCCGATTGCGCTTTTAGCAGGAATCGGATTTGTTGCTGTTTTCTCTGGTGCAACCCACACTCCTATCGCCTGTACGATTATGGGAATGGAATTATTCGGAATTGCTCCTGGAATATTCATCGCAATTGCCTGTACAATTGCTTATTTTTCTTCTGGTTCTGTAGGAATTTACAAATCACAGATTGTAAAGGGGGCTAAATATAAATTGTATCAAAAGTTTCTTTAAAGGAGTTTTCAGTCGCAGTCGCAGTTTACACTCTCAGTTTCAAAATAAAAAAATCCGTCCAAATTCGCGTTTTCGCGATAGCGAATCCGTTTCATCCGCGTACATTCTTTTTAACCCTAAAATATCTGAAAACTGAATCCAAAAATAAGGAGACTTAGTTTTGAGACTGAAAACTGCGACTGAAAACTGAACACTAAAAACTGAACACTAACTACTCCGACTGTCCACTAAAATTATTTTCAGCATTACATTAAAAAAATGTAAATTCGCACACTATGAAAATACAAGATATTCAAGCGATTCAATTATTACTCGCCACCCCAAAGAAAATTGTCATCATTCCGCACAGAGGACCAGATGGCGATGCAATGGGATCAACGTTAGGTTTATACCATTTTTTAATTAAAAACAATCATCAGGCAACAGTAATTGCTCCAAATGATTTTCCTAATTTTTTAGCTTGGCTTCCAGGATCTGAAACCGTAAAAATATTCGAAAAAGAAACCGAAATCTGCACACAGATTTTAGAAGAAGCTGAAATCATTTTCACACTTGATTTTAATGCTTTTCACCGTACAGGCGAAATGGAACATACTTTAGCAAAGCTTAAAGCTACTTTCATTATGATCGATCATCATCAAAAACCTGATGATTACGCTACATATACTTATTCTGACACTTCATACGGATCTACTTGTGAGATGGTTTATAACTTTATCACTTTCTTAAACAAAAAAGAAGATATTGACAAAACCATTGCAACTTGCATCTACACAGGTATTTTAACCGATTCTGGTTCTTTCCGTTTTCCTGGCACAACAGGAAATACACATAGAATTATTGCAGAATTAATTGATTTAGGAGTCGAAAACACTCAGATTCCTGTATTACTTTTTGATAATAGCTCTTTCAGTAGATTACAGTTATTAGGACGTGCTTTGCAGAACATGAAGATCCTCGAAAATCATAAAACTTCATATACGACGTTAACACAAGAAGAGTTAGATTCTTTTAATTATGTTAAAGGTGATACTGAAGGAATTGTTAATTATGGCTTAAGTATAAAAGATATTGTTTTTACTGCTATTTTTATCGAAAATAAAGACGAAGGCATTATCAAGATTTCATTCCGTTCGCAGGGAGGTTTTGATGTAAATCAGTTTGCTCGAGATCATTTCAACGGTGGCGGACATAGCAATGCAGCTGGCGGAAGATCTGAAGTTTCGATGCAAGAAACAGTTAATAAATTTGAAGATTTAGTAAAAAAACTAAAATTATAGTCCAAATCATGAACTACCTAAAACTTAGCATTTACACTTTGCTTTTTACAGTTTTATTAAGCAGCTGTAAGCATCATGAAGAAGCCAGAAGACCCATTTCTAGTGCTTCGGGAACATTCATGAAAAAATCGGCTGACCGAAACAAAAAATTAGTGGCAAATGAAGAAGATGTCATTAAGAAAATAATCAAAAGCAATCCGAAAGTAAAATATTATGCTACTCCAAAAGGCTATTGGTTTTATTACGACGAAAGAAATACAAATGAAACTGCAGCTCCAAGAAAAGGCGATATTGCTTACTTTAATATGGAAGTAAAAGACATAAAAGGCAATGTCATTTATTCTGAATCAGATCTTGGTCCTCAAACTTACTATGTAGACAAACAAGACATTATGATGGGGCTTCGTGACGGAATAAAAAGAATGCATAAAAACGAAACTGTCACGTTTTTATTTCCATCGCATATGGCTTACGGATATCACGGAGATAATAAAAAAATTGGAACAAACGAATCTCTAATCGTTACAGTAACGCTTAGAAATTTTGTTCCAGATCCTGCGGCACAAACAGTAAAACCTGCTGCTCAGCCTTCAGCCGTAACGCCAAAACCTGCAGTTGCAAAACCTGCTGCGCCAGCTAAAAAAGATACATTACATTAACTCAATAAAAACAACATCTTAAAATGAAAAAGAGTATTTTATTATTACTAATAGCCGTAGGCTCATTTTATTCTTGTAAAGATGACCACAGTAATCTTCCTGATGGTTTATATGCCGATATCGAAACAAACAAAGGTCACATCATTGTAGAGCTTGATTACAAAAAAGCACCTATAACAGTGGCTAACTTTGTGACTTTGGCTGAAGGTAAAAACGAGTTTGTAACACACGAACAATTAAAAAAGAAACCTTTTTTTGACGGTTTAAAATTCCACCGAGTAATTGAAAGTTTCATGATTCAAAGTGGTGATCCATTAGGAACTGGTTCTGGAGATACAGGATATAAATTTAAAGATGAATTTTCAGATTTAAAATTTGACAAAGCTGGAGTTCTAGCAATGGCAAATAACGGACCTGGAACAAACAGTAGCCAGTTTTTTATCACTCACGTAGAAACTCCTTGGTTAGACAACCTACATACTATTTTTGGTCATGTGGTAAGCGCAAAAGATCAAGAAGTAGTAAACAAAGTTGTTCAAGGAGACAATATCGTTGCTGTAACTATTATTAGAAATGGTGAAGCAGCGAAAAAATTTGATGCTGTAAAAGTATTCCACGACTATTTTGCTGACATTGCAAAAGAACAACAAAAATATGCTGGAGCTCAAAAAGAAAAAGTAGATTATTATGCTTCTCTAAAACCAAAAGCAACTAAAACTACAAGCGGTTTAGAATATGTAATTACAGAAAAAGGAAGTGGCAAGAAACCTGCTATTGGAAGTCAAATTTACATTCACTACGCTGGTTTCCTTGAAAACGGAACTTTATTTGACACTAGCATTGAAGAAGTGGCAAAACCATTCGGGAAATTTGATCCTGCAAGAGCAGCGCAAAACGGCTACCAACCAATTCAATTTCAAGCTGGGAAAAAAGACGGTTTAATTCCTGGTTTTATTGAAGGAGTTGAGCAATTGTCTTATGGAGACAAAGCAGTTCTTTTCATTCCATCGCACTTAGCTTATGGAGCAACGGGTGCTGGAGGTGTAATTCCGCCAAACGCTAATATCATTTTCGAAATCCAGATTTCAGACAAACAGTAATTGAATTAAAGACTTAAAATTTTAAAAGCAATGAAATTTAAATTTCTATTTTTATTTTGCTTAGCAATAGTAAATATACAAGCTCAAACTAAAAAGCCTGCGGCAAAACCAGCAGCGAAACCTACAACTACAGCAGCTGCTGCTGCAAATCCTAGTGACGGGATTTTTGCTACAATTTCTACTACAAAAGGAGACATTGTTCTTTCTTTAGAGTATGTAAAAGCACCTGTTACAGTAGCAAACTTTATTACTTTGGCAGAAGGTACAAATCCTAATGTTAAAGCATCTCTTAAAGGAAAACCATTTTACAACGGATTAAAATTCCATAGAGTAATTAACGATTTCATGATTCAGGGTGGTGATCCAGAAGGAAATGGTTCTGGAGGTCCAGGATATTCTTTTAAAGATGAATTTGTAGACGATTTAAAATTCGAAAAAGGCGGTGTTCTTGCTATGGCAAATTCTGGTCCGGCAACAAACGGAAGCCAGTTTTTCATTACACACAAAGATACTCCTTGGTTAAACGGAAAACATACTATTTTTGGCCACGTAGTATCTGGAATGGATAATGTAAATAAAATTGTTCAAGACGATGTAATGACAAAAATTGTTATTACACGCAAAGGTGCTGCTGCAAAGAAATTTGATGCTTTAAAAGTTTTAAGTGACGATGTAAAAAAAGAAGCGGCTAAAAAAGAAGAAGCAAAAAAAGTAATAACTGCAAAAGCAGCTTATTTTAAAGACTTAAAAGCAAAAGCAACTGCAACAGCCTCTGGTTTAAAATATGTAATCACTCAAAAAGGTACTGGCGTTAAAGGTGCTGAAGGTTCTAACATCTATTTTCACTACGCTGGATACTTTGAAGATGGAAACTTATTTGATAGCAGCATGGCTCCAGTAGCAAAAGCATATGGAAAATATGATGCCAATAGAGATGCGCAAGGCGGATACAAAGCGTTTCCTTTTACAGTTGGTAAAAAAGAGGGAATGATTCCTGGTTTTCTTGAAGCTCTGGATATGATGACAGACGGAGAAAAAGCGACTTTCTTTTTACCTTCAAATTTAGCGTATGGCGAAAAAGGCGCTGGCGGAGTTATTCCTCCAAATGCAACCTTGATTTTTGAAATTGAAACGTATCAAAACCAGCCTAAGTAATTAGAAAAGAGAATATTTGTTCTTTATAGATATAAAAAGCCATCAGAATTATTCTTGATGGCTTTTCTATTTTTTGTTCTTTAGCTTTTTAAAGAATTCTTATTTTAAGCCTTTAAAAATCAATTCTGTTATAATTAAATCATTATTTTCAACATAGTACAAGAGAATCCTAAACAAAATAGCTTACCTTTGCCGGCTTAATTTTTTTAAAAACAGATAATTTATGACGTCGCAAAATAATGTATTAAAGGGTGTTTTTCTTGTTGCTTTGGGAGCAACTACTTACGGAATGTTGGCTACTTTTGTAAAAATGGCCTATTCTGAAGGATACACAACTGCAGAAGTAACGACCTCACAGTTTATATACGGAATTCTAGGTATTCTTGCAATCAATCTTTTCCAGCGTATTAAAAACAAAAACAAACCTGCCGTAAAAGCATCTCGAAAAAATATTTTCAATTTAATGCTTGCGGGAACTTCTTTAGGAATGACAAGCTTATTTTATTATTTGGCGGTAAAATACATTCCCGTTTCTATCGGAATCGTTTTATTGATGCAAACGGTTTGGATGGGTGTTTTGCTTGAAATGATTTTAGAAAAAAAACTCCCTTCAAAACAAAAAGTCATTGCGGTATTAATAGTGCTTTTTGGAACTGTTTTAGCCACTAATATTATCAATAACGATATCGAATTAGACTGGAGAGGTTTAGTTTGGGGAATGCTTGCTGCTGCTTCTTTTACTACAACTATGTTTACTGCCAATAGTGTAGCAACCGAAATTTCATCTGCTCAAAGAAGTCTTTATATGCTTTTAGGAGGTGCTGTTATTGTATTTTCATTTGCTTTTGCAACACAGGTTACGGCCTTTAATATGGAAATATTCCTTAAATGGGGAATTGTATTATCCTTATTTGGTACCATAATTCCACCGCTTTTAATGACTGCAGGTTTTCCGTTAACAGGAATTGGACTAGGAAGTATTGTTTCTGCTCTTGAACTGCCCGTTTCTGTAATGATGGCGTATGTTTTATTAAACGAAAAAGTAATCTTTTCTCAATGGGTCGGCATTGTATTGATTATTCTGGCCATAATTATTATGAATGTAAATTTCAAGTCAAAAAAATAGCCCAAAATACATAATTTCAAAAAAAGAAGTCTTGTAATGCAATAATTGTTAATTTTTTTATAAATTCGTGATAAACAATTAAATATCATGATTTTACCTTGGCATTTATATTTAATGGCTTTCCTTTATATTCTTGCCGGGCTAAATCATTTTAGAAAACCTGGAATGTACATAAAGATCATTCCGCCCGCATTTAAAAACCCCAAATTAATAAATATTTTAAGTGGTGCCGCTGAGATTATTCTGGGCATCTTTCTAATCCTGCCTTTTACAACACAAATTGCCGCCTGGGGAATTATAATGCTATTAATTGCTATTTTTCCTGCCAATTTGTACATGTTTCAAAATAAAAAAGCAGGATTTGGTTTACCATTATGGATTTTATTTGTACGTTTGCCCTTACAAATTGTTTTAATTTATTGGGCTTACCAATATACATTCTAACATTAACCATTTAAATTATTTTATCATGAAAAAATTATTTGCAGAGTTTTTCGGAACTTATTGGCTTGTTTTTGGTGGATGCGGAAGCGCAATTTTTGCTGCTGGAATTCCAAATTTAGGAATCGGATTTGCTGGTGTTGCGCTTGCTTTTGGTTTAACGGTACTTACAATGGCCTATGCGGTTGGCCACATTTCTGGCGGTCATTTTAATCCCGCTGTTTCTTTTGGTTTATGGGCTGGCGGAAGATTCTCGGCAAAAGATCTTATTCCGTACATCATTGCACAATGTGTTGGAGCTGTTGCAGCAGCAGGAACTTTATATACAATAGCTTCTGGAAAAGCTGGTTTTGCAATTGACAGTACAAAAGCGGGAGCCTTTGCATCTAATGGTTTTGGAGCTTTTTCTCCTGATGGCTATTCATTACAGTCTGCTTTCATTGCAGAATTTGTACTTACATTATTCTTTTTATTAGTGATTTTAGGAGCAACTGATAAATTTGCAAATGGCAGATTTGCAGGAATCGCAATCGGTTTGGCGTTAACTTTAATACACTTAATCAGTATTCCTATTACAAATACTTCTGTAAATCCAGCGAGATCTTTATCTCAAGCCATTTTTGTTGGCGGAGAGCCATTATTACAGGTTTGGCTGTTTTGGGCTGCTCCTATTCTTGGTGCATTAGCCGCAGGTTTTCTTTATAAAACACTGCTTCAAAATCACGCAGAAGCATAATAACTGAAAAAAGAACTCAACACATCATCAAAAAAATAAAAATATGGAATTTTTATATTTCTTACTTATAGGTGCCATTTCTGGATGGCTAGCTGGTCAAATCTGGAAAGGTGCCGGATTTGGTTTAATTGGCAATATTATTGTCGGAATCATAGGCGGATTCATCGGAGGATGGATCGCTGGAAAACTTGGCATTGGAGGTGGCGGTCTTCTCTGGCAGATTCTGATTGCTGTAGGAGGTGCGTGGGTTTTATTATTTTTAATCAGCCTCATCAAAAAATAATATCCTAAATAATAATTTCTAAAGAGAAAATCAGATATATTTATATTTGGTTTTCTCTTTTTTATTGGAGTAAAACCGAAAGAAATCTTTAATTAATTCAAATATTTATGCATCATGAATGACATTATTAATTATTTTTCTACGATTCCTTCTTCGCATAGAAGTTTAATTTTGGTTGGCGGTATTACTATTTTCTGGCTTATTGAAAACAGTTTTCCTTTGTTTAAAATGCAATATAAAAAATGGCCTCATGCGGGTATAAATTTCTTTTTTACCTTCACTACCATTGTTGTCAATTTTATTCTTGCGTTTATTTTAATACGAACTGCTGCTTGGACAATCGAACATAATTTTGGAATTCTGCAATGGCTTCCAAAAATACCAATCTGGCTCTATACTATAATTGGTTTACTGCTTTTGGATTTAATTGGAGCTTATTTAGCTCATTTGGTAGAACACAAAGTAAAAATTCTTTGGCAGTTTCATCTGGTGCACCATACCGACACTTGGATTGATACCACAACTGCCAATAGACATCATCCTGGAGAAAGCGTAGTCCGTTTTATTTTTACCACTTTCGGCGTTTTAATTATCGGGACACCAATGTGGATGGTTTTTCTTTATCAATCACTATCAGTTGTTGCTTCACAATTTAACCACGCCAATATTTCGCTTCCAGAAAAATTGGATCTATTCTTAAGTTACTTTATTGTTTCGCCTAATATGCATAAAGTGCATCATCATTATGTGCTGCCTTTTACAGATAGCAATTATGGCAATATTTTTTCTATTTGGGACAGGCTTTTTAAAACCTTTACCTACTTACCTAAAGATCAACTTATATATGGTGTAGACACTCATATGCAGTCTGAAGAAAACAATGAATTGAAGAATCTGTTAAAAATTCCATTTCAAAAATCACGATCCTTCAAAAACAGTTAAAATCATTAAAAAAATTGAACTTTACTGAACCAACTTATTATTTTTTTTTTTAATATTGATACAGAAATTGAAAATCAATCTATTAATAATTAACACCCTATTTTGAATTAATTTTCACGAGATGAAAAAGAGTAGCCGCAAAGAATTAACTCCGGAACAAATTGAAAGACTTGTTTCGTTAGCTTTAGAAGAAAGAAATCCATTTGAAATTATAAAGAAAGAATTTGGATTGGCAGAAAAAGAAGTCCTGGACATCATGAAAAAGAAAATGCCTCTTGAAAAATTTGAGATGTGGAAAAAGAAGGCAATTGCAAATAAACCAAAACCAAAACCCGTTAAAATAGATGATTTTGATGAAGATTTGGACGGAAAATATTATATCAAGAATAAATTAGACTAAAATAAAGCTCCTGTTTTTCAGGAGTTTTTTTTTATCTGTAAATATAATGTGATTTTTTAGTAACTTTTCGGTACTTTTTGTGTCAAATACTATAACTAAACATATAAAAATGAAAAAAATACTTTACACCTTAGCTCTAGCGGTAACTTTTTGGAGCTGTAAAACAGGTAGCACTGGAGCCGCGAAAAGCAATATAGTTGAAGTTAATATCAATTTAACCGATGTTAAAGACGACAAAGTTTTAGTAACTGTCACTCCTCCAGCCATTAAGACTGACGAAATTACTTACAGTATTCCTAAAACCGTTCCTGGTACTTATTCAACAGATAATTACGGAAAATATTCAGAAGATTTTAAAGCTTTTGATGCTAAAGGAAACGCTCTTACGGTAAAAAGATTAGGTGATAATTCTTGGTCTATCTCAAACGCAAAGACATTAAAAAAAATTACTTATCTGGTAAACGATACTTTCGATACAGAAAAAGGAACTGGATTTGGAAATGACGATGTTTTTTCTCCAGCAGGAACAAACATCGATGCAGGAAAAAATTTCATGGTTAACACTCATGGTTTTGTAGGATATTTTCAAGATAAATTAGACGTTCCGTACAAAGTTACGATCACGCATCCTGAAACACTTTGGGGAGCTACTTCTATGACCGATCAAGATGCAAGCAATACTTCTGATGTGTTTGCCACTTCTCGTTATGCTATTTTGGTAGAAAACCCAATTATGTATTCTAAACCTGATTACACTACTTTTAATGTAAACGGAATGGACATCTTAATTGCTGTGTACTCTCCTACCGGAAAATATACTGCCGAGAGCATTACTCCAGAGATGAAAACCATGATGACCGCACAGAAAAACTTTTTAGGAAAAGTAAATTCTACTAAAAAATACACTGTTTTGGTCTATCTCTCAAGCATGGCTAAAGATGATGCTCACGGTTTTGGAGCTTTAGAACACCCAACTGCTACAACTGTAGTTTTACCAGAATCAATGCCAAAAGAAAAATTGGTAGAAACACTAAAGGATGTAGTTTCTCACGAATTCTTTCATATTGTGACTCCATTGACTATTCACTCAAAAGAAATTCAGTATTTTGATTACAATGCACCAAAAATGTCTGAACATTTATGGATGTACGAAGGTGTAACAGAATATTTTGCTAATCTATTCCAAATTAACCAAGGTTTAATTGACGAAGCTGAATTCTACACTCGTATTGCAGACAAAATTGCACAATCTAAACAGTTAGATGATACAATGTCGTTTACAGTAATGAGTAAAAATGTATTGGATCAGCCTTATAAAGACCAATATTTAAATGTTTACCAAAAAGGTGCTTTAATTGGTATGTGTATTGACATTATTATTAGAGAGAAAAGCAATGGAGAAAGAGGTATTTTGGATTTAATGCATAAATTATCTGATGAATATGGGGTTGAAAAACCTTTTAATGACGATGAATTATTCGCAAAAATCACTTCTTTGACTTATCCTGAAGTGGGTGACTTTTTAAATAAATATGTTGCTGGAACTACTCCAATTCCTTACGATTTTTATCTAGCAAAAGTGGGTGTTACAAAAGCAAGCGAGAAAAAGGCTGGAAATCCGTTCATTAAAGGACAAACTCCTTACATTACTATTGATAAGGCAACAAAAGAAATCGCGGTTCGTCCTGAATCAGAATCAACTGCATTCTTTAAAAACCTAAACTTAAAAGGTGGCGATAAAATTTTAGCTGTAAACAATAAATCATACAACCTAGATAATATTTATGATTTAATTACAGAAAGTGAAAATTGGAAAGAAAATGATCCTATTACACTTAAAGTAAAACGTGGAACTAAAGAAGAAACCATAAAAGGAACTGTAAAACTGCCATTTGAAGAAACAGAAACTTTTAAAGCTACAGATGCTTCAAAAGAGAAACTTAAAAATGCATGGTTAAAAGGATAATTTCTTTTAAAGACATAAAAAAAACCGACAAGTGATTGTCGGTTTTTTTGTTTGTCATCCTGAGGAACGAAGGATCACACACGTAAATCGACAAAGATTGTCCGACATACTTTGCGGAGCTTCTTGTGTGATCCTTCGTTCCTCAGGATGACAAAAAAATGCGTTATTTCTTTACTGGAAATTTCCAATCAAACTCATCTTTACTATTGATGATGGCTCCAATTTCAAACTTTACTACCTCATCAAATTCTGTTTGAAGGATAAACCAGTTGTCTTCGTTGAAGTAATTTTCAAAAGTATCAAAAGTTTCTTGATTGAATTTTGTGATTCCTTTTGCAGCAAAATCTTTCTTTACGTCAGCAATTTTTCTTCCGATTAATTTGAATCCGAAAACTTCTAGATCATTGCTTGATGCTACTAAATAACCTAATTTCAAATCTTCTTCCTGATAAAATGTCAATCTGATTTTGTGTGCATTATAAACAAAAATCACATTATCGTCTTCGTCTTTATAGTTTTTATCAGGTTTTCCTAAAGCTGCTGTTACATCATTCTGCTTCATTCCGAAAAGCAGTTTCTCTATTCCTGATTTTAAATTGATCTTCATATCGATTGTCTTTATTTGAAGTGCAAATTTCGTGAAGTTTTTTGTTGTTTTGCCACGAATCGCACAAATTTTCACGAATTAAATAGTGTCGTTTGTCAGGCTGAGCGGAGTCGAAGCAATTTTAAGCTAAAAAGCCCTTCAACTTCGCTCAGGGTGACACGTCTAGTATCTCTTTTTATTTGGCTTGTTACTCATATAAAACGTAATCTTTCCTCCATTCATCACATCGGCATGCTTTAAAAATGGTTTTTCCAATTGTTTTCCGTTAAGGAGAACTTTACTCACAAATACATTTTTATCAGATTGATTTACAGTTTCGACTTCAAAAGTTTTTCCATTTTCTAAATTTAAAATAGCATTTTTCATCAACGGACTTCCTAATGCATATTCGTCAGAACCTGGAGCAACTGGATAAAATCCTAAACTACTAAAGATATACCAAGCACTCATTTGTCCAAAATCGTCATTTCCTCCTAAACCGTCAGCGCCATTTCTATACATTTTTTTCAAAATCATTCTAATTTTATCTTGCGCTTTCCAAGGAGAATCTGTCCAATTGTACAAATAAACCACGTGATGAGAAGGCTCGTTACCGTGAACATAATTCCCGATTATTCCGTCTCTTGTAATATCTTCGGTATTTTCAAAATATTTGTCTGGAAGATGCATATTGAACAGAGAATCTAAACGAACTTTAAATTTCTCATTTCCACCCATCAATTTAATCATATCAGCAGGATCATGCGGAACGTATAAGCTGTAATTCCAAGAATTTCCTTCAATAAAACCTTGCCCATGCGTATCTAGCGGATCAAACTCTTTTTTGAATGTTCCGTCATTCAATTTCGGACGCATGAAACCCGTTTTCTCGTCATAAACATTTTTATAGTTTTTCGATCTAGCAATGAATTCATTATAAATATCTGTTTTTCCTAATTTCTTAGC
This sequence comes from Flavobacterium chungangensis, assembly GCF_042654045.1. Lineage (NCBI taxonomy): Bacteria > Pseudomonadati > Bacteroidota > Flavobacteriia > Flavobacteriales > Flavobacteriaceae > Flavobacterium > Flavobacterium chungangensis. The sequence goes on from NZ_JBHSFY010000006.1 coordinate 253,831, forward strand.
TGCCTGTGCAATTGCCCAATCGTCATAAGCATATTCTAAAGTTTTAGAAACCGAAGCGCCATTTTTATCTTCTGGAACATACCCTTTATTCATGTAAAATTCCAAACCATCGTAATACGGCACTTTTGCAGTATTTACACAAGCTTGAAGCGCTTTTTCGGCATCAAAACTAATATTGCCTTTTACAATTGCATCTGCCACAACCGAAACCGAATGATATCCAATCATACACCAATTTTCGTTGGCATAATGCGACCAGATCGGAAGCATTTTATGAACACTCTGATCTGAATGCGCCAACATAGAACTTACCATATCGCCGTTTCTTTTTGGCTGCACAATATTAAATAAAGGGTGCAGAGCGCGATACGTATCCCAAAGCGAATAACTGGTATAATTGGTAAAGTTTTCGGCTTTATGCACATTCATGTCTAGACCTTTATAATTTTTATCTAAATCCATGTATTCTGTTGGCCCTAAAAATGCGTGATACATTGCGGTATAAAAATTAACCAAATCTTCTTTTTGAATGGTTTCTACTTGAACTTTATTCAATTCATTATTCCAAACCTCCTGACTTTGTTTTTTTACTTTTTCGAAATCCCAATCTGGAGCTTCTTTTTTCATATTTTCTAATGCACCGGCAGAACTTACAGGAGAAAGTGCCATTTTGATTTTGATTTTCTCGCCTTCATTCGTATCAAAATCAAAAAATAATTTTAGGTTCTGACCTGCCATTTCTGGAAAGTTTTTCGTTTGATCGAATCTTCCCCAAAAACCTCTATAAACGCTTTTTTCCTGAGCAGCTTGTCCGTAACTTTTAATTGGTTTATTGAAAGACATTGCAAAATAAACCGTTCTAGTTCTCGCCCATCCGTTTGTTTGGCGATATCCCGTTATTAAAGTGTCATTTTCTACACGAACAAATGTCCAAACATTCTTTTTATCGTAGTTGTAAATTCCTGAAGTCAGATCTAAAATGATATGTGCTTCATTAGATTTTGGAAAAGTATATTGATGCATTCCAACTCGCGTTGTCGCTGTCAATTCTGCTTTTATTTTATGATCTTCCAGAAAAACGCTGTAATAAGCCGGTTCTGCATTTTCTGTCGAATGTGAAAATGCTGATCTATAACCAGACAACGGTTTTGATGCTACACCAGGATTCAATTGCAGTTTACCAGTTGTTGGCATAATTAAGAAATCGCCTAAATCGGAATGTCCCGTTCCGCTGAAATGGGTGTGGCTGAAACCTACAATCGTTTTATCTTCATACTGATAGCCAGCGCAGTATTTATAAACTTCTCCGTTGTATTTTCCGTTTAAACTGTAAGCAATAGTATCAGTTTCTGGGCTTAATTGCACGCTCCCGAACGGAACTGTTGCGCCTGGATACGTATGTCCCATTTTTGCTGTTCCAATCATTGGATCAACATATTGAATTAAATTTCGTTTTTCGGTTGCTTTCTTTTGCCCTGTTATATTATTCGAAAAAGAGAATATTAAAACCGATATTCCTAGAAGAATTTTTTTGGAGTTTCTTATAATCATTTAGAATTGTCTTTTATTGCTTTTTGAATGTAGAAAAATACAACAAAATGTAGTTTTAAAAAAATATATACTTACACTAAAAAAATATTAAAAAAAAAACAAGATTTTTCTTTCGTTTAATTTCTAAATATCTTTGCATAAAAAAATGAAATTTAAAGTAAATCTAAACCCTGAAATGTTTGACTTTCAAAATTTGCAAAATGAAAGACAAATAATAGAAAAACGCCTTTTTGAAATAACAAAAAGCTGTAATTTCATCAAAGAATTACCTGATTGGACAATTGAAATTAATATACAATTAGGAAAAGGAATTTGGGCTGGAATTTATAAAAAAGGAATTACAACATCATCAATGTTACTTAGAAGTCATACATTGTTTTTACCTATACCATCTAATAAAGAAACTGAATGGGGCGTTAATGAAAAGAAATATGTAAAACAGCCATCAAGGGATTCTAGTAAATTTAAAACTTCGGATGCCAGTTTTTCTAAATACAATAATGCCAGCGACTATATTATAGAAGAATCTTTTTTATTAATTAATGAGCTTTTAAAAATAGGTATAAAATTGCAAAATATAGATATTAAAATTTAGGCTAATAATTAAAACTAAGTTCTATTAAATATCTTTGATATACTAAAAGTATAACACTAAATATGAAAAAATATATTTTAATTCTTCTTTCCTTTTATTCGACATTTGTTTTTTCTCAAAAAGTAGAAAGCTATAAATTGACCAAACAAGAAATTTCAGAAAGAGAACTTGAAAACGTAACTGATTTTCCAATTTACAGAGCTTTTGAATATCAGGATAAAGGTGGTGTTTACGAATTGGTTTTAGGCGAAAATCAAAAAACAATTTCTAAAAAAGACACTTTAAATACCAAATTACAAGCCATTTGCGTAGTCAATGATCACGGCGGATTTCTAGAAAAATGGCGAATTAATGATTTGCTTGAAAATACTATTCCGAAAGAAACAAACATTTGGTTCTGGACAAAATATTGCAGTACAAAAGATATTGATGGCGACGGTTACATTGAACCTATTATTGTTTATGGAACTCGCAATGAAGATGGCTATGTAAGACGCGTAAAAATTATTACGGTTTATAAAAACAAAAAATATGTCATCCGCGCGGTTGAATGCGATTTAGATGATTGCAGAAGTTTTGAAAAAGATCAAAATTGGAATACGCTTCCTCAGAAAATAAAAACGTACATCAATCAATTGATAGAAAAAATGAGAAAAGAACAGGATTTACTGTTGAAAAATGGCTAAAGAAATAATTGATATTGATATTGCCTTTATAATTTAATTTTATTCTTTAATAAAATTTTTATTTGACAAAAGATTCCAAATATACCCCCAAACGCTCCTCCTACATAACTAAATTTATGCATTTCAGAAACAGCAATTAGATTTTTCACGTTTTCGATTTGAAGAGGAAAACAACAAGTTGACTCTAAACTTGAAAAACCTAGAAATCCGTAACATAGTCCTAGTAAACCGATTATTATTGTCGTAGTCAACATTATAATTATTGCAGTACTAATACTTTTTATCATTTCTTTTGTATTACGACTAAATAACCCGATAAAACCAAAGATAAATCCTGCAGATAAACCGATCCACCAAACAGACCATACTCCAATAATTGAAGCTATTAATCTTGGAGTATTTCTTCCGTATTCCACAAAACCAAATTTTTCAAACAGATATTGTGTAAAAAATTCTTTAGAAATTGTATAAGTGAATTGATTGTGTAAAACAGCGAAAAGTGCGGCGATAAGAATACTTAAGAAGATATTGGAAACAAAGACGATTGCTTTTTTCATTTTACATTTTATTATAAATGAAAGCTACTCGTTCATTTCATCGTAACGTTCTGGAACTTGAGGGTCATAAAGCGGACATTTGAATTCTTCCATGATATCTACTAGTTTATTCATGGTTTTTCCTTCTGTTCCGTAGCAGTCAATTTTTATGCTTTGTGGAGTAGTGATTACTTGAAATGCACCTTTTCCTTTTGGGTTTTTCCAGCTGTTTTCATCCACTCTTTCCCATTCAGAAAAGACTGAATTTATTCTGTTTACGATTACTTCAACTTGAAGTTCTGCCAGACCTTCCACTTCTTGTTTTTCAACAAGAGCTTCATAAACTTCCTGATTGTTCAGGTAGATTTCGTCTAGATATTTCCAAAAAAGTAATTCGTACATAGTTAAATATTTTTAAACCATATAAGTGATATAAGAAAATATAAATTCTTTCTGAGTGAAATCGAAAGCTGTCAAATCAAAATAGGACTTCGACGGAGTTTATCCTGAGGAACGAAGGGCTCAGTCTGACAATCTAATTTAAAATGAACTTATATCACTTATATGGTTAATTTATTTTAATAATTGAATGTTCCGTATTCGCTTGTAATAGTTAGCTTTTTAGAATCAGATGCTTCTACTCTACCTACAATTTGCGCATCAACATTGAATGATTTCGAAATTTCGATAATATCTTGTGCGATATTTTCTGGAACGTAAAGCTCCATTCTGTGACCGCAATTGAAAACCTGATACATTTCTTTCCAGTCTGTTTTTGATTGTTCTTGAATTAATTTGAACAATGGTGGAACTGGAAATAAATTGTCTTTTATAACGTGTAAATCTTTTACGAAATGCAAAATTTTAGTTTGCGCTCCTCCACTGCAATGCACCATTCCGTGAATATCATTTGGAGTATATTTATCTAAAATTTTCTTGATAATTGGAGCGTAGGTTCTAGTTGGAGAAAGCACTAACTGGCCCGCATTGATTGGGCTGTTTTCAACTTCATCTGTTAAATTAACCTGTCCAGAATAAATTAATTCTTCTGGAACTGCTGCATCATAACTTTCTGGATATTTTTTAGCCAAATATTTTCCAAAAACGTCATGACGTGCAGAAGTTAATCCGTTACTTCCCATTCCGCCATTATAGCTTTTCTCATAAGTTGCTTGTCCGAAAGAAGCCAAACCAACAATTACGTCTCCTTCTTTAATGTTTGCGTTGTCTACAACGTCGCTGCGTTTCATACGAGCTGTTACGGTAGAGTCCACAATAATAGTACGAACTACGTCTCCAACATCGGCTGTTTCTCCTCCTGTTGAATGAATGGTAACTCCGAATGATTTTAACTCGTTGATTAATTCTTCTGTTCCGTTAATGATTGCAGAAATTACCTCAGCTGGAATTAGGTTTTTATTTCTTCCAATAGTTGAAGAAAGTAAAATATTATCTGTTGCACCAACACACAATAAATCGTCAATATTCATGATTAAGGCATCTTGAGCAATTCCTTTCCAAACAGAAAGATCTCCAGTTTCTTTCCAGTACATGTATGCCAAAGACGACTTTGTACCTGCTCCGTCAGCATGCATAATAAGGCAATGCTCATCGTCCTGAGTTAAATAATCAGGAACAATTTTACAGAATGCTTGCGGAAATAAACCTTTGTCAATATTTTTTATAGCGTTATGTACGTCTTCTTTTGATGCCGAAACACCTCTTTGTGCATATCTTTTGCTAGAATCTGAACTCATGAAAATTAGTTTGTGTTGATGTGCAGCAAAGATAATCCCTTTTTTTAATTCTTTGCCTTATTCGATTATTTGATTGATAAAAAAATCGGCAGAATTATATATTCTGCCGATCTCCCGAAATAAAATTGGTTATTAAAGCTTGGTTTATTATTTTTTATTCCCAATCGGGCATGGATGATCCTGTGAATAAGGTAGTTCTCGAATTCGCAACTCCAATACCACATTTCACGACGTTTTTTACAGAGATGCCATCATTTGAAGTATTTAGAAAAATTAATTCTGCTTCATTAGGAGAGTATCGAACATCTAAATCATTTGTTCCTGCTATTTTTTCTGTAGCCAATTGATATGAATTTCCAAGAATAAAACTGTATTCGAAAATTTTAGAATCCAACTGACGATAATTTGAACTCTCAAATCCTGAAACATCTTTTGTGTAAACTAATTTTAGACCTGAAACAGAAAAATTCAAACCACTAACGGCACCTGGCTCTCCTGCCAACACAGGTGTAACAATTACGCCCGACGGATTTATAACGTAAATTTCCACATTATATCCATTTATATCATTCACTTTTAAGGCTATTTTGCTTCCATCTGCACTCCAGTCGCATTCTGAAATAAATTTACCATTTGGAGTCTGAAAGATTTTTGTTAATCCGCTGCCGTCGCTTTTTATTCGGTATAATTTATCAAAATTTGGATAGATAAATTCGCTTCCCGATGCATTCCAAGAATAACCTAAATAATCGGCATTAAATCCTGCAATAGAAACCGAACTTGTCACCTTTTTAATATCGGTTCCGTCAAAATTCATAGTATAAATATCATTTTGCGAACCGCTTGTTCCTATAAAAGCAATTTTTTGAGCCTGATTATTTCGTCTAGGACGCCAGCTATTTTTTTCTGAACTTGTCAATTGGTATTGTTTGCCAGCATCATCTGCAGTAAAAATTACATTATTGCCACTGATACTTTTGACAAATAAATGCCTTGTTGCAGGAAATGCTATTGTAGAAAAAGTGCTGATAGTACTTAATACAGGCGTATTTACTCCATCATTTACTGTAACTTGCCAATAATATTTAGTTCCATAAATCAGATCTGTGACTGTCAACTTTTTATCTTTTATGTCATTAAAAACAGCCACATCGCTATTTTTATCATTTCTAAGCGTCACAGTATAGGTCATTACATCATTATCTGGATCTGTAACAGTCCAGGTTAAATCTAAATTTACGAGTTGGTTTATACTATTATCGGCAGGAACTGTTAAGACAGGAACTGTTGGCGGTTTATTATTTGCCGTAGATTTATTTAATTCAAAAACAATTTCTGAGGTATTATTTGCTGTCACGTTGACTGATTCAAATTTTGCTGTAAAGCCATCTTTTTGAGCCTGAAAAGAATATTCGCCAACTTTGACATTCGAAACAGTAAACTTTCCTTCGGCGTCTGTAAATACTGTACTAGTTGTTGGGCTAGACATTATTTTTACATTTTCCATCGGCACAAAAGTTTCGCTGTTAACGACTTTTCCGGTAACGGTTCCATAATCAGATGATCCAATTTTTTCTTCACTACAGGAAATAAAAACCACTAAAAAAATTGCACTTATTATTTTGTATAAATTCTTCATGATTAGCTTGCTTTAAGATTTAAACGTGTGTCTTCTATTTTCGAAATTTCTAACCTATTACTTCTTCTTTTTGCCGAAATAAAACGTTAGTCCTAACCCAAATTTATAATAGTAATCATCACGTGTTCCTGCTACGATATAATCAAGATTGTCACTGAAATTGATATTCTGCTCAGCAAATAATTTTATTCCTATGCGATCTGATGCCATATATTCTAAACCCGCACCGTATTGAAATTTTCCGTACGTGTTTTCAAATTTCCTATTCATACCATATCCTCCTCCAGCATATACATATGGAGTAAAACGATCTTTTGGAAGAATGATCCATTCCATATTAAGATCGTAGGTAATATACCCGACATCAAGTAAATTTTTGTTAGCGAGGTTTACAACATTGGTAGAAGCGCTTACTGTAAAACTTGGAGTAAGCATCCATTTTAAAGCTCCACGTCCAAAAGGTCTTAATAGCGGATCTCGATAATCTCCATCCATTAAAGTAGTACCGCCAGAAAGTTCTATGGCAAATTTACTCCTTCTGTTTTCAAGCACTCTGTCATACAAACCAGTTACATCAGCAGTTTTGGTTTCTTCGGCATAAGCTTTCAGTAAATTATCAACTTCCCATTTTGGAGCATCGGCTTCCCAGACATTATCTTTTATTCCCTCTAATACTAAAGATTCGACGGCTTTTTCTATAGCTTCTGTAACAGCCATATGCACCGGTTCGTTGGTAGTATATCCCGTTTCTACTTCTAGAAGTCTTTTAAAATTGACATATCTAAAAAGGCTCTCATCGATTGCTTGCGACAAGATCGTTTTTGAAATATAAACAGATTTTAAAATTTTACCGTTTGATGTAGAAATCATTCTAAGATAAATCGTTACACGGTCTTGACGGTATTTTACAGATGCTCCTGCACCAAAATATCTCGCACCAAATCCGCCCGTAATAATATTAGAATCATAAGAAACAATTCCTCCTTCTAATAAAACACCCGCATACAATAAAGGAGTTAGCTGCGGTTCATTCGGATCAGCATTTTTTATATATTCTTGACGAGTAGCACGAATAAGATTTCGCTCCTGCAATAGATTTCCAATATTTTCACGCTCAATTGGTATAAACCATTTTGAGTCCTCCAGCGCTTTTATCAAAATAGAAGTGGCTCCCTGGGTCACAGCTGTACTAAAACTGCTTCCATTTTCCTGAGGCTTGTATTGTCCTGTTTGGTCTCTAAATTTATAGACCCCAACAACAACTTGTTCCTTAGGTTTTGGCAAATCTTTTAGCAATGATGTCGCAGGCGTTCCCTCTCCCAAAACAGCTTTTTGAACTCCAGTGGGTTGATTGTAGTAAGCGCCGCAGCCATTAAAAAGAAATCCAAATAAAATAAATAGGTAGTGATGTAATCGCATGTTATTGATTTGGGATGATTACTTGTGTTTGCTCTCCTGTATTGGTATCTAAAATATTAAGTGTTAATCCATCTGATGACGGAAAAACATCTACCGAATAACTCCCAAAAGTATAAGAGCCTTCTTTGATACCATCTGTACCAAATTGCTGTTTGTAAAGCTGGCTAGAGATCTGACTTAACAATTGCGAATTTAAATTGGTTTTAAATCGTTCTAAATCAGTTTGGGTTGCAGGAACAGCTGTTTTATCTTTTTGCTTATTCTGTGCTTCTGCACTGCTTAAAAGCCATTGATAATTAAAGGTGTCTCCTCCAAAAGCCGGATTGACTGGTTTATAAACTAGTGCCTGAGCGTTTATAAACGGAGAAATGCAGAGTACTGCTGCGAAGGTTAAAATAAATTTCATAGCGCTAATAATAAAATTAATACTGAGTGAAATATTTGCGTTCTTTTTCTTTTTCTTTCAAATAAGTAAAGGTTGCGTTTACAGCTTCTTCTGCAACCGCATCTAAAAATTCGTCGTCTGGCCTAATTAGAAAATTATAAATAACTTCATTATCTATCACTATAGATATTGCAGTATTTCTGGCAAAACTATATTCTTCACCTATTGTTACTATTTTTTCGGCGTTTATCCCTATTTCATTGTATTTGTAATAATACCTATCGTAAAAATCTTTTCCTGCTTTTGTTTTAGTATCATCGGTGATAATACCTCTTAAAACAAACCCATCAGTAGGAAGGACTATTACATTATCTTTTTTTTTTCACCTAATACCACACGATCTTTTGCGACAATTTGTTTGTCTTCATCATAAAACAATAGCAATACAATTACTTCGTCATCTGTGGCCAAATTAATTTGAGAGGTGGATAGTTTCTGAATCTCGTTGGGCTGTAAGGTAAAAACACCAACTTGCTCATTATTAGATTGATTATTACTTTTATCATTATTTTTTATAACAGACAAGCGATAAGCTGCACTTCGAATAACATCTGTTAAGTTCTCTGCAGTACCTGTAATTTTTACGCTGTTCTCTACTTTCTCTATTTCAATTTTTGCTTTTATCTTATCCTGCGGAACTTGTCCATAGGCTAAAACTGCAAAAAGCATTAAAAAGATTGTAATATGTCTGTTGATAAAATGCATGTTATTTTAATTATTTATAAGAATAATTGAGGCTCCATTTCCTGTCTGTGTAATTTTCATGTTTTTGGACAGTGAATTGGTTCCAATGTTTTGAATGCTTTGATTATCTCCTTTTTGGATCATTTCCATATTTACATTGTAATTAGTGTGCAATGTAAAATCAGTAATCTTATTATTGTCTCCTTGCTGAACAACACTTTGAGTAATTGTTTTAGCATTTTTATTTAACAATAATGCGTTGCTATCGCCATTTTGATCTATAGCAACTTTTGTATCGTTCGATTTTAAGAACGCATAAACTGTATTAAAATCTCCTATCTGCTGAATTTGCACGCCAGATGGAATTCTAGAATTCAATTCGTTTTTTTCTTTTTTATTCAAATTAGAAACAATACTAAATGCTTTCTCTTTTGAATTAAAAAGCGATGAACTATAATTTTTAAATTCTGAATTATCTGCTTTTTCCTGAGCATAAAACACAGGGCAGTAAAAGATTAAAAGTATTATGTATAAAATGAAAGGTTTCATCATTTAATAATTTAAATTAAAAAATGTGATAACCGTTTTACGGCTATCACATTTTGTTTTTACTCTTAAAGTCCTGATTGAGTAACAGTAATTGTATTCAAGTTACCTTGTGAAAACGCAACACTGCTATGAGAAGCACCAGTTTGAGTTACAGTTGCAGTATTGTTGTTACCAATTTGCAAAGTGCTTTCTTTCAATTTAGTACCATCTTGAGATGTAGTAGCTTTGTTTTCATTACCATATTGATAGTGGTATGATTTGTTACCATCTGCTACAGAAGTTCCAGCTGGAGCTTTTTGTGTCTGCCATGATTTGTTTTTAACCCCTCCTTGAGTAGCATAAGCGTAGTTACCATCTCCGTTTTGAGTTTGAGTAGCTTCGTTAGTGTTATGAGGAGCAAATGGCACACTCACAGCATTAACAGCTGCCAATTGAGCTGCATTGAAAGGAGCTCCGGTTGGTTTTTCGTTTCCTGTTGTACCTTGATCAATAATAGCTTCGTTGTTTTTTCCTGTTTGTGTTTGAGTTGCTTTATCAAATCCGCCTAATGCTGATGCTGGTGGAGCGATTTGATCTTGCCAAATTGTTGCTTTATTCCAGTCTCCTGTTTGAGTTTGGTAAGCTTTGTTGTCATGGTTACTTTGAGAAGCAAATGCAGTATTATTATTTCCTTTTTGTTTTACATCAGCTGCATTATTTTTTGCATTATAAACTCCTGGCTGAATTCCTTGATAAACTTCAGATTTGTTCGAATCTCCTAATTGGTCGATTTTAGAATCATTCGTTTGACCATTTTGATTTACAATACCTGTGTCAGAATTTCCAACCTGGTTTACTGATGAAGTGTTTCCCTGAGCAATTGCTGCTACACCTACAAACAGCATCGCGGAGATGCTTAAAATTACTTTTTTCATAATAAATATATTTAATTGGTTATTAATACAAATTATTATGTAGGTACTTGCAGGTTTACAATTTGGGGGGCAACTTGAAGGGGGCTTCAGAACATCATTTGAAATAGATTTTTAATCTTATTTTCTCAACTTCATGACCAAAATTAGAAAACTTTCTCTAAAATTGGTTCACGTATAAATACCTATTTTACAAGATATTAACCTCTTTTCGATGAACTGTAATACTATCTCGATGAACTGCCCAAATGCTTAAAAATTTTCATAGGAAAAAAGATACTTATTACAATTTCTTTACATTTAAGGGGGTATAAGTGGCAAAAAAGTTCTTCATAAACCATTTTTTTATTATAATCTCAAAAAAAAGCCTGTCTTTTTGAGACAGGCTTTAACAAATTGTTATTATATAATTACTTGGTAAACAATAATTCTCTGTATTTGGTCAATGTCCAGCTTTCGTCATCTACTAATAATTCTAATTTATCGCAGTGATTACGAATTTCATCAAAATAAGGTTTTACGTTATTGCAATACGCTTCTGCCATTTTTTGAGCATCGGTCAATTGATTTGCTTTTTTTCTTTCATTGGTCATAGCCAATACTTTAGAATTGATTCCTTCAATGTGACCCGAAATTTCTTTAATTAAAACAATCTGTTCTTTGGCTAAAGCCTCAAACTCCTTTGCAAAAATTTCTTTCAACCCTTTTACATTATCAATTAAAGTATTTTGGTAACGAATTGCTGTCGGAATTACATGATTTCTCGCAATGTCTCCTAAAACTCTTCCTTCAATTTGGATTTTTTTAGTGTATTCTTCCAATTCGATTTCGTAACGAGCTTCAGCTTCTACGTGATTAAAGATACCTAATTGTTCAAATAATTCTAAAGCTTGTTTAGAAACCTTAGCTTTAATAGCTTCTGGAGTAGTTTTAAAATTGCTCAAGCCTCTTTTAGCTGCTTCTTTTTCCCAAGCTTCACTATAACCGTCTCCTTCAAAAAGGATTTTTTTAGATTGTTTGATGTATTCTCTTAAGACATTAAAGATCGCATCGTCTTTTTTCATGTCTTTATTTTCAATCAAGTTCTCTACTTCATTTTTAAAATCAATTAACTGTTTTGCTACAATCGCATTCAGAGTTGTCATCGCATTTGAACAATTTGAATTGGATCCAACAGCTCTAAACTCAAATTTATTTCCAGTGAAAGCAAAAGGTGAAGTTCTATTTCTGTCTGTATTGTCTAATAATACGTCTGGAATTTTACCAACAACATTCAATTTCAAATCTGTTTTTTCTTCTGGCGAAAGTTTTCCTGTTGTTACGCTTTCCAATTCAGATAAGACCTTAGTTAATTGAGCTCCAATAAATACAGACATAATTGCTGGCGGGGCTTCATTTGCTCCTAACCTATGGTCGTTACTTGCTGTTGCGATAGAGGCTCTTAATAAAGTTTCGTTGTCGTTAACCGCCTTGATTGTATTAATAAAGAAAGTCAAGAACTGTAAATTGCTCATTGGCGTTTTACTCGGACTCAACAAGTTAACTCCTGTATCTGTAGCCAACGACCAGTTATTGTGTTTTCCAGAACCGTTTACTCCTTTAAATGGTTTTTCGTGAAATAACACTTTAAAGTCATGACGTTCTGCAACTTTCTGCATTACATCCATTAATAAAGAGTTGTGGTCAACTGCTAAATTCGTTTCTTCAAAAATCGGTGCTAACTCAAACTGATTTGGCGCAACCTCATTATGACGTGTTTTTACCGGAATACCCAATAACATACATTCTTGCTCTAAATCTCTCATATAAGTAAGAGCGCGAGTTGGAATAGATCCGAAATAGTGATCGTCTAACTGTTGGCCTTTTGCAGAAGTATGACCTAACAAAGTTCTTCCTGTCATCATTAAGTCAGGACGAGAATTTGCCAGCGCTTTATCAATCAAGAAATATTCCTGCTCCCATCCTAATGTTGCAGTTACCTTTTTAACGTTTTTGTCAAAATATTTACAAACCTCTGTTGCAGCTTCGTCAATTGCAGACAATGCTCTTAATAAAGGTATTTTATTATCTAAAGCTTCACCTGTGTAAGCAATAAATACGGTTGGAATACATAAAGTTGTACCATATATAAAAGCAGGAGAAGTCGGATCCCAAGCAGTATATCCTCTTGCTTCAAAAGTATTTCTAATTCCTCCATTCGGGAAACTAGATGCATCTGGCTCTTGCTGCACTAATTGTGCTCCTCCAAATTTTTCTACAGATTCGCTTCCGTCATAAGAAGTTTCAAAAAAAGCATCGTGCTTTTCTGCCGTTGTTCCTGTCAATGGTTGAAACCAATGTGTATAATGAGTCACTCCTTTAGAAAGAGCCCACTCTTTCATTCCCATAGCAATATAATCTGCAAGCTTTCTGTCTATTTTTGTACCATGCTGAATAGCATCTCTTACTCCTTTAAATGCATCTGAAGTTAAATATTGCTTCATTGCTTTTTCATTAAACACATTTGCACCAAAAAGATTTGATTTTCGGCCAATTTCTTCAAAATGCACCGGCTTTCTGTTAGAAGCTTGTTGTAAAGCTTGGAAACGTAATGTTGACATGGTTATGTATATTTTAAATTCGTACTAATTTTCATTAAAAAAAGAAGCAACAAATATAAACAATAAATAAGCCTGTTTAGAATATAAATTATAGATTTTTAGTCAATGATTTTTCAACATAAAACGCTTTTTTCGAAGAATAATGAATTCAAATCGTAGAAATATAACAAAACTGTACGGTATTATTGATTAAATAAACATTTTTTCATAATTTCTTAACTCATAAATTCAAAAATGAGCCGTAATTATTACGAATTTATTTTTTTAAGCTTACTAAAATTGCTTTTTTTAAAATATACCCCTCACAAAATTGCGCTTATCCAAAAAATTATACTTCGCAAAACAAAATAGCCCCCTAATTTTTAGGACTAAAAAAATAAATCTATATTTGACCCAACGAAAAAAAACAAAAAAATTAATTTATATTATTATGGCTAAAATTAAGTTAGAGTACATTTGGTTAGATGGATATGAACCAACTCAAAATCTTAGAAGTAAAACTAAAGTTGAAGAACACGAAAACTTCAAAGGAACATTAGAAGAACTTGGAAACTGGTCATTTGATGGTTCGTCAACTAAACAAGCTGAAGGTGGTTCTTCTGACTGTCTTTTAGTTCCTGTTGCAATTTATCCAGATCCAACTCGTATCAATGGATGGTTAGTAATGTCTGAAGTTATGTACGCAGACGGAACTCCACACCCTTCTAACGGTAGAGCTACAATTGATGATGATAATGATGATTTTTGGTTTGGTTTCGAACAAGAGTATTTCATTATGGATACTAAAACTCAACTTCCACTTGGTTTCCCAGTTGGAGGATACCCTGCTCCACAAGGGATGTACTACTGTTCTGTAGGTGGAAAAAACACACACGGTAGAAAATTAGTTGAAGAGCATGCTGATTTATGTATCGCTGCTGGAATCAACTTTGAAGGAATCAACCAAGAGGTTGCTTGCGGACAATGGGAATTCCAATTATTTGCTAAAGGTGCTAAAAAAGCTGGAGATGAAATCTGGGTTGCTCGTTACCTATTAGACCGTTTGACTGAGAAATATGGTTACTATATTGAATATCACCCAAAACCTCTAGGAGATACAGACTGGAATGGTTCTGGAATGCATGCTAACTTCTCTAACGAAGTATTAAGAACATGTGGAGACCAAGCAACTTACGAAAGAATCTGCGAGGCTTTCCGCCCTGTTACTGCTGAGCACATCGCAGTTTACGGAGCTTACAACGACCAACGTTTAACTGGTAAACACGAAACAGCTTCTATTCACGATTTCTCTTATGGAGTTTCAGACAGAGGATGTTCTATCAGAATTCCTTTAATGACTGTTCAAAAAGGATGGAAAGGATGGTTGGAAGACAGAAGACCAGCTTCAAACGGAGATCCTTACAAAATTGCTGCTAGAATTATCAAAACTGTTAAATCAGCACTATAATTTTAAGCTTAAATTATATTCTAAAAATGCCAGCATTATTTGCTGGCATTTTTTTTATACTAAACCCGAGAGCTTTAAATTACAAATTAACTGCCAACTTTGTCAAAGTTCCCATCTTACCTATTTTCACTCTTAAACCTCATAACTTTATAACACTTAACATTTTACAAATAACAAATATTACTTAATTTTAGGGTTAATTTAATTTTTAAATTAATTAAGTTAAACATCAAAACTTATCTTTGTAAATCATTAAAAAAAATTATTATGATAGTCTGGTCACTCTTTTTACTTGCTGTAGTTTTTATTCTTGCTTTAGATTTAGGTGTCTTCAACAAAACACCCCATATTATTAGCACAAAAGAAGCCAGCAAATGGACCTTGGTTTGGGTTACTTTATCATTCCTGTTTTCGGGAGTAATTTATTGGCTATACACCACAGACTACATAGATAATCCAGATAACCTCAAACCTGCTGTTGCTTCAATGAAGTTTATTACTGGTTATTTAATCGAGCTATCTTTGAGTGTTGACAATATTTTTGTTATTGCTATTATTTTTGCTTCTTTTAAAATTCCGCAAAAATACCAGCACCGTGTTTTATTTTGGGGAATATTAGGCGCTATAGTTTTCCGCGGATTAATGATTTTCTTCGGAGTTATGCTGATCAATAAATTTGCTTGGACAACTTATGTCTTTGGAGTTTTCTTAATATTTACTGCTATAAAAATGCTTTTTTCTGGAGAAGAAGAAGATTTTCATCCAAAAGATTCTTTTATCTATAAAGCTTTAGGTAAAGTTATGCCGATTACAGCAGAAACAGATGGCGAGAAATTTTTCATTTCAACCAAAACGGCAAAAAAAGCAGCTACTCCACTATTTGTAGCTTTAATTGTTATTGAAGTAATGGACGTTTTATTTGCTGTAGACAGTGTCCCTGCAATTCTGGCTATTACCAAAGATCCTTTTTTGGTATTCAGTTCGAACATTTTTGCCATTCTTGGATTACGTTCTATGTACTTCTTCTTAGCAAGTATGTTAGCAAAATTCAGTTATTTAGAATACAGTTTAGTTGCAATTTTAGCTTTCGTTGGATTAAAGATGCTTCTGCACGATTTCTTCCACGTTCCAGAATGGGCTTCTTTAGGATTTATTGCTTTATCTCTTCTAGTAGGAATCTTAGTTTCTCTTAAATTCGGACCAGAAAAAGTTTTAAATGATTCGTCAAGCGAAGAATAATTAGTTTCAAAACATATATTTATAAAAAAGGAAATCTTACGATTTCCTTTTTTTATACAACTGTCAGTTATTTTTTAATACTTTTCCTATATTTTAACATTTAAATTTAAAGAAATTACATATAAATATTTATTTTAGACTTTTTAATTTAAATTATTGTTATGAAAAAAAATTATTTATTTCTCATTGCAACATTAATGCTAAACGCTTTAATGTTTGCACAAACCGTTACCTTAACACCTACAGCGGTAAATAATACCAATGTAAATTCTGGGCCAATCAATTTAGCCTCTGTTCCAACTTCAACCGTCTCATTAAACGTTAAAGTTGATATTCCAAGCAATGTTGCTGTCAGTGACTACGGAACATTAAAAATATATTATTCTAATTCAAGTGTATTAAATGCCAATATTGCGTCTGGAGGAGATAGTGGCACTTTGTTTTTTGGTGGCGGAAGAATTGCAACTCGTAGCATTGTAATAAATTTATTCTGGAGTGATTTTCTAACTTCTGGCGGATTTATTTTTGCTGAATACAAAAATCCTGCAGGAACGGCTTATAGAAGCTCAAATTTAGCCGTGATTAAAAATTCAACAATGAATTCAGGCACAACTCTTAACCCTCCTGCAGATGCGCCTAACCCAACAAAAATTACCAATACATTATGTTGCAACCAAACTGTAAGACTAGGCGACAAACCACAGCCTATAACTGGTTCTAAATTTTTAAATCCTTACGAAAAAGAACCTTATGGCATTAAAGCTAGTTGGGAAACAAATGGCAACCCTCTTCCTCCTAATATTTTAAATGTAGACAATATTAACCATAGTTTAACTCTAGACCACACCACTTCTCTAGGAAGCTTTACAGTAAAAAGAAAGCTAGGTTATATTTATCGCAATGAATATCCGAACACAAGTAATACAGTTACAATTACAGTTGTACCTTCACCGATATTGACCAATAGTATTTTCCCAACTGATGGCTCAATTCCTAACACAGAAGGGTTTTATGAATTATCTAATCTCAAAAGTTTAAATATAAATGGTTTTGTATCTAAAATAAATTTGAACATTTTAAGTGATCCAAATCATACGAATCAAAGAGGCGATGATATTAAAGATGTAGATAGCTACAGATGGGAATACAAAGACATTAAATACAATAGTAATCCATGGGTCACTATTCCTAACGCAAATACAGAAGCTATAGATTTTTCAGATCCATCTCAACTTTCTAATTTTGAAGACACGTACTATTCAGTAAGGAGAATAGCAATTTATAAAAACATTTCAAGAACAAGTAATGAAGTAAAAATCGCGGTCAGAAGTTTACGTTTTAACAATACCATTTGCTGTGATCAAATTTTAAAAATTCAGTCTCTTACAAACTTTGAAAAACCTCAAATTTTTACAGGATCAACTTCAACTGTAGAAGATACAGATAATATCGATCGTGATTTTATTGTAACATCTATTTCATATCAATGGCAAATTCAAACTAAATCAAGAAATCTTACTACATGGTCAGACATAACAGGAGCAACATCAAAAGATTACTTTCCAAACCAACCTCTAAATGTAATTAACAACAACAATAGAGGAGCAACTTATACATTTGAATCATCTTACAATTATAGACGAATTGCTAAAATTAATTATAAATTCTATTCCAATACAAAATGGATCAATGCAACAATTTCGAGCTACAGTAATGAAGTTTCTCTCCAAGGCACCTCAGCAGAACCTTATATAAAAGTTTTCCCGAATCCAGCTTCTTCCTTTTTAAATATTGAAAGTACAGCAAACATATCTAATTCCAAAGTAACCATTTCCAATGTTCTTGGAAATATTGTTAATTCAAATAACTATTCCGTTATAACACCTAATTTAATAGGTATAGACATTACAAATCTTACAACGGGCACATATTTTATTATAATTGAAAATCAAATTTTAGGCATTACTCAAAAAACATTTATCAAACAATAAAGCTCTTCTATAAATTAAAAAAGGAAATCGTAAGATTTCCTTTTTTATTCTTCTATATTTAAAAATATTAAAACTTAATTTTTTGCACTTGGCTTTCACTTAAATTAGCACCTTTCATTACTTCTAAATAATTAGATTTATCTACTGATGCGGCAAAATCTGCAGGAACAACAACAATTCTAAAAATTTGATTCAACCTATAATCTGCAGGAATAGTTGCTTGATCATTTCCATCCAAATAAATATTCACATAGTTATAAGTGAAAACATATTTTAATGAAAAATCCCTAGTTCCATCATCAAAATAATAAGTTTCTGGTAATGCTTGCCAAACTGGTCTACCTCCATTATCAGTGCCATCAAAACGATAGACTAAAACTACATCTGAATCTACTAATGGTACAGGAAAATTAAATCTAACGCTGTAATCATTAGCATTAGTAAAATTATAATAATTTGGTGCAATGTTTTCATAAACCGCTCCTATTAAACCTGGAGGCCCTTCTGGTCCTGGAGGCCCTTCTGGTCCTTCACAGCTAGAAAATGCAATTAAACCGATAACTGCAAATAAGGTAAGTATCTTTTTCATAATTATTTTTTTTTAAGGATTATATATAAAGGTATTCCAAAAATTAAACCAAAAAAAGTGATTTGGCTTATTTTACCATAAAAATGTCCTTATTTTTTCACAGTCACCTGATTTCTAGCTAGTATTTTATTAAAAAATAATACGTGATACGGAAGTGAGTTTTCCCAATAATCCCAAGTATGAGCTCCTGGACGTTCTGTGTAATCGTGGTCAACTTTATTATAAACCAATCTTCTGTGCAGTTCTCTATTTGGCTCGATTAAAAAATCGTCTACACCACAATCTATAATTAAAGGAAGCTTATTCGATTTCAATTTATCGGCCATTCTTAAAACAGAATTTT
The DNA here is from genome assembly GCF_042654045.1 of Flavobacterium chungangensis. Classification (NCBI taxonomy): domain Bacteria; kingdom Pseudomonadati; phylum Bacteroidota; class Flavobacteriia; order Flavobacteriales; family Flavobacteriaceae; genus Flavobacterium; species Flavobacterium chungangensis. Next base: position 272,812 of record NZ_JBHSFY010000006.1, read on the forward strand.
GTTCGTACAATTCTGTATTACCGCTTTTATCCCCAAATACGGGCTGCATCAATTTTACAACCTGCGCTGAGGAATCTCTGTTAAGCATCGTACTCATATCTACTGCCCCGCTCATACTTCCTGCTGCACAAAATAATTCTGGATGCCTGGCTGACAAATACAATGCACCATGTCCGCCCATAGACAGACCTGTAATAACTCTACCATTTTTATTGGCAATTGTTTTATAGGTTTTATCTACTTTCTGAATTACTTCCTGTGTAATAAAAGTCTCAAACTGACTTTCTTTATTTACAGGACTATCAATATAAAAACTAAACGTTTCCCCCTCTGGCATTACAATAATCATATTGTATTGATCCGCCAGATTGTGAACCAATTTTTTGTTTGGAGTACTTTTTAGCCAATCGCTAAAATGTCCGTAAGCACCATGCAAAAGGTACATTACAGGAAAAGCCGTTTTACTTTTTGCATAAGAATTTGGCAAAACTACCGCTGCTTTATAGGTTTTTCCCATTGCGGTACTGGCAACTTGAAGTGTGTCCACTTTTGCAGCATATGTCATGGTGGTAAGACAAAGCAAAAATGCAGACAATAGCATTTTAAATTTCTTCATTTTGATATTTTTTTTCTGATTAGGGTTTGTAAATATAACTTTTTTCAGAATAAAATATATGAAAAATCCGACTGGTTTTGGATGCTAAAAATAACCACCGATTCACGAATTATTTTTCAAATAATTGCGAAATATTATTCAGATCACTTGATGCTATAAATTGTACAAATTAGCAATTCGTAGAATTTATAGAAAAACAAAAAAAATAGCCACCAATTCACGAATTAATATTAAATAAAATTCGTGAATTGGTGGCTAAAAAAAACTCAAGCTAAAACTAGCTGATTATAATCTTATGCTCATGACGGTATTGTGAAGCGCTTTTACCCGTATATTGTTTAAACGATTTACTAAAGTGGCTGAAGTTATTAAAACCGCTTTCGTAACAAACCTCATTAATACTCATTGGCTGTTCTGCCAAAAGCTTAGAAGCGTGCACTAGACGATATTCATTTACAAACTCCGTAAATGTTTTATTGGATATCTTCTTGAAATAACGGCAAAAAGAAGGCGTGGTCATACTTACCAGACTCGAAACCTCATCTATCGAAATAGATTCCTGAAAATGATCTTTTACAAAATTGAAAACCACATTCATACGATCATTATCCTGAGTTTGCAATTCCATCGAAAATCCGTCTGCATTTAAAATGGTATATTCTTCAGCAGATTCCAATTCGTCTAAAACACTCAAAAGCGTTATAAGTCTTTGAAATGGAGGTTCATTCTCCATCATTTCAATTTTCTTACCGATACGTTTTTTCGTTTCACCTCCAAAAGCGATTCCGCCTTTAGCTTGTTTCAAAATATTTTGCACCTTTTTCATTTCGGGCGCCACAAAAAAGTCGCTTCCTAAAAATTCAGGTTTAATATGGATAACGGTTTCCGTTGTATTTCCTGTTTGCTCATTTGTAAAACCGCAATGCGGCAAATTAGCTCCTATTAAAAGTAAACTACCATTGGTATAATAAGAAACATGGCTTCCTATTTGTCTTTTTCCTGCCCCACCATTTATATAGACCAATTCAATTTCTGGATGATAGTGCCATAAATGAGCTTTACTATTGGTCTTTTCGGCGTGTTTAGTGTAGGTAAAAGAACTTCCGTATGAGTTAGTTATCACTTCAAGAGCTGGGGCAATAGTCTTCATGATAATTTCTTTAAAAAATAATAGCAAATTTAACAAAATCACCTAAAATAATTTAAATTTTAACCTATAACGGTTTCGTAAATGCGAATTTTACATTAAAATAACTTTCTTAACACTGAAGAATTTATATCAAATTCGGCTTTTTTTTAGGGTCTTATTTTTTTTCTTCACTTTTTTTTTATTTATCCTATTTAAAACTCGATTTTATACCAATATGCTAAAATTTGTAAGAAAAATGGAAATTTTAAGAAGTATTCAGTTTTTTAAAAACTTTGAATAAAAACAATCAAATTAACAAAAACACAACATTAAAGTCAAATTTTAACATATAACGGTTTCGTAAATGAGAATATAGCATATAAATTGGAAAATATAGATGTTAAAATACCACACATGCTGCTATAACTTTGCATCAGAAAAATGAACGAAAAAAATTTAATACTATAGAATATGAAAAAGGTTATGAAATTAAGTTTAGTATTTGCAGTACTTCTAACAGGAATGAGTACATATGCAATTGATGGAAATGAAGCATTAAATCTTCATGTATTAAAAGGAAATGGCAAGGTAATTGCTTTTGGAATTAATCAATTACAAAAAGCAGTTATTAGTATATATGATACAAATGGTACTTTAATCTATACTGAGAATGCTTCTGGTAAAGACGGAATCTTAAGAACTTTCAGTTTAGAAGAATTCCCTCAAGGAAAATATATTTTAGAGGTTGCTGACAGCTTCAAAAAAGTAAAATACGATATCACTGTTGACGCTAATAGTTCTGTTTTGTCTTCAAAAGGAACAGTTTCTGTTAACTAAGAAAATATTAAGGTTAAGTGCAATTCTTCACGGCACTTAAAACTTTATACTCTAATACAGTATAAAAAGTGAGGTTAGATAGTTAGTAAGTTAAAAACTTTCAAAAGTTTTAAAAACAGCTCTTTGTGGTTACTGAGCTGTTTTTTTTTGCTCTTTACTTTTTGTGGGTTATAACACAGAGATTCACAGAGCTTTTTCGCAGAGACTCACAAAGTTTTTTTGTCAAGTTGCAAATACAAAGTTCGCAAAGCTATATTATTATAAAGCTTTGCGAACTTTTTTATTATATAAAATTTACTCAAAAAACCTTTGTGAACTTTGTGTAACCTTTGTGCCCTTTGCGTTACAATACACAATCCAAATAAAAACTTAGAATCTCAACATCTTAGAACCTTAGCACCTTTATAATTCCTACATTTTTTAAACAAATCGTTATCTCAATGTAAATTAAAAATTACTAAAAACGTTGAAAAATAATAACCGAATCAACAAAAACGGTATAAAATAGATTAAATTTTAACATATAACGGTTTCGTAAATGAGAATATAGCATATAAAATGGAGAATATAGTATTGATTTTTTACTTACAACTGAAGTAATTTAGCATCAGAGAATTAGAACTATTAATTTAAAAACTAAATACCATGAAAAAGATTGTTAGATTGAGTTTAGTAGCAGCATTGCTTTTCACTGGAATAAGCACATACGCAATTGATGGAACAGCAGATTTTAATCTGCATGTAATTAAAGCTAATGGTAAACAAATCACTTTTGGTCTTAACCAAACGCAAAAAGCCAACTTAGCAATTTACGATAAAGATGGATCTTTAATTTATTCTGAAAGCGCTTCAGGTAAAGACGGGATTTTAAGAACTTTCAGCCTAGAAGAATTTCCAGAAGGAACTTACTTCCTGGAAGTAGAAGACAATACAAAAAAAGCAAAATACGAAATCACGATTACTGATGAAGTTTCTGTTTTATCGAAAAACGCAGTTTCTTCTGTTTACAAAGCAGGTTTTGTTAAAAATACAAGCGTGGCAGCACGCTAAAAAGTTTATGCTTTCATAAAGTATAAAAGTGAGGTTAGATAGTTAGTAAGTTTAAAAACTTTCAAAAGTTTTAAAAACAGCTCTTTGTGGTTATAGAGCTGTTTTTTTTTACCACAAAGTTTTTTACCGCAAAGTGCGCAAAGATTTACGCAAAGTTCGCAAAGTTTTTTTCACAAAGCTTTGCGAACTTTTTCGTTTTATAAACCTCTTGTATAATAATTCTTAGCGTACTTTGCGGTTAAAAAACTCACTTCGTTTTTGTAAATAAATCCTTAACCCATTGTAAACTTAAAATCAAGTAAAACATTGAAAAATAATAAATGAATTAACAAAAACGTTAAAAATAATTCACGTTTTAACCTATAACGGTTTCGTAAATGAGAATAGAGCATAGAAATAGGAAAATACAGTTGCTCTTTTTCACGCAATACATAAGTAATTTAGCATCAGAGAATTAGAACTATTAATTTAAAACTAAGTACCATGAAAAAGATTGCAAAATTGAGTTTAGTAGCAGCGTTGCTTTTCACAGGAATAAGCACATACGCAATTGATGGAAATGGAGAATTTAATCTTCATGTATTAAAAGCTAATGGAAAACTGATCACTTTCGCACTTAACAAAGTACAGAAAGCCAATTTAGCTATTTATGACAAGGACGGAACTTTAATCTATTCTGAAAGCGCATCTGGAAAAGATGGAATTTTAAGAACTTTCAGCCTAGAAGAATTTCCTGAGGGAACTTACTATTTAGAAGTAGAAGACAGTGTAAAAAGAGTAAAATATGAAATCACAATAGGAGATAATGCATCTTTATCTAGAAATGCAGTTTCTTCTGTTTACAAAGCTGGTTTTGCTAAAAACACTAGTGTTGCTACACGCTAAAATTTTATACTTCAAAAAGGTATAAATTAAGGTTAGAAAATTTTAAAATTGCGCTTATAAGAAACAGCTCGTGGTGGTTACAGAGCTGTTTTTTTTGTTTAAGAATTAAAACAGATGATGAAACAGAAAATTTCTGAAAATTATTCTTATTAATTCAACTCTTTGATTTTTAAGTGTTAAAAAAAGTTTTCTAAAAATAAATCCAAAAGCACAGTATTTACGTACATAGTTCAAACAAAATACCGAAATAATTACAATTCAATAACTTAAGCGTTTAAAAATGCTAATTTATTGCTAAAAATTAAATTTGTATTTGTAGTTTTACGCGTTCCACATTTAGTAATTAACAATTTAAAAAAAACATGACAAAATTTACCAAAGCTGGTTTAGTTGCTGCCTTTTTTTTAGCGACTGTGTTTACCTACGCCATTGATGGAAAAGGTGATTACATTTTAAATATCAAAACAGGAAATGGAAAAGTAGTTAGCTTTACTTTAGACATTGTAGAAAATGCATCTTTCTCTATCTACGACGAAAATCACAATTTACTTTATGCGGGAGAATCTGCAGCAGACAAATTAGAAGTTTCTAAAACAATTAGTTTAGAAAGTTTTCCTGCTGGAACGTATGTTCTTGAAGTGAAAGCAAACGACAAAGTTGCGAAACACGAAATTAAAGTCGCTGCTAAAAAAGTGAAGACTGTAAAGTTAGATCAATCTGTTAACCAGAGTCCATCTTTCCGTCGTTAATTTTTTGCCCCCAAAAAAAGAATTAGAAAAGCAGCCCGTACCAGGAGCTGCTTTTTTGTTTTAGATTTTATCATTTCTTAAACTCAAACCAATTTTTACCAGTTTCCAAAAAAGATCTTTTTCAGAGGGAACGATTACTTTTTGAGATTCTTTAAAAGCAGTAGAATGTCCAAAAGCATATATATAATCCAGCACATCTATCAATTTGAAGCTTTGTTTATATTCTGCACGCACTTCTTCGCTATTGGCAAAACATACATTTCCAGATTCTTGTTCTTCTAAAAACAACAAACCTAAATGATTGGCAAAATATTTCACCACATCTTTATTTATAAAAATTATTTCGGAAATTTCTTGAAACAAATCATCTATTATAAAAGATGCATCAGGACTACTCTGCTGTATTTTTTGAACACAGAACTCCAGATCAACATTCTCTTGAAATGCAATCGTTGTCTTCTCTTGCCGTAAAGCTTCTATTTTATTCAGATATTCTTGTATTGTCATCTTAAAAATTGCGTTATGACATAAAGTTAAATTATATTTTTTAACGAATGAAAAACACGGCATCTAAAATCACTTTTCTAGCTTTTGAAAACACACAAAAACACACAAAATCAAACACTTAAAAATCATTAACAGAATCGACCAAATCAAAAAAAAATCGTTAAAAAACACTTTACATTACTGATTTCCATATATTTGTATACTAAAAGTATCTTTAATCGTAAAATAATAAAGTAAAAATGCCGTTTACGATTAATAAAGCTTTTTTGGTGTAGAGAATCATTTTAAAAGCAATTCAAAAAATACGATTAATACCAAAACTAAACCTATGCAAAAACAACTAGCTATTTTAGTATTGTTTATCGCATTTTCATTTCGTGCTTCTGCACAAAACGAAACTTATTATAAAACCGATAAAGTTGGCGAAAAGTATGCCTATGTCGATGTTATAAGAACTTACGAAAAGGTTGCGGCAAAAGGCTACAAGTCTGTAGACTTGTTTCAAAAACTAGGAAATTCATCGTATTCGAATTGCGAACTAGAAAAAGCAGCCGAATGGTACAGTGAACTCTTCGCTCTAACCACAGATTTAGATCCTGTTTATTATTACCGCTACGCAGAATCGTTACGTTCTATTTCTGAAAATGAAAAAGCCGATGCGCTGATTGAAAAATTAAAACGCAAACCAAAAACTTCGATAAAAAGCAAAGTTTAATCAAACTTGAATTGATATAAAAAAACCTCTCATTACTGAGAGGTTTTTATATTTAATCCACAATCTTGTCATTTCGACGGAGGAGAAATCTTCGTACGCTGGGCACGCACTTTTGCGGAGCTACTTGCGAAGATTTCTCCCTTCGGTCGAAATGACAAACTTTACGGAGTTTTATTGTTTTGTTAGACTAGAGACCACCTTTCAGTTTAAAATTATATTGAAATTCATTTCCCTCCGGAGGATGACCAGCGTTCCATTCAAGGGTAATAATATTAGATGCATATTCTTCCATATTATCAAAACAATGCAATAAAATAGCCGAACCTTCATCCTGTTTTACAATTGCTTCAATTGCTTTAAAAGAATACTCATAACCTTCATCATCCAATGCTACAAGATCAAACACGATATCTTTCGTCTTTGAAAGCGCCGCATACAAGGTTAACAGCTTTTTAGGCGTTCCTGGAATTTTCTCCAATCTTGTTTCGGGCGTTATCCATTTCCATTTATCTTCAAATATTCTTTTATATAAAGGACTCTTGCAATTTGCAATTTGCATTTTTCTTAAGGTATCTTTTTACTGTTGTTAAAGGAAAAAAAAATATCCCTGAAGTATGATCTTTTAAAATACTCAACAAAGGTCATTTTTCTATGCAAGGTCACATTTTCATGCTTAGTTTTGCCGCAAAAAATATTCCTGAGCAAGATCTCAGCATCATATAAATGTTTTCCGTTGTACAAATACAAAACGATTATTTCGCCTTCATACAAAGTAAATGGCGGTATAAAATAAGTATCTGTTTTAATGCCTTTATTTTCTAGTACTATTTTCAATAATTGGAAAGTTTTAAAATGAGAAAAGCACCCGCCGTGGCAGATGCTTTTTATTTCAATTCAATTACTACTTATCTTTGAGCAACTTTTCTAAATATTCGATTTTATCTTTTTCTGCTTGAAGCAAACGCTCGTAAAGCTTTTTGTTTTCTTCTACCGTTTCCATTAATTTATCTAATGGATTGAAAGTGCAATTATTAAGTCCGAAATAATTATTGGGACTTTCATTAAAAGTATTAAAATAATTAATTGCCGCTTCGTCAGAAAAATTCTTAATGGCATCAACTGATACACCAAGTGCTTTTGCCACCTCAACAAGTTTATCGTCATCAATGGTTTCGCTGTTTTCCATAGCCGAAATCGCTTGCTGGTTTGTTCCTAAAGCTTGCGCCAAAGCTTCTTGCTTCATATCACGAAGTTCACGAATACGGCTTATTTTTCGCCCTATATGATTTGGTTTTGTTAGTGTGCTCATAATTCAAAGATAATAATAAAGTCTCAAAATCGGTAAAATGTAAAAAACAGATTTTACGCCGTGCATTACGACAAAAAATGATTTCGTACAGCAAAATCTATTTCTTCCTTCGCTGAATCAAACAAAAGTACAATTTTTCTTATAATAATTTCATAAAAGTCAAATTGTAAACCATTTAAAAATATACGTCTTATGGAAACAAACGAAACAGAAAAACTACAAAAACTGCAAAAATTAATCGCTCAGTATTTTACAACGCTAAAACCAACCGATGAAGCCAATTCTTATACCGCACAATTTAAAGTGGTCAATTACTTAGAACTTGGCTGCCTCATTACCGATTTACTGAAATTATGCATTCTAGCGCTTGATAATGAGATGCATAATTTTTCTAAAAAAGATAAAAGTGCAACTATTAATGTGAGTCTGATTTTGGAAACTGTTCTGCATTTGTTTCCTATGGATGAAATGGAGTTTTTAGGGTTTGTTGGGGAGGTTGTTAATGAATGATTTTCTCCTTTGCTATTCCAAAACGATAAACATATAGCCCGTGGCTTCAACCACGGGAACGTAATATTGTCTTACTCGTATTGTGTACCCGTGGTTGAAACCACGGGCTATATTTGATAATAGGACTTTTTTTGCTGGCGTAAGCGTTACGCTAGTGCATTACTTTGCATTCACGAGCGAGACGCTCGCGCTAACGGGAAATTTATTAAGAAGCTTAGATTCTTAAAAGCTTGCATAAAAAAGCCTGAAAGGCTAACAGCTCCAAAATAGGGCAACGCCCTATTAGAGAACACCCTGAACACCACGAACCTCCTACTACACAAAACCCAATACAAATCGAAGCCCTGAAAGGGCAACAGCCATTCTTGTTATCTAATAGCTTACGCCCTTTCAGGGCTTTATTATCAGGCTCAATTATAGACATTGGGCTTTGCCCAATGCTAAAGATGCTTTTAGGCCTTTGGCCTAATTAGAAGGTTCTCAAATTGAAAGACATATTATAATTTCTAACAAAAAAACCTCCCAATAATCTTGAGAGGTTTTTCCATATAATTAAAAAATAAAATTTACATATTCCTTCTATACTGCCCACCCACTTCAAACAACGCCGAAGTAATCTGCCCTAAAGAACAAACCTTTGTAGCTTCCATTAAGTGGTCGAATAAGTTTTCGTTTTTAATAGCGGCTTGCTGTAACGTATTTAAATGCTCGTTTACTTTTGTTTCGTGAAACTGGTGCAAGTTTTCCAGCATTGTAATTTGATATTGTTTTTCTTCTTCAGTCGCACGAATTACTTCTGCCGGAATTACTGTTGGAGATCCTTTTGAACTCAAGAATGTATTTACACCCACAATTGGGAAATCTCCGTTGTGTTTTAAGGTTTCATAATACAAACTTTCTTCCTGAATTTTAGAGCGTTGGTACATCGTTTCCATTGCGCCTAAAACTCCTCCACGTTCTGTAATTCTGTCAAATTCCTGAAGAACTGCAGCTTCTACTAAATCTGTCAATTCTTCGATGATGAATGAACCTTGAATTGGGTTTTCGTTTTTCGCTAAACCTAATTCTTTATTGATAATCAGCTGAATTGCCATTGCACGACGCACAGATTCTTCTGTTGGCGTTGTAATGGCTTCGTCGTAAGCATTTGTGTGCAATGAATTACAGTTATCGTAAATCGCGTATAAAGCTTGTAAAGTTGTTCTAATATCGTTGAAATCAATTTCCTGTGCGTGTAACGAACGACCAGATGTCTGAATGTGATATTTCAGCATTTGTGCTCTTTCGTTGGCTCCGTATTTGTTTTTCATGGCTTTCGCCCAAATCTTACGCGCTACACGACCAATAACTGAATATTCTGGATCTACTCCGTTTGAGAAGAAGAATGATAAATTTGGTCCAAAATCGTTGATGTTCATTCCGCGACTCAAATAATATTCTACGTAAGTGAAACCATTTGAAAGCGTAAACGCCAATTGCGTAATTGGGTTTGCTCCCGCCTCAGCAATATGATATCCAGAAATCGAAACCGAATAGAAATTACGAACATTTTTAGTAATAAAATATTCCTGAACGTCGCCCATTAATCGCAAAGCAAATTCAGTTGAGAAAATACAAGTATTCTGCGCCTGATCTTCTTTCAAAATATCGGCCTGAACCGTTCCACGAACTTGAGCTAACGTTTTTACTTTTATTTCGTTATAAACTTCCAAAGGCAAAACCTGATCTCCCGTAACACCCAAAAGCATTAATCCTAAACCGTTGTTTCCAGCAGGAAGTTCGCCTTGGTATTTCGGTCTTTCGATTCCTTTGTCTTTATATAATTTGTTGATTTTAGCTTCAACCTCTTTTTCTAAATCATTTGCCTTGATGTAAATCTCACATTGCTGATCAATTGCCGCATTCATAAAGAAACCTAACAACATCGGCGCAGGCCCGTTAATGGTCATACTTACCGAAGTTAAAGCATGAACCAAGTCGAAACCTGAATATAGTTTTTTGGCATCGTCTAAACAGCAGATTGAAACTCCTGCATTTCCGATTTTTCCATAAATATCAGGACGCAAATCTGGATCATTTCCGTATAAAGTAACGCTGTCAAAAGCTGTCGAAAGACGTTTTGCAGGCATTCCCGCACTTACATAATGAAAACGTTTGTTGGTTCTTTCTGGTCCGCCCTCGCCCGCAAACATTCTTGACGGATCTTCGCCTTCACGCTTAAACGGATATAATCCCGAAGCAAAAGGAAATTCACCTGGAACATTTTCCTGTAAATTCCAACGCAGGATATCGCCCCAGCCTTCATATTTAGGCAAAGCAATTTTAGGAATCTGTAAATGTGATAAACTTTCAGAATGCGTTGCAATCTTGATTTCTTTATCACGAACTTTAAACGAGTAAACCGGATTTTTATATTTCGCTACTTTTTCATCCCAATTCAGGATAATTTCCCAATTGTATGGATCTAAATCCATTTTTACTTTATCAAACTGATTCAATAAAAGATTTAAAAAAATTCTATTTTCGTCGTGTTCTGCAATTCCGCTTGGTAAAACTGTAGCATCATCGATTCCTCCTTTATTGATTTGAGGTACTTTTCCAGAAACCGATTCGATGGTTTTGAAAATTCCGTATAATTTCTGCGCTACTTTTTGCTGAGAAAGGGCGATTTCATCATAAGATCTATTATTCTCTGCAATTTCAGATAAATAACGCGTTCTGTGTGGCGGAATCACGAAGATTTTCTCGCTCATTTCTTTAGTGATTTCAAAAGTCGATTTCAAATCTGAAGCCGTTTTTTCGACCACTTTATCCATAATCGCTTTGTAAAGCGTGTTCATTCCTGGATCGTTAAACTGCGAAGCGATCGTTCCGAAAACGGGCATTTCGTCTGGGCTTTTATCCCAAAGACCATGATTGCGCTGATATTGTTTTTTTACATCGCGCAAAGCATCTAATGCCCCACGTTTATCAAATTTGTTTAAAGCCACTAAATCGGCAAAATCAAGCATGTCGATTTTTTCCAATTGTGTTGCAGCTCCAAACTCTGGTGTCATTACATATAAAGAAACATCTGAATGATCCATAATTTCAGTATCAGACTGACCGATTCCTGAAGTTTCCAAAATAATCAAATCGTATTTTGCGACTTTTAGAACCTGAATTGCTTCGGCTACATATTTAGACAAAGCCAAATTCGACTGACGTGTCGCCAGCGAACGCATATATACACGAGGATTATTTATGGCATTCATACGGATTCTGTCTCCTAAAAGTGCTCCTCCTGTTTTTCTCTTAGAAGGATCGACAGAAATTAATCCGATTGTTTTTTCTGGAAAATCAATTAAAAATCGGCGAACCAATTCATCTACCAAAGAAGATTTTCCGGCTCCGCCCGTTCCCGTGATTCCTAAAACTGGAATTTTAGAAGTGGCATTGCTTTCGTGAATTTTATCAAAAACAGGTTTTGCAATTTCAGGGAAATTTTCTGCTGCCGAAATCAAACGTGCAATTGCCGTTGGAACCTTATTTTCGATATGATCAATTTCTCCGTTCAATTTATCTCCAATAGGAAAATCAGCACGCTGTACCAAATCATTAATCATTCCCTGAAGTCCTAAAGAACGTCCATCGTCTGGAGAATAAATTCTAGTGATACCATATTCATGCAATTCTGAAATTTCACTTGGAAGGATTACTCCACCTCCGCCACCAAAGATTTTAATATGCCCCGCTCCTTTTTCGCGAAGCAAATCATACATATATTTAAAGTATTCGTTGTGTCCGCCTTGATACGAAGTCATTGCAATGGCGTTGGCATCTTCTTGAATGGCGGTATTTACCACTTCTTCAACGCTTCTGTCATGACCAAGGTGAATTACTTCAACCCCAGTTGACTGAATAATACGGCGCATAATATTGATGGCGGCATCATGTCCGTCAAAAAGTGAAGCAGCGGTAACAATTCTTACTTTATTTTTAGGAATATATGGTATTTGTTGTTCCATTTTATGAATATGATAATTTTAAGCGACCAATGTACAAATTATTTTAATATTTGGTCAATCAAATAACATTATGTTAATAAAAAAGAAAATATTTTTTCTTCAATATAAAGGTATTAATTCTTGCCACTAATGGATATAAGTTAAAGAAAGCTTAAAGACATGGCAATTTCGCAACATTTAAACAAAATCAGGAAACACGTTTTGAGCACTCCCATAGTAATTTAGCATTGTAAAAAAGCCCCAAATTTTTACCAACGACTTACGTAGAAAAGTAATAACGTAAAAATTAAAAAAATGAAAACATTTTATTCATTCACCGTAATTTTAAGTTTGAGTTTTTTTGTATTTTCTTTTAACAGAATTGAAAACAACAATTTTAAATATAAAAAAGCTTCAAATCATTTAACTGTTTACCATAATCAAAATGATATAAACGAAATTTCGAACGATTTCTTCAAAAGATATTCAGATTTGAAAAGATATAAATCTGATGTCATGTCTTTATACAAAACCAGAACTCTTGGCACAATCTGGTTTGACGAAAACGAAATCAACGAATTTGGCTCTGCTTTGTATGAAAAAGCAAAAAAAACAAATGATTTAATTATTCCTTATCAAAAAGAAATAGACCAATTGTTTAGCACTTCATCAGATAAAAGTACACTTTCTCAAACTGATGCAGATATGCTTCTGAGTTCATTATATATAGTGTACGCCAAAAAAAGCAATGCCGACAAGAAAAAACTAGCTTATGATACTATGCTAAAAGATTTCTTAAACTACAGCACATTAGAAGAGGCAGAAACAACAGCAGTTGCAAGTAATGAAAAAGTAGAATTTGATCAATATTACAAATTGCAAGACGCTTTAAAAAAATACAAAAGATTAGAAAAATCTAGTAAATACAAACCAATTGTTCCGGCTGAGTCTCCTTATAAAGAGTTGCGTCCAGATGCTGTTTCAAGCACTATTTCGCAAGTTAGAACTCGTTTGTATTTATTAGGAGATTTAAAAACAGATTCTAAAAGCGATGTTTACGATCGTGAATTGATGGACGCTGTTATGAAATACAAAGTTCGTAACGGATTTAAACCGAATTACATTCTGGCAGAAGAGCATATTAACGAAATGAATATTCCGCTTGAAAGTAAAGTTGCGACTTTAAAACTTAACATGGAAAGATGCCGTGAGATTTCGGCTCAAATTGCTGCCAGCGATGAGTATGTTTTGGTTAATGTTCCCTCTTATGAATTGTTTTATGTTAAAAACGGAAAAGTAGTATTGACTTCGAGTGTTTTTGTTGGAGCTCCTCTTACCAAAACAACCATTTTTAATGGAGAAATTGACCGAATCGTTTTTAGCCCTTATTGGACAGTTCCTCAAAGTATTGTACAAAACGAGTTGAGATCTAAAATTGCTGCAGACCCAAATTATCTTGCAGAGAAAAACATGGAAATGGTTAATGGTCAAGTACGACAAAAACCAGGTCCAGACAATTCTTTAGGATTGGTAAAATTTATGTTCCCAAATCCAGATGATATTTATATGCACGATACGCCATCTAAAACTTTATTCGATTTTGAAAAAAGAACTTTTAGCCACGGATGTATTAATGTAAAAATGGCAAAAGAATTGGCTGTTGCCATGCTGAAAGATTATCCTGAATGGAATCAGGCAAAAATTGACAAAGCAATGGATGGTAAAGCAGAAAACAGTTTTAAACTTTCTAAAAAAGTACCTATTTTCATTACTTATTTTACTTCATTGGTAAATGAAAACGGAGAAATTGGTTTCTTTCAAGATGTTTACGAAAAAGATGCAGAATTAAATAATCAATTGTCTCTTAGTGTAAATTAATGCGAAACGGCATATATAAAATAATAATCGGAAATTCATTCAGTTGAGTTTCCGATTTTTTTATTTAAAAAATGTCTTAAGTTATTAGTTTTAAAACTTTTAAAGCCTTTTGTTTTTAAATTTCTGTCGCAACTTTGCATCGTAATACTACCACTAACATTAAATTAAAAACAATAGATCATGAAAACAGAAAATATTGAAGGTTTGTCATTGTTTGAAATAAGTTTATTGATACAGCAAGGCGGAAGATTTGTAATGTTTCCAAATCTGATCACTAAACTTAAAGATTACACTATTTATTTCATTCGTCCAGAGGAAAAACCAATCAAATACGCATTAAAACACTTCTTTAAAAATATAACGCATAGCTGGCGCACGCTTTTGTTAAGGCCATCTTACATTTCAAAATCTTTATTCTATTTGACATTTGGCGGTAAAGATTGCACTCAGTATATTTTAGCCAATTTAAAGCAGATTAATCCAATCAACAACCCCAATTTATACTGTTTACAGTACGTTTAAACACCTTTTTTGTCCCATAAATTTTTAATTGTACAATTTGAAAATAAAAAAGCATTAGAGTAACAGGAAAACCTACATCCTGAAAGCAAAGTGCTTCTAATACTTATAAGTACAAATTTAAAATCATCTTATATTTTTATAAGGTGATTTTTTTTTGTCTTATTCTATTATTTTTAAAACCTTTTGAGACTAGTTTGATTATGTGTTAAAGAGAGATTTGCAAATCTTTTTTTAATAGAAAATCAACAATGAAAAAATACATTTTAATTTCTAGTCTTATTGTTTCAATTCTCCTTTTTTCATGTAATAATTTCAAGTCAGAAACCTCAATTACTTCTGACGGTATCAGCAAACCAAAACCGCCAAAGGCCGTAGGTCCACCACGTGTATTATTTATTGGAAATAGTCATATGGAATACTTTGTAAGCGGTCCAACTCTATTTCAGGAATTATGCAATGCCAATAATCAAAATATAAATGTTCAGCAGCTGATAACAATAGGTGTTTCGCTCAATAAAGTTTATTTCACTAATAAAACAGAGGCCGACCAAAATTTTTCTAATATAGACAAGGATGGTAATTATTATGATTATGTTATAATTCAGGAATCGACACCAATTGCACTAACAAACCTTTCTAAGTTTAGAGACAATTTGAAATTATTTGCAGAAAAAATACATAAAAACAGTCCAGATGCAGCAATTTATGTCTATCAAAATATGTCTCCTTTATCTTATGCAAACTCAGAATACAATAATTATTATACAGAATTACGTAAAAATACCATTCTAGCTGCCGCTTTTATTAAAAATGCAGGTGTATTAAGAGTGGGTGATGCTGTTAAAGATGCATATGAAGGCAAAAGCGGTTATAAGTACCTAACAGGTAATAAAGACAATCTCCGTGACGGCAAAAACACCCTTCATTTTATAAACGATGGAGGTTTTTTACAGGCCGTTTTAATATATTCTACAATATTTGATAAAATACCAATCATCCCTAAAAAACTTCTTCTAAGCACGGGAACTGGTGATAATGACAATATGAGAAAGCAAGAAGTAGAAAAAGCAGTTACCAATACTAAGGCTCTGGAGGAAATTGCTTTTAGTAATAGATAAATTATCTTTAATATGGTTATTGTATTTAGCACCAAATTCTCAATCCACAAATTTAATGTCCTAAACTAACACTTTTAAAACTTATCAAGGCTTTAATTGTTAACTATTAAGAAGAGATTTGTCGAAATTTTATCAAAAAAAATAGCGGATGAACCCTTTTCAAATTAAAATTACAATGAAAAAACACTTTTTACTATTTGGTATTGCTGCAATGCTTTTTTCAGCCTGCAATAACAAATCGACTTCTCCAGAAGATTCGACAGTAACTGCAGAAAAAATAGCACATCCTAAAGCTCCAAAAGCAGAAGGAAGTCCTAGAATATTATTCATCGGAAACAGCCATACAGAATTTTTTGTAAGCGCTCCTATTCTATTTGGAGAAATTTGTAAAGCTAATAACCAGCCAATGATCATTGATCAATTGGTTACTATGGGAGTTTCTATTGATAAAATTTATGAAGATCATAAAACAGAGGCCGAACAAAATTTTGCAAAAACAGACAAAGATGGTAACTATTATGATTACGTAGTTATTCAGGAATCTACTCCTGTCGCTTTGGCTGAACTAGATAAATATCAGGCTAATGTAAAAATGATTACTGATAAAATACGTAAAAACAGTCCCGATGTAGCATTTTATATCTACGAAGGAATGTCTCCAATGCCTATTACGGATTCAGAATACAAAGACTATTATGACGAAATGCGTGAAAATGCAATTGCTGTTGTAAAAACCACTAAAAATGCTGGTTTGCTACGAGTTGGTGATGCAATAAATGATGCATACAACGGTAAAGCTGATTATATGTATTTAGTGAAAGATGAAGATAATCTGCGTTTTGGCGAAAGTACATTGCATCTTTTAAATGACGGCGGTTATTTGCAAGGAGCATTACTTTTTGCAACCCTATTCGATAAGAAACCGATAATGCCGAAAGAACTTACTTTAAGCACGGGAACTGGAGATAATGATGATATGAAAAAACAAGATGTCAGCAAAGCAATCAGTGATCCAAAAGCTTTAGAAGAAATTGCTTTTAGTAATCGTTAAACTTTAAAACACAAAGGAAATTTATGTCAATTCCAAATGATTTATACGGTGGTTTCGTAGTATCTAAAAATGTAATAAAAGGTATTCCGATATTATATACATATAGAGAAAAAAGCAGTATCCCACAATTAAATGGATGGAATGTTTTATCTGAAATTGATGACGAAAATTATATTAGTAATCCAAATAACTTTTCTATCATTAATGCTGAATCAATGTATAAAATTGCGCCAGTATTAAATGAAATATTTAATGCAGATTATGGAACTGATTTATTCTGGAAATATGAAAGTAACGTACACGTTGGTTTTTATGATCTGATTGAAGAACAGGATACTGATATCAGTCAAATTTTAAAAAAGAAGTAAAACATAAAAGCTCAATTTTAAATCATTTTATAAAAATATAAGATGATTTTTTTGTTTTAATGCGTGCTTATAGAATCAATACATAAATGAAAAACCGTAAAAAAACCTCCACAGTTTTAAGCCTTCTATCTTTAACTGTATGCATTATTACTATAATATTTGCTTGTTTGACATTATCTCGCCTTTGCACACGTTGGGATGTAGAGCCTTATCATGCAGCTATTATATGTCCCCTTTTATTTTTCGGATCAATGGTTTTATCAATCATTGCTATATGTTTAAACTATAAGCAAATATGTGTATGGCTTGTATTTCTAGTTGTACTCCTTTTGTCTGTATTTTCAATTTATATGATATTGGAGCAAGTAAAAGACATTCCTTATGGCGCTTAACTATTTTATACTGAAAAACAAACAGTGACTATGATTAAAAATGACCCAATTTTTGGAGAACTCGAATACAAATATTTTTGGTTCAAACACACTAAAATTTTCCCTGATAATGGATGTAAACAAGATTAATGCTCTATCGGGAATAAAAGAATTAAAAATATAAAAGCTTAATTTAAAATCACCTTATAGAAACATTATAAACTGATTTTTTTATTTAATATAAAACACTGAATATCAATTGAATTTATTCTTATTTTAGCTTTATCAATTTCACCTAAAACTAAATTTATGGAAGATTCAAACGAGTTAGTACAAAGACAGAGCTGGCTAAACAGAAATTGGAAATGGTTTATTCCCAGCGGATGTTTAACGCTTTTAGTATTAGTGGCTTTATTCATTGGAGGAATTTTCTATGAAGTAACTTCGGTTCTTAAAGATTCTGAAGCCTATAAAGAATCTATGATAGCAGTAGAGAATAACAAGCTCGTAGTAGAAAAACTCGGTTCTCCCGTTGAAACAGACGGAATAGTTTCTGGAACCGTCACTTCACATAATGAGGTACGAACTTGCAATGTACAGGTTCCGTTGAAAGGTCCGAAAGGCAAAGGAACTTTATTTATCGTAGGCGAAAAAAGAGGTACGTGGAAATACTCTGAAATGTCGGTTTATATTAAAAATACAAATGAGAAAATAGATTTATTGGAGAAATAAAAATAGATTTGAGTAATTAAAATTTATAAAATGAAATCTTTTTTTAGTCTATTCATAGTCTCTTTAGTTTGTATCTCTTCTTTTGCACAATCTGCCAAAAATTACCAAGTTTACTCCAATCAAATCAAACAATTCTCAAAGCCTTCGAGAATATTGAATAAGAATATTGACGCTCAAGGAAATGGATATGTTGAATTTACAAATGCTAAAAACCAGATACTTCGTTTCCGATTGCATAATAATAAACTTCAACAAGGATCTTGCAGTATTGCTTTTGAAATATACTATTATGAAAACAATTTTCTAAAAAGAATTGAATCGCTTGACAGCAATGGCAATTTGATTGGATGTAATTTAAAACTAAACAACGAAGCTGTTGTCGAATATATAATTGAAAAACCTGCCTTATATCTCAAAAAAAAGAAAATAATCGATGATGCCGAAGGAAATATTGCCATGAAAGATGATTCTAATGAAAAAATCATTCGGGTTCAATATTTTGATGCTAATAATAAACCTATAATATTGCTAAAGCCCGTTTATATTTCGAGTAAAACCTACTGGCAAGATAATATTCGAATGGGTTGGCCATAAATTAAGATGCTAAGAAAATGAGATTCTAAGTTACTAAGTGCTCTTGTGTTAAGTTTACAACAAAATGTTAGTTTGCTTAAAATAAAATTGTGGCGTTGTTTTTGAATAAGTAGTATTTTTGAAACTTAAACAAAAACCCCAAATGAAAAAGATTTTAGTATTAGCCGTTACATTTTCGCTTACTTCTTGCGCACAGGTACAACAAACATTAAATCAGTTACCACAAATCGCATCACAGATTCCAAATTCAGGAACTGTTGATATTGCTTCAGGTTTAAAAGAAGCGCTAAACAAAGGAATTACACAACAAGTGAGTAAATTAACCGCAGTAGATGGTTTTTATAAAAATGAAGCTGTAAAAATTTTAATGCCCGAAGAATTACAAAAAGTAGATGCAACCCTTCGTAAAGTAGGTTTAAGCTCTCTTGCAGATGAAGGAATCAAAATGCTGAACCGCGCCGCAGAAGATGCCGTGAAAGAAGCAACTCCAATTTTTGTTACAGCAGTAAAAAATATGAGTTTTACAGATGCTAAAAACATTCTTTTAGGAAACGACAACGCAGCAACAAATTATTTGCAAGGAAGCACAACAACTTCATTATATGCCAAATTTAATCCAGTAATTAAAAGCTCTTTCGAAAAAGTTGGCGCAGATGCGGTTTGGAAAAATATTATTACAAAATACAACACTATTCCGCTAGTAAAGAAAGTAAATCCAGATTTAACGGATTACACGACAAATCAAGCTTTATCTGGCGTTTTTAAAATGATTGCTGTTGAAGAAAAAGAAATTAGAAACAATATTTCTGCCAGAACAACTCCTTTATTACAAAAGGTTTTTGCAATGCAGGATGGAAAATAGTTTTCATAAAGATGCTAAGACACAGAGTTGCAAAGGCACAAAGTCAACTTTGCAACTTTGTTACTAACCAAAAAAAAGACCAAAATGCAAAAAATTACCATACTCATTCATTGTAAAGATCAGAAGAATATTATTGCTTCAGTTACTACTTTTATTGCTAAGGTTGGAGGAAATATTACTTATATCGACCAGCATGTAGACGTAGAGCAAAATGTGTTTTTTATGCGTCTGGAATGTGAATTCGAAAATTCGACTATCACAGTTGAAAGTTTTAAAGAAGACTTTAATAAAACTCTTGCTGCCAAATTTGACATGTCTTGGGATTTGTACAATCAGGAGCAAAAACCTAAAATGGCTTTATTTGTTTCTAAATACGATCATTGCTTGTTTGATATTTTGGGTCGATATAGTGCCGATGAATTAGGTGTAGAAATCCCTATGATTATTAGCAATCATAACGATTTACGTTCAATTGCAGAGCGTTTTGATATTCCTTTTCACTATGTTCCGTTCACAAAAGACAACAAAGAAGAAGGAGAAGCAAGACAAATAGAACTTTTGAAAAGATATCAGATCAATTTTATTGTTTTGGCGCGTTATATGCAGATCGTGACTCCAAAATTGATTTCGCTTTACGAAAATAAAATCATCAATATTCACCATTCGTTTTTACCTGCTTTTCCAGGTGCAAAACCGTATCATTCGGCTTTTAAACGTGGTGTGAAAATTATTGGTGCGACAAGCCATTATGTAACAGAAGAATTAGACGAAGGCCCGATTATTGAACAAGATATTGCACGAGTTTCTCATATTCACTCTGTAGAAGATTTTATTATGAAAGGACGCGATTTAGAACGCATCGTTTTAGCAAGAGCAATTAAACTGCATGCCGAAAGAAAAACAATGGTTTATAGCAATAAGACGGTGGTTTTTTCTTAAGGTTCAAAGAGGCAAAGGTTCAAAGGAACAGAGATTTTTCTTTACCTAAAAAGACTTCGACTTCGCTCAGTCTGACAATAAAAATAACAAACCCGACAGGTTTTTGAACCTGTCGGGTTTAATTTTATAAATCCAGTTCAAAAGCCTTTGTCACTCTGAACCTTTGTCGCTCTGAACCTAAAAAAAAACTTATCTCGCTTTAATCGCCAATCTAGGATCATCAAAAGCATTTACTTCATCCATTGTCATTCCTAGAGCGTTTGCTACACCTGCACCATAAGCTGGATCGGCTTGGTAACAATTTCTAATATGACGCACTTGAATAAACTTCTGCGCTCCTCCTACTTGACCTGCTGTATTTTTAAACAAAAGCTGTTTTTTCTCTTCTGTCAGCAAGTTGAATAAAAGTCCTGGCTGAGTAAAATAATCGTTATCGTCTTCTCTAAAATTATGTGCATAAGCATCACCATAAATTGCCAATGGCGGTTCTTTTACTTCTGGCTGGTCTTGCCATTCGCCAAAACTATTTGGCTCATAATGTTTTCTTCCGCCATAATTTCCATCAACACGCATTGCTCCGTCTCTGTGGAAACTGTTATACGGACATCTAGAAGCGTTTACCGGAATCTGATAATTGTTTACTCCTAAACGGTAACGGTGCGCATCTCCATAAGAAAACAAACGTCCTTGAAGCATTTTATCTGGAGAAAAACCAATTCCTGGAACTACGTGAGCTGGATTAAATGCCGCCTGCTCTACTTCTGCAAAATAATTTTCTGGATTTTTATTCAATTCAAATTCTCCAACTGGAATTAACGGAAAATCTCCTTTTAACCAAACTTTAGTCAAATCGAATGGATGAAAACGATACGTTCTCGCCTGTTCTTCTGACATAATTTGAACAAACATTTTCCATTTCGGGAAATTACCTTCTTCAATTGCATTAAACAAATCCCTTTGATGGCTTTCTCTGTCTCCACCCACCAATTTAGCAGCTTCTTCATCAGAGAGATTTTCGATTCCCTGTTGCGAAACTAAATGGAATTTTACCCAATGCCTTTCGTTTTGCGCATTGATGAAACTAAAAGTATGGCTTCCAAAACCATGCATTTCTCTGTACGATCTCGGAATTCCACGGTCACTCATTACAATCGTAACTTGGTGGAGAGCCTCTGGCAGTAGAGTCCAAAAATCCCAATTGTTATCAGCACTTCTTAAATTGGTTTTTGGATCACGTTTTACAGCATGGTTCAAGTCAGGAAATTTCATTGGGTCACGGAAAAAGAAAACTGGCGTATTATTTCCTACCAAATCCCAATTTCCTTCGTTAGTGTAAAATTTCATAGCAAAACCACGAATGTCTCTTTCGGCGTCAGCAGCGCCTCTTTCTCCTGCAACAGTCGAAAATCGCACAAACATTTCTGTCTTTTTACCAATTTCAGAAAACAAGTCTGCTTTTGAGTATTTAGTAATATCGTGCGTAACAGTAAAAGTTCCGTAAGCCCCAGATCCTTTGGCATGCATTCTTCTTTCGGGAATCACTTCTCGATCAAAATGAGCCATTTTTTCTAAGAACCAAAAATCTTGTAATAAAACGGGTCCGCGAGGGCCAGCTGTTTGAATGTTTTGATTGTCTGGAACGGGTGTTCCTGTTGCAGTTGTTAATTTTTTGTTTGATTCCATATTGCTGATTTTTAATGTTTTATCAAATATACAAACTTATCTTTACCATATTAATAAGCAAAATTGATTGTTATTATATTTTAATAATCAAATTTTATTTAACAGTGCAGAAAGCTCAAAACAGCGGTTTGACAAATCTTAACGTATGGTCAACAAAGTAATAACAAAACCTTAACAGCATAAGATTGATATATGTCGGACATTTGTAATGTAATAAACTGGTTATTTATTATTTTGGTTTTGGTTAGTTAAATGATGCCGGCGTCTTCGAGATGCCGGCATTCTTTTTTTATATAAGTTTTGTTTCAAGTTTCATGTTTTCTTTGTTTCAGGTTGCTTTACTTTGAGCATAATTTTAACGCAAAGTGCACAAAGTTTTTTACTTAAGAGTTTTTGTATAAAACGCAAAGTTCGCAAACCTTTGCCTTAAAAAAACTTTGCGAACTTTGCGCAATTCTTTGCGCTCTTTGCGGTAAAAAAAACATTAACTTATCTATTTTGAACATAATTTTAACGCAAAGAACGCAAAGGTTTTTACTCAAGAGGTTTTGTATAAAACGCAAACTTCGCAAAGCTTTCTATAAAAAAACTTTGCGAACTTTGCGTAATTCTTTGCGCGCTTTGCGGTTAAACTCTCAACAATATGAACATTAACTTATATCCAACAAAGTAATAACAAGATCTTAACAGCATAAGATTGATTTATGTCGGACATTTGTAATGTAATAAACTGGTTATTTATTATTTTGGTTTTGGTTAGTTAAATAATGCCGGCGTCTTCGAGATGTCGGCATTCTTTTTTTATATAAGTTTAGTTTCAGGTTTCATGTTTTCTTTTGTTTCAGGTTGCTTTACTTTGAGCATATTTTACCGCAAAGAGCGTAAAGTTTTTTTCTCAAGAGGTTTTGTATAAAACGCAAAGTTCGCAAAGCTTTGCCTTAAAAACTTTGCGAACTTTGCGTAAATCTTTGTGTGCTTTGCGGTAAAAAACACAATCTTTTAAACATTGGCTCATTTTGGATACAACTACACGAGATTTAGATACTTTATAAAAGCAATACTGACGGATCTTTGCTAAATCAATTTTGATTTAAAATTAAAACAGTAATTATGAGTACTATCAAAAAAGTTAATTTAGGAAATCAGGGACTTGTTGTTCCAAATATTGGTTTAGGCTGCATGGGAATGAGCCAGATTGCAGGAAATGATATTTACGGTAAAGCAGACGAAACTGAATCTATACAAACAATACATCGTTCACTTGAACTAGGCGGTAATTTTTTAGATACGGCCGATTTATATGGTCCGTTGAAAAATGAAAGATTGATTTCTAAAGCTATAAAAGGAAATCGTGACGCTTACATCATTGCTACAAAATTTGGTTTTGAGATTAATGACAACGAAGAACTTACCTGGCAGTTTAATGGCAAAAAAGAATATGTAAAAAAGGCCGTAGAACGTTCTCTTAAAAATCTTGGAACAGATTATATCGATTTGTATTACCTGCACCGCGTTGATCCTAATACTCCAATAGAGGAAACAATTCAGGCAATGTCTGATTTGGTAAAAGAAGGAAAGGTTGGTTATATTGGCCTTTCTGAAGTTTCTTCTGAAACTATTAGAAAAGCGCATAACATTCATCCTCTAACGGCAGTTCAAAGTGAATATTCTCTTTTTGAAAGAAGTATTGAAGAAGACGGAATTATAAAAACATTACAAGAACTTCAAATTGGTGTAGTAGCTTATTCGCCTTTAGGAAGAGGTTTTATTTCGGGAGAAATACAACATCCGCAAGACTTAGCCGAAAATGATTTTAGACGAACAATTCCTCGTTTTCAAGGAGAACAATTTTATAAAAATATTGAACTTTTAAATGAAATAAAACTTATCGCCGACGAAAGAAAAATTACTGCTTCGCAATTGGCTTTGGCATGGATTGCATCTAAAGGATTTCTAGCCATTCCGGGTACAAAGCGAGTAAAATATGTAGAGCAAAATATTGAGGCTTCTCAGCTTATCCTGACTACTGAAGAATTGAACAGATTGGAAAACATTATTCCTCTAGGAACGATTACCGGAAATCGTTATGATGAATCTGGAATGAAGTCTGTTAATCTATAAGAAATCAGAAAAAAATCTACAGGAAAAGTTATCTTTATAACAGCTTTTCCTGTATTAAACCTAAAGCCATGAAGAAAGAAGATCATATTCCGTATAACATTACCTCTATTTCAGAATTACATCAATTATTACGAATTCCAAAACCAGATCATCCTTTGGTAAGTTTTGTAAATCTGAAAGATATAAGTTGTCATTTTGATAATAATCTAAAAAGTGTCATTTATAATTTCTACACGATTTCAATTAAAAGAGGATTTAAGGGAAAAATGAGATACGGCCAAAACTATTATGATTTTGATGAAGGTGTCATGACATTTATGGGGCCAGGACAAATTATTTCGACAGAAGTTCCAATGGATTCTTCTGTATATGGCTCAATGTTAGTAATTCATCCTGATTTTATTCAAAATTATGCTTTGGCAAAAAAAATAAAAGAGTACGGATATTTCTCTTATGCTGTTAATGAGGCATTGCATCTTTCAGAAAAAGAAGAAACAATGATTACTGGAATTATGCAGAATATCGAACAAGAATATTTGTCTTCGATTGATGCTTTCAGCCAAGATGTAATGATTTCGCATATTGAACTGCTTCTTAATTATTGCAATCGTTTTTACAACCGACAGTTTATTACCCGAAAAAATGCAAACAATACTCTTTTAACTAAACTGGAAACACTTCTTTCTGAATACTTTGAAAGTGATAAAGTGCAGCAATTAGGATTACCAACTGTCGCTTACATTTCGGAACAATTAAATGTTACGCCAAATTATCTCAGTGATATGCTGCGCTCGTTGACAGGACAAAGCACACAGCATCATATTCACAATAAAATTATTGAAAAAGCCAAAGAACTTCTTACCACAACTACCTTGAGTGTAAGTGAAACTGCTTATAAATTAGGTTTCGAATATCCTCAATCTTTTAATAAGCTTTTCAAAAGTAAAACCACAGTTTCGCCTTTAGAGTTTAGAAATTCATTTAACTAATTTTTTAATCTTTCGTGCAGTAATTTAAAATAAGGGAAAGCTTTTAACAATCGGCTGCCGTGCCAAGAAAACATTTCACCATCAACGAAAATGGTTTTAGCATGATGTGTAAATCTTCCGATTTCGAAAGCATCTTCTTCTTTAAAAGGATATGGTTCTGAAGAAAGAAAAACAATATCAGGATCGCCTTCTAAACGCATTTTTTTTAATTCGATTTCGGGATAACGACCTTTGTCTTCGTAGATATTTTTAAAATGATTTAGTTTTAGCAACTCATTGATATACGTATCTTTTCCTGCAACCATGTATGGATTTTTCCAAATAAAATAGGCCGCTTTTTTTTCTTTTATATCCTGAATATAATTTTTAAAATCGCTTAAAGCGAAAGCCAATTTGTTGTTCCATTTCTGCGCTTCGGTTCTGCAATTGAATAACTGCCCGAAATCTGAAATCATCTGGAAATTATCTTCTATAGAAACAATATTGGTAACCCAAACTGGACAAATTGCACTTAACTGTTCAACAATCTCAAGTGTATTTTCTTCTTTATTGCAGATAATAATATCCGGCTCTAAAAGTTTTATTTTTTCGAAGTGAATTTTCTTGGTACCACCAACAATCTTTTTAGTCGATTTAAAATGAAACGGATGAACACAAAACTTCGTTATTCCGATAATTTTCTCTTCTAAACCTAAATCGTACAATAACTCGGTTTGCGATGGAACTAGCGAAATGATACGCTTTGGAGCAGTTTCAAAAGTATGAACTTTGCCAAGCTGGTCTTTTATTTGTTTCATGTTTGAGGTTTGTTGGAGTGTGGAATTTAACGCAAAGCTCGCGAAGTTTTTTCGCAAAGTTCGCAGAGGTTTATGCTTAAACGTTGAGTTTAAGTTTTTTTTAAGTTCTCAAAGCTTAAAATAAATTTCCCTTTGAGAACTTAAAAAAACTGTATATAATTTCTTTGCGTACTTTGCGAAAAAACTTAGCGCACTTTGCGTTAAAATTATACTCAAAGTTAACTTTAACAAAAAAGTAAAGCTTACACGCTACTTTGAGAACTTAAGAAACTTTTAAAACACTGTATATAATTTCTTTGTGCACTTTGCGAAAAAACTCAGCGAACTTTGCGTTAAAAAATTATGCTCAAAGTTAACTTGAAACTTTAAACCTGAAACTTTAAACCAATAATTTCAGCCATTTCCTGCTGTACTTTCAAAGCCTCTTCCCTAGCCTTTTCAGCAAAGTCGGTTCCTTTTGAAGCGTAGATAATAGCTCTTGCAGAGTTTACCAAAAGACCAACTTTATCATTCATTCCATATTTGCATACTTCAGATAAGCTTCCGCCTTGAGCGCCAATTCCTGGAACTAGTAGGAAACTGTCTGGAACAATTTTTCTAATTTCAGTAAAATATTCTGCTTTTGTTGCACCGACAACATACATTAGGTTTTCGCTGTTTTTCCAAGTTTTAGAAGTCTCTAGAACTTGTTTGTACAATTCTTTTCCGTTGGTATTTAAAGTCTGAAAATCGAAAGCACCTTCGTTGGAAGTCAAAGCCAATATAATAGTATGTTTATTTTCGAATGCCAGAAAAGGCTCTACAGAATCTTTTCCCATATACGGGGCAACGGTTACACTATCAAAATTTAAATCTTCAAAAAAAGCTTTTGCATACATGCTAGAAGTGTTTCCGATGTCTCCACGTTTTGCATCTGCAATTGTAAAAATATCAGGGTAATTTTCGTTGATATAATTGATTGTTTTCTGCAAAGACATCCATCCTTTTATTCCGTATGCTTCAAAAAAAGCGGTGTTTGGTTTGTATCCAACCGTCAGATCGTGCGTTGCATCGATTATCGCTTTATTAAATTCGAAAATAGGATCTTCGGTTTCTAATAAATGCTGCGGCATTTTAGTCAGATCAGGATCCAAACCAACGCATAAAAATGATTTTTTTTGAAGAATTTGTTCGTGTAGTTGTTGTGTTGTCATATTGTATTTTTAGTTCTTCTATTTCAAAGAATTAATTCTTTTTAAAAAGTATGCAAAAATAAAAAAAGCCACTCAATTAAGAATGGCTTTTTACTTTTATATTCAGAAGCGTTTACAAATTGCCTAAATAAACAATTTCAGTTCTTCTGTTTTCTGCTCTTCCTGCAGCTGTTTTATTTGATTTTACTGGTTTTGTAGAACCGTAACCTTTAGAAGTTAAATTCTCTGGATTTACACCTTTTTCGATTAAAAGATCCATTACTACTTTTGCTCTAGCTTCAGATAATTTTTGATTTGCTTTTGCATTTCCAACATTATCTGTGTGTCCGTTAATAGTAAATTTTGCATTTGGATAATTTCTTAAGATTTCTTTTATCGCATCTAATCTTCCAGAAGTTTCTCCTTTTTTAGCGTCATTTAAAGTCGCTTTTCCAGTTGTAAAGAAAATAGATCTTGCTTCTACTTTTAGCTGCGCTAAAGTTTCTTTAGTCACTTTTGGACAACCTTTATTATCTGCTGGACCTGCAACTGTCGGACAAGCATCATCTTTATCCAAAACACCGTCTTTATCTGCGTCTAATTCTGGACAGCCTTTATTTTCTGCTGCACCTGCTTCGTTCGGGCACGCATCATCTTTATCTAAAACGCCATCTCCATCAGTATCTGGCCATGGACATCCTTTATTTTCTACAGGACCAGCAACTGTAGGACATGCATCTACATTATCCAATAAAGTATCTCCGTCACTATCTTTCCAAGGACAACCTTTATTTTCTTTTGGTCCTGCCACATCTATACAAGCATCATCTTTATCAAAAACACCATCTTTATCTGTATCTGGCCAAGGGCAACCACCATTTTCGGCTGGGCCAGCAACTTTTCTACAAGCATCTTCTTTATCAATTACACCGTCTCCGTCTGTATCTTTAAATTGTTTTTCGTAAACTGGAATCTTCATTCCTAAGTGAAAATCAGCTCCTTTAGAGTTGCTAGAAGCTAAATTACTCAAAATAGAACCAGAACCTATAAAGAAAACTCCTGCACGCAAACCTGCTCCAGCCTGCATACCACTATATTCCATATATGTCATTGGCAAATAAAAACTAAACCATCTGCTTTCGTAACGAGGCGTTAATGTAACTCGGTCAGCAATTCCGTAACCATTCAATTTACTGCCAGAAACCAGATTAATATCTCCGTTAAGGTTCAAATAGAATTTATTGTACATATTCCAATCTGCATCTGCTCGAATAGCAGTTGGCAAATTTGTTTTTACTCCTTTTGACGTTGAAGTTTTGGTATAATGTTCATTTAAGAAATCATACAAATCTTCTGCATCATCAATCATTTGTTGCGTTACTACTCCGTTTACATTATAAGTGTCAACTTTTGAGTTTTTATAATTGATCGATCCGATGTCTGTTACCGATAAACCGAAACGCAATTTATATTTATTTAAATCTCTAAAATTATTATCTGCTGGTTTTGCTTTTTTAAGATCATATTGATCATAATCAGGTCTCCATTCGTAAACCAATCCAAAATCAAAACCAAATCCGCGTGATTTTGAATCAAATTCGTAATCGTCATTGGCTTCCCAATCTTGACTTCCTCCAACCGTAACTTCACCATTTGAAATTAAAGAACCTTCTTTTGGATCTGCAGCATTTTCAATATAAGCGACATTCACATTTTTTCCGTGAACATAGGCATTTACACCACCTTGAAGGTATTTAGCCGTTAAACCTCCTTTTAAAAAGTGCTGGTCTTTTTGAAACAAAACTGCGGCATAAGAAATTCCAAGTTCACCCCAAGAATGAGAGGCAGCATTTGGACTTCCTAAATTATAATTGAAACTATCAGACTGATCTAATCCGTCTTTTACCTGATCGATAAGATACCCGTTAATCTTTCTGATATTAGAAACAGATCTCGCTCTTGTAAAAACAGCCAAAGAATGTTTTGGCGCAATATTAAACATAAAAGAGGGTCCCATGATATCAAAATTTGCCAATCCGTTGTTGGCATTTTTTGCAGAAACTTTTGACTGGCTTTCAAAATCATATCCGTCTTTGTAAACATCAAATAGTTTCACACCATATAAGTCATTTTCGACAGCACCACTAATTGAGAACAAATTAATGTCTGTTTTAAAACGTGAATCTACAATAGAAGCTGGATTGAACAAAACACTTTGAACTCCCGCATAGTTGTCATGAAAATAGCCTAAATAGGATTGTGATTTTGCTGTAAAAGAAATAATTAAAAAAAATAAAATAGGTAAATGTTTTCTCATTAAATTTAGTTTTAGATGGGCGCAAAACTACAACAATTAAAGCCTATAAAGGTTAAAAAAACATTGAATTCATGTAATTTCTCTGATAAATTATATAAGAAAAAATGAGGTTATAAAAGTATCTTTGAGAATAACCTAATATACAGATAATTATGAGCCCAAATATTGGAATTACACCCAAAAACTTAAAGAAGAGCGCTTCTATTTTAGCAACAATTTTATCAAATGAGATGACATTATATGTAAAAACCAGAAAATTTCATTGGAATATTTCGGGAAATAGCTTCATGGAACTGCATAAATTGTTTGAAGAACAATATAGAATTTTGGAAGCCAATATTGATGAAGTTGCAGAACGCATT
This sequence comes from Flavobacterium chungangensis, assembly GCF_042654045.1. Taxonomy (NCBI): domain Bacteria; kingdom Pseudomonadati; phylum Bacteroidota; class Flavobacteriia; order Flavobacteriales; family Flavobacteriaceae; genus Flavobacterium; species Flavobacterium chungangensis. The sequence continues at coordinate 302,981 of NZ_JBHSFY010000006.1, forward strand.
AATCAGTTGGGCGAAAAAACAATCGGGACAATGAAAGAGTTTATCGATAATTCTACACTGAAAGAATCTCCAAAAGAATATGCTTCGCAAAAAAATATGTTATCTGAACTTTTAGAAAACCACGAACAGCTGGTTACCGAATTTAGAGACTATATTCCAGTTTTTGAAAACGAAACTAATGATGTTGGTTCTGCTGATTTTGTAACAGGACTGTTGCAGCAACACGAAAAAATGGCGTGGATTCTGAGAAGATATCAGGAGTAACAAAGACAAAAAAATGAAAATTATGCAACAGTCGGAAAAATAAATGTAACATAAAGCCGATCGATAATTTGCAATTTTACAATACAATAAAATTAAAAAAATAGAAATTATGAATACTACTGAAATAAAAGGAAACTGGAATGAGCTGAAAGGTAAACTGAAACAAAAGTATGCAACTCTAACAGATGATGATTTGATGTTCGCTGAAGGAAAAGAAGACGAAATGTACGGAAGACTTCAGCAAAAACTGGGAAAAACAAAAGAAGAATTTCATCAGATCCTGTCAGAATTGTAAATCCTTGCAACTCAATCAGGGAAATACCGTCTAGTAAGAAAATATTAGACGGTATTTTTTTGAAAAATTTATTTTAAAATCACATTTCCGTGTAATTCTATACCATTTAAAAGCAAAAACACCAAAAAAAATAAGTATCTTTAACCAAATTTCTATAAAATGAAACTATTTATAAAGTTCGACATCAATACTATTTGCTCTCTTTATTTAAAACAAAATCTGGAACAAAACAACATAAATTTTACAACTCTGGGTTTTGGTGAAATTGAGATTGAAGACAATCTTGATGCTGAAGCATTGGATAATTTAAAAACTAAATTGGCTCCGTGTGGTTTTGAAGTAGTTGAAAATCAAAAAAGTGTCTTAGTCCAAAAAATAAAAGATGCAATTATTGAACTTGTTTTTATGGATGACAGCAATAATTATAAAAGTTCTGTATTTTTGGCAGAAAAATTAAACCACAGTTACGGTTATTTATCTAATGTTTTCTCAGAAGTTACATATTCTTCTATTGAAAACTTTATTATTTTACAGAAAATTGAAAGAGCAAAACAGTTGATTATTATCAACGAAATGAGTTTGACCGAAATTGCTTTTTTACTAAACTATTCGAGTGTTGCACATTTGAGTACGCAGTTTAAAAATACAACCGGAATTACTCCGTCTGCTTTTCAGAGAATTATTAAGAAACGAAGAGAAAATTTAAAATAAAAACCCAAATACCATATTAAAATGCAAAAAAACGCATTACACATTTTATTGGCCGATGATGATGAAGATGACCGTCTTTTCTTTAAAGATGCATTTGAAGAAATAAAGATACAAACGAATGTAAATTTTGTTCATGACGGGATGCAGCTCATGGATCATTTAATGAATAAAGACAATAAACTTCCAGATATTTTGTTTCTAGATTTAAACATGCCTAAGAAAACAGGTAAAGAATGTTTGATTGAAATCAAAAAAACGGACCATTTAAAAGATATAATCATTGCGATTTATTCTACTTCTTCATCTGAAGAAGATATTGAAGATACCTTTATTCAAGGCGCCAATATTTACATCAAAAAGCCAAGCGATTTCAATACGCTGAAAAAAATAATTAATGAAGTCGTGACCGTAAACTGGCATTATCATACTTCTGGTTTAAACCGTGATAATTTCTTGCTGCGACTAAAATAAAAGCATTCCAATAATGAAGTGGATACCAAATTTTAATTCTTCAAACTCTTTGAGAGTTATTTTTGTAATCGCAGTTTTCATTCTGTTATTTCTTTCTTCAATTGCTTACAAACATAATCAGGACTTGAATGAATCAAGCAAACTGGTTATGCATACTTACGAAATCAACATTCAGCTCGAACGATTAATGTCGGCTATAAAAGATGCAGAAACGGGCCAGCGCGGGTACATCATCACTCGCAATGCCCGTTTTCTGACTCCGTACATTTATTCCCGAGACAAGGTCAATACTTCTTTTATTACCTTAAAAAAACTCACTGCCGATAATCCGAGACAGCAGGAAAATCTTCAGAAACTTTTCAAACTCATTACCCAGCGTTTTGTTTCTTTTGAAAATTGTCTAAAATATAGCGACCCAAAAACATACGATAAAAGAAAATTGGACAATCATATGTTTGGCGGCCGTATTTTAATGGAAAACATCCGCTTTAAGGTGGATGAAATGAACGACATTGAGAAAGATTTCTTAAAGAAAAGACTTAAAATTTACGATTCGGAGATTTCTTTAAGTCCGCTGTTTTCTATTTCCTTATTTCTAGTCGCTTTAAGTTTTATTCTATTGGCTTATCGTCAAATTAGCCGTGATTTTGAACGCTTGAAAGTATTCAATAAAAAGCTTCTTATTTCGACAGGTTTAATTTCTGAATCTGAAAACATTGGTAAATTCAGCACTTGGCAATGGGATCTGGATTCTGATAAAATAGATTTTTCAGACAACCAGTTTCGATTATTAGGGCTTGAGCCAAAATCTTTTGCTCCCAACAAAGCAACACTTTTAAAATATGTTCATCCAGACGATAAAGAATCTGTAGCAAAAGCTATTGACGGAATTATAGAGAAGAAACATCTTCCGTTTGTATATTACAAAATTATACGTCCAGATTTTGAAGTGCGTTACTTTAAAACAACGGGTAAATTAGTAACCGATCAGCAAGGCAGTAAAATCTTGCTCGGAATTAACTTTGACATTACAGACGAGCATCTTCTTAATATCGAATTGCAGGAACGAAATAAAGAATTGGAAAAAAGCAATAAAGAATTGGCTTCTTTCAACCATGTTGCTAGTCACGATTTGCAAGAACCGCTTCGAAAAATACAAACCTTTATTTCTAGAGTTTCAAGTGCCGACAAAGAAGTTATGTCTGAAAGCGGCAAAAATTACATTACCAAAATAGAAAGTTCGGCAAAAAGAATGCGTGTATTAATAGACGACCTTCTTTTATTCTCCAGAACCAATACAACCAAAAAGGAATTCATCAAAATGAATCTGAATGAACTTCTGGACAATGCTGAATCTGAACTGGCTGAAACTATTGAAGAAAAGAAAGCGGTAATCCAGCGCATTGGTAAACTTCCGAAGCTTGCGGTAATTCCGTATCAGATCGAACAGCTGTTTATCAATTTAATTGGAAATTCATTAAAATATAGCCAGCCCGATGTTGAACCTGAAATTTCCATTTCTAGCGAAAAAGTCAATTCTTGCGATTATCCAGAAATATTAGAACAGTCGGTAAAGAAATTTCATAAAATTACTTTTACAGACAACGGAATGGGATTTGACCCACAGTTTAAAGAAACCATTTTTATTCTTTTTCAGCGTCTCCATTCTAAAACAGATTATCCAGGAACCGGAATCGGATTAGCGATCTGCAAGAAGATTGTCGAGAACCATAAGGGTCACATTACAGCAGATAGCACTTTGGGCAAAGGCTCGATCTTTACGGTCTTTCTACCAGATTAAAATTTTATTTCTATTTGTAAGAAAAAAAATCTATCACATTATACCGAAAACAGAAAAAGAAATTATAGAAAAATCTATAATTTCTTTTTTTTTTACAACAAACTCAAACTTCACAAACCATTGATTTTAAAAGGATAAACCCTTAAAAAAAATCTGTTATGGGAATTATATAACGATTCATTTTTATGCTGTAAAGCAAAATCTTTCATTCGTTAGCATCTTTGTAATGTAATACTTTAAGAAGTAATAATGAAAGTAATTTCCCCCATGAAGGCGACATATTTTAAAGTCTTTTTCTTAATCTTATTGGTACTATGCATCACATCTTGCAGAAAAATTAATCCGATTGAAAATACTTTGAAGAATCAAGCCTTTGCAAAAAATGAAAGAGAAGAAACAGAAGCCTTCTTTTTTATTTCTACGGCGAATATTAGCAAATCTATTATTTCAAAAAGTCAAATTGCACAACAAAAAAGTTCAGATGTTATTGTTCAGGAATTAAGTAAAAGAATTGAAATCCAAGAGAATCAATTGTTAGATCAAATATCCAAATTGTCCACATCAAAGCTCATTGTTATTACTGAAATAAACGCCACGCATAAACGAGACCTGTACAATCTCATAGACGCAAGCAATAATGATTTTAACAATATCTATTTAAACGCCATGACAGAAGCCATATGCGACCAGATTGAGTTATTTGAGACTATTTCTAGAGAAACAAATGATAAACAAATTTTGGAACTCGTTCTTAGATTTTTGCCCGAACAATATAAACTCTTACGAGAGACTGAAAGAATAAAAAAACGAAATGAATAAACGCCTATTATCGATCTATTAACTAATTATTTTTTACTATGAAATTACAAGCCAATTTTTTATGCGCCTTAACACTTTTTTTATCAGCATCATTTGGAATGCTGCACGCTCAGGACACTAATGTAAATACCGAATTCGGTGTAAAAGGAGGATTCAACATGTCTAACTTATATGGAAGCGGAGACAATGTCGATGACAATAATATCTTATACGGATTTAATGCCGGGGTTTATGCTACACTTCCTATTTCAGACTTTGTAGCGATTCAGCCAGAGATTTTATTCACAACAAAAGGTTCAGAATTAGAATACAACAATGCTTTTGCATCTGGAAACACAAAATTTAGATTGAACTACATAGAAGTGCCACTTTTGGTTAGAGTAAATGTTACTAAGAATTTTAACATTCATGCCGGTGGTTACGCTTCTTATTTAGTAAGCTCTAAAGTAAGCGGAGACGGAAGTTTTGATTTTGACCAAGACATTGACACAGATGATCTAGCCAAATTTGATGCAGGTCTTTCTGCTGGTGTCGGAGTAGATTTTAACCCAATTAGCGTTGGATTACGTTACAATTACGGTTTAAATACTGTAGGTAAAGAAAGAACGGTTGCAGGAACTACATACACATTTCCTGATGCAAAAAACAGCAACTTGACTTTATATCTTTCTTATAAGTTAAACTAAGCGAATAAAACTGATTATTAACCACTAAAATAAAAAACCATGTCAAACTTATTATATACACTGGCAGTGATTCTGGTAATACTTTGGGCTCTTGGGTTCTTTGTTTACAGTTTCGGAAGCATAATCCATATTCTGTTAGTAATTGCCATTATCGCAGTATTGCTTCGACTAATTAAGGGTCGAGAAATTTAAAAATCACAAATTATTAAATCAACAAATTATTAAATATTAATCCATTAAATTATTTATTATGAAAACTAGTAGCACAATTTTAGGAATTTTAGGAGCCGCAGCGGCGGGAGCATTCATAGGTGTTTTATTTGCACCAGACAAAGGATCAAACACAAGAAAAAAAATCAAAGATAAATCAAAAGATTACGGTGATAATCTAAAAACAAAATTTGATGGCATTGTAAACACGATTACTTCAAACGGTAAAGAAATTATCGAAGAAGGAAAATCTAAACTTAACCAAGTTAAAGAAGATTACAACACGCTAAAAGACGATGTTAAAACAGTAAAATCAAACTATTAATAAGTAGAATTAATTAGTGAAATTTTCAAACCATAAAACCCTATATCATGGAACCAAATGCAACAACAAACGAGAATTTAAATCTTTATGAAAAAGCAGAAAACTATGCTAAAACAAGTTTAGAATTACTTAAACTAAAAACAGTATGTTCTGTTGCTGATGGTGCTTCATCATTGGCTTCAAAGATAGCGATTGGTATTGTTGTTGCATTTTTTACTTTGTTCCTAAATATTGGGATTAGTTTATGGATTGGTAAAGAACTTGGAGAGTATTACTATGGCTTTTTTATCATGGCGCTATTTTATCTTATTCTGGTAATTGTGGTTGTAAAATCACATCATAGACTGATAAAAACTCCTATTGGAAATACTATCATTTCAAGTATTCTAAAAGAAACAAAAAACTGATTTAATTAACCTAAAAAACCGAAAAAACTATGGAGGCTATTTACACTATTGATCAGTTAAATCAAAAAATTGAGGAACTAGAAATTCGCCAGGACACAGAATGGTGTGCTATAAAGGACGAGATTAATGAAATTAAAGACAATTTAAAGCCCATTAACCTCATTCGAAATACGGTGGAAGAAATCAACGAAACGGTTGGTTTTAAAAGCCACATCGCTCAATCTGCCATCAGTATCGGAATTGGATATCTTGCCAAAAGATTTATTGTCGGTAAAGGAGACTCGATGTTTAAAGGTGTTTTAGGCTCGATTGTTCAGCTTATTGTTACCAATCTGGTTTCGAAACCTCATCATGATTCTTCTGAAGAAGAAGAAGAAGAATCATCACAATACGAATCATCTAGAGAGTAATTTGTCTAACTTAATTTAAATTATTATGGAAAAGTTTAGCGAAATAATGATAAAAAATGGAGTATACGTTTACTCGAATCTATATAAATGTTTTGAATATACGAGAGTATTTTTAGGCGTCTAACTCCATCATACGTGTTTGGGGAAACGGTTGATGGAGTGAAGACCTTCTATATATTTTTTTTAAGATACTAAGTTGCTAAGATTCTAAGGTTCTAAGTTTTATATTTAGATTTTATAATCCTATCTTATTAATCTTAAATAAAAAAAACAGCATCTATAAAGTAGATGCTGTTTTTTTTATGTCTTAAATTTCATAAACTAAGAAACTTAGCATCTCAGAATCTTAGCAACTTAGTATCTTAGTATCTCAGCATCTTAGAAACTCTACCTATAATCCTGATAAATAGGCAATTTTAAACCAGCGTAAATATTACAGCCTTTTGAGTTGTTTGAAAACATATTGGAAAAAAGAGTTCCAGAACCAATAAATATTGGACCCGCTCTAAAACCCGCTCCTATTTGAGTTCCGCTGTACTGCATGTAGGTTACAGGCACGTAGAAACTAAATTGTCTGGTTTCATATCTCGGCGTAAAAGTAACCGAATTGGCAATTGCGGTTCCGTTTACTTTTTTGGCATCTACTAAATTGAAATCACCGCTTAAATTCACATAAAATCTTTGGTCGATGTTCCAGTCCAAATTGGTGTGCAAAGCCGTAGGAAGATTTGCTTTTACCCCTTTTCTCGAAGATACTTTAGTATAATTAGAATCAAAAAACTCAAAAATATCATCCGCATCTTCGATATCTTGTTGTGTCACCCTTCCTGTAATATTATAAGTATTCTCGACAATGTTATTATAGTTTAGTTTTCCAATATCGGTTATAGAAGCTGCAGCTTTAAACTTGTAACGGTTTCCAGCGCAAGAATGGCAGTTCGTACGATATTCGTAGGTAAAACCTAAATCTACTCCTACTCCAGCCGAAGCTGCATCAAACTTAGGATCATTTCCGTTAGCATAATCATAACTTGCCGCTGTTCTTATGGTTCCTGTCGAATAATATTCGCTTAACAAAGGATTAGCTTCGTTTTTATTAAAAGCCACGCTTAAATCATTTCCGTTAATGTAGCCGTTTACTCCCGCCATTAAATACTTTAAAGTAATACCCCCTTTTACAAAATGATCGTCACGATCAAACAGGACAGTAGCATAACTCGCTCCTATCTCTGCCCAAGAATTCGAAACAGCGTTCGGGTTTCCGCCCGTAATTAAAAAACTATTCGAAGCATCTACCTCTTTGTTCGCCTCATCAATAAGCTGTCCGTTTATACCAACAAGACTTGTAACACTTCGCACACGCGTAAAAAGCGCAACACTATGCACAGGCGTAATATTGAGCATTACAGAAGGTCCCATGATATCTACATTGAAATTCCCTCTATTGTTCGATTTGAAATTTTTGCTTGCGTCGGTCTCCAGATTGTAACCGCCGTCTAATACATCCATTATATTAACTCCGTACAAATCATTTTGTCCAGTTCCGCTGCCAGACCCAAACGTAACGTCGGCCTTGTATTTTGAATCTACAATATTGGACGGATTAAACAATGCCGACTGAATTCCGGCATAATTATCATCCCTGAATCCGAAATACGATTGCGATCGCGCATAAAAAAAGCTCCCAAAGAAGCAAAATAAAAGTAAAGTTCTCTTCATAAATTAATGTTAGTTGGTTGGTTGATGGGGCAAATATGAGGCAAAAAAATTAAAAAAAATAGCTTTTTTTAAAAGGCGCTAAGATGCTAAGCCACTAAGGTTCTAAGTTTTACAAACTAGTATTACAAATCTTACTTCGTAAAATTCTTGTGTAGTATTGGTCTTAATTTAAGATGCTTTTTTTGAAATTATAGCCTTAATTATCCACATTAAATTATCATTAGAAATTAAGATTGAAGTTGCTGAGACATTAAAATGCAAAGTTTTCATTCCCTCTTTAAGTTTTAGGCATAAAAAAAGCCGAACAAATGTTCGGCTTAAATATATTTTATGTTCAAAGAAAAAAACTTAGAACCTTAGCATCTTAGCAACTCAAAAAATATGTTCAAAGAAAAAACTTAGAACCTTAGAATCTCAGTAACTTAGCAACTCAAAAAAATTATCTTCAAAGAGAAAAAACTTAGAACCTTAGCATCTGAGAATCTTAACAACTTTAACCAATTCTTTGCGTTCCAGCGGTTGAAACCGCTGGCTATATTCTTTTTAGGTGCTAAGATGCTAAGATTCTAAGGTCTTCGCAATCTTTGGTATTTTTTCCACAAAAAAAGCCGAACAAAGTTCGGCTTAAATTATTAAAAAGTCCTAAGAGAAAACTTAGAACCTTAGCAACTTAGTATCTTAGCATCTCAGAAATTTAGTAAACTTCTGAAGCTTCCTTCAATTTCTCCATATTATTAACCAACTGAAGCTCAGAAACGATTTTATGAATATCACCATTCATGATGTTTCCTAAATCGTAAAGCGTTAAACCAATACGGTGATCCGTTACACGACCTTGCGCATAGTTATACGTACGGATTTTTGCCGAACGGTCTCCAGAACTTACCTGAGAACTACGTTTTTTAGCATCTTCCTCCTGCTTTTTGGCCAATTCCATTTCGTACAAACGAGAACGTAATACCATCAAAGCCTTATCTTTATTCTTATGTTGCGATTTCTCATCTTGACATTGCGCTACCAATCCTGTTGGAATGTGCGTTAAACGTACAGCCGATTTCGTAGTATTTACCGATTGTCCTCCAGGTCCAGACGAACAGAAGAAATCGACACGAACATCGTTCATATCTACCTGAACATCAAACTCCTCAGCTTCTGGCAAAACCATAACCGTGGCAGCCGATGTATGCACACGTCCTTGAGTTTCAGTCTGCGGAACACGCTGTACACGGTGAACACCCGCTTCAAACTTCAAAGTTCCGTATACATCTTCTCCAGTAACCTCAAAAATAACCTCTTTGAAACCTCCAGAAGTACCCTCGTTCATATCTACAACAGATGATCTCCATCCCATAGATTCGCAATACTTCGTGTACATTCTAAACAAGTCACCAGCAAAAATACTCGCTTCGTCCCCACCCGTTCCGGCGCGGATCTCCACCATAACGTTTTTCGCGTCTTCAGGATCTTTAGGAATAAGCATAAATTTGATTTCCTCCTCCAATTCTGGCAGACGTTCTTTTGCTTCATCCAATTGCATTTTGGCCATTTCCACCATTTCAGCATCACTTCCGTCAGCAATAATTTCGTTTGCTTCGTCAATATTTGCCAAAATTACAATGTACTCTTCTCTCTTTTCAACAAGCGCTTTAATCCCTTTATATTCTTGATTAAGCTGCTTATAACGTTTTTGATCAGAAATAACATCCGGCTGAATAATCAAATCCGAAATCTCATCGAAACGCTGCTTTACATATTGAAGTCTATCTAACATTTTCTAATTCCTTTTATTGGACGGCAAAATTACAAAATTTTTATCTAAAATTCTAGTGTTCCTTTTTTGGGGAATTTAAGTTGAATATTTAGTGGAATTACGATGATTTTTAGGAGCTATTTCCTGCTATCCGCTATATCTTTTTAGGCTGAAGGTTTACGGTTTAATAAGTTCTTCTTCGTTTGCCTAAAAAGGATGCCGCTTCTATCAGGGCTAGGGCTTTGGTTTTTAAAAGAGCAATTATGGTTTTCCGTAATATGATTGAAGTTGAAGTCTTTATTTTTATAAAAAATTAATTTCAAAACATTGTTATTTATAAAAATCAGGTGTTTTTACTTAGTGAGAAATTTAAATTAAATACGATGTTTGCTTAGATATCTAATTAACAAAGTATAAAAAACAACTTAAATAAATTTAATATGAGTGGATCTGGAGGAGGTTATGAACCACCACAACGAACGAAATTCGATTGCGAAACAGGTATTATTATTACTAATGTATCTACTGTAAATATCCTCATACTTGAAAAACGTGAGAAAGGAGATGTTTTGGAAGTTGTACTTACAGAGAATCGGTCTTTAGCACTAGAAGATGGAGATGGAGAAATACTTGGTTCAATTCTTCATATAAATACTCCTGACATCATTGCTTGTATAAAAAATGGAGCGTCATATGAAGCCGAAATATTAGATATTAATTCACCTGCATGTCGCGTGCGGATAAAAAGATCAGAGATATGATTAAAGTTGTTGGTGGAACTTATCGAGAAATCGACTATGATGATATTTCTATTGAAATTTACGGCTCAGGTTTTCGTGCAACAAAATTTCTTCTAGAAAATAAATGTCCTGTACATTTTAGTACTGTTGGAAATCAAGACACAATAACTTATCTTAAAGAAAATCAAAAAGTTTATCAAGATTTTAATTTTAATTGCAAAGAATATGAAGAATTAATAACATTTAAATATAGCTTTTCTCTTGATCAACCATTTATATTCCCAAACGCACTTAACATTTCTAAAGCTGAAGAAATAAATGCAGAATCTGAGAACATAATTGCCTTTGGTATGCTTGAGGCAGATTTTACATTATCCGGTAATAAAATTGTTTACGATCCTCAAACCCCTATAAATCCTAAAAAATTTAGCGAATTCGGCAAAGCTAGTGAACTAGTATATATTGTAAATAGTAATGAGGCTTCGTCAATTGCTTCTTCGAAAGATATTGAAAAAATTAAAAATTACTTTTTTAATTTAGAATTAGCAAAAGCATTTATAATAAAAGATGGGCCTTTTGGAGCTATTTTATATTTAAAAGATAAAGAAATAAAAATTCCATCTTACATAACTAATAATGTTTATAAAATTGGTTCTGGAGACATTTTCACGTCTAGCTTTGGTTTTTATTGGATTGTTAAAGGGCTATCTTTAGAAGATGCAGCATTATATGCTTCGAGATCAACTGCAATATATTGTGATAAAAAAGTTTACGTCGATACATCAATTTTAAATTCTTTTGACTATAAAGAGTTTGATAATCAAACATTTTCAAAAAAACAGGTTTATTTAGCCTCTCCTTTTTTCTCTATTTCCGAATTAATTTTAATAGACAAGATACGTTCAGCATTTTTATCTTTTGGGATAAAAGTATTTTCGCCATTTCATGATATTGGACTGGGAGATGAAACATCAATAGCTAAAAAAGACCTAGAAGGAATAGAAAAATCTGATATAATTTTTTGTGTTTTAGATAATTTTGATTCTGGAACACTTATCGAATCCGGTTACTCATTAGCTAAAGGAAAGAAAATAATTGGATATCATCGTACTTGCAATGAAAGTGATCTTTTAATGCTTAAACCTGCAAATATTCTTTTCTACCAACATTTAACAACTGCTATATATCAAACAATATGGAATCTATAAAAAAAGCAATTTTATTATCTGGTGGGATTGACTCCATATGTTTAGCATATGGTCTTAAACCTGATATTGCATATACAATTGATTATGGCCAAACAGTTGCTGAGAGAGAAATTTATGTCTCCAATTTTGTTTGTCAAAAGTTAGGAATTAAACACAAAGTAATAAGTGTTGATTGTAAAAATTTAGGAAGTGGCACATTAGCAAATTCAGATAATCTAAGTATTTCTCCCTCTGAAGAATGGTGGCCATTCAGAAACCAACTATTAATTACCTTAGCTTCAATGCAAGCAATAAAAGACGGTATTTCTGAACTCTATCTAGCCTCTGTTAGATCTGATAATTTCCATAAAGATGGCACTAAAGAATTTTATCATTTATCAAATGAATTAGTCTCTTTTCAAGAAGGAAAGATCAAAATAATTTGCCCTACATTAGAATTTTACAGCCATGAACTGGTGAGTAAATATAACGTCCCTCTTAATTTATTAAGCATTGCTCATTCTTGTCATATTTCAAATATTGCATGTGGGAAATGTTCTGGCTGTACAAAACAACTTAGAGTTAAACATGAAATCAAAATGGAATAATATTAAACATTACTAAAATTATGAATAGATTTTTTTTCAAAGCGAGAAAAGTTACTTTCCCTAAAACTATAATATATCTTTTTATTCCGTTATTAATATTTTTTATTTTATTTATTGTTGTTTACAAAATTTATTGTTCTGAAAAATTAAACAGTAATGATATTTCATTTCTTATTACAACAATAAAAGACTTATTCAATATTTTATTTTTTGGTGGCGTATTATCTATTACAATTTTAAGTTATCTGCAAGCTAAAAAATCTTTATTTACACCAATTAAAACTGAAACATTTAAAATGCAGATAAAAGCATTTGAAGAAATACTTTTATTTTTTCAAAATAAAAGAGAATCAGATTTTATAGATCAATTTGATCTTAATAATATTATAAAAATAAATGCTCAATTATTGCAATTGGATTTTATTAGGCATTTTTTTAGTAATGAAATTCAAATTGATGAACAAAAAGTTAATGAACTTGAAAAGAAAATATCAGGCTCAATCATTTCGAAAAATTATTTAGAAAAAAACTTTACTAAATTAGAATATCATGAAAGGGAAGAAAAAAAAGAAAAAGCGAAAATCACAAATCCTGCAATTATTTTAAAACAATGGAATGACTATGAGTATGGTAAAATTGATTTTACAAATAAATTTAAAGAAGAAACTCAAAAATTAAAGAATCTATCCGCATCTCCCATACTTCCAGAAGAAATAAAAGATTTGATAAACAAATTTGAACGAAAAATCCATACGAATCTCAGTTTAGTTGGTAAAATATTAACGGAAATCTCTAAAGAATTACCAACAAAATTTCCAAATGCTAAAAGTCTACAAAATTTCAACAATTTAGGTATATGGAATATCTATAATTCACGAATGGATACGGTTGAAAATGATGCCGAAGAAATTTTAAGGTATATTAGAAAATATCTTAAAATAGACGACTTAATTAACTAACTTTCAATAGCTAGAACCAACAGAAGGAAAGTATAAATTTGTTTCTGATGACAAAACAAACATTAAAAAATATTTTTAAAAACAAATGCAAATAAAATTTTTAACGCACTTTTAGAAGAACAGACACAAATCTCTTTAAAAATGGCTTCCCCCGCTCCACAAAGTCTTCAAACTGAAACGCTACGCAAATGTCTCTGACTTTGCGTTTTTTTGTTTCTTATAAACCCGAAAACCACTCGAAAGTCTCCTGACTTTTTACGAATCGTTCTAAAATGATTATTTTTATAAGCACGAGTGATGTAAAGTCAGAGACTTTAAGCCGTTTCTGTTTTCAAATTAATGATAGTGAAAATGGCGCAAAGTCAGAGACATTTGCGCAGCAACGAGAAATTATAAAAAAACGAAATTAATTCATTCTAAAAATGAACGAGACTAAACCAAAAAAGAAAAATTGGCTCAAAATTTTCATAGATAACTTACTTGATTTTATTCTAAAATAAAAAATATGCGCAAAAGTCTAAAAAACTTATTGCGCTTTTTTATACCAAAAAAATCACAACTGCGCCTTACACAAATCATCCAACAACTCCATTTCATCCTCAGGCAATAACTGCAAGGCAATTTCAAGCAAAGTCATTACATTGACATTATTGTCTTTTGTAAAACTCGACAAACTGTTTGCATCAGGATTAAGCAAAATAATACTTGCTTTTAGCAAATCTGAAACCATTAGATTTAATTCGTTGTATGAAGATACTTTTAGCGGTATTGTATACGAGTTGGTTTCTTTTGGAACTGGTTTTAGTTTGCTGAAGTAGCTTCCTTTATTTATTAATTCTAACAATTCTTCGGCTCTTTCTTTATTTTCTATTTCTATTTTCATATAAGATTTAATTTACAATTTAAACAAATATATAAAATATCGGTTGAAAACAATCGATTTTTAACAATCATATCAAAACAATCTATTACTTGTAATTTCATTTCTATGAAAAGAGAAAGAAAAAGCGAAATTCCAGAGGTGGTAAAAGAACTTGGAAATAAGATAAAAGATGTGATTAACAGCAATGATTTAAAACCAAGAGAAGTTGCTCATGATGCTGAAATGGATGTAGAAAATTTAAGAAAATATATTAAAGGCTCACAAGAAATGAAAGTAAGTACTTTGTTTAAAATTGCGCAAGCTTTAAAAATTCATCCAAGCGAATTAATTAAAGATTTGTAATAAGAAACTCAACGTTAACAAAAAACTAATATAAAGAGAGTTTTTTATATTTAATTTCAAACCTCAATAATTCGATATTATGGAAAAAATTGAAAAATTAATACCTCTATTACCTGTTGGAAGTATCTTTATCTTATTCTGCAGTTCGATCAAACTGATTATCTACTATAAAACTTTTAATATTCAAATTGTAGATTATATTGAAATTCAAGAATTTATTACTTCTTTTATTGATGATTTACTATTGTATTCATGCATTTTTGGAATTACAATTATTTTGTATTTGTACGACTTTATACAAGATTCAAATCAAGACTATTCTTTGAAAAGTGATACTCCAGAACTATATAAAAATGAACGTCGAATAACCCTAATTATTTCTATAATTATATTAATTACAATTATAGTTTCTGCATATTACAGTAACTCAACAAGTAAATTAACTACAACAATCTGCGTAGGTTCTTTCTTATTTTTAAGTACGTTTCGAATATATTTATCTTCAACAACAATGGCTTTACCCTTTCCATTATTTATTATGACAATCATAATAATTTATACAATAATGTACGGATCCACTGATGCTTACAAAATTATTGAAAATAAAGACCAATTAAATTATACAATTGTATTTAAAGAAAAAACATATTATACTGATAAAAACCTTAAGTATATTGGTAAAACCGGAAACTTTTTATTTCTATATAATTTAAAATCTAAAAGGGCGACAATTTTAAAAAATGACGAGTTAATTAAAATTAATATTAAAGAATAAAATTATTGCCCTCCACTAGCGCGAGAGTCTCGCTCGTGCACGCAATCTACATAAGAAGTCTATTTTTTCATTCTCTTTCCTCCTAGTTTTGTCATTTCGAGGAACGAGAAATCTTCGCAAGTAACTCCGCAATCAAAATCGTCAATCTTTGTAGAGCTACTTGCGGAGATTTCTCCTCACGTCGAAATGACAATACTTTGTGGTTATAATGTGGAAAACCTTTGCGGAGCTTCTTGTGGAGATTTGCTTCGCCAGTTCGCTAACGCTCGGATCTCCTTGCGTTGAAATAAGTAACTTTTACAGAAATGACAAAATTATGAGAATAAGTAAAAAACCAGCCCTTTCTAACAGAAGCAGTAAAATTCCAAATCTTGAATCCAAATGATTAAATCTAAACTCAAGTCATTAATAGCCATCTTAATAATTCTCTTTGTTGTCTATCATATTGTTTCTTTTTTCTCTACTTTTCACTTTTATGCAGCAGGAAAATATCCGTATGCCGAAACGTATTATTTAAAATATCCCGAAAATAAAGTCATTGAAACACTTGAAAAATTACATCTTCAAAATCCTGATTTTAAAGATAGATATCCCGAAGACTATTGGCATGATATTTATTTTGATCTAAATGGTAAAAGAATAGAAGCTTGGACAAGACCTTCTGCTGATAACGGAACAGATCTAGCTTTCGTGTCTGTATATAGAAATAGAGAAAACGGATGGCAATTAGTTAATCAGGATTTAGGCTTATTTTGGAATATAATGCTAAAACGAGAATTCGAAAAGAAAATAGTCAAAAGACTTGAAGCTGAGTTAGAGAAATAAAAACTTAAAAAATGACATTATTTCCCCCGCTAGTGCCAGCGTCTCGCTCGTGCACACAATCTTCACAAATTGAATACACTCATGAATAATGAACTAATGAAAATAGAAATTAACAAAAAGTATCAGTCAAGTTTAATCGCAAATACTGATCTTCATGCAGGTGGTTTGTTTTTTTGTATAATCTACCAAAATCAACTGGAGTTCTTTAAGAATGGTAAAGTTGAGCTAACAAAAAAGGTCGTTGATGCCTTTCGTCCTATGGATGAGCATGACATTAAACATTTACAAAATTATAAGATTGTTGGAGATTACTCATTTAATGATAGAGGATATTTGGTTTGTAAGTTTGAGGATTTGTTTTGGACATTTACCGGATTGTCTACCGAAAAAGATAGTTCAATTATTCCCTTTAACATTTATGATAGCCGCTCACTAAATAAATGGGGAGAAGTTTATAAACTTGAAGAAATTATTTAGTGACAACCCTGAGGTGGTGCGAGAGTCCCGCTCGTGAACACAATCTACGTAGGAAGTCTATTTTCTCATTCTGTTTCCTTCTAGTTTTGTCATTTCGAGGAACGAGAAATCACACTAGAAACTCCGTAAAGTATATTTGCCAATCTTTGTAGATAAACGAGTGTGATTTCTCGTTCCTCGAAATGACAATACTTTGTGGTTACAATATGGAAAACCTTTGTAGAGCTACTTGCGAAGATTTGCTTCGCCAGTTCGCTAACGCTTGGGGCTCCTTACGTCGAAATGACAAAACTGTGCGGATAAAAAAAACCAACCCTCATTAAATCAGAATTTTATCAAGAAATTTATAAATTAGAAAATACCAAAAACAAATTTACTAACTCACAACACAATCCTCTTATATTTCGAAAAATATACCTACTTTACAAGTTCAAAAATAACCTTTGTACAATCTTAAAAAATAAAACTAATCTCAAAAAAACTAATGAAAGTAACCACCAGTATTTTTACGCTATTACTTATTTCCCAAATTACTTTTGCACAAACAGCTGCAAAAAAAATTGATTCGATTTTTCGTTCGATTGCTATTTATAATCCAGAAATAGCGATGAGCGTGGGATTTGTAGAAAATGGTGTTACTACTTTTTTCAACTACGGAAAAATTAGCAAAGAAAGCAAACAGGCCGTAAACGAGAATACTATTTATGAGATTGGCTCGATTACCAAACTTCTTACAGGAAATTTATTAGCGCAAGCCCACAACGAAGGCAAACTTAAAATTGATGATTTTATAGACGATTATCTGCCAAAAGAATATGTTTTATCAAACGAAATAAAAGGCAAGATCAAAATCTCAGATTTGGCTTCGCACCAGTCTGGTCTGCCTAATTTTGATTTTAGAAAACTAATGGAAATAAATCCAAAACAGCCATTAGATATAACCAAAGAGAGTGTTCATGCTCTTATAAACGAAAATACAAAACTAATAGATTACGGAAGTTATCGTTATTCTAATATCAGTTATACGCTAATGGGAATGATATTAGAGAAAGTCTACGCAAAGAGCTTTGAAGATATATTGAAAGAAAAAATGCTTCTGCCTCTTAAAATGGAAAATACGCTGACTAGTAATTTTAATGTAAAAAATAAAGTTACGGGTTATGAATTTAATGGAATTCCGCAGGATTTTTTTAACTGGAATTATTTAATCGCTCCCGCAGGTCTTGTAAAATCGAATACTTCAGATTTAACAAAATTGCTAAAAGCTATTTTGTCGAATACTGGTGAAATCTCAAAAGCAACAGCAATTGCCGAAACCACGTTTTTTAAAAATACAGAAAGAGAAATAGGTTTTGGACAGCAGATGGAACGAGTTGCCGACGATGTTTATTTTTATAAAACAGGAAATACAATGGGATGCGCTACCATATTTGCCTACGATAAAAAAACAAACTGGGGAATGGTAATTTTACTCAACCACAACAGTCCTCAATTAATTGGAGAATTAATGGATGCCTATTACGAGCAGGTCTTTAAGAAAAAGGCTGTTTCGAATAACACTAAAAAAATGCAGCTTTAAGTGTTGGATTAATAAAAAACAAATCATGGAAAACTTCGACTGAACCGCTTGAAATGGATTTTGAACAAATAATAGTAGGACGAATTATCCTGGAGTTTTTAGGCGCTTCAGCGAGATTTCTTGGTTACAATTTATGGACTCTTTCTAACGACAATGATTTTAGAACATTTTCAAGTTTCTGGTCACCAAGCGGAAATAGCCAAAAAAAAGATGATAATAGTAATCGAAATCATATGATTGGGGTTCTATTTTTGGGAGGTTTTATAATGCTGCTCATTATCTTTAATACCTAATTCAAAAACCATTCATTAAAATGGGATATCATTTTTATAATGCTGAAACAGAGATTTTATATCTCACTAATTCTAGCGAATACGATACTTTGTCGGTTTTTAAATTCTGCGCCAATCATCTTTACAGAATAAACGAAAGGATTAAAAACGGAGAAACGATCAAAATCATTGAAAATATTGACAAAGAATACACTAAAACGTATCTAATTGAAAACACAATAGATTTTAAAAAATGGGTCGAAAAAATATACAACGGAGGTTTTGAAGATTATCTCGAAACTGGAATGAAATAGATTATTCTAAAATAGTATCCATAAAAAAAATCCCAAAAGAAAAACTCTTTTGGGATTTTACTAAACTTAAAACGAAAACGAAACGGTATTCAACCTACTCCTCTACTTTTAAAATCTCTAATTTGAGATTTCCTTTTTTAGCAGGCCATTCAACAATATCGCCTTCTTTGTAACCCACCATTGCAATTCCTTCGTCTGAAAGAACCGAAATTTTGTTTTTACTTGCTTTTGCTTTTTCTGGACCCACTAGAAGAATTGTTTTTTCTTCGTTATTGATATGATCTTTGTAAGTAACTTTTCGATCTATCGAAACTACATCTTCAGGCAGATTTTTTCGCAATACTTGCGTAGCATTTTTTAGCTGGCCTAATAAAAGTTCTTCTTCTTGTACGGTTACTTTTTTTCTTCTTACGTGATCTTTAATTAAATCGTATGTTCCTGTTGTTAAAATTATATTTTGTGACATGACTTTCTTGTTGGTTTCATTTTCTCTAAAAAAGGACACAACTCTTCAGTGAATAGCACGCAAAACGAACTACTCAGTGATATCCTATCCGGAATAAAAATGAGATTAAATAATAAAAATTAATAGTGAAAATATCCCCTGTCTAGAGTTGTGACAGGGCTAAAGGAATAAACTCTTTTGAGCTTTTTAAGAAAGTATCGTCATGCAAATACAATAACGTGCACATTAAGCACATTAAAGAACTGTTTATTAAATAAAAATTTGCAGTGACCATTATAATATCAAATTATTTTGGCAATATACGCCTTTTTATCTTACAAAAAAATGAAGCGCCAAGAGAACTCGCTTTAATTTTCTAGTGCAATCCAAATAAAGCGGCAAAATAATTTAACTCCATTTATATTGCAAACTTTTTCCTATTTTTGATTTGATAAAAAACAGATTATCAATACCATTACAATACATTTCCCAGAGTAGTTTTATAATTCATCAATCACCAAAAACAAACCAAACATGATTAAAAAATCCATTTTATCCATTTTAGTTCTTTTGGCAATCACTTTAAATTCCTGCAAACAGGAACCAAAAGAAACACCTGCCCCATTAATTGATGTAAAGACTTTCTTCAAGAATGGAGAAAAAAGCTCTTTCAAGATTTCGCCCGACGGAAACTACTTTAGCTATCGTGCCGATTATAAAGGAAAAACCAACGTTTTTGTTCAGAAAGTAAACGATACTAAAGCAGTTCGTGTAACAAACGACACTTTGCGAAGCATTTTCAATTATTTCTGGAAAGGTGACCGAATTATTTACGCACAAGACGTAGGCGGAGACGAGAATTTCCAACTCTTTTCGGTAAAAACAGATGGAACCGATTTAAAAGCATTAACGCCTTTTCCGGGTGTTAGAAGTGACATTACAGATGCGCTAATTGACGTTCCAGGCAAAGAAAAAGAACTAATTGTACAAATCAACAAAAGGGTAAAAGAATATTTTGATCCTTATCTTTTAAATGTCGAAACTGGAACTCTGACACTGCTTTACGACAACAAGGAAAATTTTGACGGATGGGTTACAGATAATAATGGCGTAATTCGTCTTGCTTCAAAAACGGACGGTGTAAACATTACTTGGAATTATCGAAATTCTGACAAAGAGCCTTTTACGCCTCTTATTACTACAACTTTCAAAGATTTCTTTTCTCCTGCTTCTTTTGACAAAGACAATAAAAACATTTATGCGCTGAGTAATATTGGCAAGGATAAAGTGGTTTTGGTTGAATATGACCCGATTGGCAAAAAAAATGTAAAAGAATTATTTGCCGATCCTAAATATGATTTAGATGCGGTTAATTACGATCGAAAAAAACAAGCCTTGACTTCTGTAACTTGGGAAGCTGAAAAACAGGAAGAACATTTTTTTGATAAAGAATGGGAAGCAATCAAAAACAATCTGAAAAAGCAGATTGAAGGTTACGAAACCGAAATTGTAAACTACGACGATGCCAGAACCAAAGCTATTGTTTGGGCTGGAAATGATAGAACTCCAGGAAAATACTATATCTACGATTTCAAAACTACAAAAGTTAAAGAAGTTGCGAATCCGTTTCCTTGGATCGAAGAGAAACACATGAGCCATATTAAACCTATTACGTATAAATCGAGAGATGGCCTTGAAATTCACGGTTATTTAACGCTTCCGTTGGGAGTTGAACCTAAAAATCTGCCTGTCATTATTAACCCTCATGGCGGTCCTTGGGCACGAGATGGCTGGTATTATAATCCAGAAGTTCAGTTCTTGGCAAATCGCGGTTATGCTGTCTTACAGATGAATTATAGAGGAAGTACCGGTTATGGAAAGGAATTTTGGCAATCTAGTTTTAAACAATGGGGTAAAAAAATGCAAGACGACATTACCGATGGTGTCGAATGGCTGAAAAAAGAAGGCATTGCAGACCCAAATAGAATTGCTATTTATGGCGGTAGTTATGGTGGTTATGCAACACTTGCCGGAATCACTTTTACACCCGATTTGTATGCGGCAGCAGTAGATTATGTGGGCGTGAGCAATTTGTTTACTTTCATGAATACGATTCCGCCTTATTGGACACCTTATCTGGATCAATTTCATGAAATGGTGGGCGATCCTAAAAAAGATAGTTTGCTGTTGGCCTCTGCATCGCCTGCATTACATGCAGACAAAATAAAAACGCCTTTGTTTATCGCACAAGGAGCAAACGATCCAAGAGTAAATAAAGCCGAAAGCGACCAAATGGTTGAAGCGCTGAAAAAACGTGGTGTTGTTGTAGAATACATGGTTAAAAATGACGAAGGACATGGTTTTAGAAATCAAGATAACCGTTTTGATTTTTATGGTGCCATGGAAAAATTCCTAGATAAACATTTGAAACAAAAGAAATAAACAATATCAAACCTAAACTTAAAAGCTGCAGAGAAACATTTCCTGCAGCTTTTTTTCTGAAATAAAAGCTAGAGGAAATATCTTATATTTGCTCGAAACAAAATCGCTTATCTTGCAAAAATAAAGCTATAATTAAAACCAAAATATGTCAATAGTAACCACCATTATACTAGGTCTGTGCATTACTTTTATAATTATATACCTTACAATTAATATAGACAAATTTAAACCCAAAAAGAGATCTGAGCATCAAGATCTTATTGATAGTATTCATGCAAAAATTGCTAAAGCAAATGGGGCTTCGATGAAACAATATTCTCTTGAAAATTTGTCCATTGAAAATACAAAAAAACAAGATTTTTATGCCAAAGTCGAATTTGTAAATAAAAATTGTACAAATCTGGAAGACTTTATTATAAATGATGAAATTAACGAATTTGATTTGTTGAAGCTTGCTGATTTAAATGGGATTGACTTACAGATTCGATCAGGATGGTTTCCATTAGTTATTGAACTTATTAAAAAATTAAATGCCTACGGTTGGAATAAAAAAGTGACTTGCATAAAAGAAAAATATGCAGGTCTTAGATTTCATGCCGAATGTGTTTATGGTGATGCTATTTCAAATATTGTTGAAAAGTACGAAAACAAATCTCAAAATGTTTGCGAAACTTGTGGCGAACCGGGAGAAATTAGGTCTAATTCAGGTTGGGATTATGTAGCGTGCAGAAAACACTACTTAGAGAATCGTGGAAAAATAACGATAGTAGAACGTGGTTTTAATTTGAATGACAATTTCTTTCCTTGGAAAGATATTAAAAATGCAAATTTTGAAGATTTAATGGGAAGAGATAAATATAATTTTTTGAATATCCAATTCAACAATCAAATAGTTAGACATGCTGGTTGGGAAGATAGAAAATTATACATTTCAAAATATGTCATGGGATTTGGCAATTTCTTAAATCATTTACCAAAATCTATTAACAACCTAGATTATAGTTATATAGAAAATTTTAAAAATCTAGAATATTGTAAAATATGTGGATATCAGGCAGTTTATTTTGATGAATGTGAATGCTGTGAAAATGAAACCTGGAACAGCTACATAAAGACTTGGCGAGTAAAGAACGAAGAAATGGAAGAAAAAAAGCTTTCTCACCACCATTACAAGCAACTGAAATGGGCTATGCATAAAGATGATGTCTTTGAAAGCACACAAAATAATTATCCGAAAAATCCAAATCATAAAATACTTTATACGGAAAAAGAACTAAAGGAACATCTTGAATCTTTTGAATCTTAAAATTTGAACTTAATTTCTAAATATTTAGTACAAAAGAGAATTAAAAACAGTTTACTATGAAAAACTTCGATTGGACTTCTTTTACCAAAAAAATAGCCGTTAAAGCTCAACTTTCAGACATTTACGATGCTTGGACAAAAGCAAATGAGTTAGAAAAATGGTTTCTTGAAAAAGTATCTTTTTTTGGAGCTAATCAGGAATCTATAAGCAAAGACAAAAACGCAGAAAAAGATAATACGTACGAATGGCTTTGGTATTTGTATGATGATGCTATGTCAGGAAAAATCGTTTCTGCCAATGGAATTGATCAACTGCAATTTACTTTTGAAGGAAACTGTCTTGTAGACATAAATCTAAGCCAGAAAGACGATTATACGATTGTAGAACTTCGCCATTATAACATTCCGACAGATGATCATTCGAAACAATACATCAGATTGGGCTGTTCCAACGGTTGGCATTTTTATCTCACAAATCTAAAATCGGTTTACGAAGGTGGATTAGATTTGAGAAATAAGGATCGTAATTTGGATCCGATGATTAATAATTGAAAGAATGCTTAACAACTAATAAAACCAAACCAATGAAACCACTAATCACCTCTTTTCTTTTAATTTTCACCTTAACTTTATCCGCACAATCCAATCAATTTGTTGGCGAATATTCTCGTTCACTTTCTGAAAAAGAAAAACACACAATCGAATATAAACTGACTTTAAACCCAGACGGAACTTTTCTGTTTCATTCGTATTCGAAAATCCAAGGCGGAAATTCAGCGGAAGACAATAAATACGGAAAAGGAAAATGGAGTGTAAAAGACAATCTAATTACTTTTTCAGCAAATAAAAAAGAAGATTTTGACTCAAAATATACTTTAGATTTCAATAATTCAACCGCTAGATTTATTGCTAAAAATCCGAGAGATAAAAGCGATAAGGTTGTTAAGACCAAACTTCAATTTTTAGAATCGGAAATTTTCTGGATGAAGAGTATAGATCTTTTTAAATTATAAATTATAAACAAAACAATGAAAAAATTATTTCTTTTAACTTTTCTATTTTTATCAATCGTAGCGTTTTCACAAAACAAAAAAGAGTATCCAATCGACGTTTTAGAATCAAAATGTATAAATCAAAAAGACATCTCTGATGCAGACAAGTGCAATTGTATCATACAAGCCCGCGAATCTTGGGACAAAGAATTGAACAAAAGTTATAATTTACTAAAAACAAAACTCCCAAAAGAAAATTTTGAAACTTTAAAAGAATCTCAAAAACAATGGCTTCTTTTTCGCGATAAAGAATATGAGTTTAGCTCGAAATACTTTTCCGAAATAAAGCAAGGAACTTTATGGTATGCCGTTTCCGAAAGCTTAAAAAGAGATTTAGTAAAAAGAAGAGCGATTGAATTGGAGGCCTATTACAAAATGTTTGATTATTAAACTTTCTTTTAGAAAGCTTTGCCCCTTTGGACCTAATAATCTTTGCCCCTTTCCCATAAAATCCGTAGTTTCGCATGTCCAACTAGAAAAGAAAAAATGAAGGTCTGTATTGCTGAGAAACCAAGTGTAGCGCGTGAAATTGCATCTGTTTTGGGTGCCAATACCAAACACGATGGCTATTACGAAGGGAATGGTTATGCAGTAACTTACACTTTCGGGCATTTATGCACCTTAAAAGAACCCAACGATTATAAACCGCATTGGAAAAGCTGGGATTTGAATAATCTGCCCATGCTTCCTGAAAAGTTCGAAACCAAAGTGGTTCAGAACTCAGGAATTCAAAAGCAGTTTAAAATCATTAAAAGTCTTTTTGATAAAGCCGAAGTCGTTATAAACTGCGGGGATGCTGGACAAGAAGGAGAATTGATTCAGCGCTGGGTGATGAACGAAGCGCATTACAAGGGCGAAATTCAGCGATTATGGATTTCATCTCTTACCACAGAAGCAATTAAAGAAGGTTTTGAAAACTTAAAACCCTCTGCCAACTACGATAATTTATTCTACGCCGGATTTTCTAGAGCTATCGGAGATTGGCTTTTAGGAATGAATGCCACTCGTTTGTACACTGTAAAACATGGCGGCTACAAACAAGTTTTGTCTATCGGGCGCGTACAAACGCCAACATTGGCGATGGTTGTAGAGCGTTTTAGAGAAATTGAAAACTTTAAACCGCAGCCATATTGGGAATTGCAGACTTTATACAGAGAAACGCTTTTTAGTTATGAAGAAGGTCGTTTTCTAAACCAAGAAGACGGACAAGTTATCGCGGCCAAAGTCAAAGAAAGTGATTTCGAAATTGTTTCTGTAGATAAAAAAAACGGAAATGAATATGCCCCAAAACTTTTCGACTTAACTGGTTTACAGGTTTATTGCAATCAAAAATTTGGTTTTTCTGCCGAAGAAACATTGAAGATTGCACAGACTTTGTATGAGCAGAAAGTCATCACATATCCCAGAGTTGATACGACTTTTTTACCCGGTGATATTTATCCGAAAGTACCTGGAATTCTGCAGAAATTAACCAATTATGCCGAATTGACTGAGCCTCTTTTAGGAAAAAAAATCAAAAAATCGCCAAAGGTTTTCAACGATAAAAAAGTAACCGATCACCACGCGATTATTCCAACGGGAGTTCAAAATAATCTGCCTCATAATCAGCAGCAGGTCTATGATATTATTACAAGACGTTTTATTGCTGTTTTTTATGATGATTGTTTGGTTGCCAATACTACAGTTATTGGAAAAGCTGCCGATGTGACTTTTAAAGCGACTGGAAAAGAAATCTTGAAGAAAGGTTTCCGTGTTGTTTTTGAAGATCCAAATGCAAAGGAAAAAGAACCCGATTTACTGCCGAGTTTTGTTGTAGGCGAAAAAGGTCCGCACGAACCTTCATTTCTTCAAAAAGAAACCAAACCGCCCAATCAGTTTACAGAGGCAACTTTATTGCGTGCCATGGAAACCGCAGGAAAACAAGTTGATGACGAAGATTTACGTGAATTAATGAAAGAAAACGGAATCGGTCGTCCGTCAACGCGTGCGAATATTATTGAGACGCTTTTCAAACGCCAATATATTGTTCGAAACAAAAAACAAGTTTTACCCACTTTGACTGGAATTCAGTTGATTGATACGATTCAGAACGAATTGGTAAAATCGGCCGAACTTACAGGAACTTGGGAAAAGCAATTAAAAGATATTGAAAAAGGGACTTTCACCGCAGCGGCGTTCATCAGAAACATGAAACGCATGGTTGAAGCTTTGGTTTATGAAGTTCGAAGCGAAACCAAGCACGCCAATATTTCGCATGCGGCAACGATTCAGAAACCAGTTGTAAAAGCGGAAAAAGAGAAAAAGAAAGCCTCTGGAATTTCGGCAGAAACTTGTCCGAAATGCCAAAAAGGAAAGATACTGAAAGGAAAATCGGCCTTTGGCTGCAGCGAGTACAAATCGGGTTGTGATTTTGTATTGCCTTTTGTTTTTCATGATAAAAAAATAACCGAAAGCCAGTATTTACGATTGGTTCAGAAAGGTTCTACAGTAAACATAAAAGGCTTTAAAACCGATTCTGGAACGGTTGAAGGCTTAATTCGTTTTGAAGAAAACTACAAACTGAAATTAGAACCAAAGAAAACCGATAAAAAAGCCGACCCAAAAGAAAATTCAGATGCATTGGTTTGTCCGAAATGTAAAAAAGGAACAATCCTAAAAGGCAAAACGGCTTATGGTTGCGCCGAATATAAATCGGGCTGTGATTTTAAAGTGACTTTTGATGAAGTTAGAACAAAATTAAAAGACCAAAAACCTACTAAGGAATTGGTTTATTCTATTTTGAGTGCAAGCATTTGATTTTTTTTAGCCACAACCCGAGCGATAGCGAATTGGCGAAGCAATTTCACGAATTTCCACAAATTATTTTTTTTAAATTACTGTGTCTATATTATTTGCCACAGATTAAAAGGATTATCACAGATTATTTTTTTTGCCACGACTCGACCGAAGGGACAAACGTAGTAATTACGGAAATTTATACTAATTTATTTCACGCAGATTTTGCAGATTTGTGCAGATTAATTAGATTTTTATTGATCTAAATCTGTATGGATCAGCTTAAATCTTTTTAAATCTGCGTGAAATAAAAAATAAGAGAACTTGTGCAAAACACACAGTAAAAAAAATCATTTCAATCCTTTTAATCTGTGGCAGATATAAAAAAGAAATTCGCGAGAATTCGTGAAATTTGTGGCAAACATTTTTTTCATACATTAGTGCTATCAAAAACCTCAAAAAATATGTTTCAGAAAATTACTCTTATCGCCCTTATTATAGCTTTCGTTTCTTGCCAGAAAAAAGAAACCATTGAAAAAGACAAAATCAAAAAAGCCGATTGGTTAATTGGAAACTGGGAAAATAAAACTCCTGAAGGCATTTTATCTGAAAAATGGCAAAAACTAAACGACAGTACTTTCAGTGCTTCTTCTTATTTTATAAAAGGGAAAGACACTTTGCATTTTGAAACTATTGTTTTGGCACAGCTAGGCGAAACGCTTACTTACAAAGCAACAGTAAAAGGTCAAAACGATGACAAACCGGTCTTCTTCCCTTCTACTTCAGAAACAGATCAGCAATTGGTTTTCGAGAATCCAAAACACGATTACCCTCAAAAAATTACTTATACAAAAGGAGCAAATAATACTTTAACCGCAGAAATTTCTGGGAACATGAATGGAAAACCAAGTTCTGAGAAGTTTGTTATGACGAAGAAGTAATTGTTTCTTATTTGTAAAAGAAAAATGCCTAATTACATTTATATTGAAAAAGTTCCTTTATACAAAACTACAATTGGAAGTTTATTATTTGTCCTAGGTTTTCTTGCTGCGATTTTTATAAATAAGCAGAATGGATTTAGTTATTTCTTTATTTATCTGTTGCTAGCATATTGGGGAATCTTTTTCATTTCAACTGAAGGTTTAGAAATTGATTTTCAAAAGAATAAATTCAGGAAATTATATTCTTTTTATGGAATCAAAATTAGATTAAAATGGAAATTATTTCCAGAAATAAAATCCATTTCTTTAGTTGAAACTATTGTTAAGCACGCCATAGAAAAAGGTGGTGCAGGAAATAGAATTAGGTCCACTATCAATGAAAAAACAATTAAAATAAATATTGTAGATAATGAAGATAACTATTTAACAATCTACTTTGCAAATGATCAAAAGGAAGCTTATAAAATTGCATCAAAAATTAAAGAAGCTTATAAAATTGAAATTACAACAAATTTTTAAAGCAAAGTATACTTTGGAATTTCCATAGATTAATAGACAACTCTGTACCTTTTAAGCATTAGCATCTTTAAACTATTCATTCTCCCCGATCTTATTCACCATAAAAATCATCAAAATTCCGAGAAGTGCCATAACTAGAAACGCCCATTTCATGCTTAAATATTCAGAGATAAAACCAACCATTGGCGGAACCAATAAAAATCCTAAATAACCAATTGTTGAAATTGAAGTTAAGGCCGAACCACTGCTTAATTTTGAAGATCTTCCGGCAATGCTAAATACTAACGGAACCACGCAAGAAACCCCAAATCCGATTAAAACATAACCGAAAATTGTTGGATATGCATACGGCAAAATAAAACAAACTCCGAAACCAGCTGTAATTAAGATTCCGCTATAAAGCAGGATTTTTTTAGTTCCAAATTTCATTACGCCATAATCCCCAAATATACGCCCTAATGTTACTGCCGAAGCAAAAAATACAAATGCTGCACTGGTTAATTTTGGAGAAGCTTTTAATATATTTTCGAAATAAATTCCGCTCCAGTCGTACATGGTATTTTCACAAGCCATAGATACGAAACAAATTAGAGAGAATTTTACCAGATTTTTTTCTGGCATAGAGAAGAACTTCTTTTTTACCGGAACAGGTTCGTTGTGAATACTCATCGGATAAAAACAAGCCGTTAGCGCCAGCATAAAAATACTTACTCCCAATAAATGATGCGATGGTGCAATTTTCTGCGTCACCATTACATAACCTAATCCCGCACCTGAAAAAACGGCAATACTCCAAACGGCATGAAAACGCGTAATAATAGATTTTGGATATAGTTTCTGCACTTCTAGAGACTGTGCATTTATAGATAAATTGAAAATATTACGAGAAGCTCCAAAAAATAAAAGTATAATAACCAACTGCCAAACAAATGCCGCCAAACCAGGCAGAGACAACGCAATATTGAACATAACCGCACCAAGAAGCATAATATAACGGCTGCTGTATTTATTTAATAGTTTTCCTGTAAAAGGCATTGTTAGCATTAAACCTATTGGAAAAGCAAATAAAACTGCACCAAATTCAGCTTCAGATAATTTTAATTGGGCTTGTATATGTGGAATTCTTGAAACCCAAGAAGAATAACCAAAACCTGACAGAAAGAAAAAAACAGTATTAGCAATACGATATCCTCTAGGCGTATTTTGAATCTTTTTAAAGAATGGTAAAATCATGAAGTCATTTTTCAGACCGCAAAATTAAGTCTTTTTAAAGTTTATCACACTACAATTTGAAATAAGAATTTTGATTAATTGCTCCATAATCAACATTTAACAATTTAATTTATAAATGGTAGAAATAAAAATTGTTAAAGTTATTTTAATTTTTACATTTGCATTGTTTTTATTCATTCTAAATAAAAACTAATTATAAACCAAATAAAATTAGCAATGAATTATCTCAGTTTGAAGACTTCACGTTTTCTATTTTCTATCAGTTTTTTGTTTTCGTTTTTATCTGCCTTTGCACAAAACCACGGAAAAATTAAAGGAACCATTACCACCTCAGATGGCGATGCTGCAGCGGGTGTAAACATTATTCTTAAAAACACTAAATATGGCACTGTTTCTAATGACGATGGTACTTTTGATTTCAATAAAGTAAGAGCCAATTCTTATACACTTCAAGTATCTTTAGCAGGTTACGAAACCGCAGAAACTGAAGTTACGGTTACAGAAAACGAGACTACGACAGTTAATCTACAACTGAAAGTTTCGAATAAAGAATTAAAAGAAGTGATCATCAACAGTCCAAAAAGTATTGTTTCTAAAAAAACAGATTACGTTGCGAGAATGCCTCTTAAAAATCTTGAAAATCCACAAGTTTACAGCGTTATCCATAAAGAATTACTGCAAGAGCAGGTTTCTGTAGATATAAGAAGTGCGGTACAAAACTCGCCTGGTGTAGTTTCGATTAGTTATCCATCGGGAGGTGTTGGAGTAATTTTCAGGGGATTTTCGACGGGAATAAATGCTAGAAACGGAATGGAAACAGTTTCTGGTCGTTCTTCTGTTGATCTTGGAAACGTAGAACGAATTGAGGTATTAAAAGGTCCATCTGGAACTTTATTTGGTTCTACGGTTTCTTCTTTTGGAGGAGTTGTAAATTTAGTGACCAAAAAACCTCACGAAACTACTGCTGCAGAAGTCTCATACACTACTGGA
Source organism: Flavobacterium chungangensis (assembly GCF_042654045.1). Classification (NCBI taxonomy): domain Bacteria; kingdom Pseudomonadati; phylum Bacteroidota; class Flavobacteriia; order Flavobacteriales; family Flavobacteriaceae; genus Flavobacterium; species Flavobacterium chungangensis. The sequence goes on from NZ_JBHSFY010000006.1 coordinate 333,512, forward strand.
AGTTATGGTTTAAACCGACTTACTGCCGATGTGAACACTCCATTAAACAAAGACAAAAGTGTTTTGTTTAGAATAAATATGGCGGTTAACAGAGAGAAAAGTTTCTTAGATTATGGTTTCAATAATGCTTTACTTTTTGCACCAAGTCTTACGTACAAAGCATCTGAAAAATTGACTTTTAATATTGATGCTGAACTTTATAACGTAAACAACACAAGACGCACTTACAATACATACGCAGCAACTTCTGGAATCACAAATCCGAATGATTTGCAAATAGATTACAGAAAATCTATGTTTCATGATGATAATGATGCAAAAACAAAAGCAACTAAAGTTTTCGCGCAAGCAGAATATGAAATATCAGAAAACTGGAAGTCTACAACTTTATTCTCTTTTGTTGGCGAAGATGTAGAGCGCAGTTACCAAAGTTATGCTGTTTGGAGTTCTCCAACGCAAGTAGCTAGAAGAGTTGGACTTTGGGGACCAATTTATAACAACTACACTAATATTCAGGAAAATTTAAATGGGAAGTTTTCTACTGGAAGCATCAAACATAAATTTCTTGCAGGTATCAATTACAGACTTTACAGCGGAGCCTTTTCTGGAGGAACTACTTTTACGCTTGATAATATTGATATTACTACTCCGTTCTCTCCTATCAGAAGAAAAGCTGTTGATGCTGGTCTTGTTCTTACAACATCTCCAGTTGCAGATCAAAAAACATTTAGCGTTTATGCATCTGATGTAATCAACTTTACAGATCGTCTTTCGGCTATGTTGAGCTTACGTTTGGATAATTTTGATCGCGAAAAAGTGGGAACTGTTGAAGGATATAACCAAACAGCTCTTGCTCCAAAACTTGGACTGGTTTATGAATTAGTGAAAGACCAAGTTTCTGTATTCGGAAATTATATGAATGGTTTTCAAAATATGCAGCCGGTAACACAACCAGATGCGACTCAATTTGTTTTAGATCCTATTTATGCGGTACAATATGAAGGTGGAATTAAAGCGGAAGCATTCAATAAAAAATTAACCGCTTCTGCAAGTTATTACAATATTACAATCGATAATGCTACAAGAGTAAATGCTACGGGTTTTACAGAACAAGATGGAAAACAAGTGAGTAAAGGTTTTGATTTTGAAGTAATGGCAACTCCAATTAACGGATTAAGCATTATTGCCGGATATGGTTATAATGATAACCGAATTGTAAAAGCTTCCGATCCTAATATTGAAGGAAATAAAGCTACTGGTTCTCCTGAAAACGTCGTGAACTTTTGGACTTCTTACACTTTCCAAAACAAACTAAAAGGTCTTGGTTTAGGTTTGGGTGCAAATTATGTTGACAAAAATTTCTTTACTGCCGATAATACTTTTTATATGCCTTCTTACACTACTCTTAATGGATCTGTATATTATGATCATACATCTTGGAGAGTTGGTTTGAAATTTAATAATATCACAAACGAAAGATACTGGGATTTCTGGGGAACTTCTCAAGCTCCAACAAATATCTTGGCTAGTTTAACTATTAAGTTTTAAAACCAAATTAAAAATTTAAATATAAAAAGCACCTCACTAAAAACCATGAGGTGCTTTTTTGATAAAAACATTTAATAGGAACATGACATTTAAAAATTTTATAAAGAAGGCTCACTTATGGCTAGGATTATCCTCTGGTTTAATTGTTATTATCCTAGGAATTACAGGCTGTTTGTATGTTTTTGAAGAAGAATTGCGCCCCATAATTTATGAATACTATTATGTGGATAAGGTTGAAAATAAAAAACTACCTGTTAGCCAACTAATTCAAATTGCGAAAGAAGCAAATGCAAAAGTCCATCCTAATCAACAGCTTTCTGGAGCTAGGATTATAAATGATGATAAACGTACCGTTATTGTCTGGTTCTATGAAGAATTAGATAAAGATGCCATTTGGTATTGGAATCGTTATCAAAACACGTATGCTTATGTAAATCCGTATACCGGAAATGTGCAAAAACTGGAAGAGTATAATTTTGAGTTTTTTGTTTTTGTGCGAGCGCTACATCAGACACTTTGTTTTAGAAGCGAAATTGGCGATCCAATTACAGGAACGGCAACTATTATTTTTATTATTTCATTAATTACAGGTTTAATTTTGTGGTGGCCCAAAAACAAAAGCGCAGCAAAACAACGCTTTTGGTTTCAATGGAAAAACACCACAAAGTGGAAGCGCAAAAACTACGATCTGCACAATATTCTGGGATATTATACCATGATTTTTGCTTTAATTATTGCTTTAACTGGATTAGTTTGGGCTTTTGAATGTTATGATAAAGGTGTTCAATGGCTATTTAACGGAGGAAAAACAATTGCAAAAGAAAAATTAGTTTCTGATACTACTCAATATACTAAAAATACAGCCACAGATAAAATATTCGCTGCGACGAAAAAAGCAAATCCAAATGCCAAAAGTTATTACTTATTCATTCCAAAAGAAGATGATTCTCTAGCTACTTTTCAAACCTTTATACGATACAAAAACCGTTTTGATGATGTATCAATGGAGTTTGACCGATCTACAGCCAAATCGCTAAGAATTACAACTTACAATGATAAAAGCAACGGGGAAAAATTCAGGTTCATTAATTACGATTTACATGTTGGCAGCATCCTCGGATTTCCAGGAAAGGTTCTTGCTTTTTTTGCCAGTCTAGTTGCTGCAAGTCTACCCATAACGGGTTTCTTAATTTGGTGGGGACGAAATAATAAAAAGAAAAAAGTAACTTCTTAAGGTTCTCTCTCCCATTTATTGCACTTTTTGCGGGTTTTATTTTTAATTATTCTAAATAAGACTTATGTTTGTAAAAAATATCATTCTAATAATTTAAACTTGATCTTATGAAATCAAATACTTTAAAAACACTAAGCTTTTTATTTCTAATGCTTTTTGCTGCACCTCAGCTTTTTGCCCATGCTTTATGGATTGACACCAAAGCAACAGGAACAAAAGGAAAAGCTCAGGAAATTTCTGTTTATTTTGGAGAATTCTCTGATAATGATATTACAAAAGCTGATAAATGGTTTTCTGATCTAAAAGATTTTTCTCTAGTTGTAATTTCTCCTTCAAAAAAAGAAACTAAACTAACTTCTAAAGCTCTAGATAATAAATACCAAGCTTTCTTTACACCAGATGAAGATGGAGTTTATACCATTGTAATGCATCATACCGTTGGAGATGTTTACGGAACAATGAAATTAGACTACAATTCTAGTGCAACCGTTGTTGTTGGAAACAAATCGGCTGGAAATGTAGCCACGGCTAACAATAATAAAATTAGTGTTTTTTCTGAAAATGCCGATATCGCGAAAAAAAATACTGTAATTAATGTTTCTGCTTTATACGAAGGTGCTATTGCAAAATCTCAAAAAATTAAAGTAATTGCTCCAAACGGATGGGAAAAAGAATTATGGACAAATGATAAAGGAGAAATCTCTTTTACTCCTATCTGGTCAGGAAATTATATGGTTGAGTTTGCTTATACAGAGAAATCTGCAGGTGAACATAACGGAAAAAAATACGATGAAATCTGGAAAATGGCAACGTACCAAATTGCTGTAAAATAATTTCACAAAATCTCATTCTTAGGTTTTAATTTCAATTGAAACAGGGCTGACTCAAAATAGACTGCACCCAAAAGTTTAGACAAATTAATAATTAAGTTTTATAATAATGAGCTCGATATTGTATCGGGCTCATTCCTTTTAGATTAAGTTTAATTCTGTCATTGTTATAATAATTTATATACTC